>CANRFA010000001.1 GCA_947629775.1 uncultured Oscillospiraceae bacterium
GCCACGTTGGCCTCGCCGCCGCCGAAGGTGAATTCCAGGTGATCTGCCTGGACGAAGCGCTCGTAGTTGTAGGGCTGGAGCCGGATCATCAGCTCGCCGAAGGTAATGATTTTCGCCATGGATCTGTATCCTCCTTCTGTTCAGCGCTTCCCCTCCGTCTGAAGGGGAAGCCGGATCATGGGGTATGTAAGAGCGTCCCGTGCTTACCGCCGGATATCATAGCTCATGGACATCAGAGCGCGGATGGACTCCGGATCGTCCGTGATGTTGCCGTCGCCCTGGATCGTGTGTTTGATGACAGAGCTGGCGACCGCGAAGTTCACCATATCCATGGGCTTGTACCCGTTCATCATGGCGTAGATGAGACCGCTGGCGAAGGCGTCGCCGCCGCCCACCCGGTCCAGGATATTGAAGGTGAACAGCTTGCTCTCAAAGGTGTGACCCTGATACCACATGTAGGCCATGAGGCTGTTTTCGCTGCCCGTGTGGGCGTAGCGCACGTGGCGGGCGATGCAGCGGAGGTTGGGATAGCGCTCGATGAAGTGATCGAAGATCTCGTCCTGCTGCTCGTAGCTGGGCTGCAGCGGGACGCCGTCCTTCCAGTCGCCCTTGGAGTGGTCCTCTTCGTCCTTCCACAGGTGATAGGGCTCGATGCCCAGCAGGACGTCCACATAGGGAAGGCAGCGGGTGCAGAAGTCCCGGGCCGCTCCCCAGCTCCACAGGGTGGAGCGGAAGTTGCCGTCGAAGCTGACGGTCAGGTTCTTCTCCCTGGCCTTCTGCAGAAGGGCGAGGATGAAGTCCGCGCAGCTCGGAGAGAGAGCGGGCGTGATGCCGCTGAGGTGGAGCCAGTCCATGCCCTCCAGCAGCCAGTCGAGATCGACTTTGGAGAAGTCGTACTCCGTAATGGCGCTGTGCCGGCGGTCGTAGGTGACCTTGCTGGGACGGATGCCGTAGCCGGTCTCCAGGTAGTAGGTCCCGAGACGGTGGGTTGGAGTCTCTTCCGGAGTACTGAGGATGACCGGCGTGCAGTGTACGTCGTTGGAGCGCAGCATACGGATGGCGCTCTTGCCCAGGGAGTTGTTGGGAACCACCGTGAAGAAGGTGCTGTCCACGCCCAGGTTGGCCAGGGCGAGGGCGATGTTGGCTTCGCTGCCGCCGTAGCTGGCGTCAAAGCTGCTGGAGACGCGGATCTTGCCGTAGTTTGGGGGCGTCAGGCGGAGCATGATCTCTCCGAAGGTGATGAAGCGGGGCGAGTGGGATCCATGGAGAATGGGATTGGAATGCTGCATGATGCTCACCTCATTTCCGCTGTGTGCGGGCTTTGGGGGGATTCAACCCCTGGCCTCTTTGACGATGGCCACGGACTTGCGGCACAGCTCGGTGATCTCGTCCCAGCGGTTGTTGTCGATGAGGTCCGCGGTGACCATATAGGAACCGCCGCAGGCGGCGATGATGGGGCTTTTCAGGTAGTCGCCCAGATTCTTCAGGGACACGCCGCCGGTGGGCATGACCTTGAACATGGGGAAGGGAGCGCTCATGGCCTTGATCTTCGCCAGACCGCCGGACTGCTCGGCGGGGAAGAACTTCAGCACTTCCAGCCCGAACTTCAGCGCGGCGTGGTAATCCGTGGGGGTGGTGCATCCCGGATAGATGGGCAGGCCCTTCTCCTGGGCATAGGCCACCAGTTCGGGGTCAAAGCCGGGGGTGACAATGAACTGGGCCCCGGCGGCGATGGCGGAGTCGATCTGGGCGGTGGTGGTGACCGTGCCGGCGCCCACGATCATCTCCGGCTGGGCTTCTTTCATGAGGCGGATGGCGGTTTCCGCTCCGGCGGCCCGGAAGGTGACCTCGGCGACGGGCACTCCGCCCTCCGTCAGAGCCTTCGCCAGAGGAGCTGCGTCCCGCTCCGGGTGATTGAGCTTGATGACGGGGACAACGCCGATATCAGAGATGGCCTGGCTGAGTGCATGCATGACTGGTAACCTCTTTCCTTGTAAAATTCGGGTGGCCTTCCGCCGGCGGGCGGTCCCGCGCCGGGAGACCTTTCTTTTCCTGATATCGCCATTCTACATCAGACGTCAGATGTCGTCAATCATCAATCTTACAGATATTCCCTGGAATCCGGTTGCAGGATTGTACAGAATAACCAAAGTGGAGGCCGGGAAGAGGAGGCGTCTTTCCTGTTGCTCCAACCCGGAAAGGCGGGAGGTCGATTCCGGGACCGCTCCGGGAGGAAACAGGGCTTGCAATCCCGGAAAAAATAGCGTATAGTAACGGCATATGACGTCGGGCAGGAATACCTGCGGGAAGGAGGGTCCTGATGGATTCGGAAAACTTCAGCGCGCTCCAGGCGAAGAGGAGTTCGCTTCCGGAGCAGGCGGCGGACATGATTTCGGAGCTTATCAAACAGCGCAGGCTGGTGGCCGGGGAGCGGATCCCCACGGAGTTTGAACTGGCTTCGATGCTGAAGGTGGGCCGGGGCACGATCCGGGAGGCGGTGAAACTGCTGGTTTCCCGCAACGTTCTGGAGATCCGCCGGGGCGTTGGGACCTTTATCGCCGACCAGCCCGGTCAGATTGACGATCCCCTGGGGTTTGCCTACTACCCGAATAAAAAGAGGCTGATCCAGGATCTGCTGGAGATACGCATCCAGCTGGAGCCATGGGCCGCGGCCCTGGCGGCCCAGCGGGCGACCGCGGAGAACCTGGAAGTGGTGCAGAACACCTGCCGGCAGGTGGAACTGGATATCGTTTCCGGCCTGGATCACCTTCCCCACGATGTGGAGTTTCATGTGGCCATCGCCAACTGCACCCAGAACATGGTGATGCCCAATCTGATCCCCATCATCTCCTACTCGGTGGGACTGTTTGGTACTCTGACCGGTAAGACGCTTCTTTCGGATACCATCGTGTGCCACAGGGCCATCGCAGAGGCCATCTGCGAGCAGAATCCGGAGTTGGCCTCCCGGAAGATGCTCGAACATCTGGAGCAGAACCGGAAGGAGCTGACCCGGATCATCGCGGAGATGGACACCGAACCGATATAGTCAGAAGACAGCGCTGTCCTTCGGGCCGGCGCTTTTTTGCGCCCTTTTCAGGCGGGGAAGCGTCCGGAGCGGGGAGGAGGACGTGGGATTTCGGGGGCTGCAGCGGGAACCGGGCGACCGGCAGCCGGATTCTGTCGCAGTTTGACCTTCTCCAGAGGACAGATCAGGGGGCGGAGGCTGGCTGACATGATGGCTTCCCTGGTCGTGAAGGCGGAAGGAAAAAGCGGATTCCGGCAGGCGTTATAGCGTTTTAGCACTGCAGGGGATCCTCCCCAGGAGAGTTTCATGAACCGGAATTCGAAGAGGCAGAGAGCCGGCCCGCGTGGGAAGCGGATCAGCTCCCTGCCTTCTGGAGGGATTATTCGCCCATGACGGTGAAGACAATGTCACGGACCCGGTTTCGGGTGTCGCACTCGATGAGCGTGAAGTTCTGCCAGGGCCCGATGATCAGTTTGCCATCCTCAAAGGGCGCGGTGATGAAGGGAGAGAGAAGGGCGGCCTTGATGTGGGAGGAGCCGTTGTCGTCGTGCCAGGTCTCGTGGTGCCAGTAGGGGATCACCTCTCCGTGTTCGTCCAGGTAGGGGGAGAAGACGTCCAGCGCCGCCTTCAGGTCGTGGTTCACGATGCCGGGTTCAAATTCCAGGGTGGTGAGTCCGGCCACGCCGCCGGTGGTAAAGCCGGTGACGGTGCCGGCGGAGATGTGGTGGCGGCGGCAGGCCTGCTCCACCGCGTGGCGGAAGTCCTCCGTCACGTCGATCATTCCCATGTTGGCCCGGGTGTGGCAGGTCTTTTTCTCTGTGTAGACTGCCATTACAGGGATTCCTCCTTGGTATTTGGTGGTGTGGGTACTGCGTTTATTGTAGCACAAAAACCAGAAAGTTACAAATGAAAGTATCAGGTTGCGGGCGCCTGTTGCGTGCTTCCGGAATCCGGACTTTCTTCCGGGGCGCCGGCGGTCAGCCAGGCGGAGGTCAGGACGAGGGACAGACTGCGCTGGTAGTCCTCGCTGCGCAGCAGGGCTTCCTCCTCCGGATTGGTGAGAAAGCCGCACTCCACCAGCGCGGCGGGGCAGTCGATGTGGTTCATCAGGAAGACGGTATCCGGAATGGGACGGCTGGCGCGGGTGTTCTCCGGCTGCAGGGCGGACTGAATGGCGCTCTGGATGTGAGAGGCCAGGGCCTCGGAGCCTTCGGTGGGAGCAAAGAAGACCTGAGTTCCCCGGTAGCGCGCCTCCGGAAAGCTGTTCTGGTGAATGCTGAGCAGCACGGCATTCGGCTGGGCCTGAATGGCCGCCACCCGGTTTTTCAGGTCCGAGACCTTCTTTTCCCGCAGCGTGACGGCGTCCGCGCTGTGCAGCGAGATATCCTGGTCCCGAAGCAGAATGGGATCCGTGCCGCAGAAGGCCAGCAGGTCCCGCATCTTCAGGACGATGGACAGGTTGATGGAACTCTCCGGCACACCGGTGACGGAAACCGCCCCGCCATCCTCCCCTCCGTGGCCGGCATCCAGAATGAGGACGGGACCCTTCTCGATCGCGGCGCTTCCGGAGACCCGGGCCACCTGTTCCCGGAAGATTCCCACAGACAGCGAGAGTCCCACCAGGACCAGAGCCAGAGCCGCCGCCAGCAGCAGACAGCGTCTCATATGCGCATCACCTCGCTTCATCCTATGGATCCCCCGCCGCCCTCTATGCCAGCGAAAAAAGTTTTCGGGCGCCCAATCCGGGAAACGGGGCCGGAACCGGGCGGAAGAGACGAAGAATTCCGTTCTTTCACGGGAAGGCGGGCGGAGGCACGGGGACGGGAGGGGCAGACGCACATAGAATGGACCGAGGAATCCCCTCCGGGGTTTCTCGGATCAAAGCCAAGGAGGAATCCCCTTTGAACAAGGAACACAGCGGCTCCGGGAACTCCTGTCCCATGGTGGACTGTCCGGAGTACTACGGCTCCCTTCCGTCCTGCGCCGGTCTGGCGGTGCCCTACGTGCCCTTTCAGGCCAGCAATCCGCCGGTCTATTCCCAGGAGGAGGCTCTGAGCAACGGCACCCTGTTTCCCAGCCTCAACCTTCCCTTCCATCTGGCGGTGGACGGCAGCGATCTGCCCGGCAACCCCCTGGTGGAGCTGCAGGCGCTGGAGTTTGTGACCCTGGAACTGGGCCTCTATCTGGATACCCATCCGGACGATAAGGAGGCCTTTGACCTCTTCCGGCAGTACGCCGCCATGGAGAAGGCCGCCAAGGCCGCCTATGAGACCCGGTATGGCCCCCTGACGAAATCCGCTGCCGCCGCTTCGGGCGACTGCTACCGCTGGCTCCAGGAGCCCTGGCCCTGGAAGTATGCGCAGAACGAGGTGAAGTGAGCCATGTTTATCTATGAGAAGAAGCTGCAGTTCCCGGTGAAGATCTCCAATCCGAATCCGAAACTTGCTTCATATATCATAACTCAGTACGGCGGTCCAGACGGCGAACTTGGCGCATCCATGCGCTATCTGACGCAGCGCTACGCCATGCCCTTCCCGGAAGCGCAGGGATTATTGACCGATGTCGGAACCGAAGAATCAGTACAGATAAGATATCAGTCAGAAAGACCGCCCCAAATAGAAACCCACCCCCTGGAGGGGGTGGGTATGGGGGGAAAGGGGTCAGCCGGAACCGTCCGGAAGCCTGGGATAGAGAACGAGTTCAAAGTCGTCCGGGGAGACACCACGCCAACGGGCGCTGCGCTCCTTCGTATACACGACCTTCTCCAGTACCGCCCGAAGCATGTCGTTCTTCAGCTTGGGAGTCTCCAGGGTGTAGTAGACTTCAAGAAGATGCTCCACGGCTGGGATCACATCTTTTTTAGCCTCTTCTCTTTTGGATTCCAAGGCAATTTCCCCGTTGAGAGTCTCGATTGAGCCCTTCGCTGACTGGATACGCTCCGCTATGGTTCTGGAGCGCTGCAAAAAAGTCTCGGTGTCATAGACACCCTGCTCCAGCAGGTCGTGGACCGAAGAAAGCTGCCTGTCCAGCGCTACGAGGTCTTTCTCCAGCCTTTCCACAGACTTCCGTTTGATCTCAATCTGCGTGTTGGCTGAACTGGAGTCAGCTTCCCACTTAAGGCGGTAGGAGGACAGCCAGTCCTCAAGCCCACCGATTATCCTGCTTTCTACGAGAGCTAGATCGGATGAGACGTTGCTGCACATGGGGTCCGGACACATGAGAGTATCAGCCCTCGTGCGAGGGCCGTAGGGGCGTCTAGCCATTTTCCTTCCACATTTGCCGCAAACGACAAGCCCGGCGAGAGGATTCTTAATAGTGGTATCCCCTTTAACTGGTCTGGGAGGTCTGTTTGCCATAAGCTCCTGAGCCATATCAAAGACCTGCTTGTCGATGATTGGAGGGTGAAACCCATCCACTATGAGCCATTCGCTCGGGTCTGCCTTCGGACGACTCACTACGAGTTTCCCATCCTCCATTCTTTTGACGCTCTTCTTATAGTTCCAGCGCATCTTGCCAATGTAGACGGGATTGGTCAGCATACCTCTGATCGTGTGGGGACTCCAGGTGTTGCCCGACTTCGTAGGAAACTTCATCTCGTTAAGCCGCCGACAGATAAGGCTTGGGCCGAGGCGCCTCCTCGATCCGTCTGGAAGGAGCTCTCCTTCTGTATAGAGGTTGAAGGCAAGCCTTACGATATCAGCCTCTGGTTCCAGAATTTCGAGCGTAAATCCCTTCCCACCTTCGATCTTAACCTTTCTGTATCCGTAGGGAGTTTTATTTCCAACATAATGACCTTCCTTGAAGGAAGCAATCCGCCCCCGCTGAAGTCTCCTGTTGATAACCTTATATTCCCTGCGAGACATGAAAAGGCCAAACTCGAAGTATTCCTCATCGAACTCATTGTTCGGATCATAGGTCTTGAGAGGAGTGATAATCTTGGTATCAGAGAACTGAAATGTCTGAGCGACAATGCCCTGATCAATGGTGTCACCTCTTGCGAGGCGCTCCACTTCCATGACGAGGACGCCCTCCCAAGCGCCCTGTTCGACCTCGGAGAGAAGTCTCTGCATAACAGGCCTGGAGGCTATGGTATCCCCGGAGACAACTTCCCTGTATATCTCGGTGACGTTGAGATTGAGGCGCTTTGCAAGGTCAAGGAGAGCCCGCTCGTGGCGTGCCAGGACTTCCACTTCGGACGCAAGCGGGCCTTCGGAGTCGGACCTGGACTTTCTCAAGTATAAACAATACGGTATGGTGTCCCACCTCCGTTGTCTTAGTCAAAGGCGACGTAAATTACATTGCCTGCCTTCTTCCGGATCCTCGCATGGCGTTCCTCTTGTCAGAGGCCAGAGAGATGTCTGCCTGCAGGAGCTGGTCCAGAAGGATGGAAACCTCATTCTTGAGGGAGTTCTGGGTGGACAGCAGGTTGGAGAGGGTAAAGGCGTCGGACAGGTCTCCGTTCTCAACGACGCCAACGATCTCGGTGCGGCTGCTGAGAATGGTAGAGAACAGGCTGCCGTACAGTTCGAGGCGCTTCAGGGAGCTGGACCGCATTTCTCCCCCAACGAGGCTGTACAGGGTACTGAGGACGCCTGCAACAGCGCTCTTAGCGTCCTTCTGAAGCCCGAGGTACTCGGCAGTGAAGATACCCGTGTCAGCGGCAAAGGAGGGATCGTCGCGGCTCCTGGAGTCGGAGAGACCTACCAGGTAGTCGGTAGTGACCCCGAAATGGTTCGCCAGTACGCAGAGGGCGTCGTAGCTGGGCTCTTTGTCCTCACTCTCGTAGCCCTGGATGGTAGACCTGGACCGCTGAATAAGCCGTCCGAGCTCAAGCTGGGACTCACCCTTTTCCTTGCGAAGCAGAGCCAGGCGCTCACTGAATTTACTCATAGCAATACCTCCGTCATAGAGAACATTATACACCAGATTGTCCCTTACGGCAACACGGGACGGAAAAAGGGGCATGTGACCCGAAAATCGAATTTTGAGGGTTGACAAGGTCCCTAAAAGGGACTATAATCCCATTGTTCGTCAGCGAGGACGGCTGAAAGGAGGTGGTTAAATGCGGAAGAAGCTGCGAGAGCTCAGGGTGGCAAGCGGCATGACCCAGGAGATGCTTGCCGACCTCGTGGGCATCAGCCGGACCCACTATACGCAGATAGAGGCCGGGGACAAGGAGCCGTCTCTGAGCGTCGGTCTCAGGCTCAAGAAGGTCCTGTCGTACTGCAGGGACGACATTTTTGACAGGGAGTAGCTTCTTATACCCCTATAGGCCCCGAAAAGTGGCGCAAAACGGCAAATTACGTCATTATGCGTCCCTGAAGTCGGCCTGGCTTCATCCTGATACATTGTACCACAAGGAGGTGAGATGAAAGGTGCCAAGACAGGTAACAAAGGCGTCAGTAAACAGGTACTGCCAGGCACGTCTGGAGGCTGCAAAGTATAATGACAGGTTCTCCTCCAGAGCGAGTGCGGCAGCAGAGCTCGGGTGCGTAGCGGAGGCAAGCCTGAAAAAGTACGAGCTCGGATTGGTAAAGCCTCCGAACGACATCGTGGCCCTGATGGCAGACGCCTACGGGACGCCGGAGCTGGCGGTCTGGTACTGCGCCAGCGAGTGTCCGCTCGGGAAGCACACGAGGCCGGTCCCGGAGATGCCGCCGGAGCGGATGGTAGTCAGACTGTCGAACAAACTGTCCACGCTGCAGGAAGTCATATCGGAGGTAAGCGGGATACTGGACGACGGAACGGTTGATACCGACGAAAGAAGCCGTCTCATGGAGATCAGGGATGAACTTGTCGAGATCAACAGACGCCTTCAGGAAGCAGTCGTAACGGTAGAAAAGCTGATTCTCGGAAGGTAAGCGCATATACAGCCCGGAAGGGAAAATAGAATACAGTAAAGGAGGCGACCATGTGACGGATGCGACAGACGTGCCCCACATCGTGAAGGAGTTCACGGTTGGAAAGACAAGAATCAGGATAGCAGACAACTTCTGCCGGGATAAGACTCCAAACGATGTCAGCATGATTCTGCGAGAGATCGCAAGCATGACCAGGGATGCTGTCGTTGCATCGTCCAAGAGCCATGTACAGACTGGAAGATAAAATACGGTTAGCAGCTGTGATCATAACCACGTTAATCTTCATGATCGTAGCGGGCGTAAGCGTAGTCAGAAGCGCTCGGGAAGAAGAATGGACGCAGACGGTTATCACAGACCCCATCGTCGATCATAACGTTATCATCGACGGATACAGCAACGTTCAGAAGCCGGAGGAGAAGCTGGAGCCCACTGTGGCAGCGGGAAACGAGGGGAAAAGTTACATTTACTTCGACGTACCTCTCAGCGATGAGCTCCAGGAATACATTCAGGACCTCTGCGGGGAATATGAATTCCCTCAGTTCGATACGGTAATAGCTCTCATTGAGCAGGAGAGCTCCTTCAGGCAAAACGTTGTAAGCTCCACGGAAGACTACGGGTTAATGCAGATCAACAAGATCAATCACGAGTGGCTGAAGAAGGAACTTGGAGTACAGAACATAACGGACCCGAAGGAAAACATCAGGTGCGGCGTGTATATCCTTCAGAGACTTTACCATAAGTACGGGGATATAGAGCAGGCGTTGATTGCCTACAACCGTGGAGAGACGGGAGCTGCAAAGCTGTTCCGGGCTGGCGTCTACAGGACTGAATACTCTGCCAGCATACTGGACAGGGCAGCAACTCTGCAAAGGAGAGAGACAGATGAATGAGCTGAAAAACGATAAGCGGAACCCGTCCGAAACTGTCATGGCAATTGCCCTTATGATCATCCTTGAGGTAGCAGCCGCAATCCTTGGAGCCTCACTGACCGGACTGATCGCACTGCCCGTTGGATACCGTCTGCGTAATAGTGGGGGCATCGGTGGAGAGTGGATCGTGATGTATGCCGGAGCGCTTGCAGGAATCATGGTGTCGCATGGCGTCATATTTGGGAGGAAAAAGAACCGTGGGAGAAGGAAACACAAAACCCGCAAAGTGTGTCATGGCAATGTGCAAGCGGGCTCTGCTGAACGCTGGAAACAAACTTGACCGCATCATAGCAAAGTACGGAAACGATAACGGAGAAAGGCTTCAGCCGTACTACCTCAATGAACTGATAGCGGAAGAGCTGCGAGTGGAGCTTCTGAAAGCGGAGCTGGCAGCAGAAACAGTAAACCACACAGATGAAAAAACAGGAGAGTGCATATGGAAAACAGAATGCAGCCGCAGACAAGCGGCGGGAACAGTTCAACTCTCGTGATAACGAACATGTATCCGGCGGACCAGTACAACCTTCTGGTGCCTATCCAGACGGTTGCGGAGATCTCCTCGGTATACAAGCCGGTCATGAACGTTGTCAGGATCAGCACCAATCTCAAGGACAATGAGATCTATGAGATTGAGCGTGCAAGAAAGGCATGGAGGGACCGGGACGGAGGATACCACGAAGGGACTCCTGCGAAGTATGCTCTGACCAAGAAGGGGCTGGCGAAGCTCATGAGAGCGGCAGGGATCAAGGTCCTTTCCAGCAAGCCCGTTATCCCTTCCACGTGCCAGAAGTGCATCATGATGAATCAGAGCATCGGGGATAGCGTCAATTGCAGCTCGTGCAGCAATAAGGACGTAAAGTACGAGGTAAGAGTAAGCGTCCCCCAGCTTACAGGGGAGAATACGGAGATTGTCGCACACAAGGAAGTTATCGTGGACGACGTTACGGCTGGAATGAGCGACAAGCAGAAAGCGGAGTTCATGAAGTACCGGTCCGAGATGTGCGAGAGTAAAGCCCTCAACCGTGCCTTAAGGACAGCTATGCTGATCAAGGGGTCCTACCAGATCGAGGAGTTCCAGAAGCCCTTTGTGGTAGCTTACCTCGTACCGAATCTGGACAATCCTGAAGTTCGTAAGGAGGCCGTGACAACATTCTTCGGAGAGACAAGCAGGCTGTTCGGAGGAGTGCAGACACCTTTGTTGCCTGAGCGGTCGGAGACGGTCTCGGAAGCCGTTACGGTGGCAGATCAGCGGGAGGAACCTGTGGAGCCGGAGAAAGTCCCTGAAGCGCCGACGCCCCAGGCAAGGACTCAACCCGTCGAAAGGAAGCCGGAACCTCAGAGGATTCCGGAGCCCCAGAGAAGGGTTCAGGCGCAGCAGGGAAGCCAAACACAGCCTCAGGAGACGTTTGCCTGCTCAAAGTGTGGAAAACGGATTACGGAAAGGGTCTACAGGTTCAGCATGCAACACTATAAGGCGTCTTTGTGCATGAAGTGCCAGAACGAGACCCCTGGAACCTGGGAGGGCTGATCGATGAAGATACTGCATACAGCCGACTGGCATATCGGCAATTTCAACGGTCCCGTAGTAAACGGCGAGAACGCCCGGTTCCTGGACATCCGGAACTATCTCAGCAGAGTTGTCGGGATAGCGGTGGAGGAAAAGCCGGAGTTTATCATTGTAGCGGGAGACATTTTCCATCAGGCAAGGGTATGGAGCGACAGGGGACTCCGGGAAAGCCAGACGGCCATAGAGTGCGTCAGGCAGCTGGAGAAGGTTGCGCCCGTGATAATTGTCCGTGGGACGCCCAACCACGACAGCGAACAGCAGTTCAGAATGCTCCAGACGTCTTTTGAGGAGGACCGCAACGTTCACATTCTGACAGAACCGGGCGTCCGTACCGTTACAGGCTACACGGGCCAGTCCATCGATGTAGCAGCGCTTCCAGGGTTCGACAGAGGGTACTTCAGGGCAATGAATCCTGGTCTCGACAGGGCCGAGGAGACAAAAGTGTTCAGCGAGGCTCTGAACGGAATCATTATGGGCATGAAAGCCCAATGCAGCGGAAGCAGGATGTCGGTTCTGGTAGGCCACTATACGGTAGCTGGGTCAAACATGGAGAGCGGACAGGTACAGCTGTTTTCACAATATGAACCGGTAATTGAACCCTACACGCTTGCAGCCGCCGGATTTGACCTCTCCTGTTTCGGACACATTCACCGCTGGCAGAAACTCGACGGTTGCGGAAGGGCGTACTACAGCGGAGCCATTGCAGCCTACAATTTCAACGACGAAGGTCAGGAGAGAGGTCTGCTGATCCACGAAGATACAGGAACACGTTTCATTGAGATCGACTGCAGGAAGTTTAAAACAATCCGCCTGGCGGATGAAGACATTCGTCTGTACAACAAAGAAGGTCTGATGCCGTGGGCCAGCGGAGTGGACAGCAGGATTGTAAGAGTGCTCTACAGCTGCACGGACGAACATAATAAGGCATTAAACAAGACTGCGATGGAGAAAGAGCTGTATGCAAGGGGAACCTTCTGGGTGCAGGAGATAACTCCGGAGACTATCACGGTAGCAGCCAGCAGAAGCAGTCTGAGCACGGAGGACGGCCCGGAAGACAACCTGCGGAAGTATCTGCGGGAAAAGGAAATCGAGGAAGCTACAGCCGGAAGAATAGTCGAGAGGGCCAGGAAGTTCATAGCGGAGGCTGAACAGGCCACCATGAAAAGGCACGCAGGAGGTACGTTAGTTCCCGTAGAGATCGAGGTTAAGAACTACAGGAACTACAAAGAGGAAACGTTCAATTTCGACTGGGTGAAGTTCTGCACCATTAACGGCGAAAACGGAGCCGGCAAAAGCAGCCTTTTCATGGACGCCATGTGCGATGCGCTGTTTGAAGAGACACGGGAAGGAGATCTCTCCGGCTGGATAAGCAATTCTGAGGAAGCGAGAAGCGGGAGCATTAAGTTCACGTTCAGGCTCGGAGAAAGGCTCTACAGGGTCTCCAGGACAAGGATGAAAAGCGGACGTGCAACTCTTAACCTGGCCGAGATGGTTGAAGGCGTCTGGACTAACAGGAGTAAGGAGAAGCTCAGGGACACTCAGGCAGAAATACTGAATGCCATAGGCATGGACAGCCTTACCCTCAAGGCGACCGGTCTGATCATGCAGGACCAGTATGGTCTCTTTCTTACAGCGGACAAAGAGTCCCGTATGAGCATACTGGGGAAGATTCTTGGACTTGAGATCTACTCCCACATGGAGGAATCGACAGTCAACGCACTTGCTGACTGCAACAGGGAAGTACGGTCCCTGAAAGAAAAAGCCTCGGAGTTGGACGGGTTGGACTCAAAAGAGAAGTCCGTACTGGCATACATCTCCAGATTGCAAGCCGACCTGCAGGAGCTTCAGGGCATGGATCAGGAGGTTCGGGCAAGGATCAGCGAGCTCTCCGCAGCTATGCTCGCAGCGGACGAGGTTTCAAGGCGAGTCGTATGGTTGAACTCGGAGATTGAGGCAGAAACGGGGAAAATCTCCATTGCCATCAGCAGCATAACAGCGCAGCAACTTATAGTCACAGAAGCAGAAAAGGCACTGAGTGAACGGGAGCGGATTGAAGCCGGCGTAGCGGAGTACGAGTCTATTGCAGTTAAGCTGTCTGCGCTGGAGAAGTCCGAGGAGGAATATTCGGACCTGATCTGCAGGATAAGCAGCGGGGAGAACCGTATAGCGCTGGCAACGTCCAAAGCAACTCAGCTGAAGCGCAAAGCGGAGGAAATTCAGCGGACAAGAATCGCCCCTGCAAACGCTCTGCTGCAAAACGAGGCTTCGCTGCGGGAGAAACACGGGGAGTATGAAGAACTGAGAGCCGAGCTGGAAAGACTCGAATCTGCCCGTCCGGCATACCTGGAGGCCAAGCAGAAGGTCGAACTGACCAGGATGAGGCTGAAGGACCTCGAAAGGCGGGCTGTCCTGCTGGAGGACAATGGCTGCCCGTATGCAGAGGAGACGGAGTGCGTATTCCTGAAGGACGCCATTGAAGCCATGGAAATGATGCCAGGCGTGCGAGAGGAGCTTCTGAACCTTATTGCGTTGACCCCCAAGGACTACACGGAAGACAGGGAAAGGGCTGTCAAAAGGCACCTGGAGGGCTTTCAGGAGTCGGAGGCAATGTACTCCAGATTGGACATGGCGAAGACGGAAGTCGAACACGCCTCAGATATGATCAGGGAATTCAATGAGGAGATTGTAAGATACGAGGAGGAAACCCGTCAGGCACAAGCAGAAGTCCAGGAACTGACCGCCAGGAAGGACGTTTTAGGGCAGACCTCCAGGGAATACAAAAGTCTCAAGGGGAAGCTGGCGCAAGCGGAACGGTGGAAGAACAAAGAAAAGCAGCTTCCGGTCGCTCAGGAAAGGTACGATACAGCCAGCAGGCGTATCACTGAGCTGGAGGCTGAAGCGCAGGAGCGCAGAGGCAGAATCGTCGAGCTTGAAGCGGAAAAGTCTCAGGAAGAGGCAAAAGCGTCCGGACGTCAAGCCACCGAGCGGAAGCTGATGCAGGCGAAGGACGAAGAAAAGTGCATCTCTGACAGGATTATGGGAAAGAGCCTTGATCTGGGGGCTGCGCAGAAGGAGCTGCAGGAGGTCCGAGACAAAAAGAGTAAGCTGGCAGGGATAAGGCAGAAAGTGGACGAACTCAGCGTAGAGGCGTCTGATCTGGACATCCTCAAGAAAGCGTTCTCGCAGGACGGGATTCCTCACAACATTGTCAGAAGCATCATACCGATCTTTGAGGCGACCGCAACAAACATACTTGGGCAGATGAGCAACGGCCATATGAGCGTCGAATTTGTCATGGAGAAGACGCTCAAAAGCAACAGCAAGAAGGAAGTAACCGCTCTGGATATTGTGATCAACGACAGCCAGACCGGACGGCTTCCGTATATGAGTCGAAGCGGAGGAGAACGGGTAAAAGCAGCTCTGGCGGTAATACTGGCGCTTGCGGAGATCAAGAGCACCAAGGCAGGCGTACAGCTTGGCTTCCTTTTCATCGACGAGCCCCCTTTCCTGGACAGGCAGGGCGTCACTGCCTACTGCGATGCCCTGGAGACGATCCAGAGAAGGTACTCGGACCTGAAGGTTATGGCTATTACTCACGATCCGGAGATGAAAAGCAGGTTCCCTCAGAGCGTGGACGTCGTAAAGACGGAGAACGGAAGCAGGATCATTTACAACTGACCAAAGCAGAATCCCGTAGTCCCCGGACCCCTTTCGGGGACTACGGGAAGGGGGTAGAAGAATTGCCAAAGAACAACAGACTGATTGCTGAGTATTTTCCCCACTACGTCGGCATCAGCAAAACGAAGTTCATACTGGAACATAACTGGGGAAATGACGGGTATGCGTTCTGGTTTAAGCTCCTGGAGATTTTAAGAATCAGCGATGGACACTATTACGATTGCTCTATGGCGGCAGACATGCAGTACCTTACAGCCTACACTGGCGTAGACGAAAAGAAGGCCCTGGACATTCTGAATTTTCTGTCGCAAAGGGAGAAAATCGACATGGAGCTCTGGGAGAAAAGAAAAATCATCTGGTGCCAGTCATTCGTGAATAATCTTGAAGCGCTTTACTCTACGAGGGGGATGGAAATCCCTAAGAGACCGGAGTGTCCGAAGGAACAGCCCAGAAGAAACGCAAGAAAGCGCAGGACGAAATCACAAAGCACGGAAGAAGAACCAGAGCGGGGGAATGCACAAAGCGACGAACAGCCAACGGAAGTCCCTGTGAACCGGGGGCAAAAGGGAGGAAAGCAGCAGCCTGAGAAAAAGAAGTACGGCGAAAACGTATCTCTGACAGACGCCGAATACAGGAAGCTCGTAGAAAAGTACGGGGAAGAGACTACTCAGAAACTGATCGAAAAGCTCGATAACGCAAAAGGGGCGAAAGGCTATAAGTACAAGAGCGATTTCAGAGCGATTCTGTCATGGGTCGTAAACGCAGTAATAGGTCAGGACCAAAAAGGAGTAACCAGCAATGGAAGAACTAAACGGCCGGAAGAATTCAGGTCCTCGGAAGGATTCAGACCGTCAGAGGGTTTTACCCCAACAGAATAAACCGGCGACCGACAGCAAACAGACCATATCTGTGTGGTCCGAGGAGGAAGCGAGAAAAGCAGGATTCGGGATCCGTGTTCCACAGCCGCCTGACGAGACGTGCGAGTTCTGCGGAAGGGTTCTGAGGCATCAGGGGGCAGTTTTTTTCGGGTGGGTTATGGTATGGAACCCGTACGCCGAAAGGTGTACCTGCAAGCGTGCTACTGAAAAGTGGAGACGATACGACGAAGAGCGGAAACACATCGAGGAGGAAGAACGGGAATCCAGCAGGCGGCGAGAAATGGAGTTGAAGATAGCTTCCCGCATTGACAGCAGCGGAATCAGGAAAAGGTTTACAACGAGAACGTTCAACAGCTTTGTCACGAATACCGCTCCTCGTAAGCGTGCCTTTGATATTGCAAAGAGGTATGCCGACGGGTGGGATGAAATCTCTGAGAACGGCACGGGACTCTACATCGAAGGAACAAACGGAACCGGAAAAACCCATCTGGCTGTAGCGATTGCGCTTCAGCTTATGCAGGGAGATAAGGCGTCTGTGTTGTTCCGTACAGCCGGAGATATGTTTCTGGATATCAGGAACTCCTTCAATAATCCGTCAAGAACCGAAAAACAGGTGCTTGATGTATACAGGAAGGTAGATCTGCTGATCATAGACGATCTCGGCAAGGAACAGTGCACAGACTGGGCTATCAGTACACTGTATTCAATAGTGAATGAAAGGTATGAAGACCTCAAGCCGATCATCATCACTACGAACTACAACAGCGACGGGCTTGTAGAAGCCTTAACGCCAAAAGGCTGCGACGACCTTAAAGTAAGGGCCATCGTAAGCAGGCTGAGAGAAATGTGCCAGGTTATCACTATGGCCTGGAAAGATTACAGAATAGGAAAGTAGGAGGAAAACAGTATGGGACACATTCTGATCAGTACGGCTAAGTATCAGCCGGAAACCGCAGACAGCTTTGAAAAAGTAACTGTCGACGTGTATGAAGGTGCAGAGGTCGTCGGGAGCTGCACGCTGAAGGTCAGACTCCTGGAGTACGGCATCAAGAACTTTGAGGACAGCCTCGGGCGTAACCTTCGCATGAGACTGGATACCCTTGCCGCTTTGTGCGACTTCGCACTCAGCAAGCGCCACGAAAGGATTGTCACTCCGAAGACGTATGAGAACTGGTCTGCGTCGTACATCCAGTTCCCTGAGTACTTTGCCCCTGGAGACGAAGTTGACGATGAGACCCTGGAGCACTTCCTCTGCATTCTCCCGCCCGCTTACTATTCGGAGAACTTTCTCCAGACCGGAGAGCCTGTCTGCTTCACCATGACCGAGGACGGGAAGTACCTCATGACCTATTACACGTTCGAGCGGGAAGACGGGCAGTGGTACTATAAGGGGGTCTGCGCTTACATGGACGACAAGGCTGTCGACAGCTATGTCCCCTATCTGGAGAAAAGGTCGAGGGAGTACAAGGAGATGCTCTGCAGTCCCTTCGAGATCAAAGATTGCTATATGTACGAGGAGGAATAATCGTGAATGTCCAACTGAAAACCAGCAAGTATCAGGAAGAGTTTGAGATGGACGAGCGCCTCGCTGGCGTACTGTCCCAGATGGCCGGTCTGATGGCTGCGTCGTCCCCGATCTTGCCCCGCAAGGAACCGTCCAAGGTCGCCAGGGGAGAAGGCGTGAAGGGGTTTATCCTGACGGAGTGCAGGCACTGCGGAGCGCTCCGGGGTTTCTGCGTAAAAACTCCGGTAAACTACACCCGGTGCAAGAACTGCGGAGCCAAGCAGACCATCGGAGAAGTGAAGCCCGCCACTATCTACTGCAACTGTGGAAGCGTGTTCCGCTATATGACGAATGCGAAAAGCAAAATGCTGCCCTACTACTGCATCTCCTGCAACTCCAACGCACTTCTCAAGCTGACGGACGATGAAAGCGAGTACGTTTCCGGAACTCCAAAGTTTGAACCTGCGGTGAAGGAGGAGGGGGTCTGAAAGCGGGTTGACCCGCTTCAGCTGCGCCATGATCAAGTATCAGGACGAACAGGGCACACTTTATGAGGCGTGTTTCCTGTACACCAGGAATATATACAGAGTCCGAGCGACAAAGCCGAGAGGGATGCCAAAGAACGTAAAAGGCCTCCCGCCCAGGAAGACACGGGAGGAAGCAGAGGCAGACCTTGTCCAATACGCAAGGGAACATGGTCTCCGTAAAGCGCCTGTAAGTGCCCCCTGGACATATGGCTCTGTTACCTGGTGAGAAAGCGAGCGACAATGAAGAAATATAAAGACTTAACGTTGAATGAATTCCTTGCCTGGTGCGATATTCGCCACCGCAAGTCTGCCAGCTCGTTCGATCCTTGCGACGACTGCCCGTTTCTGGCTTTTGATGGCGTCAGTATTGGATGCAGCCTGTCGGTCCCGTTTGGATGGAGCCGGAAGCACTTCGCCGAAGCTGGCGTTGACTTGGACGTGATGACCCTTGGAGAACTCTACCAGACCTGCAAAAACAGTCATCTGTGCATGGTTTGCAGGTTCCGAATGGACGGAGCTCTCTATTGCCCGCTTACTTGGGTGATTACGTCCAGACCGGAAACAGACAAAGGAATGGAGGAGATCGTCGTGGATCCGTGAGAAAGGCTACTGCCACTATTTTATACCGCCGAGAAAAGAGGAGGAAGCAAAATGGAAGTTACACTCATACGAAGCCCTTCCGAGGACGACTGGATTCAGGTTAAGAGGAGGGCATTAATAACCGTTGGGAAGAAGCCCATAACTCTGCCCGACAGCACGTGGAAGCACTCAATACTGGGGGCCCGGCACAGTCCCATCAGGTATCTGACCTTCAGCTATTCGCTGGAAGGTGTTCCGTACTGGGTAGCGATGCATCTCAGGACCCACGTCCACGCCCAATGCTATATTCGCTCCCAGAGGAACGACGTCCAAAACATGTACGACAGAAACGACGCCCCTCAAAGCACTCCTGTCGATATGATCATGGACGTGAACGCCGAAGAGCTCATGAACATAGCGAATAAAAGGCTCT
This sequence comes from uncultured Oscillospiraceae bacterium, assembly GCA_947629775.1. Lineage (GTDB taxonomy): Bacteria > Bacillota > Clostridia > Oscillospirales > Oscillospiraceae > Lawsonibacter. Next base: position 18,982 of record CANRFA010000001.1, read on the forward strand.
GCGCCAAAGCAAGCTCCGAGACCAGAGACGTTGTCCGCAGAATGTGCGATCTGGCAACAGATGTCTGCCCGGAACTGGATGGCCTTCTCGTGCCAAACTGTATGAGACACGGCAATATCTGCTATGAGATGAAGCCGTGTGGAGCTTGCGTCTCCTACGAAAGCATACTGTACGGAGGTGACGGGGTTTAGTGTTCCGTGTTATCGACCCTGAAACCGGCAGATATCCCGATCTGGAGGAAGTCGCCAGGGATGAGGGATGGGCCACAGGTCTTGTCTATTGCGACATGAATCAGTTCTACATCGGCGAGGATGGTTCGCTGGTACTTGCCGACGACTGTGGGAATATAGCCGAAGTCCCAGAAGGACGTTTCTGGATAATTGAAGAAAGGTAAGGTGGAATACGCCATGGGTATGGTCCTGAAACTTTGCGTCAGATGCAAAGACATCCTGAGCGAGGCATATGCTGTCGAACCTGTTAATATGAACAGGTACAGCACCGGAAAGAAGTCGAAGCAGCGGTGCGACTTCTGCAGGAAAGACTTCAAAGATGAAGCGCTTGTCTGCTGCGAGGTGGGAGCTGCGCTGCGTCGGTCCAAGGAGGTAAGCTGATATGACTCGTATGCCGACCTACATAGATGTGGAGCTGAACCCCGGAAGGCTCTGCAAAGTCCTCAGAGACTTTCCCGAGATCCCTCTGATCGTTCTCGTGAAGGAGGGGACTGAGTGCGCAGACTTCGAATACACCGCCGCCACAAGGTATTTTGCCGAGCCGGGGTTCTACATGAGCGCACAGCAGCCTTTTCACTCTGAATTCGTCTACACGGATGCGGACGAATTTGAGAGTGACCTGGAAGAATACCTCTGGGAGAAGAATCCGGACATCGACGATGACCAGTTTGAAGAACTGTTTCGCTCGGAGATCAGCAAGTATGAATCCTACTGGAAGCAGGCCGTCCTGCTCTGGATCGAATGAAAGGGTGAGAAAGCATGAAAGGGATCAAAAAGGTATCTCCCCTGAAGGCCATTTTCTGCTACTGCAAAACCTGCCCGTACAGCAACGGGCAGAGGAATCTCGGGTGCACTCTGACCGACTGCGCTCTCCATCCCTTCCGTACCGGAAGGAACCCGTACCTCAAGAAGCAACTCAACGAGGAACAGCTCCAGAAGCTGAGATAGCACGCAAAGCGGCTGAACGAGATGCGCAAGGAGAAGCCCTCCCCCGACAACAGCAGGTAACATGGGAAAGAAGAAAAGCCCGAGACCTCAAATGGCCGGCAAGAGTGCTCTGAGGAAGAAGCAGAAAGAGCAGGTACTGGCGGGAATACGAATCGCATCAGCAGCCAGAACCGCTATGGACCTGAAAGAGAGAGCCGACCTGATCCACAATACCGTCGTGACGGTTATGGAGGCGTACGGGGTTGCGCTTCACCAGAAGTACGGATTTGGCAAGTCGAGACTCCAACTCCTGGAAAAGCTCGTGAATGAGACGATTGAGGAGTGGGGAGACATGCAGGCAGATGGTCTGGATTACGCCAACAGCAAGCTCCAGGAGGCGTACGATCAGGCAATGGGGAAGAAATAGGCCACCAGCAGCGCAACCACAGAGCGGACGTAAGTCCGGAATTACACCCGCTCTGTGGTTGCTGATACGAAAGGAGATTGTAAAGCATGAACCTTGTAAAGCAAATCGGCATAGCTCCGACGTTGGAGCAGACAGCGGAGGAATGCAATGAGCTCATCATCGCATGCTCGGCGCTGGCTCACGCATGCCTCAAGGAGGCCAGAATCGTAAGGGGAGAGAATCCCCATGAAGCCTGCGAGAATACGGTTATCGAGAACCTCTGCGAAGAGATCGCAGACGTCAGAATCATGATCCAGGAAATCTGCGACAGCAACCACCACCTCAGTGAAAACGTTGATAAGTGGGACCGGTACAAGAGGAACCGCATGCTGAGGCGCTTTGCCGCCAACTGCACTGTAGAAGAGGCCAATACCGATGGATGAGGAAAAGGACCCTGTCTTCTACGGCGACCTCGGGCCGTACCAGACAATCTATGACAAACTGAGCGCCTGCAGAGATAAGGTAGACAGACTCAGCTTGGATCTTTACTTCATCATGGAGCACATCATCGACGTCTGCGAGGAAAACAGTGAGGTCGGAGAGGAGGTGAAACATAGTGGAAGCGAATGACCAGGGGTGGAACAGGAGCTTCGCAGCCCACGTCCGCAAGATGTCGGACGAACAGCTTGTCGGCTACATCGGGAAGCTGAAGGACATGTCGTACGAAGACGGCTATAAAGCCGGAAAGGAAAAGCCTGTTCGCTCGGACACCGGAAAGACGGTGCTGTCGTTCATCGAAGAGCTCTCCTACGGGGACTGCAAGGGAGTCAAAAGCAGCACGGTTCGCAAGATTCTGGATTTTGCAAAGGAACGTGGTTTTGTGCAATGATAGAGTCAAAGACGTACATGAAGTCCATCCAGGGCGCCAGGAACAGAAGTGCTGGCGCCCTGTTCGAGGAACTGATAGAGTCCTCCCTGTATATCCACAGGAGCCGTGGGGAAGCAGTCATAACGAAAACCCCTGAGCCGATTCGCATAATCAGCAGACCGGACAGTAAGGGGTATTTCAAAGCCTGCTTCCGCAAGAAAGGGGAAGCGGACTACAAGGGCGTTGTCTCTGGCGGCAGAGGAATCGTTCTGGAGGCCAAGAGCACTGCAACCGGGAAGTTACCAGCGGGAACAGTAAAAGGGCATCAGAGGGACTTCCTGGACGCCTCGCTGGCTTGCGGGGCTCTGGTGTATATACTTGCCTGGTTCGGAGGTCCGGACACCTACAGGATCTCTTGGCCTCTGTGGCGGAACATGCGAGAACACTTCGGCCACAGCTACGTTACGCAAGAGGACGTGCAGCCGTTCAGGCTTCCCAGGATGAATGGACTCTGTCCGGACATTCTGTACGGCATACGCAACGGAGGAAAGAGCTGACGGCCAATCAGCACAGGAGGGTATCATGACAAAGAAAGAGCTGTCTCAGTACTACTGGATCAGGAGGGAAATTGAAGCGGACGAAAGGAGGCTGTATGCTCTCAGGGAATCCATACAGGCTCCCAAAATAATGCGGCTTACTTCAACCCCGACTTCCGGAAGCCCACACGATACCATAGGCGACGCAGTTGCCGAGATGACCGACCTGGAGGCCATCATAGCAGCCAAGCAGATACAGTGCATCCACGTCCGGCAACGGATAGAGCGTTTTATCTGCTCGCAGGAAGACAGTATGGTACGTCAGGTACTGATGTACAGATGTATCGACGGGCAGACCTGGAAGGAGGTAGCAGCCAGTATGGGGCACCGGATGTCGGAGGAAAACGCCCGCCAGATTTTCCACAGAGCCCTGAAACAGCAGGAGAAAAAGCTCTCCGACAGCTGAACTTGTCACAAAAGTCACCTATGTCACATTTTGGGGCTTAAAATGATAGACTGTGCAAAAGGCAGGAGGGGAGTGACCCTGTTCGGGCCCTTCCTCCTGCTTTTACTATGCCTCAAAGGAGGGGACTAAGTGATCACAAGCATAAAGCAGAAGTTTAAAAGCAGGCCGACGACCTATTACGCAATGAGTATCGCAGCCTCATGGGCAGCTGTCGGGTCCATTTTGAACTTCAGAACACTGGCACGGACCAACGGTCTCGTACCGGTGCTGATGTGGGCCATTGCCAATACGGTAGCATGCGGATTGTTCGGCATGGTGGCGTGCCACATGCCGGAGCTGCGAAAGGTGATGAAGACCAAGGGCGTCGCATACGCCTTGGGAGTCATTAATGTTTTCCAGATGTGGGTCAACATGAATGGCATCAGAGAGGTATTTGAGGATACCCCGCTGGGAGCGTCAGGGGGTACCGTGATAGCGTATGCCATAGCGATTCTGTTTATCGTTATCCTTCTCACCCAGGGAATGATACGGAACGTCCTGACGGACAGTGTCTCATGGGTAATTGTCTACGGACTTCTGTACTTGCTTTGCTGTCTGGCCTACGTCACAAACGGGTGGGATCTGAGTTCCGTCTCCCTTGGCCTGGAGCCGGAAAACCTTAAGATAGGCCTATGGAAGGCGATTCTTCTGATACCCGGCCCCTATTCTTACGCTTACTTCTTTGAGCTGCTGGACTACAACGATGAGAACAGGGACTCTGTGACCAAGGTCGATATCGTCAAATCCTTCAAACTGTCTTCTGCCTTATTCGGGTTTTACATGCTGTTCTCTGCAGCGCTTGCACTGATAAACTTCACTCCATGGCAGAACGTGATCAAGGCGGTTCTGATAACGCTGGTGGCAACGTCAAGCATTTCAAGCTTTCTTTACTCGGAGTACCTCCTGTTCGGACGAAAGTTCGGACTCCTGCTGGACGTTGCGTCGGTTGTCCTGTGGAGACTGGCGGTCCCAATGGGAGTCATGGGAGCGTGGACCCTTATGTCTGAGATACGGATATATGCAGTCGCAGTGATCCTCATAATAGCAGCCGTCAGAAGCTACAGGAAGAGAACCGTAGGGGAGACCATATGACAGCATACGAACTGCTGAAGCAGGACTATCTGGAGTGCATGAGCACCTGGGAGGACAGGTACAAATACTGTCCGCCAAAGACCGTGCTGAGCCTGGACGGTAAAACTCCAACGGGGGTAACAGCCAGCGTACTTCCGGCAATGGACCGACACGGCAACTTCGGATCAAAGACAATATACCTCAACGATTGCACGGGAGAAGTCAGAGAGTTCTATGTCCTCAACGGAGAACCTGTAAACTACACCGGCATGACTCGGGTAAGATGCGCCCTCATGAACAGGCTGGCGATGGACCTGATGGGTAAGCTGGACGCTTGTAAGATCGGCTTTATAGGCAACGGGAAGACTAACCTGACCACCGCCTGTATGCTTAAGGGACGCCAGTTTGTGATCCACGGCTCCAAAAGAGACAGAGGCAAAAACCTGGACAGGTTCAGCAAGTACGGCCCCACAGAGGTGGACGAGGACTTCTCCAAGCTCAAGGACTGCGACGTCACATTCGTATGCACTAACTCGCTCAAACAGGAAGACATGATAGACCGGAAAGAAATCGGCAGGGATATCGTTGTACTGGACTGTGGGTATTGCCTTTCTGAATGGTACAGAGACGACAACAGGTTCTTCCGCCTCTCGGACTTCCCGGAACAGCTTGAGACCTGCTACGAGGAGGAGTTCCCGTACGACAAAGAAGTGTACAGCTTTGCCCCTCTGGCAAGAGCGTCCGAGTACAACAGAAATCCGTTTGAAGTCCACAGAGCGGTCTACATGCACGGAGTGGGCATAGCGGACCTGAGCCTGGCAAAGCACATTTCAGCCAGAGGAGTGAAAAACCTGTGGTAAAACAGCTTCCACAGAAACCTGCTTACGGTAAGCTGACACATTGAATTGAAAGGAGATGCGAATATGCAAGTCGTAAAAATGCCACTGGATCGGCTGAAAGAGATGGACAAAAACGTCCGGGTTCACACCAAGATCCAGATCAAGGAGTACGTAAGGTCCCTTAAGATGTTCGGTCAGACAAAGCCTATTGTAATCGACGAGAACGGGAATATCATCATCGGCAATGGCCTCTACCAGGCACTGCTGGAGATGGGAAAGACGGAAGCCGATTGCATTGTCATGAACGGCATCTCGGAGAAGCAGAAGAAAAAACTCATGCTGGCGGACAACCGGGTATATGAGCTTGGCGCTACTGACGCCCAGATGTTCGACGAGATCATCAAGGACCTCGGGGGAGATATAGACGTACCCGGCTGGAGCGAGGACGTTATGCGGATGCTCAACCAGAGCGTCGAGGAGACCAACCGCATGATTGAAAACTACGGGGTGTTCGACAGCAAAGAAGTCGACCGCATGAACCGCAAGACGTATACGCCGCAGGACGAGGAGGACGTGGAAAGCCCTGAGGCGGCTCCTGACCATGGACAGCATACTTTCCAGACCCAAGGACAGCCTGCGCCTCAGCAGCCTCAGACAGCTTCTCATGGGCAAGCCGATGCGACGGAAGCCCCTTTTACCGCTCAGAGCACGTCAGAGACGCCTGACGGTCCCGCAGAAGCCAAGGGAGAGGAGAACCGGGATTATATCATTTGCCCGCACTGCGGAGGCAAGATATGGCTGTAAAGAGCATCAAGGGCTCCCTTACAGTTCTGGATGCAGCCAAGATCAGGATCAGGAACCTCTTCCACTCCGGATGTAAGGTTTACCTGAGCTTCTCAGCCGGTAAGGACTCCCTGTGCGTTTCCTCCCTCATTTACGACCTTATACTGGCGGGGGAAATAGACAGGAAGCAGCTTACCGTCATATTCTTCGATGAAGAGGGTATCTACCGTTCCATGGTTCAAATGGCGACGGAATGGCGGGATAAGTTTATCGGCATAGGCGTACCCTTCCTGTGGTATTGCCTGCCGTTCAAACAGCTGTCCTGTCTCGACAAGCTGTCCAGTACGGAAACGTGGATCACATGGGACCAGACGAAGAGAGACGCATGGATCAGAGAGCCTCCACCGTATGCGATCATGGAGCACCCGGAAGCAAAAGTCCCTGGAAAGTACAACTATGTGCAGTTTTCTGACATCGTGTTCAGAGATGGCGTCCAGGTACTGGGACTGAGAGTCGCAGAGTCCATGACCAGAAGGCGGTCTCTCAGTGCTATGAAGTATGGGAGACTGAATGAACGTTTCTATCCTATCTACGACTGGGGCAACCACGACGTCTGGCTGTACATCAAGGAGAAAAACCTCTACTTCCCCGAGATATACATCCGTCTCTATGAAGCGGGAGTGAAAAAGCACCTGCTGCGACTGAGCTGCTTTTTTGGAGCCGACAGTATTATCGGTCTTCAGTGGGTAGCGCAAACGGATCCGGAACTGTGGGAGAGAATTGAGAAGCGTGAACCCAATGCGTATCTCGCCCTTCTTTACTGGGACAGCGAGATGTTTGCAAGGAAGACGAGGAAAAGAACGCAGCTCGAATCCGGCTCCGGCCAGAAGAACTACTACGAGCTCTGCAAAGAGCTGTTCCTCAATCCGGACGCTTTCAACATACCACCCGATACCAAAAAGCTGCTTCCGAGATGGAGGTGGCTTTTCATCAGGGCCGACGGGATGATGCTCGAAGAGCACTACCAGAAGATGTTCGAGTCTATCATCAAGGGCGATCCAAAGATGAGAAACTTCAGAACTCTCTACTCAGCTATATTCAGCACTTACACCAAGAGTGCAGTACAGGAGGCTGGAAGATGCACGAAATGAACCTGTTCGCCCCGCTTGCGTCTCTCCAATGGGTGGATCATGACAGTCTTACTGCCAACGACTACAACCCCAACAAAGTAGGGGAGGAAAACCTGAAGCTGCTGGAACAGTCGATTCTGGCGAACGGATGGACCCTCCCAATTGTGGTCAAACCGGACTTTACCATCATCGACGGGTTCCACAGGTGGACAGTCTCCGGCAGGGAACCGCTGAAAAGCAAGCTCGGAGGCAAAGTCCCGGTGGTTATCGTTGACCACCAGGGAGACAAGGATGCCGACATCTACGGGACGATCACTCATAACAGAGCCAGAGGCACACATCTCCTCGAACCGATGAAAGCCATCGTTAAGAGGCTTCTCGACGAAGGGAAAAGCGTTAAGGAGATCAGTAAGCAGCTCGGCATGAGGCCGGAGGAAGTCTTCAGGCTGTCCGGCTTTACAAGAGATGAATTCCTGGAGCTCATGACAAGCAATCAGGTTGGCTACAGCAAAGCGGTCATGTATGGAAGGGCCTGATCAGTGAAAGGGTAGATACCTCACAAGATAAGTGTACAAAGCGGCTTCTACCAGCCTGTGTGTGGAGAGGGGCCGCATAGCGGTCGCCTCTCAAGCTCGTACTCCGAGTGCAAATCAGAGAGGAGAGGAGTGACATGGCTAAGATACCGCCGGAAGTGATCAAAAAGGCGGAGCGCATGTTCCGTCGTGGCAAGTCACAGGCGGAAATAGCGAGATCACTCAATGTCTCATACAAAACAGTCAGGGCATGGAGAAAGAAGTACGACTGGCAGGGCGAAGTAAAGAAAGGTCCGCCAAAAGGCAACAGAAACGCAGCAGGAGCACCGGGCAACCCACATCCGAATCCACCTCCGGACAGGACTGTACACGGGGCATACAGCAAAGTCTATCTGGACGCTCTCTCAGACGAGGAAAAGGACCTCTTGTTAGAGATCCCTATGGACGAGGAAGATATGCTGATCGAGCAGATACAGGTCTTCTACATACGGGAAAGAAGAATCCTCAAAGCAATACGGAAGTACATGGAGGCAAAGGAACCGCTTGTCCCATCAGACGTCATCAGGACGGAGGAAAGGCGCTCTTTCAATGACCCCAAGGATGAGGTAAAGTACGAGAACATGATGGCAAAGAAGGTCGAGGCGGGTGTGATGCTCCCCGGCAAGCCCTACAGCATACAGACCAGAATGACCAACAAAGACACCATCATCATCAGACTGGAGACGGAGCTGTCCACTGTCCAACGCAGTAAAACACGCTCCATCGAAGCGCTTGCCAGGCTGAGAGCTGAAAAGGCAAGGGTCGAGGGCGAGAAGGCCGGAGACTCCGCCGTAGACGAATGGCTTGCAAGTGTACTGGAGGTTGATGCCAATGGCTGAGAGGCGCTCTCCGTCGGCGAGAAAGGCATTCTTTACACGTCGCCTGCCTCTGTACCGCAAAGACCCTGAACTGTTTGCCAGGGAGGTATGCCGCTTTGAACCAGACAGATGGCAGAAGGAAGCCCTTGCGGATATAGCCGCCTATCCAAGGGTAGCGATCAAGTCCGGGCAGGGAGTAGGCAAGACAAGCCTGGAGTCTATTGTCCTGCTCTGGTTTCTCTCGTGTTTCCCCTATGCGAGGATAGTTGCGACGGCTCCGACATACCACCAGCTGAACGACGTCCTCTGGACAGAGGTCAGCAAGTGGATGTCCAACTCCCCACTGCTGAATGAACTCCTCAAGTGGATGAATACCTACGTCTGTGTAAGGAAGAACGAAAAACGCTGGTTTGCCGTAGCAAGGGCTCCGTTCAAACCTGAGAGCATGCAGGGCTACCATGCGGACAACATGCTTTTCATAGTAGACGAGGCCTCAGGCGTCCCTGAGCCCATCATGGAGGCTATCCTTGGCACTCTCTCCGGGGACAACAACAAACTGTTGCTTTGCGGCAACCCGACAAGGACCACAGGAACGTTTTACGAGGCTTTCCACGGCGACGCCTCCATTTACAGGCAAAGGACCGTCTCATCCCTGGACAGCTCAAGGACCAGCAAGGAAAACATCGAGTCTCTGGTCCGTAAATACGGCAAGGACAGCAACGTTGTCAAAGTCCGTGTTTACGGAGAGTTCCCTGACCAGGACGACGACGTATTCATCCCGCTCTCTATCGTCGAAAGAGCTGTTATGACTGAGTACATACCAAAAGCGAAGCCGGACCTGATCCACATAGGCTGCGACGTCGCGAGGTTCGGAGATGACTTCACCGTCATTGGCTTCAAGGTGGACGAGAAGGTTGAATTCCACAAAAAAGTCAACGGGCAGGATACCATGAAAACGGCAGACGAGATTGTATTACTTGGCAATAGCCTCGTAAGAAAGTACAACCTCAAACGTGGCGTTGATCTGTCGATACCTGTAAAGGTTGACGATGGTGGCGTTGGTGGTGGCGTAACAGATCGCCTTCGCCAGATGAAGCGCATGAATCCTGATGGCCTGTGGTGGATGGACGTGTATCCTGTTTATTTCGGCCAAAGGATCAACCACAAGTACTACTACGACTCCACGACGTACATGATGGCTATTGTAAAGTCTCTGTTGCAGCCATTCGACGACGACGGCAATCCAAAGCCTGTTGAGCTTGTCCTGCCGAACGACAATGAGCTCGTAGCTCAGCTCTCTAGCAGAAAGTATTCGCTTACAGATTCAAGTAAGATCATCATCGAAAGTAAGGCGGAATTTAAGAAGCGTATACTAAGGTCTCCTGACGAGGCCGACTGTGTACTGCTTCTCTGCCTGCCCGTTAAACCCAAAAAGGAAAGAAAGGCGGTGAATCTGTGATTGAGTAAACCTGGAAAGGTAACAGTAAAGCTGATCGGCTCCGAGATTAAGAAAGCTGACGCACCTACTCAGCTATCTCCGGATGAATCTGTCACCGCTTCTGACTGGATAATGCATCCCTACGACATGAGGGCGATGCAAACCATCGTAGACAGCAGCAGCATACTACCTCAGTGCATTCAGGCATACAAGAGTAACATCTGCGGTTTTGGCATAGGCGTCAAGTACAGAGACGACATTGACGAAATGCCTGAAATGGCAGAGGAATTTGCTACCGCTGAGAGAATCGTCGAACTGCTTAACACAGAGAAGGATACCAAAGAGGTATTCGAGGACCTCATTGTAGCAAGGGAGACCTTTGGTATTGCATACCTCGAAGTGATCCGAAACATGTCCGGCGAGGTCGTGCAGATCGAGTTTGTAAGAGATATCCCATCCGTGAGCAAGACACTACCGCTTCTCCCTTACATTGAGACACCTTACTTTCACAGGGGTGAGCAGGTGCCAAGGCGTAAGAGGTACTGCAAGTATCGTCAGGAGCTCGGAGGGAAAACGGTCTACTTCAAAGAGTTCGGTGATCCAAGGATCATGGACAATCGAACCGGGGAATATGTTATTCCCGGGTCCATAGAACTGGACTATGAGGCGAACGAAATCCTGGAATTCCCCATTGGGAATGACAACTACGGAAAGGTTCGGTGGATAGGCCAGATCATGGGCATAGACGGCTCCAGACGTGCTGAAAGCCTCAACAATAACTACTTCATAAATGGCAGGCATACGCCTCTGATGATCATGGTTCAAGGCGGTACGCTTTCCGATGAGAGCTTTGCCAAGCTACAGCAGTACATCGAGGGGATCAAGGGCGAAGCCGGCCAGCATGCGTTCATTGTCCTTGAGACCGAGGCAACGGACGCCAGAGTAGACTTTGACCAGGCCAATAAGCCAACGGTCGAAATCAAGGACCTTGCTAACATTCTTCAGAATGACGAGCTTTTCCAGAACTACCTGGAGAACAATCGTAAGCGAGTGCAGTCTTCCTTCCGACTCCCTGACCTGTACACCGGGTATACAACGGACTTCAACAGGGCAACCGCTCAGACAGCCATGGAGGTAACAGAGGAACAGGTATTTCAGCCGGAGAGAAAGTCGCTTGCCTGGATGATCAATAATCGGCTCCTTAACGGATACGGCTTCCGCTTCTGCGAGGTATACTTCAAGGAGCCTAACATAAGCAACCCAGACGACCTCTCAAAGGTGCTCACGGTCGCCAATCAGGCAGGAGGCTTGACCCCGAACAAAGCGAAAGACATCATCTTCAACCTTCTCGGGGAGACTTCCGAGCCGTACCCGGAAGAATGGGGCGACGTCCCGCTTGTCGTACAGCAAGCTCAGAAGCCGGAGGAAGCGCTGGGATCGCCGACAGGGGCTGAGACGGATATTCTTCCAGAAGTCCCTGGAGAGGAGCCAGCAGACCAGCCTGCCCCTGACACAGCTGCTATTGACCAACTGCTTCAGGCCTCCCTGGAGAAGCAGATAGCAAAAGCTACCGTAAACCACGACGATGAAATTGTAGCCGTCCTGAAGGAGGTCAGAGCCCTCCTGAGGCAGGGATCACCCCTGGGAGGTTAGTCATGTGCAGCTGCTGCATTCCCCTCATAAAGGCCATTGACAAATACCTCGAAAAGGCAGATAATGACCTGAAGGGTGAGCTCGGGGACGAAGGGTACGAAAACCCGGAAGAGATTGTTGACTGCATCAGCGAGATGGAAGAGGGCGTCACAGAGGCCCTTGAGGCAGAGTCAAAGCACATCGTCAGCGGCCTTAAGGACGCTGGTTCCCTCATGGACTTCGCAGAACGTGTCTGGCCCAAGATATCTCAAGACGATATAGCGGACAAGTCCATCCGGGACGTCGTGGAACCCCTGTTCTCAACCTACATCCCTAGATACACCACTGCATACATCCAGGCAACGGACCGGCAGCTTACGTGTCAACGCCTTAGCAAGCCGACCATAAGCTGGATCGGGCGGTGGGCTGCTGACCTCGGGAAGCTCATGAAGCTCAGCACCCATCAGCAGCTCCAGGACATACTCCAGAAGGGCCTCGGAGAAGGCATAGGAATGGAGGAGTTCACCCGACGTATCCTGGACAGTGGCATAAGAGATGTCCGTTACAAAGCACGCAGAGTGGCCGTCACAGAGGTTCTTACGGCTCACAGGGTAGCCCAGCAGGAAGCGTACAGCCAGTCCCCTTCCGTGGAATACAAGGCATGGAAACACTCCAGCGGCTACAGGATAAAGCCAAGAGAGAACCATGTCCGCATGAACGGCCAGACCGTTAAGGTTGAAGAGCCGTACAACCTTACCGGAGCGGACGGAACACTCTATCACCCCATGTACCCGGGCGACACCGATCTCCCGGCAAAAGAGCGCATTAACTGCCACTGCATCAGTCAACCCGTAGTATCCGAAGAGATTCTCGGGCTATCCCTGGAAGAACGCCAGCGCTTACAGCAACAGGCCATCGATGAGATGGACGATAACTGGATGCGGGAGCTGGACGAACAGAACAGACGGAAAGCAGGGATTGATCCTTCCACTCCCGGAGATACCGGGGAAGAGAAGTACGACAACCCGATAAGCGACAGCAACAATCAGCAGCAACAGCTTCAGAGAAAGTATAAAGCGCCTCCATCCGATGCTGATAAGTGCAAAACGACTGAAGAAGTAACTGATTTAATCAAAGATCAGAAATGGTTCAGGACTTCTCTTCCCACGGTTAAAGTCGACGGTAAAGAAGTGGCCGATCCTAAGTATGCTGGTTTACACCCGTTCTTAAATAACAGTATTTCCTTGGATGGAGTTGACTTGGAAAGTGCCAGACTTGTCTACCGAGGCCTAAATCTCTTCTTTACTTCATACCCTTTCTTGAATGGAAAGTTATTTGGAGTTCGCTCTGAAGAAATTCCAGCAACGAAAGATGGAATTGCAATTGCGACCGGCCATTCTGGTGGTTACGGCTCTATAAAAGTGAATACCTTATTTTTCAATAATATCGACACGCTTGTGAACGCTTATTACGATGGAACTGAAGATAAGACATTCACGCAAACTGATGACCCCGCTGCTGTTATTGCTCATGAATTAGGGCATAACCTTGAAGGTTACTTAACAAGATTATTAAGTAGTCGCATAGGAAACATCAGGGTTTCAACTTATCTTATTGAAAAACTTTGTAGAAGGACAAAGAAAACCAAAGAGGAACTTGCCCGTAGTATCTCCTTAGATGCATCATTTTCTGACAATGAATTTTTTGCTGAATGCATAGCTAATTTACAGTATGCTTCAAAGCGGTCTCAAACAGCTCTCCTGTTTAAACTCGAACTTAATTTGCTGTTAAAGGAGTACAAAAAATATGTATCCTGATTTCCTTACCAAACTATTCTACTCCGATGAATCCGGAGTCCATATGGTCGAGGACCCTCCAGAAGACCTTTTAAAGCAGTATGAGGAATTTCTGCAAAGATTTAAGGAAAACGAGGATTCCGGGTGGGACATATATTACAGCTTCACATGAATCACTATAAAAAGCGGAGCGAAAGCCCCGCTTTTTATATACCCAAATGACAGCTGAAAGGAGGAAAGACACTTGAAAAAACCTCTCAACAAAGCCTTTGAAATCAGGAATGCAAAGATCTCCTTTGTGTCTCTGGTGGATAAGGCTGCTAACAAAAGGACCTTCCTCATTGTAAAGCAGGAGGGCAACACGGCAAAGTTCCAGACGAACGGGCGTATCCTTAAGGCTGAACCCGGCAGCCACTATGTGACCGGTATCGTCTATGAACCCTCAGTAGAGGACACCGACGGCAACTTCATGACAGAGGAAGAGATCACCAAAGCTGCCCACTGGTTCATGAAGAATGGGAACAAAATTGACCTTCAGCACAGCTTTGAACCCATGAAAGACGCAAGGGTTGTAGAAAGCTGGGTCGCTAAGACGGATACCACCATTGAGGGGCAACCTGTTAAGAAGGGGACCTGGCTCATGACTGTTGAGGTCAACAATGGACCCGTCTGGAAAGCAATTGAGAAGGGCGAGATTACCGGCTTTTCCATGGGAGGCGTCGGGGACTACAGCTCGGAGGACGTCCAACTTGAGAAAGCAGATAAACCCTCTTTCCAGGAGACGTTTCTCGCCCGCATGAAGGAACAGGGCATATGGGCTGCAACCGACTGCCTGATGGATTCGCTCAGGAAGATCGACCCCTTCTCAGGAGGCGCTGTTTTCACCAGTGACGAATCCTACATCCGTGAAAACCTGGAAGCCTTCAACAAAGCCCTTACAGGTCTCCTTGCAGGCGACCAGCCTCTCTTCAAGAGCATTTCACAGGGGACGGCTGTTCTCAAGGCGGGACGTGCCATGAGCATAAAGAACCTGGAAACGCTTCGCACTATTCGGCAAAGCATCGACGAGTTCATCAAAGTCTTTGAGCCGACGGTCGAAGACGATAGCCAGCAGCCCGCAAGTCAGCAGCCTGTGGGACAACAGGAGCCCCTGGCACAGCCTGCAAGCCCTGGAACCGCTCCCAGCCCTGAGACGCCCCAGGAAGGGACTGCACAGCAGAAGCCCGCCGAAGCGACTGAGGAGCCTCAGAGCGCCCCTGACGCCCAGCCTGCGCTCCAGCCGAGCCCTGAAGACGAAGAGGACGGGGAAGACGCGGCAGACAGAAGCAGGCGAACATCCAAGTCAAAGAAAGGAGAAACCTCCATGAGTGAATCCGCAAAGACACCTACCATCGACGAGACGTTTGTGGAGCAGGCCGTTGATAAGGCCATCAAGAAGGCACTCGACGTCTCCCAGAAGGCTCCCGCTGCCCCGGAGGCTCAGCCCACCGCAGAGCAGATCGAGAGCATGATCGAGAAAGCTGTCCAGAAGGCTATGGACCCCATCCTCAAGGCAAGGGGCAACCCCACCAACCTCAACGACAGCGGGAAGCAGCCCGACAAGCCCCAGGAGCAGCACTATCTGCACGGGCTGCTCTGATACTGCAAAGGAGGAGATAACCATGAGAACCAACGAGCAAATCATCAAGGACACTATCCAGACTACCTCGCTGTCCAATGGTCTTCTGAACCCCGAACAGGCGAGAAAGTTCATCCAGCAGACCTTTGAGGCCACCAACCTGGGGCCTCTGCTCCGGCACGAAATGCGCACTGCACGTACCGGAGAAATCGACAAGATCGGCATCGGACGTCGCCTGCTGCGTCAGAAGACGGAGAACACCGACGATAACTACAGGGCTGGCGTAAATACGGGAAGTATCGTGTACTCCACCACCGCTATCCGTCTGCCCTGGGAGATCACGGAGGAAACTCTCCGGGAGAACATTGAGGGTTCCAACTTCGAGACCATCACGACCAACCTCATGACTACCCAGCTGGGAGTGGACCTCGAAGACCTCTATCTCAACGGAGATGAATCCACCGATCCCAAGGACCCGGACTACGACTTCCTGAAGATCAACGACGGCTTTATCAAGCAGATCACCAAGGGCGGTCACAACGTAAAGGGCGACAAGGGGAAGACCATGGACCTGAACACCTTCTATAAGGCCGTGCAGTCCATGCCCAACAAATACAACAACGGCAGACTCCGCTGGCTGATGTCTCCCCGGCGTTCTCAGCAGTGGGAGCTGTACCTGCTGAACAAGATCATCGAGGCAGGCGGAGCCGTTCCTGACTCCCTGTACAAGTCTCCGGCGGGCATCCCGACCGTTTCCTGCCCGTCCCTCAGCGACGGAGTCATTCTGCTGACCGACCCGAAGAACCTCATCGTGGTCAATACGTACAGCATGCAGATCCGTAAGACCACAGAGGGCAAGGAGGCCATCATGCAGGATAAGCGGTTCTACGTGGTCCACCTGGACTATGACTGCATCATCGAGGAACCCGATGCGACCGCCATTATCACGGACCTCCCCGATATCGAAGCAGCTGCGGAGGGGTAAGCCATGGAGTACCCGACTACTATCAGAATCCCGGCCCAGGACGAGACCTTCTATGGCCGTCGGGCCGGGGAGCTCATCTATCCGGGAGCATTCGTTCGTGGGGACGGGATTGTAAAGGCCCGTCTCCACTATACCGAATGGCCTGAGCTCTTCAACGATCCTAACATGAAGGACGGCTACTACTTCCCGTTCTGGATCACCGTTCCCGGCAAGAAGCAGGAAGTTTTCAAGAACGGCGAAAGTAAGGGAAAGGCAGCGAACGACGGTTTTGTCGTTCTAAGGGTTGACGCCACCCAGAAATGGGAGGTCAAACTCGACGGGGAGTCCATCGTGAAACTGGACTTCTCCAAATGCCTCTACGACGAGAAAGGAGACAACGCCCCCATGTTTACGAGCTTCGACACTGGCCTCTGCGGCATCGAGCAGACCGCCTACATCGGCTCCCTGGACAAGGAGTCCAGCACGGAGAAGGTGACGTTTGAACGCACCGTCCCGGATGGCTTCATGCTGACCGGCGTCATTCTGGTTCCCAGCAGCGACTTCAAAGAAAACGAAGAGCATAAGATCAAGGTTGGGAACAGCACCAAGCCGGATGCCTACGTCTCCGAAGAGGACGTAACGGTAACGGCTGGGAAACCCGTGAGGAAGGATCTGGTTCTGGTTTCCCCTTCCGACAACACCATCACGGCGACTGCCGGTGGAGCTATCACAGAAGGGCACGTAGACATCTACGTTTCCGTCATCCGCCTGCAGGTGTAATACCATGGCGGAGAGACCGTGGGTGAAGCCGAAGGAGGTCCGAGCGTACAGCGACGTCCCGGAAGTGCAGAAGCGCTCCAATGCCCGCCTCAAGGTGGATATCACCAGGGCGGAACAGTACGTCATAACGTACACGCATAACGACTTCTCCGACTATGAGGAGATACCTGCTGAGGTTAAGACAGCCGTGATCATCCTTGCGGCCAATTACGCCCATAATACCGTTCTGGTCTCCAAGGGGCTGAAGTCTGAGACGTTCGACGACTACAGTTACACTGCGTCTGACTCTGCGTTCAGCGTTGACGATCTGGACCTTTCCGCTCTGTTGGATCCGTTTGTCAAAGCACTGCCCACCCACGGTGTTACACTCCGCATGAGGAGGCTGTAAGCTATGGCCCTGGAAGACTTCTTCGACCATACCTGCGACATCTATCACATCCTGGAGGAGGCGGTCAGCCCTGGCTATGGGTTGCCCGCCTCTCCTGCTTTCAGCTATCCTGAGGCTCCGGACATAGCTGCCCTTAAGTGCCACTTTGGTATTAAGACAGACGGAACAGAGCTCCAGCAAACACGCCCTGTAAACTACATGGTTTCAGCGACCAAGCTCACTCTGCCGGCAGGCACGGACGTCCGCCTGAACGACAGGATTGTTGACTGCGGCACCGGGTATGTGTACACTGCAAGAGTCCCACATAGCATCCGAGGCCACCACGTGTATGTCTGGGTGGAGATGCGGGACATGGACCGGCAGAAGGATCTGTAATATGGCTACGACTGTTCAGGTGGACTTCTCTGAGGTCCAGGAGTTCTTCGCTACGCTTGAGAGAGCTGCTTCCGACGGCTTCCGTAATGAGCTTGAAACGTTCCTGGACGGAATCGGGTTTGAGTTCCTGCGTATTATCCAGGATGAGATTGTACGGCTCCAGGTAATGGACAGCCGACAACTTCTCGCATCTTTCACCAAGGACGCCGAAGGTAATATCTGGCGCATGGAGGAAGGCGGTCTTGTCCTGGAAGTAGGATCAAGCACCAGCTATGCAGGCTACGTCAATGACGGCCACTGGACCAATCCGAGAGGAGTTGCAAAGCGTTTTGTTCCCGGATTCTGGGAAGGCCACCGCTTTATCTACGATCCATCGGCAAGCACGGGGATGATCCTCAAACAGCACTGGGTCGAGGGGAAGCACTATTTTGACAGCGCTCTCCGCATTTTGGACCGCATGTTTCCGACTCTCCTTGAGGCTAAACTTCAGCAGTGGCTGAACCGATACTTCCAGTAGGAGGCGATTGGAATATGCAGATTGAGCAGGAGGTTGCGAGTATTGTGGCCTATCTGTTGCCACATACAGGGAACCCCTACCCTTACTACTACAGCATACCGGAGGACTTCCGGTATCCAGCCGTCTACTTCCCATCCCCGGAGTTCACCACTGACGGAGACACTTTCCTTAGCTACGGAATGGAACTTACGATATACGTCAAGTTCTTTGCCCTGACCTCGGAGAATGCCTATGACCTCGCACTTGCAGGAGCCACGTCGATAAGGGCGGACAGAAACCTGCTTCCCCTGATCGATACAGCGGGCGAAGTCATAAAACGGCAATGGCTGCGAGTAAGAGATCCTTCCGTGAAGGTCCTGGACGATGGAGCGGCGCAGCTGACAGTCTCCTGGCGCAGCAGACGACCTTATAACGCACCAGAAGCAATCAAAACACAAACGTTCTACACCGACATCTACGACTCGGCTTATTTCCAGGGAAACCCCTGGGGCAAGCCGATACCAAAGGAGGATGAGTAAATGCCTGGCAAGAAGAACCCGCAACCCGCCGAGAAGAAGTTCGCCCTGGAGAAGCTCCGGGAGAACTGCAAAGCGCTTTTCGGCGTCTCCACCAGCACCTTTGCCGGCGCCACACTGGGCATGACGGGCAGATACAGCGTGGAGGAAATGAAGGCCCACCTGGAGAAGTGGGGAAAGGAGAAGGTGAAGTAATATGGCTGGAGGCACCTTTGACAAGTATGTCGGCAAGGTCCGTCCCGGCACCTATATCAACTTCGTATCCGGCAGAGATGCGGACGTCCTGATGGGCGGCGTACGGGGAACCGTTATCATCCCTCTGCCGAAGGCAAACTACGGACCGGCCAAGAAGTATATCAAGCTGACCAGCGCAAGCCCTGACGCTGGCGCTCCCATGTTCGGATACAGCATCTATGACAACGATCCGAACCGGCAGATGCTTCTGATCCGGGAAGCCTTTAAGAAGGCCACCACCGTCTATGTCTACATCATGACCGAGGGCAAGCAGGCTACTGCCGATATCACCATGACCGTTGAGCCTGCCCAGACTATACCCGAAGAAAAGGAAGCAGTCACCAAGACGCTCAAGGCAACTGCGAAGTACGGAGGCACCCGTGGCAACGATCTGACTGTCACTCTGGACGCCAATCCGCTGGGTGGCTTTGATGTCCTGGTGCACCTCGGAGGCGTCAAGGTATGCGAATACGACGGGCTGAAGACCGTGGACGAACTCATCGCCATGGAATGCCCCTATATCGATTTCACCAGCGAAGAGGTGGACGACCGCAGGCTTGGTGAGGCCGCTGGAATCAATCTGGCGAATGGCACCGATGGAGAGCTGACCAATAACGATATCTCCGGCTTCGTGGATACCTGGGAGAGCGTTCACTTCAACACCGTCGCCTTCCCCTTCGATGGAGAGGACGATGAGAAGGTGAACTATGACACCATCAAGCAGGCCGCCTTCACCAAGATCAAGTACATGCGTGAGAACATGGGGAAAGGCGTTCAGGTGGTCATCCCCAATTCCGGGAAGATGGACTACGAGGGCGTTATCAACGTCACCAACAGTATCAGCCTGGACGGCGACGACCTGTCCATCCCCGAGGCCTGCGCATGGGTTGCAGCCGCTACGGCGGGAGCCGACTACATCGAGAGCCTGACCTATGTCCCCTATGCGGGCGCAACTGCGGTCGTAGGAGAGAAGACCAACGAAGACGCCGTTCTGGCGATCAACAACGGCGAGTTCTTTTTCTCCCTCTCCGAGAACGGGGATGTGGTCGTAGAGTACGATATCAACAGCCTGACGACCTTCATCCCGAAGGTAAAGGATAAGAGCTATCGGAAGAATCGGGTGATCCGTGCCCACGACGCCCTGCAGGAGACCATCCAGCTCAACTTTATCCCGAACAAGTTCAATAACGACGACGAGGGCTGGAGCGTCATGGAGGGCATCGGAAAGACTATCCTCCGGCAGTTCGACGACAAGGGCGCTATCACCAACGTGGACATGGACAACGACTTCCTCGTTGACCGTGAAATGAGTAAGGACGACGAGACCTACTTCAACGTTGGAGCCCAGTTCGTGGATAGCGCTGAAAAGCTCTACTTTACCATCACCACCCGCTGAGAAAGGAGGTTAGAGCATTATGCCCATGGTCTATAACAAAAACCCTATCTCCCTCAGGGAGGGCAAGGTCTTCATCGATGGCGTCTGCGTGGTGGACAGCATCACCTGCCAGATTGACGTCACTCCTGACGTTTGGACGGGCCGTCAGCTCGGAGAGATGACTCCCAGCAGCCGCTGGCTTGGCTATGCGGTCACCGGGACCATTACCCGCAGGCGCTCTACCAACTGGCTGGAGCAGAAGATCAAGCAGTACAAGAACAGCCGGGAGACTCCGGAATTCACCCTTACTGGCCTCATGAACGACGCCTCCAGCGACTACTATGCAAGCTATGGCGCCAATACGGTCACTGTGGTTGGCTGCGTTCTGACTGGTGCCCTGCCCCTGACCCGACTGGACAGCGGCGGAGAGGTCGTCGAAGACTCCCTCGCCTTCAACGGCAAAGACATCATGTAATTCACTGCGCCCCTTCACAGGCTTCTCTGTGGAGGGGCGAATTCGTACTATGGAGGTGTACCCATGAAGAAGGATCTCAAATACTTCATGCACGCAAAGCAGCCGGAGGTCGTGACCGTCCCCGGACCTTCCAGCTTCAAAGACGAGGAAGGCAACGTGATCGAGCTGGAGGTCAAAGTGCTTTCTCAGTCCGACATCCAGCGCATCAACGATTCCTATCGGACCAGAAAGATTGCCACGGACAAACGTGGAAACCCCATCGTGGTCAACGGGGAGGTCGTCTGGCAGACCGAACGGGACAGCAGTCGTGCAGCCCGTCACATTATCGTGGAGGCCCTGCAGTATCCGGACCTGAAGGACCAGGAGCTCATGAAGTACTACAACTGCGTCGATGTTACGGATATGCCCCTACACGTCTTCCCCAAAACGGACGATTATCAGCAGGTCATGGAGATCGTCATGAAAGTCCTGGGTATTACTCCTACGGACGAAGAAGAGGAGCTTGAGGCTGCAAAAAAGCAATAACCTCCAAGGGCTCGGACGCCTACTGGGCTCACGTGCTATGGCAGCGACATAACCTGCGCCCGGAGGAGTTTGCAGCCATGCCCCGGCTTCAGCAGCTTTTCTATGTAGCGTCCGAGCTCGTGGAGGACAAAGAAGGGGTCAGAACAGACGTTATTCCGAAGGGAGGTAAGAAGTAGTGCCAGACATAACCGCAAGATTTACCCTGATAGACGAAATGTCAGACCGCCTTGCCAATATGGCAGAGAGCGGGCAGAGAATGGCGGACGCCCTGACACGTGCGGGCAGCTCGGCGAATGGAGCCTTTGACAACCTGGAGTCCAGTCTGGACAGAGCCGGGAGAAACGCAGACGACGCAGCAGACAGAATCACCCGAATCGGGGACGCCGCTGGCGACGCTTCCCACGGAGCTGATGATCTGGCAGACTCCCTCAACGGCAGCGGAGACGCCGGGGATCACGCAGCAGACGGAGCGGACGCAGCTGCTTCCGCAGAGGAACGTCTCAGGCGTGCGTTCGCCTCCGGCGCTCAATCCGTCGAAGCGCTTTCCCAAGCCATGAGCAGGACGAGTCAGGTCGAAAGCAGTCTCACAGCTGCCATGCAGCGAGGCCAGCAAGTCTCCGAGCGGGCGGCAAACTGCGACAGGTTGAGCGCAGAGACGAGAGAACGGTTGGAGCAGGCAAGTCGGGAAGCTGAAGAGGCTCAGGAAGCGCTCACGCAAGCTCAGCAGCGTGCAGACGCAGCAATGGAAGCATACAACCAGGCCCTGGATCACGGAGCAGACAACGTTGAGGAGCTTGAGAGAGCCGCCCGAGAAGCCGCCGACGCAGCGGAAGACCTTGCGGAAGCGCAGCGACGATCCGAGGATGCAACCAGAGAACTCGGAGACGCCTCTGATGAAGCCTCGGACGAAATGGACAATCTGCGGGAGCACGGCACGAGTACCTTCGCCGGACTGCAATCCGCTCTTGCAGCAGCAGGTTTGACTGCTACAATCGGGCAGATCACGCAAGCGCTTCTGGAGTGTTCACAGGCGGCAGCAACCACGGAGACGGCTTTCAAGCAACTTCAGACTATTGCTGGCGCAAGCCCTATGCCCATGCTTACCGAGCAGATCAAGGAGCTCTCAGCGTCCACAGGAATCGCTCAGAGCGACCTCGCAGGAGTTGCGTATAACGCCATATCCGCCGGTTCAGCCGTGGAGGACGCAGTAGCAACTGCGGAGTCCGCTTCCAAGCTGGCTGTCGCAGGCTTTACTGATACGGCATCTGCACTTTCCGTGCTGTCCACCACCATGAACTCCTACGGAGACGCAGCGGGCGACGCAATGGACATAGCGGACAGCCTTATCATGGTTCAGAACCTCGGCGTCACAACCGTCGCCGAACTGTCCTCCTCCATGGGCGCAGCTATCTCCATGGCATCCGCTTTCAACGTCTCCATGGGCAACCTGGAATCTGCCTATATCAGCGTAACCAAGGCAGGTATCGGAACCGCAGAAGCCACCACCTATATTTCCGGCCTGATGAGCGAACTTGGCAGCGCTTCTTCTGTGGCAGCTGGCGTTCTGTCTGAATCAACCGGAAAGACCTTCGGACAGCTGATGGCAGACGGCTATTCGCTGGCAGACGTCCTCGGGATTCTGTACGATGCAGTCGGGCAGGACAACGAGGCCCTTATGAACCTGTGGGGCACGCAAACCGCCGGACTTGCCTCCGCTGCTATCGTGAACCAGGGGCTGGAACAGTTTAACGAAAACCTCAATACGGTCACCAACAGCGCAGGAGCGACGGAGAGCGCCTACGCCACCATGGCAAACACCACGGAGCATGCTCAGCAGATGCTCGCAACGAGCACTCAGAACCTCCAGATCGCTATCGGAGATGCGCTCAACCCGACGCTTACGAAGCTCTACAACATCGGCTCTCAGGCGTTCTCCTGGGCCGCAGACTTTGCGGCGGAGAATCCCGTCATAATCAAGTGCCTGACCGCCTTGGGCGCAGCGTTGGCGGTTGCCACGGTAGGTATCGCCGGAGCAGCCGTTGCAACGTCCTCCCTGGGCGCAGCCATATCCGCTGCTGTCGCAGCTGCTACGCCTTTCCTGCCCATCATCGCAGGCGTCGCAGCCGTTGTAGGCGTCGCAGTCGGAGCCTTTATGATGCTTGGGGACGCCATGAAGGAAGACCTCGGGGAAGCGGAGGGCCTCACAGCGCAAAGCAGAGAGCAGTACTACGCCATCCAGGACCTGAACTCCCAATACGAAGCAGCTGTGGCTGAACATGGCGAATATTCCGAGGAGGCACTTTCCCTCAAGTACCAGGTGGACCAGTTGTCGGACTCCTTTGAGCATAATAAGGAGACTGTCGCACAGGTACAGACCAGAGTGGACGACCTCTGTACCAGCGTCTCCGATCTAAGCAGTTCATACAATGAGAACATGCAAAGCATCGGTGCGGATGAGGGCAATACGCTCGCCCTGATCCAGCGCCTCAAGGAACTCGGCAACCAGACGTCCTGGACCTACTCCCAGTATACAGAGATGGAGGCCATCACGCAGAAACTTGCGGACGCCTACCCGGAACTGAATGTCAACATCGGAACCGTCACGAAAAGCACGGACAAACTCGTTGAATCCATGGTCAAGCAGTGCGAAGCGGAGGCCGAGGAGAAGCGTCTGCAGGAGTCCAAGGACACCTACATTCAGGCACTCCAGAAACGAACAGAGCTAACGGAGGAACTAAAGAAGGCACAGGAAAATCTCGCCTTGGAGCAGGAGCGCCTTGACGGCATGAACTGGTTCCAGCAGCAGTTCAACAAAGAGGACCTGGAAGCCTACCAGTCGCAGATAGAAGAGCTCAATGCAGCCATGGCCGAAAACGAGGACGTAATCTCGGACATCGAGAGCCAGTGGTCCGACATGGGAGACCGTGCTTCCGAGACGAATGAAAAGACGATCAGCGAACAGGAAGCAGTCTCCATCGCCCTGTCAGAAGTACAGAGCCAAATCGAGGAACTTGGGGCGGCGTACGATGAAGCCTACGAGAAAGCCTACAGCAGCTTCGACGGACAGTTCGGTCTCTTCGATAAAGCCAAGGCAGACATGGACAACACGGTATCAGCCGCCCAGCAGGCACAGGAGTCTCAGCTTGCTTTCTGGACCTCCTACAACGAAAACATCTCCACCCTGAAAGACCTTACTGCGGAAGACCTCGGAGTATCCCAGGAAAACCTCGAACAGACACAGGCGAACCTGGACGCCCTCATGCAATACGTTCAGTCCGGCACTCCGGAAGCCGCTGGCCTTGCCCAGTCCATGGTGAATAACATCAAGCAGGGCAACGAAGAGGCAATTCTGAACCTCGCTGACACCGTCGGAAAGGTCGAGGAGCAGAAGGAACAGGCTGCTACAACCGTCGCAGACTGGCAGACGGACTTCAACTCCAAGATGGACGAAATCACCAACAAAATGGGAGAGACCGTGGACGGCCTGAACCTCAGCAGCGATGCCACTGCATCCGCCAAAGCCACTATGGACGCCTACGCAAAGGAGATAGAAACCTCCGGCGGTCACGCCGTGGAAAAGGCGCAGGATATCGCAAAGCGGGTTGCCGCAGCCCTTTCCAGCGCCAGCACGACGGTCTCCGTAGGCACTTCTGTACCCGGCCATGCAAAAGGCACGACCAACGCCGAGAGCGCCTTTATCGCAGGCGAGAAGGGACCGGAGCTTATCGTTCGTCATGCGGATGCGTATGCCAACGGGACGACAGACAGCTCCCCGTTCTACCTGGCGGGTGAAAACGGACCGGAACTGATCATGGGCGAACAGGGGAGCACCGTATTCCCCTCCAGCGAAACCAATCGCATTATCAGTGCGCTTGAGAGAAGCCCTGCGAATGAAGCAGAACCGCTTCCCTCTCTGACCAACCCGGTTTCAGCAGCTCCCGTGCCCGCTCCCGTTTCCTACCCTGCAAGTGGAGGCGAACGGCATATCTCCATAGACATCAACGGAACCGGGAGCATCCAGGTAGACAGCAGCGTAAACAAAGAGGACCTCCTGGAAGTTCTTCAGGACAACCTCAGACCCGTCCTCATGGGTATCATTCAGAACGAAATCTACGAGGAGGGAGACAACTCCTATGACTACTGAGACCGGCAAGTATGAAATGTGGCTCACCTACGACGCCGAGAAGCAGAAGATACAGCTCCCTGTCCTACCGGAGTCCATACAGACCAAGCTGGGAGCAAAGAACGATACCATGGACATCACCGGCCTTGGCGAGATCGTTATCATGCAGAGCCGCCCGGCCATCCAGTTTTCCTTCTCCAGCTTCTTCCCGGCTGCGAAGTTCCCTGGCATTCAGGTAGAGGAGCTTACGCCTCCCATCGATATCATCAATATGATCAAAGAATGGAAGGAAGGGAAGCTGCCTGTCCACTTCATAGCCACTGCCTGCGGAATCGATATGTTCTGCTCCATTGAGGAGTTTACCTACACTGAGAAAGGCGGAGACCCTGGGACCTACCACTACAGCATAACGCTGAAGGAGTACCGGGAGATCACCATACGGCAGGTCAAGGTGGAAAACGAGAAAGCCACCGTCCAGAAAGAGGAGCCCAGGGTTGACAATACGGCGAAGCCCAAAACCTACACGGTGAAAAAGGGCGATTGCCTCTGGAACATTGCCAAGAAGCTCTGCGGAAGCGGAAGCGACTATAAGAAGATCTACGACGCCAACAAAAAGACCATAGGCGGCAACCCGAACCTCATCTATCCCGGGCAGGTGCTTACCATTCCGTAGGAGGTCGCAGCATGGCAGACGGCATTAACCTTCTCATCATCAAGGGTGGCTCCACGGAGGATATGACCCAGCTGGTGGAAACCGTCAAATGGGCAGGCCGCAAAGGCAGTTCCTCCCGAACCCTCTCTGTTACCCTCATAGACGATGACGGCTATAAACACGCCAGAAGCGGGATCAACTGCGAGGAAGGGCACCAGTGCATCTTCAGCTATAATGGCACGGAGCTTTTTCGAGGCATTATCATGGCGCAGACGCAGTCCAATAAGAAGAAGCTCCAGTTCACGGCCTATGACAACGGCATATACCTGGCAAACAATAAGGACACCTTCTGCTATAAGAAAAAGACTGCTTCCCAGATTTTCAGCGACTGCTGCACACGGTTCGGCATTCCAACGGGCTCCGTGGCGTCTTGCTCGTACGTGATCCCAGAGCTGACCAAAAGCAAGACAACCGCCTGGGACGCTATAGAGGACGCTCTCAGCCAGGACTACAAGGCCACCAACGTACGTCACTACGTGAGCAGCAGTGGTGGTCAGCTGTCCCTCCTGACCCGCAAAGAGAACATTCTCCAGTGGGTTATAGAGGTGGGCCAGAACCTGTCCACCTACACGTACTCACGCAGTATCGAGAGCGTGAAGACGAGGGTCAAGATGGTTTCTAAGGAAGGAACCTCAGTAGCCGAAAAGACGAATTCCACCCTGGAAAGCAAGATAGGCATATTCCAGGAGATCGACCAGCCGGACGAGAGCCTTTCCAAGGCGCAGGTCAAAGCGCTGGTTGCCTCCATGCTTCAGGAGAAAAGCGCTCCCAAGAGGACTCTCAACGTGGACTGCCTTGGGATCCCGGAAGTCATCTCCGGGATAGGCGTCATGATCATAATCCCCGAGCTGGAGCTGAACCAGACTTTCTACGTCGATTCCGATTCCCATACGTTCAAGGACAATATGCACACCATGAGCCTTCAGCTCAACTACGCAAACGACATCTGAAGGAGGTGACCGGCGTGAATGGTACAAGCCTGAAGCAACTCATTCAGGGGATGTCTCCAGGCGGGCCCACAGTACTGCAGGGGACCGTCATATCCGCATCCCCTCTTAAAATCCAGATGGAGAACGACGAAAAGCTGGTCAGCGAGGCAGAGAACACCATAGTGCCCTGGCAGCTCACGGACTACGAGACGGAAGTCACTGTCCAGTGGGAGACAGAGGAAGTGGGTGGCGGAAGCGGAGAAGCAGCCTACGAGCGTCATAAGCATCCCATCCAGGGGCGGAAGAAGATTCTCGTCCACAACAGCCTGAAAGCGGGCGACAAGGTTCACGTGCTGGCCTTCAACGATGGGAAGCAGTACTATGTCCTGGATCGGGTGAGCTGATATGGCAAGCGTATTCATTCCCATTCCCATTCAGACCATTGAAGAGGCGCAGGAGCTGCCTTCCCTTACCTACCGTCTGGACCTGGACGCAGGCAGAATCGTTGGCAAGATAGACGGCAGGGAGGCGGTGGAGCAGGCAATCCGCAAGGCCATTATTACTCCCCGGTTCAAGTGCCTTATCTATGACCACCAGTACGGCTCCGAGCTGGAAGACGTGATTATTGCCAACAGCGCTGCCAGGGGCTACATCCTGGCAGCAGCCGAGGGCTTTCTCCGGGACTGCCTGAAACCGGACACCAGAATCCTTTCCATCTCAAACTTCAATATTGACCTGCAGGATGATAAGGCTGCAATCTCATTCGACGCAGAGACAATTTTCGGCAACATGCAGATAACGGAGGTGATCTGAGCGTGTTTGAAGATAAGACTTACGAGAACCTCCTGGCAGACGTGCTCAGGAACGCCCCAAAAGGTATTGATACCCGCCAGGGCAGTATCTTCTACGACGCTGTATCCGGCCCCCTCCTTCATATAGCGAAGCTGTGGACCGACCTGGACCTTATATTCACCATGACCACCGTCGCAACCGCCGCAGGCGACGCACTGGACGCAAGGGCAAGCGAGTTCGGCCTCTACCGCAAGCAGGCGACTCCGGCGATGTATAAAGCCATCTTCGTAGGCGTCACTCCCATGGACGGCGAGCGCTTCTACTATGACGGTCTGTACTTCATCCTTAAAACAGCACGTGACCCGGAAGGCAACCAGCCTGTCTTTGAGGCGGAGATACCCGGAGAAAGCGGCAACCGCATCTACGTCGGAACGCCTGCCGTCCCAGTCAATACGATTGAAGGGCTCGTATCCGCTACTTCCGGCGACATCTATGCCAACGGTACGGATACGGAAGACGACGATAGTCTGCGACTCCGGGTGCAGGAGAAAATAGCCGGACCCGCAGAGAACGGCAACAAACAGCATTATAAAACATGGTGCGAGAGTTTCGAGGGAGTTGGAAAGGCACGGATTTACCCTCTCTGGAATGGGCCCAATACGGTCAAGGCGGTTCTCATAGGCGGTGACGGCAGTCCATGCAGCGCCGAACTGGTCGCCAAAGTTCAGGAGTACGTTGATCCTGCTACCAAGGGATACAAGGCGGTGGTCAACGGAAAGACCTACACCGTCGGCGACGGCCTCGGAGAAGGGGTTGCCAACCTGGGAGCGCACTTTACCGCAGCCGCAGCCGAAACCGTCACAGTGGACGTCTCATTCGACGCAGACCTGGCAGATGGAGTAACGGATGATAACGCCAAAGAGGAAGCCAGGGAGGCTATAAAGAACTATCTCAAAGAGCTGGTTCTCAACGCCAAAGAGGCAGTGGACGTGGTGGTACGTGTTTCTGCTGTCGGAGCCATTATCGTCGGCCTTGACAGCATTCTGGACTATCACGACCTTACCCTCAACGGCTCAACCGATAACATTCTCCCGGGAGAGGATGGTGTACCTGTTCTCGGGGAGGTGTCCATCACGTGAAGTTTTACAATCGTACTTACGCAAGCGACTATGACGAGCTGATCACTTACTATCCCAGGTATTACAGAGACGTTTTTGAGATGGACGCCATTCTCAGAGCTGTCGGGTCTGTTACGGATGACCTGACAGACGACATTGAACGGGTCTACTTCAATAATTTCCTGGACCATTGCGACGAGGAAACGCTGCGACGATACGAGGCGTTCCTTGGCATCCAGCTCAACCGCTTCCGGACTCTGGACGAGCGGCGACGGTTTATCAAGGCATTTATCGCCGGGTTCGGAAAAATAAGCGCATCCATGATCGCCGGGATGATATACGAATATACCCATGCGGACGTTGACATCTGGTTTGAGCCGTCTGACGAGATCGGGAACAATACCCTTTACATCCACTTCAAGCGAGGCAATATTTCAACGCTCTACATGAGCGATATCATCACGCTGCTGTCCAAGAAACTTCCGGCGCATATAGACTGGCACCTGGCGATTGTTTACAGCTATTCGGTGGTAACCAGCGCAAAACGTGTGAACTACCGCATTGACTACCCTATTGCAGGCACACGTCCGGAAGCCGCTCAGCAGGCCAGCTACCTGAAAACAGGCGTGGCTGTCAGCGAGAAGAATACCAGGATCAAAGCGGACCACGCTCCCACCCAGGAGGATGGCATATGCGGGACGTTGCCTGACAGCTCCGCTCTTGGCTTTGTCCATAATAACCCGGTAGTTACCAGCACCAGCGAAACGAGGGCTCTGACGGACTTTGAGGCGGTCTCAGAGGATTGCAGACGTTCCGGCACTTTCCCGGACACTTCAACCCTGGCGGAGATCAATACCGTTTCCGTTGCGGTGGAAAAGTCTGAGGAGAATGTGCATACGGACCACAGGGCAACCGGCGTCCATCCGGAGGCTTCCGTTCTGGCCCAGGTATCCCGGACAGCAGCCGTTATCCGTAAGCAGGAGAACGATTACATCCAGGACCTGCCTGCAACAGGCGTCCATCCTGAGCAGTCTGTCATAGCGGGCATTCAGAGGGCGTCTGCGGCTGTCTCCGAAAAGATGGGAAACTACATGGCCGACCACGCCGAAACGGCTGAGGACGGTCCCAAGGCCGGAACCGTGCCTGATACAGCTATGCTGGCAGGTATCGTCTCCACAGAGGTAGCCTCAGAAGCGCTCAGAAGCTCCTGTGCCACGGACATCCCCAAGACAGACGGGACTGTGACTGGACTTCACCCGGAGGCCTCCTTGCTGGCTTCTGCCGTTGGCGCCAAAGCTGGTATCGGGGAGAAAGACGAAAGCGCCCTTGCGGACTATCCCTCTGCGGGCACTGCGCCGGAGACTTCCACCTTTGGCAGAGTGAAGAAGCTGCCCGCCGGTGTCACTCTCCGGATTGACTTTCACACGCTGGACCTCCCTGGGACCAGCGAGGAACGCACTTCCGGTACAGTCCCGCTGGAGGCCCTTAAGGGTTCCACCTTCACCGCAAGCGTGGAGATCGACAGTGGCATACGCAGGGCAGATTACAAAGTGGACCCGCCCACCTGTGGTGAGCTCAAACTTGACTAAAAGGAGGAGAATGCAATATGGCTTTCTGGACCGACACCTTCATGGACAAAATGCGAAAAGAATGGCTCCGTCGGATTTACAAGATCCAGTACCAGGCTGGGGACACCTGGCGGGATGCCCAGATTACGGACAAGCATATCGAAGGCGACACCATGTACGTCACAACCGCCACCACGGACAGCGAGAATCTGACGATCACTGCTATCCGTGTGGTAGACACCAGCGGAGACGTCGCCGGGCTGACGTCCGAGAACATCGTAAAGAACTCCAACCAGGGCGTCATTACACTCTGGGAGTTCCCACTCTACGAGGTCGCTCAGTAAGGAGGTGAATACAGATGGCATACAGCAGAACCTACTGGCAGGACGAGGCAAGGCTGCCCCAGCATACCTTCCAGATGACAACCAACGGAGATAAAAGCGTAACCCTGACGAAAGTCGGCAAGGAGATCCAGGCCGGCACTCCTCAGAGCGCTGCCAACTTCAATAACATGGAGACTGGCATCTTTGCGGCCAATCTGGCTGCAATGGAGTTTGGCTCCCTCTTCCGGCTGGTCAGCGAAAGGGTGGAAGCGCTGGTTGGCTTTTTCGTTGAGGACACTCTGACCAACAAAAGCACGAATACCTATCCTTTCGTGGACACCGAGAAGATCGTTACCCTCAGCGGTGCCGATACCCGTACTAGGCAGGACTACACGGTTACCGTGGAGGCTGAGCCCACTGGAGGCTTCGTCAAGGAAATTCTGGTCTACGACAAGATGACCAACGGCTTCAAGGTTGCCTACACTGGCAGCGCTCAGTCCTGCAAGATCAGGTGCTTCATCCAGGGAGGTAAGTAATGGCCTACGTAATTATCAAGTCCCCTGAGCGCCAGGCGCTGGAGCGCCGGGTCGCTGACACTTTCTATGCCAGGACCGGACGGCCTGAAGATGCGGATGCTGTCTCCGTCATCGCCGCCCGCTCCCAGGAGGCATACGACGAGATGAAAAGAATGGAGGGAAACTGACATGAAAGAAGTCTTTATGACGCCCGGGAAGTACATCCACTATGAGACTACTTCCAAGTCCATCACCTACGGTGACGAGGACCTCACCATCAACCTGAAGAACCGGGAGAGGGACGAGCGGGTCCTGATCGACGTCTGCGCCGACATCAACGGCGAACTCACCATGGGAACCGCCGCTGGCTATCGCTACGTCTCCCAGATTGAGATTCCTGCCCGTGAGTACACGGAGACCCCCGGCGACCCCGACCCGGAAGGCAATCCCACTGTCATCCGGACCCCCGTGCCCTTCGACATCGAGAAGTGCACGAACTATCTCTTTGGAATGGAGGGCTGATAAATGCCTAACTTCGATGATCTCAAGCTCGCCGTGCAAGCAGTTTCCGGCGGGAAAAATACCGTCCTCTTCGACGACACCGGCATGCCGTCTATCATGGTAATCATTCCGCAGTTCACCTCCAAGCAGGTGCTCGGCGATACCGTGCAGAACGGAAGCGCTCCCACCGACAACGTTCACCCTGCCTTCCAGGTCGGCAACAAGACCCTGCAGAAGGTGGCGATCTCCAAGTACCAAAACATCGTCGTGAATAGCCGGGCCTACTCCCTGCCCATGCAGGATCCCAGGACCAGCATCACTTTCGATGCTGCGCAGGACGCCTGCAAGGCCAAGGGCGATTTCTGGGGCGTCACTCCCTTCTCCCTCTGGAGCGCTCTCGCTCTCTGGTGCAAGAAGAATGGCACCATGCCCAACGGCAATAACCAGTGGGGCCACGACGTCACTGCTACCTGGGAGCACGGCGTTCAGACTGCTACCGAAGGTGGCGAGAGCCACAAGGGTGAGACTTCCCGCACCGCAACCGGCAGCGGCCCTGCTACCTGGTTCCACGACCACACCAGCTTCGGGATCGCAGATCTCAATGGGAACGTCTGGGAGTGGTGCGCGGGTATGCGCCTGCGCAAGGGTAAAATCCAGATCATCCCCTATGCCGACTGCATGATGCCCTCCTGTGACTTCAGCCTCAACAGCTCCGCCTGGCGGGAGATCACGGAGGACGGCTCCCTGGTAGCTGTCGGCACTGCCGACACTCTCTGCTACGACTACTCCACCGACAAGTTCGTGATCGCCAAGAAGGTTACGACCACTAAGGGCGAGGAAGGGAACGGCACCGGCGCTGGACACGTCTTTGCCAACATCGGTAATGGCGAGATCGAGACCATTCCCCAGATCCTGTTTGACCTCGCTCTGTATCCCGCCGATGCAACCGCCGAAAACTACAAGGGCGATTACTTCTACTGCAACAACTTCGCCGACGAGCGGTTCCCGCTCCGTGGCGGCCATTGGGGCCACGGTGCGGGTGCGGGCGTGTTCGACGTCAACCTGCACAACGCCCGGTCCGACTCGGCTGGCCACATCGGGTTCCGCTCCGCTTTCTATGGGGAACTGTAAACTGAAGGCTGGATAACTGATCGGGCGGGCGGTAGCCCGCCTATGCCAACTCGAAATGGAGGGGAAACGTATGCCGATCTACCCGAACGCGACTTCCAACAGGAGGCCGTACTACCCGAAACAGCAGCAGACGCAGACAGGTCAGCAACCGCAGCAGCCGTCCGGCCATACAACCACGGAGACGCCGGAGACGCAGCAGAACGCTTCCCCTCCTTCCGGGCAAAGCAGACCGGATACCCGGCCATTCATGATCCAGGAGAAGATACTGGACATGATGAAGTACGGGAAACCGGCGGTTGCCAACTTTCCAGGGCGTGAAAGGGTACTAGCAGACGAAATCAGGCGGAGCATGCAGACCATGCTCCGCCTCGCCATAATCGTCAAGAAGAAGTACTATAAGAAGACCACGCTCCAGGAGCTGGACGTCGAGCTTGAGATACTTCAGAAGCTGATCCAGATAGCACAGGACAAAAGCTACTATGGGCAGAAATTCTCGCCGCCTCTGTCAGCTCAGAAGTACAAGCACTGGTCAGGACTCCTGACCGAAATCGGCAAGATGATAGGCGGCTACATGAAGTCATTCAAGTAGCTGCTTCTCATAGGGAGCAGGCCATTGCGGTTCCCGATCCGTGGCGGCAATTGGAACAACGGTGCGAATGCGGGCGTGTTCAACGTCAACCTGAACAACGCCCGGTCCAACTCGAATAGCAACATCGGGTTCCGCTCCGCTCTGCTGCCGTGCCAGGGGAGATGTCCATCCCACGGGAGGACATACGGAGCACGGCTTCAAAGGGGTCTGTTTCCTCGCCCGAGAGAAGCATCTCGGGGGAAAGATTGCAATGCTGTGAAAACACGTCAGAGAACGTTCAGCGATGGACGGGCGTGAGGCAGAAATGTCTCGCACAGCCAGGGGAGGTAAAATGGACAGGAAACCTCTTTCTATGATTACGGAAGGAGCCTACAACCGTATAACGGAGTTTGAATGGCTCTATAATGCTCACCTGGAGGCCAGAAAGCAGAAACGCTACCGGACGGACGTTCTGCTTTTCTCGGACAATCTGGAAGCCAACCTGTTCCAGCTCAGAGACGAACTGAGGTCCGGCGAATACCGGATTGGCCCATACAGGAAGTTCTTTGTATTTGAACCGACTCAGCGCCTGATCATGGCGCTGCAATATAGAGACAGGGTGGTCCAATGGGCGGTCTACAGTCTTCTGTACCCGTTCTTCGACCGGATGATGATAGAGGACAGCTTTGCCTGCAGGAGGGGAAAGGGAACGCACAGGGCGGCGGACCGCCTCCAATACTGGCTGCGGCAGGTGCATAGGAAGGCCGGGAAATGGTACTACCTGAAGACGGACGTCAGCAAGTACTTCTACCGGATTGACCACAGAATCCTGCTTGAGATATTCGAGCGGCGGGTAAAGGATAGAGCCCTTCTCTCCCTTCTGCGTCTCATCATCAACAGCGAGGACACGAGGTTCGGATTGCCTGCTGGCTTTGCCCCTTGGGCCTGCCCGGAGGACATGTGGCTGTACGACGTCGGCGTTCCGATAGGAAACCTGACCAGCCAGCTCTTTGCCAACGTCTATTTGAACGAACTTGACCAGTTCATAAAGCACGGGCTGAAGGTCCACCACTATATCCGCTACATGGACGATGGAATCCTCCTCTCGGATAGCAAGTCGCAGCTTCACGACTGGGAGGGAGCCATAGAGGAATTCCTCGTGGCACACCTTCATCTGGACCTGAACAATAAGACGGTTGTCCGCCCGGTGGACGAGGGAGTTCCATTCGTCGGATATCGACTCTCCGGCACTCACAGGATTCTCCGGAAGCAGACCTCCAGGCGGATCATACGCAACACGAAAAGCCTCTGCAGGAGCCTGGCAGAAGGGGCTATCACAAGGGAACAGTTCGACCGGGTAATCGCCTCTTATAACGGCATTCTCCAGTACTGCGAAAGCGGAGGCCTCCGTTCCCACCTGAACGACATATACTGCGACCTGGTGCTCCAGCTACCTCACCCGAGGTTGCAGGAGCGCCTTTTATTCCATGAACAGGATGGAGGGATACGATGTACATTGACGCCAGCACTATCATAACGTTTGCCAGCCTGCTTTCCGCCCTGGCGGTAATCGGCGGAGTACTTCTCTGGTGCTTCAAGTTCGTGGAGAGGCAGAAACGGCAGGATGAAGAGCTGAAAAGCATCCGGCGGGAGCTTACTCTCATATGCTTTGGCACCCGAGCGTGCCTGGAGGGATTAAAGGAGCAGGGCTGCGACGGCCCTGTCTCAGAGGCACTGGACCGCCTGAATAAGCACCTGAACAATACCGCCCATGATCAGCCTGTTCGGTGACCATGAAAAAGAAGAAAGATAAAATTCCTCACCTTTTCGGGAAGGTGATGGTCGTCTGGTGCGTGCTATGCGGGACGGCCTTTTCCTTCCTCGCCCTGCGGATTCTCAGCAGGACCGGAAACGACCCCTCCGCCCTTCTCGGAATCATACTTGCTTTCTTTGGAGGGGAACTCGCCCTGATGTTCGGGCGGGACGCCCTCTCCGGAAAATCGAAAGGAGACGATAGTGATGAAAGTTGACCTTACCTCGCTCATTGTAGCGATCATCGGCGTTCTGACCGCCGCCCTCGTCCGCTTTGTCATTCCCTGGCTGAAAAGCAAGACGACGGAGACCCAGCGGACGGAACTTCTCAAGTGGGTCGATATCGCAGTCACAGCGGCTCAGCAGCTGTACTACGACCTCTCCGGCCCGGAGCGTAAAAAGTACGTCCTCGACTTTCTCTCGGGGCAGGGGTTCGACGTCAACGACCCGGAGATCAACGCAGCGATAGAATCTGCGGTTCTGGAGCTGCACCACTGGATGGAGCAGGGGACGGATGAATCTTAAGTACACGGAGCTGACCGTCTGCGGCTACAGCCCCATCAACCGGATTGTCCGGATCGGAGAGGAAACGTCCGGCAAAGAGTGCCTGTTCTACGAGGTGGAGCCGGATATTCCCCACCCGCCCGTCTTCCGCATTCCCTTCCAGGCGGGCAGCAGAGAAGACGCAGGCTCCTATACAGGTGTCACGAATTGTGACCTGCTGGAGATCGTCGCAGACAGGCTGGAGTACTCTCCTCCAGGTGATATATCGCTGAAGAGGATTGCCAGTGCGGTTGAGCATATCCGGTCTGCCATAGAACTTCTTACGTGAGGTGAATTGCAATGTACTATATCGGCACAAAGTTTGTGACGGCGGAGCCCGAGGAGAAGGATGGCAAGCCCGGTTACACGATCTGCTATCCGGACGGCTACGTCTCCTGGTGTCCAAAGGAGGTTTTCGAGAAGTGGTATCTCCCGATTGAACTGGATCCCATGAAGAAGGAGCCGACTCCCCTTGTCACAACCGAGATGATCTCAGACTTCATTACGGACACCCAGGATTGCTGTCTCACGAAGCAAAGCTATGTTCTGGTTGCCACCCTCCGAAATGGGATGGAGATCGCGGAAAGCGCCACACTTTCCCACGGGGAGTTCTTCAGACCAAATCCGGGTCACCAGATCACAAGGAACGGCATCCGCCTGGCCTGCATGGGGGAGATCAAGAGCAAGGTCTCGGATTACCTTTATTTCCTCGCCAGAACGGCGTTCAACGGAGTGTAAAGGAGGCCACAGTGAAGTATACGAAAACCAACCCGCCTCTCGTCTGCATGCAAACGACTTCCACGTGCTACAAGGGTACCAGGAACATGGTGGTACGAGGAGTGCTATGGCATAGCACCGGGGCGAACAATCCGACGTTGAAGCGGTATGTTCAACCCTCGGACGATGCCCCTGATAAAGAGCAAATGATCAGGATCCTTGGGAAGAATACCAATGGGAACGACTGGAACCATATCTATCGGGAGGCCGGTTTGAATGCCTGGGTGGGCAAACTTGCGAATGGAGAGGTGGCAGCCATCCAGACTATGCCCTGGAGCTACCGCCCGTGGGGTTGCGGGTCTGGGCGTAGTGGATCATGTAACAGCGGCTGGATCCAGTTCGAGATCTGCGAGGACTCTCTGACCAGTAAGGAGTATTTCGATGCGGTGTACAAGGAGGCTGTCGAACTCACCGCCTTCCTCTGCACGCTGTACAACCTGGATCCGCTGGGATCCGTTACTTACAAGGGCGTGAAAGTTCCCGTGATCCTCTGCCACCAGGACAGCTATCGCCTTGGCCTGGGCAGCAATCACGGAGACGTCTATCTGTGGTTCAGCAAACACGGAAAGACGATGGACGACGTCCGCAGAGACGTCGAATCGGCTATGACCGCAAAGGAGGAAGAAGACATGACAGAAGCGCAGACCCGGAAGCTCATTCAGGAGCTTGTGCCTCAGCTGGTCCCCCAGATCGTTCGCTCTACCGTCCAGCAGATGGAGGCGGACGCAGCGACCTCTCCGCTGCCCGCCTGGGCCAAGGCTGAGAGCGCAGCGGCGAAGGCCGCAGGCATCTACGACGAGACCCGCCCGGAAGCATACTGCACCCGCCTGGAGGCTGCTATCATGGCGTCCAGGGCGGCTAAAGGGTAGACATGAGACGCAGGAAGGGCAGGAACCTCGGAATTTCACCGGGTCCCTGCCCTTTTTCACGTACAATCCTGTACCCGCCAGGAAGTCCAACGATATGCCGCAGAACAAACGTAACACAGCGTCCAGTGAGCCATGCCGGTACGTCTTCACGAGAATTTCATGGAGTCACGTCATGATCTGCTTGCAAACCGAGAGACAACCTGTTATACTGATCTTTGAGAGGGGGCCGGCGGGTGAACCCGCCGGCCCGGGCATTGCTTAATCGGTGCTGTCGATCAGTTCTTGCCCTTTACCTCATCCAGGAGTTCCTGGAGCCCCTGGAGCGCTTCGGGCAGGTCTTTGCTCATCTTCACGATGAGGATGGCCTGTTCGAGGCGTGCCTGGATGGCTTGACTGAACTGGAAGTCGGTCATCTCTTCCATATTCCCTCCTTTCTGTGCCGGATGGCTCACTGGAAGTTGGTTCCTTCCAGGAACAATATGATTGTACCACACCACAGGACGTTTGTCAAGGACCTTTCTCAAACTTTTTGAAAAATTTTCCAGACATACTTTCACCATACCCTCTTGCAAAACGTGAAGCTGTCTGCTATAATGACCTTCGTGAGGGAGCCGGTGATCGCAACTACCGGCCATGGGCATCGTTTCTGTGGGGGTAAACGGACTTTGCCCAGAACCTCATCATCCAGGAAGTCCTGGACCGTCTCGGTCGCTCCGTCCAAGCCCATACCCGTCTTCGGGATGAGGAGGACCTGCCCGGAGTGTGTCCGGCTGCCATCTCTTTGAGAGGCAGCCGGACTTTTCTTTTTGCCTGCCGGGCCGTGACGGCAACAGCACCTGAAGAGGCATTTGCACGCACTCTTTTGACCTCGGTCACATGTCGGCAACGTTGCGACGTTGCCTCCGCTCGATGAAAGGAGAGAAGGAAGGGGGGACTATAGGGGGAATAGAAAAGAGAAAAGAAAAAAGGGGAGGGGAGGAGAGGAGAGAAAACACAAACGCAAAGCCCCTGCGTGTGTTCTGGCTGTCACCAGTGGGAGCCGGAGGCTGCGTCTGTAAGCAGATTGACACCACCTGCAGAAGCACCTGGGCGGCATGCTTCCTTACCTGCTGCTGAGCCGCTGCCCCTGAGAAACCAAGCCTGCAACCCGTACGTCGGCACAGGAAGGTGAAGCGTCGCCCCGTACAGCGGCGAGTACCTCCTGTCTGCTACCAAATGCGGAAGCACAGGCCTTGAAATGGTGGCACTCTGCCAAGACCCTTCGCCACCGCCTGTTCGCAGAGCTGGGGAGCACGTTCCACCCTGGAACCCATTCTCCGGCCCAGAGAAGCCATCTGACGGCCTTTTGGCGTCCCAGCCGGATAAATACCCATCCTGAGCCTCGAAGCCGTTCTGGGGCTTTCCAGAGCCTTTTAGCTCAGCGAGGTCCTGACACCGCCAGCAGAGGTCTTCGACCTCAAGGGGCCTCTGGAAAATTTTCTCAAAAACTTGAAAGATCTCCTTGACAAAGCTCCGACAGCATGGTAGACTGCGATTGTTCCCAAGGGGAACGAACAAAACACAGGAGGTACACACCATGAAGTACATTGAGATCAACAGGAAGTACTCCGAGGTCGTCTCCAGCTACCTCGTGAACGGGTACGTGATCAACACGTCCACGATGGATGGGTCCCAGGGCGACAGGGCTCACATCGACCTGACCAACGGTTCCGAGATCGTTCGCATCCTTGTCCGGGACGTCCGGAACCAGAGCACTTTCACCTACGACGTCGAGATCATCGTTGGCAAGTGCGCCGACAAGCGCATCGCCCCGAACAGCTCCACTCAGTACGGAACCATTTGGAACAACGAGCTTGAAGTGATCAGCGCCATCCGTTATCGCCAGATCAGCGTGGACCGGTACGACGAGAAGGAGTACGAAGCTGCCATCGACCAGTGCGCTGACCAGAACTAAGCAATCTCTCTATCGGTTAGACACCTCTAATCGTTCGGACCGACAGGCCCAGCCGAAACGGCCTTCGGGCCGTCTGCCGAGGGTTGACCGCCCGGCACTGATGAGGCAGGTCAGAAAGAGACGTGCTCGCAAGTCCCCCTGAGAACCTTATGTCCCTTCCTGTAGGGGTAGACATCAGGTAGGGAAGCATCCAATCGCAGGTAGCGCCTCAGGGACGTGCAGCGCCGCTGAACGCCTGAAAAATTTCAGGAACTTCGCAAAATCTCCTTGACAACCCTCTCCCGCTATGGTAGAATGGCATTGTTCCCAAGGGGAACACGAAAACAGCACATCAAACGGACAGCTGCTAACAGCTGACAGACAGAAAAGGAGTTTTGATCATGGCAAGCATTCTGAACCTCTGCAAGGAGTACATCAACGAGCTCGACGAAATGATCGCCTGGGCCGTCGTGTGGAAGGAAGGACGTTCCTGGGGCATGGAGATGGTCTGGCCCGAATACGACGAGAAGTCCGGCGTACTGACCATCATCGAGGACGAGTACACCCGCCTCACCGAGATCGCTGCCCTCGACGACAAAGCGATTCTCCTCAACCCCCTCTACAACAACATGGGGATCTATGCGGACGAGCGCACCAACCCGGCAGTGGTTGCCAGCTGCATCCGCGAGTTCTACGAGAAAGAGTACACGCTCACCTTCTCCGAGTTCCTGAAGGGCGATGCGGTTGTGGTTGAGTCCGATGAGGAGTCCGCCGTGGAGACCGCCGAGCCCGTGATCTCTGACAACGTGGTCGAGAGGTCCGAGAATGAGGTGGAGACCACCCACCCCAATCACATCTTCATGGTGGGCGATACTTTCCTTGCTGAGGATCTCACCACCCGCCGTATCACCCTGATGATCGTTTCCCGTGGAGAGTTCCATGTCACTGCCCGTGTCTCTGACTGGGACATATATGCCGGTAAGGAGGTCGTCAAGGAAAAGATCTTCGCCATCGCCCTGGACGACAACAACGATGAGTACTTCCACGTATGGGACAACGACGGATGCCTCGGAACTCCTGTTGCTACCCTGACTGCCACCTACTCTGCCCCCACCGGTGGAGCCTATCAGGTGGCAACGGAACTCGCTGACCAGAAGCGCCAGAACCTTGCCGAGTACCTTGCGAACGTCAGCAAGGAGGTCGTGAAGGCTGCCGATGAGGCCATGGCCAGGGCGGAGTACTCCCGCATTGAGAGTGCTTACGGGCCCGAGATCCGCTACGCATCCGCCTACCACGACGTCATCTGCTTTGACTCCTTCGAGGAGGCTATCGAGTGGGAAAAGGAGTGGGCGAAGGACCACTTCACCCGCCAGGGTGGCAGCGAGGAGACCTCTCCCGAGGCTCCTGCTACCTCCCCCGAGAAGGAGGAAGAGGAGCCCACGGACGACGGCCAGATCCAGAAGGTCGAGGAGACCTCTCCTACCAAGAAGATCTCCGCCAACGACAAGCCCGCCGGAGAAGTCTCCGACGGAGAGAGGAAGGAGGTGAAGGAAGTGAAGAAGAAGATTGCCGTCGAGCGCCAGGAGCCCGACACCGACTGGACCGAGATCGACACCGACGACGATTGGTTCAAGGACTCCCATAACGCCGTGATCGCTAAGTGCTCCACCGGCTGGGTGGTGCTCAACCGGTTCCGGGGAGTGGTCCAGATCGTGTTCCAGGGTATCAACGTCGTGGATTGCCTCTGCTACTGCCTGCGGGAGCAGCTGTTCATCTGCGGATACTACATGCCCCTGACCACTGTCGAGCGGGAGCTCCGGCGGGAGATCGCCGAGAAGATGGAGAGCATCACCGTTGTGGACGGTCGCATCAAGGCGGTGCTCAAGAAGGGCTACAGGTCCATCTGGGGCGACGGAGGGACCTCGTGCCTGGGGGACTTCATAGACGTGCGGTGCTTGGTCAACCGGGCCGTGAAGGGCGTCTGAGCACAGCACGCCCACCAAACTACCAGAAAGAAGGGTAATCATGTACAGTGGAATCGGGACTCCGTATGCTTTGCATACCAAGGTTGAGATCTATGGCCTCGGATACGAGGACGGTTTCATGCACCTGAAGGAAGGAAACGTAATCATCAGCGGAGCCGAAAGGCTCAATGACGGAACTTTGTCCGCCTTTGCGGGGAAAATCCTGCACATGACTGAGGACTGGTTTGAGGCGGAGATCACCAGGGTCCTCACTTTGGGAGAGAACAGCGAGGACCTCAAAAGCCGCCCCCACAAGCCTCGCAGAATGACAACCTTCTGGTGGGACTGGGACCGGGCTGAAGAAAGAGACATCTGGATCAGCAACATCTACGGAACCCTGGTGGCATCCGGGAGCCGGAGCGAAATTGCCAGGAACGCAGAAGCGCTCATGAGGACAGGGAAAGTTTCCTGACATTACACCGCCAGCCCGCTATCTCGTTCCTGCAATGGGGATCCATTCCGTTCCCATGCGCCTTCCGGCCAGGAGGGCGTATGGGAAGCGGATGGAGGGATACAGCCAGCGCAGGCTGCAAGCATGCCTGCATACACAGAAAGGAGATCACACATGAATCCGTACGAGCTGAGAGATCAGTACTACAGACATAACCCGTCCGGGCACTTCTTCGACCGGAATACGCTCCGCTTCTTCGGAGAGCGTATGTGCGAGATGAGGGTATTCAGGAAGGTCGAGAACGTCGAGACGTGCGACGGCAAGCCTCACGCCTGCTACGTGCTGAGCACGTTGCAGCGGAAGCGCCCGGGAGGCCCGGTGCGCTGCTACCACTACTTCGACACGGACACCTACGACGTTATCTTCCCGAAAGACTGAGAGGAGGAAGGCTCATGGAATTGTCGTTCCTGGAAAGCAGGGACCTCCTGTACCTGTGGGAGGCTCTACTGACCGCCGAACACTATCACAGGAAGAGCGTGGAAGCGCTGAGCCAGGCAGGCTCCGAAGAGATTATCAGCTATCTCGTCGAGTACCACAGAGAACGTGCCATCGAGTTCGAGCGGATCAGAACGGCTCTCGAACACTTTACAGGCTGAACACGAAAGGAGTTTTCACAGTGACAGACAGGAATAACGTTGAAATCAGGACCGGAGACATTGTCTACGTCGAAGGGACCTACTTCCAGGACGATACCGGGGTCTTCCTGGTGACCAGATCCCCTGGAGACCCCTGCTGGGTCGGAGACAGCTACTCGTTGAACAGGCTCGTGGGAAAGGGAAAGATCAGCACCGCCGCAAACAGCGTCTCCTCGTGGCCTGTCCGGTCCTACGTAACTAACCACGGTGTCCGGGAGGAAGCGGACCGGTGGAACCGGGACAATGCGACGATAAGGGTCATGAAGCCCCTGGAGAACATGTCGCACGTTGAGAAGTACTTCCTGGATGAGGCAAGGTACGCCAGCAGGCAAGCTAAGCGAATGGAAGCCAGGGGTCTGTCCGACTGCCCCCAGCACGACAACCTGAAGCGCTCCGAGGAGTTCTTCAGGCAGGTAGCGGACCGGGTGTCCGGAAGGACTACGGAGGAAGGCAGAAGGAACACCGGCAAGGAGTACCGGTACGGTATGAGACTTCGGGGCTTCAGTATGGGGACTGCCCCTACGCAGAACCTGAAAGGGGTTCGGGACACGGATAAGGCCATCACCGGCTACTGGTCAATCCTTATCTACAGCGTTCCACTGACCCGGGAGCAGGTGGAACAGTACGAGCTGACCCCTTTGAAAGCCTGAGAACGTGCAGTAGGCGTATGTCTACCTGATCGAGTACCAGCGGACAGGAGTCCTTTTTAAGGAAGACTGTTGTCTACCATATAAGCGGGGAGGGATCGAGAACGTCTGGAAAATTTTTTCAGGAACTTTGCAAAATCTCCTTGACAACCTTCTCCTCCTATGGTAGAATGGCATTGTTCCCAAGGGGAACACGGAACCGCAAGCCCACCGGACAGCTGATCACCAGCTGGTGCCTACCTTGGCAGTCAGAGCTCTGGAAAATTTTTTCAAAAAGTTTTCAAGATCTCCTTGACAAGTGCAAAGGCCTATGGTAGAATGACAATGTTCCCAAGAGGAACACAAAACACAGGAGGTCAGAACAATGACAGCTTACTTCTCCGTTATCGATTCCGAAGCCATAAAGGCTGATCCCTCTCGCCCCTGCAATGAGTTCGTAGCAATAACCGTTGCTATCCACGACATCCCCGAGTGCGGGAACGATGAGGA
Source organism: uncultured Oscillospiraceae bacterium (assembly GCA_947629775.1). Lineage (GTDB taxonomy): Bacteria > Bacillota > Clostridia > Oscillospirales > Oscillospiraceae > Lawsonibacter. The sequence continues at coordinate 62,759 of CANRFA010000001.1, forward strand.
AGACACCGCCGCAGTGTTCGGCGCAATCCAGGACTGGAAGTTCGACAACTCCAAGCGCTTCTCCCCCGACCGGTACGACATTGATGACGTCAACTGGCTGACCGAAGCCGAGACCGAAAAGGCCCGCCGGTTCGGCTGGGAGCTCCCCTTCTGCGGGGAACACGATTTCTGGGACCGCCTGGATCACGACTGGTACGAGGCCCACTGATCCCAGCAGTTAGCATAGTCAAACCCGTCGGTTAGCGACGTCAAACCATTGAAAGCTGGCCTATCGGCTATACGGGGAACAGAAAGGACGGTTACAATGAAAGAGCTTACCAGGAAAGAGTTTACAAGGGCGCTGTACGGACACAGCTATCCCACCATCGTCATGGACATGGCGAACGTTAAGCAGGGCGTCGTGAAAGGCCCCAAGGTCCTCATCAATATGGGCGAATACAACCGCCCGGGACACGTCTGCATCTTCGAGTCCGGCGAGCTGTCTATTCAGACGGACTGTGCGTGCCTGATCCAGGACCTGACCTACAGCGATGTGCTCGATCTGTTTGAGGCGTCTCAGGCTCCGGTGATTACGCCCGGAAAGCCCATCCTCTTCTGCAGGTACAACAGCGTCATCAAAGAGGCCCTTGCCCCCGTCCTTCTGGAGACCCGCAAGAACTGGGACATCGACCGGCCAATCAGCGTGGAATCCTTCACCTGAGCCAGAGACCTGTCCGAGTACTTCTTCGATACACTGATACAGCTGACCTACCGGCTTGACGGGGAGAAAGGCAGAACATCATGGAACACCTGAAAGCTGTGGAACTTCCCTATACCGTCTACTTCAGCTGCTGGGAGGACGCTCCCTCCGATATCACCGTTTACGCCGCCGACGAAGACACCGCCTGCGATTTCGTCTGGGAGCTCTTCCAGGACACCATCTCCAGCATCGACCGTGTGGAGCGGTACTACCCCGAGATGCATCGCATCTGAGCGGTTTGCAGACGATACAAACAGTTGCAGCGCCGAGCCCGGGCCTCGTACGGGGCAGAAAGGAATCGATCATGCGTAAAGCCAAGTCCTATTACAGCTTCTGGTACACCTATCACCAGGGATTCCGCCGGGAGACGGAGAAAGCTATCGCTTTGGAGTACGACGAGGGGAACGGCCGTGAGGCGGTCCGCTGGATTCCCAAGTCCATCATCCTCTGGGGTCCCGTGAACAGCTGCGGCAACCAGTTCTTTTACGTCCCCAAGTGGTTCTTTTTCCGCAACCACTACGACATCAACCGCTTCGACTGGGACAGCGAGGTTGAGTTCTCCGAGCTCTCCGAAGACGACATCAACGGCGAGTCCTACGTGGAGTACAAGGGAGAGGACGTCGTGATCTTCGAGAAGGGCACCGACGGAAGCATTCCCCAGGGTGATCCATTCGACAAGATTGGCAACTTCGAAATCTGCTTTGTCCCCTACAGCCACAAGTATATCTTCGCCCGCGAAATCTGAGCGGCATGGAGCTGTCCTATCGGCTTGACGGGGAGAAAGGAATGGAAGATCATGCAGGAACTCAAAGAGGTTGCCTGGCAGGAGTTTGACCGGAACGACCGGGTTACCACTAAGACGAAGGAGTTCAAGACCGAGAAGGCCCTGGACAGGTTCCTCAAGAAGCTGGTGGAGAAGAACAACTTCTACCGGATTATCGGATACCGCTGATCATTACAAGAGCTGTCCTATCGGCGTAATGGGGGGAGGAGGATTAGCTATGGGAATGGACAACCGTCCCGCCAGCGCAGTCTGCCAGATGTCTCAGCAGGAGATGGATCTGGTAAGATGCATGGGACGTCTTCAGGACTGCTACGAGCTTGCCAGAGACGTCAACATGGGGCCGGAGGCTGCTGTGGTGGAGTGGTACTGCAAGAGTGACGCCAGCCTTACCAGGTGCGTCATGACGGCTCTGATAAATGGACCGGACTTTCCTCGCGACAGGTACACCGTAAACGCCAGGAACTGGGCAGCCCGTCAGCCGTACCACCTGAGTCAGAGAGACCGGGAAATCGTTGACAGCCTTTCGTGCATTCCGGGTGAGCATCTTAAGCATCTGGTAAACGCCTACCTGTGGCTGTTCAGCAAAAGGTGAGGAGGGACAACTGTGAAAGTCAACAAGAGGTCCCTGACAGACTCCATCGCAGGAGTCTGGGGGACGGACCGGCTGGACACTATGTGCGCCCTGTATGTCAGGGCAAGATCGGCCAACATGGACACCGGAGAAGTGCTCTTCGACAGCTATGAGCTGGCAACCCTGGAACAGGCCACGAGCTGGAGCTATATCGCCATCCGGGACATGTCCTGGGACGTGCTGTATGATCTCACGGACGAGATCAATGACGCCCTGCCCAAATGGCTGGACTACTACGGAGCTGACTCGCTGGATTATAAGGTCCTGAAGGAAACGGCGGACAAGATCGTCTGGATCAACTCGGTCGGCGACATCCTTAATGCCAAGGCGAAAGAGCTCTTCAAGTGGTGCAGGTGGCGGACGCTGGAAGGGAGATACATCGAAGACCTCCAGCTCTATGGTATGTACGCTATGCTCCGGAACAGCTATATCTCCTCGATGCTTACCGACTGCTTCGGCGCTGAGAGCGTCAACGCAGTAAAGACCCGGGTCAGAGCAAGGGTAAGGGAGATGCCTTCCGAACGGATTGTCTCCTCCTCTGACAGCAGTGTGGTGTACCTGCAGGAAATGCCCATCGATCCGGACGCAAGCTACGAGGACGCCGAAGACTACTTTGAGGAGAACGTAAGAATCCCCACGTATGCGTCGGACTACGACTGCACCGGCAGAGACTTCACTCAGTGGCACTGGACGGTCTTCCGCAATGGGAAGTGGATGGTCTACCACTCCGTCGGCATGGACGTCTGACGGCAACAGACGAAAGGAGAGAACACCAGTGAAAGACAGCAAGGGCGTAGAGATCCACGACGGGGACGTGGTAAGGATCAGCGGCGCCTACTTCAAGTGCGATAACGGGACATACCTCGTTGCAAGCACGCCAGCGGATCCCATGTGGAATGGGAAAGAGCTGTCCCTCCGGAGAATCCGCAGAGACGGGCAGTTCGCCTCCAGCAAGAGCGGACCGAGCATCAACTTCTGGCCCCTTACGTCGTTTGTGAACTCCAGAGACCAGCGGAGCGCCTCTGACGCCTGGAACGCTAAGTATGCTAGGGTAGAGGTTATCGGGCCTCTCAAGGACACGTCGCACGTCAGAGCGTACTTCCAGAAGATTCTCACAGACCAGATGGAGGAGCTTCGTGTGCTCAAGCTTCGGGGGAAGACCGAAGGCGATCAGCTTGTGCAGCTGATGTCCGACAGCATTGGGCATAACCGCAAGGTCCTGGAAAGGATAGGAGACTGCGATGAAGCGTAAAGAGTCCAGCCTGTTTTTTGGCTGCCTTGGGAACGGGACAACTGTCTGCGATACGTCCGTAATGGAACGTGGGGACTACAAGAGGATTGCCCACATCTCCGAGGATGGGCAGCAAATCAGGTGGTATGTCAGCAGAGACCGCTGTTCGGACCGGACGGTTGCGGAGATCGAGGCAATGGCCAAAAGGGTAACGGAGAAGCACGTACCCCAGAAACACCCCTGGGAAGTCTGATCCGTGACTGATATCCTCCTTGTACTGACGAACTCGGGCACCTCGAGATAGTGGCTGCCATCGTCCATCAGCTTACCCGTAACCTGACCGACGAGCAGGTGCGCAAGGATCCGCTCTTCGCGTCCTATTTCGTGGACCACACCACCGGCATCTACCCCCAGTTCGCCTCCGGCTATCCCTGGAGCGCCTCCACCATGCAGTCAACCGGCGATGTGATCGCGGATCTCACGGAGGACCTGGCCGCGGAGCAGAAGGCCCGCCTCACCTATGACAACATCCTGCGCCTCTCGGACGATCCGGATGTGAACAACGTGATCCGTTTCCTGCGGGAGCGGGAAGTGGTCCACTTCCAGCGCTTCGGCGAGTGCCTGCGGCTGTGCAAGGAAAAGATGAACACGAAGAACGTCTACTACCTGAACCCCGCGTTCGACAAGGCCTGAGCCTCTCGGGAACAGAGCGCGCCGGACGCTGCCCTTCCGGGGCGGCGTCCGGTTGCCCGCCGGGCGGTTTTTTAACCCGGTCTTTACGCCGGGAACGGCCTCTGGTATAATGGCAGAAAAAGGACGTTTCCGGAACGCATGAGAACCGGCTCCCCTCCGGGGAGAGAGGAAAACCATGAAGACGACGACCAAGAAGCCGAAGACGGTCTGGTACTGCACCGAGTGCGGCAACGAGTACAGCAAGTGGCAGGGGCAGTGCAGGGCCTGCGGGTCCTGGAATACGATTGTGGAGCAGCCGAAGGAGGTCCAGACCCGGGGCACCCTTCTGCGGACCACCACGGGTCGGGCCCAGGGCTCTGTGTCCGGGATCCCCATCAGCAAACCCACCCTGATGAAGGACGTGGAGACCACAGACGAGCTGCGCTTTCCCACCGGCATGGGAGAGCTGGATCGGGTGCTGGGCGGCGGCGCCGTCAAGGGCTCTCTGGTGCTGGTGGGCGGCGCCCCGGGCATCGGGAAGTCCACCCTCATGCTGCAGATCTGCGACAGCCTCTGCCGCACCAGCTCGGTTCTCTATGTATCCGGCGAGGAGTCCGTGCGCCAGATCCGAATGCGGGCGGAGCGCCTTCATGTGCGGGGAGACAACCTGCAGCTGCTCAGCGAGACCAGTCTGGAGAACCTGGTGGACGCGGTTCACACCACGAATCCGGACATTCTCATCGTGGACTCCATCCAGACCATGTACAACGGGGATGTAAGCTCCGCCCCCGGCAGTGTCAGCCAGGTGAAGGAGTGCACCATGGTGCTGATGCAGCTGGCGAAGGGCGAGGGAGTTACCGTCTTCGTGATCGGCCACGTGAACAAGGAGGGTTCCATTGCCGGCCCCAAGGTGCTGGAGCACATGGTGGACTGTGTGCTCTACTTCGAGGGCGAGCGCCACATGGCCTACCGGATTCTGCGGGCGGCCAAGAACCGCTTTGGCGCCACCAACGAGATCGGCGTCTTTGAGATGGAGGACGGGGGTCTCACCGAGGTGCCCAATCCCTCGGAGACGCTGCTGGCCGGCCGGCCCACGGACGCGCCGGGAACCTGCGTCACCTGCGCCATGGAGGGAGTGCGCCCCGTGCTGGCGGAGATCCAGGCCCTGGTGGTGCCCTCCGCCCTGGGCAATCCCCGCCGGGTCAGCAACGGCTTTGACTACAACCGGGCGCTGCTCCTGCAGGCGGTGCTGGAGAAGCGGGGCGGACTGGTGATCAGCAACTGCGACGCCTACCTGAACGTCATTGGCGGCCTCAGCCTGGACGAGCCCGCCGCGGACCTGGCCGCCGTGCTGGCCATGGCTTCCAGCTTCCGGGATCGGGTGGTACCCTTTGACCTGGCCGCCATCGGCGAAGTGGGTCTTACGGGGGAACTGCGGGCGGTGAACGCGCTGGGGCAGCGGCTCAGCGAGGTGGCCCGCCTGGGCTTTACCAAGTGCATGATCCCCAAGCGGGTGCAGGGAAAGCTGGCGGTGCCTCAGGGACTGACCCTCATCCGGGTGGCCAATGTGCGGGAGGCGCTGGCGGCGCTGCTCTGAGAACAGGGGCGGGGGACAAAGTGTACACAGCCGCCCGGCGCCGGGGTTCCCGCCTGGGCCGCCCGGGACAGGCAGCAGACTCCGTCCCGCTGATAGAGACACCCGTCCGTACAGGCAATGAGGCTCATCGTGGATCTCTCCTTCCGCCCGTTAGGGTTTCCCTGACGGGCGGAAACCATACCATCCGGCAAAAAAGCGAAAACCAGGCCTGCAGTCAGACTGGTTTTGTTAATTCTGACGGAAAGTTCCGGTTGACAAATCGAGTTAGCATATGCTAATCTAGGGACAGTCAGAGAGCACTGCTCCATCCCTCCTCACCTCCCTGCTTCTTCCTGAGAACGCGCTTTCTGATCTTACCGCTTCGCAGGTCAGGCATCCCTGCGAAGACGACCCGGCCGCGGGCATACACACGGCCGGGTCTTTTTCTGCTTCCCAATTCCTGAAAAGCATGATATACTGTCTGGACAGGGAAATGCCATATAAGGGGGAGAGACGGCCATGTTTCTGAAGAATCCGGAGTACTTTCAGCTGATTGTCAAGGAAGGAAGCATTTCCCGGGCGGCGGAAAAGCTGTATCTGTCTCAGCCCTATCTCAGCCAGTATCTGCACAAGCTGGAGCAGACGGTGGGGGCCGTTCTCCTGGACCGTACCCATACTCCGCTGCGGCTGACGCCCGCTGGAGAGGTCTTTTCCTCCTATCTGGAGCGGCGGGACTACCTGGACCGGCAGCTGTTCAGCGACCTGCGGGACATGGAGAATCAGAAGCGGCCCGTGCTGCACATCGGGGTCTCCCCCTGGCGGGGTTCCACGGTGCTGCCGGACGTGCTCCCTCTGTTCACAAAGGAGTATCCCTACGTGCAGATCGTGCTGCACGAGGCGCCGGTTCCCAATCTGCCGGCCCTGGCGGCCAGCAGCGCCACGGATTTCTGCATCATGCACATCCCCGGGGATCTGACGGAGCTGACCTACGAATTGGTGCTGGAGGAGCGGGTTCTTCTGATCGCCCACCGCCACCATCCCCTTCTGAAGGGCATGAAGGTGCCGCTGGACGGCTCCGCCCCCTTTCCGGACCTGAGGATGATTGAGCAGGAGCGGCTCATCCTGCTGCCGGAGGACTGGAGACTGACCAAGCTGCTGCGCAACAGCTTCGCCGTGCTCAACATGGACCCGAAGAACCTGCTGGTGACCACCAACAACACCACGGCCATCAACCTGGCGGCGGAGGGCATGGGCTTCGCCTTTCTGCAGGAGAGCGGACTCTCCCGCTCCCCCTATCTGGAGCGTCTTGCCTGCTTTACGATTGGGGACCCTCCCCTGACCTGTCCCATGGCGGTCGTCTACCGGAAAAACGGCTTCCTGTCCGCCGCGGCCCGGGCGTTCATCGATCTCACGAAGGACGTCTACCGCCGATATGACCGCTGAGCGGGGAGGAGCGCGGATGGACTGGTACGTATACATGCTTCTGTGCGGAGACAATACTCTCTACACGGGTATGACGGACAATGTGGAGCGCCGGCTGGCCACCCACCGGGCCGGGAAGGGAGCCCGCTATACCAGAGGCCGGGGACCTCTGGAACTGGTGTACACGGAGCGGCTGCCGGACCGCTCTTCCGCTCTGAAGCGGGAGGCGGCTCTCAAGCGGCTGACCCGCCGGGAAAAGGATCTGCTGCGGCGGGACTGGACGGATCAGAATGCCCCTGCGCCCCGGGAGGAGGCGGCAGGGAACGGCAACACGGAAAAGGAGGATTCCCATGGCAGTGCCAAAGGCCATGCAGGCGAAGTATGACGGGATCGCGGCGGTTCTGATTCCCTACTGCGATCAGTATCTGAGCGAGGAGTATAAGAAGCTCTGTCTCTACGCCCTGGAGAAACTGTGCCGCAAGCGCCCCTCGCCCCTTCTGAGCGGACGGGTCAATACCTGGGTGGCGGGCATTGTCTACGCCGTCGGTTCCAACAACTTCATCTTTGACCGCTCCATGCCGGTTCACATGACGGCCCAGGAACTGGTGGAGCCGCTGGGGGTGGCCAAGAGCACGGCCGCCAGCAAGTCGGCGGAGATCCGGAAGACGCTGAAGATCAGCCGCGCCAAGGCGGAATGGACGCTGGAATCCCAGGTGGGCAGGAATCCTTTCCTGTGGATGATCACCGTGAACGGCTTACCGGTGGATGCCAGGTGTCTTCCTCCGGCCATGCAGCTGATCGCGTACCAGAAGGGACTCATTCCCTATGTGCCGGCTTTCCAGGAGGGGCAGGACGAGGAGTGATCCCGGAAAGCGTATGGTTTCCTCCCCGGCGGGCGGTGTTTCGGAGTTGCGGGGAGAGCGGGAAAAGGTGAAATTGGAGGAGGCTGTCATGAACAACAGAGAATTTCGGGAGAAGCTGGACGCGTGTCTCAGCCCCTTAAACCCGGTGGAGAACCGGGAAGAGCGCTTCGCGCAGATTCTGAAGCAGGGATACGAGGAAGACCTTAATCTGCTCTGCACCTGTGTTACCGTCCGGCCAGGGGTGGTCCGGCAGGTCTGTGTGGAGAGCCCGGAGGGAAGGTACGTGATCTGCCATACCACCAGGAGGTCCTGGAGCGCCGATCCCGGAATGGTGGAAGGGTGCCGGGAACTGCGCTGCCGCGATGTCCTTGGCAATCTGATGAACAAGGATAACCTGGTGGGCCTGATTGTGAATCCGGACGAGCCCGCGAAGACACTGAAGGTATCAAAGGAAATCCTGAAGTCGGTGTTTTCCGCGCCGGTTGAGAAGCCGGAGGGCTTTGCGGACGACAGGCTCTTCCCGGAGCGTTCGGAACAGGAGCGCGACAGAGAAAGCCGGGCGTTCTGGGCCGAACTGGACAAAGCGATGACGGGGAGGCCTGAGGGCGGCAACCGGTCGGAGGAGAACGGAGCTTTTCTGGACGCGTTCTGCCGGGTGCTCCGAATCGGATACGAGCGGGACCTCCTGCTGCCTGTCATGCTGACCGGCAAAGGGGCGTCGGAAATCCTCGTCATCGGCCGCAACGGACAGGAAGCTGCGGCCTGTTTTACGTCGGAGAGCCGGGTTTCCGAGGCCTCGGATCTCCCCGGAACGCCCGGTTATCTGCCGTGCCGGGCGATTGTGCTGAACGCGGTGTACGGAAAACTGGAGGGGACGCTCTTCAATCCCCGCTCGAACGCGGGAGACGGGGAGGGCCTTTTTGTTCCGGGTTCCGTCCTGCGCCGGGTGATGGAACCGGCTCAGGAGCGGGAGACGCCCCCGGCCAGCAGGCCTGGACCCGCCCGTCGGGGAATCTCGATGAAGAAGCCGAAGAGGTCGAAGAAGTCGAAACGGAAGTAAGCGTCGGACGGTTTCGGGGTACCAGGTCTCCAGACTTCGGACAGGGTATGTCCTTCCGGAGCGCGGAAGACCGGCCACAGGAGAAGGGATACCGAACCTGGAAAGGGCCGCGGCGGACCGCCAGAGAAACTGCGGCAGGCGTGCCAGAGCGCTTCGGGGAAACGGAGGATGCGACCCGCGGCGGCGAGGGCTGGCGATGGGACAGAACGAGGGGAAGGAAGCGGCAAAGTGACAAATGATGAATTCATGAAGAAACTGGACAGTCTGACTCTCCAGGATCCAATGGATGAGGAGTGCCAGAACCAGTTCTGTCAGATCATCCGTCAGGGATATGACGAGAATCTGGATGTGCTGATTCTCTACATTGAGATAAGCGAGAGGGACCACAGGCAGCTGATCGTCAGTTCTACGGTGGGAGACCTTCTGATGTGTTTCACGGATGTGGCGCACTGGGCAGCGTGGACCCGGGAGGGAAAAATTGGGAAATGCGAATGGTGTTCCTGCCGTATGCTGATCCATAATCTGTTTAATCAGGACGGCCTGAAGGGGCTCGCATTCAATCCTCTTCCGGCGGAAAGACAGTTTATTGCCCGGAAGGAAGTCCTGCAGCGGGCCATACCGGGTCCGAAGCCCAAGCCGCCCGGGTTTCGGGAGATGAAGGGATGCTCCGACGAATTCCCGGGGCGAACGAGATTCGAACGGGAAGCGGAAAGCCGGGACTTCTGGGAGAAGCTGGGCGAGCTGTACAGGAACAGGCCTTCCGGGGGCGCCGGGGACAGCGAAGCGTTTCTCGCGGTGCAGGCGAAGATCGGGGAACTGTTCGGAGAGGCTTTCCGGCGTGATCTGGATGTGCTGGTTCCGTTTGGGGACGGGTCCCGCTCCGGGGCGATGACCGTCGAAGGCGCGGCTGCTTCCGGAAAGAGCAGGAGGATGGCGGTCATCTGTTCGAGCATTTCCTATGTCTCCATGGCCGCTCCGCCTTCAGAGAAGTGGAAGCCGATTCCCCTGCGGAAGTTTCTGCAGACCCTGGTGGAGACCCGAAAACTGTGGGGGATCATGATCAACCCGACTCCGGACATGAAGCCCGAGGAGGAGCTGTATATCTCTCTGTACCAGCTGAGCAGCTTTGTACCGCTTCCGAAGGAGGACCCGCGGCCCGGCGGTCATGGCGGGCTCCGGAAGAACCGGCGCCGGAAGAAGCCGTGAGGCCTGTCACAGGATGGCGCGATCGAGGAAGACAGAACAGGAGGCGGACCCGTTTCGGGTCCGCCTCCTTTGTCGGTATGCGGGAAAAGCTGTGATGTGTTACGGCGAGGTTGTGGCGGCCGTGGTGATGGTGAGTCCGTAGGCGTCCAGAATGGCGGGCCTGTCCGCCCCCTCCGGTGCAACTTCATGCTGGATGGTCACCGTGTCGCCCGGATTGAGGATGATGGCGTTCTCGCTGGCGGTTGCGGCGATGGCATAGAAGACATCCGAGCCTGTGAGCCGGATATAGTACCAGCTGGTGCCGTCAAGAACGGCTGTGCGGATTTCGGCGACCACGCCGCTGACCTCTTCCTGGCTGACCGGCGTCTGATCCGGTTGGGCGACGCCCCGGTCGGAGAGCATCTGAATGTAGGTGCGCTCGCAGTCGGAGACGGTGGAGCCGGTGGCTACGATCTGATACTGGGCCACGTTCACCATGGCGTAGCTCTTCACCAGGCTGGTGGCGTCCATCAGAGGAATGAAGTAGGTGGGCTGCTCGGAGATGTTCAGCAGCAGGGGGAAGGTGGCGGTGTAGCCCAGGTCCTGCACCACGCCCTGGGCGGAGGCCATGGCGGCCCGCTCGGTGGCGCCCGGCGCCACATAGTAGTGGGTCTCCTTGGTCCGCATGTTGCACAGCAGGAAGCCCAGGTTGGACTGGTCGGCGTTGGCGGAGGTCACGCCGGTGTAGACGTATACATCGTCGTTCATGGCGATGTAGTTGTAGCCCTCCGTCGTCATGGTGACGTCCCGCTGGCCCAGCATGGAGTTGATGAAGCCGTGGATCAGCGTGCCGTGGTAGTCATACTGCTCCATGATCAGAGAGGGGGTGTAGAGGGTATCCACCCAGCTGGGGACCTCCTCGTGATATTCGCAGGCGCCGGTGACGGCGTCCACCAGCACGGCGCCCTGGATATCCCGTCCGCCGAAGAGACCGATGGTCTTCACCAGGCGGGGGGCGATCCACCAGGGATGGCCGTCCTCGTCGATCTCAAACTCCGGCGTGGAGAACATCATGGTGGGGTAGTGGAAGCGCAGGTGGCGGTAGACGTTGCGGTTCAGAGGTTCGGAGAAGGAGTACTTCACGCCCTCCTCCAGGCGGGTCACGGTGGCCTCCTGGGTTACCATGTCCACCACCACATAGGCGGGCAGGCCCCGGCTGCGGTTTGTGAACCACTTGATGAGGTCCGCGTAGGCAATGGGAGCGACCCGCACGGGGCGTCCCTGGTAGTTGATCTGGGTGGAGTCGTTGGAGAATTCGTACTGGCTGACCATGTCGCTGAGGGTACCCATCTGCCGGTCCCCCAGGTAGTTGGCGGAGTCCCGGTCCAGGGTGGGGATCTCGTTGAAGGAGATCTGGGCCACGTCGCTGGCGAAGTCACCGTCCTGTACATTGAGAAGCTTCTGGTAAGAGCCGGCCCGGAAGATGGGCATGGAGATGATTTCGCCCACGATGGCGACCACCACTACGGCGGCGAACAGCAGGGCCACCGGCAGACAGTGTCGGCGGATGAAGCGCAGCCACTCCCGCAGCTTCTCGGCGGGGGTGCGGACCACGTTGTCGTCGGGCCGCACGTTGAGCAGCGAAACGCTGACGATATAGACCAGGCAGAGCAGACCGAGGAAGGTATAGAAGTCGCCGTCCTGGAAGTTGAGGGCCGGCAGGGAGACGTAGAAGTAGACGAAGCCGACCACCGCGGTGATGAGGAAGCTGATCAGAAACCGTTTCAGGCGGCCTTTCGGGGCCCGGGGACGTCCGGGCCTGGACCTGGGCTTGGGTTCGGGCATGGTGAGCCCTCCTTTCAGATGTGTTCGTTTCAGGATATACCGGATCGGTCCGGATTTCAACGGGGAAAAAGGGAAGAACAGGAAGAGTTCCGGCCTGGTTCGGGAGGCCGGACCGCGGGCGGAAGGGAGATTACCGCCGGTTGGAGCGGCGCCAGATCTTCTGCTGCTCGGCGCAGGAGATAAGCCACTCCCGGAAGTCCGGGTGGGCGATGGAGATCAGCAGCTCCGCCCGCTCCCAGGTGGTGCGGCCCACCAGATTCACCATGCCGTACTCCGTCACCAGGAAGTAGGTCTGGCTCCGGGGATCCGTGACGATATCTCCGGTGAAATAGGGGAGGATGCGGGACTTTTTCTCGCCTTTGCGGTTGGTGTAGGTGGAGGTCATGCAGATGAAGGCCTTGCCGCCGCGGGACATGGAGGCGCCGGTCAGGTAGTCCAGCTGGCCGCCGGTGCCGCTGATGTGCCGCAGGCCGGCGCTCTCGGCGCAGACCTGGCCGTACAGATCCACGGCGATGCAGTTGTTGATGGAGATCATGTTGTCCAGCTGCCCGATGGTCTCCGGGGCGTTGACGTACTCCAGGGGCGCCACGATGACGCCCGGGTTCTGGTCCAGCCAGTCGTAGAGGTCCTGGGAGCCGAAGGCGATGCCGGTAATGCCCTTGTTGCGGTGGAGCTTCTTGCGGGTGTTGGTCAGTTTGCCCGCCTTGAAGAGCTCGAAGTAGGCGTCTCCGCACAGCTCGGTGTGCATGCCCAGGTCCTTCAGGTCCGACTGTGCCAGCAGGGAGCCCACCACGTTGGGCATGCCTCCGATGCCCAGCTGGATCGTGGCGCCGGAGGGGATGTTGGGGACGATGTCGTGGGCGATCTGAATGTCCTCCGGGGTGGGGGCCTCGATGGGGAACTGGGGCAGGGGAGCGTGTTCCCCCTCCACCACGAAGTTCACCTCGGAGATGTGGACGCTCTCGTCGAAGCCGCCCAGAATCCGGGGCAGGTGCTCGTTGACCTCCACGATCACGATATCCGCCTTCTCGATGATTCCCCGGGCGATTCCGGTGGAGCAGGAGAGATTGAAGTAGCCGTGCTTATCCATGGGCGTTACGCAGAGCATGGCCACGTTGACCGTCAGGAAGTGGCGGTAATAGGGCACCAGGTTGCGGAAAATCATGGGGATGTAGTTGCACAGTCCCCGGTCCGTCAGTTTGCGCTCATAGGAGGAGCAGTGCCAGCTGTTATAGACAAAGTGTTCCCGGGTGGGGTCGCACTCCACCGCCTGGATGGGTCCGAAGATCAGATTTCCCCGGATCTTCACGTCGTGAAGCTCGTCCCGGCGCCGGGACAGGGCCTCGTCCAGCAGAGTGGGGAAGCAGACATTGCTCATGTAGTCCACCCAGTCGCCGCTGCGAACCACGCGTACCGCTTCCTCGGGTGTGCGGAGCTTGCTCCGGTATTCCGCCTGGTAATCCATAGGGGCAGGCCTCCTTTCCGTCTGTTTCCATTATAGACGAACCATCCAGATTCTGCAAGGGGAAAGGTGGAATCCATGGAAAAAATGTCCGAACCGGCCCGGGTGGACCGGGGACGGCGGAAATGGGGAGGGAAAACAGGGATCCGCCGGTACCGGGGTCTTGAGAGAGGTCCCGGGCGCCGCAGAGGGACCATCCGGCGGTTGGCCAGGCGGCGAGGAAAGGACAGAAGCGGAAAAAGCACGCCGGAGACCGCAGAAGAGAGCGGTTCCGGCGTGCGTGCACGTGGAAACGGGAAAGGATCGGGGCGGGATTCGGAAGGACGGGCGCTCAGAAGCACCAGCCCGCCAGGCCCTCGTAGGGCTGGAAGGCCTTCGTGGCCTTGCGCAGGGCCTTTTCGTTGTGCCCCAGGCGGGGAAGAGGCTGGCGGTAGCGACGGACCTTCTCCGCAAAGTCCGGCCGGTCCACGGTCAGCATCCCCATCTCGAAGCAGGCGGGGGCCAGGTAGGAGACCTTCTTCTCCTTTTCCTTCTTTCCGGCGGAGGGGAAGTGGACCGTGATGGTGTTACGGCTCACGCGGATGATTTCTCCATCCCCGTTGCCCCGGCTGTGGACAGCGGCGCCGGGCCGGAGAAGCTCCTCGTAGAAGGCCTTCGCCTCTTCGGAGAGGGCCAGGTCCGCCCGGGCGCGTTCCATGCGCTCGTGGGCATCCTGGGCCCTGATGATCTCCACCGGGTGGAGGGGGAGCGGCACGTCGTCGATGAAGTTGTAGCGGTCCTTGGGGCAGCCGTGGATGATGTCGGCCAGAAGGATGTGATAGTTGGTGTCCGGATGCAGGCCGGGAACGGGATTGCCGTCGGCGTCGAAGTAGCGGCTTCGGTGGACCTTCATCAGCTCCGGGCACTGGGGGAGGCAGGCGGCCACCCGGTCGCACATGTCGTAGAAGACGTCCATGCGGAAGTCCGTGTAGGTGCCGAAGTCCCCGAAGAACCCCGCCCGGGGGGCGAAGGCCCGCACCTCATGGGCCTTGTGCAGGTAGTGGTGCTCCGGGTCGTTGAGGAACAGGTAGCACATGGCGGTGCGCTGGTCGTTTTTGAAGATGGCGTAGGTGGAGACGTACTTGCGGATCAGAGCGTTGGAGTTGCGCAGGAAGACGTCGATCTTCTTCTGGCGCAGCTTCAGGTCTCCCCCGTCGTCCCGGAAGAGGGCCCGGAACAGGTCCCGGACCGCCTTTTCGTCCAGTTCCGCGCAGCGGGCCAGAGACTTGAAGCAGTAGCGGCTGGACCCGTCCACCAGATTGCGGGAGCGGACCACCGCCTCGTGGATTCCCTCCACGAAGTGCTCGCCATCGGGGTCCATAAGGGTGTGGAAGTCGGCGCACAGACTCCACTTGAAATTTTCGTCGTTCTGTTCGTTGTTGAGGAGGTCGAACTTTTCGATGTAGTGACCGAAGATCCGGTCCAGATTCTCCCGGTTCATGGCATTGCCCCGTTTCTGCAGAATGTTGGGAAGGCGCTTCGTCCGGCGCCCGGCGCGGCCGGGCCCGGGGTTCAGGTTCGCAACATTATACCCGCTGCGTGCACGGTACGCAAGGGAAAAAGATGAAAATCTGCAACAAAAAGCGGCATGAACGAGTCATGCCGCTTTGGAGAAACAGATCGGACGGAAGGGAAACCGGGGTTTCCCGGGGAGGCGCTCAGATGAGGCCGGCCAGGACCAGCATCAGGAAGACGAAAGTGCCCAGCAGGGCCAGGGAGAAGAGCAGGAAGCCCACGTTGAGACCGGCCTTGTGGGAGGACTCGGAGGGAGGCACCAGATGGGCGGAGCGCAGCGCGGAGACCACCGGCTTATAGAGCAGCAGGGTGGTGGCGGTGTTGAGGCCGCCCTTGACCAGGTTGAAGGGCAGGAAGACGGGGAGCAGCATGGGGGCGACCACTTCGTTGCGGTCCAGGCCCATGTAGATGGGGGTAGCCAGGTAGTTCCACAGGACCATGGTCACGCCCAGCATGAGGGTGCCGCAGGCGAGACCCAGAACGGCGCCGCCCATGGTGCGCTTCTTCTTATAGATCCAGGAGGCGGTGCAGCAGAAGGAGCAGGTGGCGATGATGTTCATCAGGAGCCCCCAGGGGCCGGTGTCGCTGACGGTGATCATCTCGATGAGAGCCACGACCACGGAGATGGCGGCGGAGGCCAGGGGCCCGAAGATGAAGCCGCCGATGCAGATCACGGTGTCCTTGAGGTCGAACTGGAGGAACCCGATCACCTGCGGCAGCAGCTTGGAGAGGTACATCACCACGTAGGCAATGGCGGTGAGCATGGCGCAGCTCACCAGGGTCCGGATCCGCTGGGGATTCATGGCCTCGGAGGAGGCAGAGGGCATGGCGGAGGGAGAGGACATAATAAAAACCCCTTTTTGTTCATGTACACCTGAAAGCCCATATGTCTTCCAGGTGCAGGAACAAACAGGAGGTGTGTGAGCACGTGCGCCAGGGCGCACCTGTATTCCTGAACACATCTTCTTCCATCCGGACTGTAACCGTTGGTCCCGGAGTTTCACCGGGTCAGCCGCTTGCGCGGGTCGCGGACTTTACCGCCAGTGGGGAATTTCACCCCGCCCTGAAGACATTGTTTTCAGATGTCATGATGAGTATAAACCCGCCGGAGGAAAAATGCAAGAGGGAAAATGAAAACCGTCATTCTGCCCGAAAGGAGGGGGAAGGACAGGGGCAGCTCGTGCAGGGTGCCGAAGAGCCTGCCTGCGCCGGGGACCACGCAAGGCGGGACAGGGACAGAAACGGGGGTGAGGGGAATTTTGGCCTCCGGAAGAAGATCTGCCGGAGCGGCCGTTCCGGGTTGGCGGGAGCGGAGAAGGGAGGGCGGCTCCCGGACCGGGCCGGTTCTGTCTGCGGCGCGGGGTGGCGGAGCAGGGCCAGCCAATTGGTCTTTTCAAACTTCGGCGTCTGTGCTAGAATAGGAAATACTTTCAAATCCGGGAGGGACACAGGATGCTGAATCTGATTCTGGGCCGGGCGGGAACCGGGAAGACCACCGTCGTTCTTCGGCGTCTCTGCGCCGCCGGGGCCAGCCGGCGCCAGGTACTGATGGTACCGGAGCAGCAGTCCCACGAGGCGGAGCGGGAGCTGTGCCGGGAAGGCGGAGACGGAGTCTCCCTCTTCGCGGAGGTCCTGTCCTTTACCCGCCTGGCCGGACGGGTGTTTCAGGCGGCCGGCGGACTGGGCGTGGAGGAACTGGACGCCGGCGGCCGGCTTCTGCTGATGTATAACGCCGTGAAGGAGTCCGCCGAAAACCTGACGGTGTTCGGCCAGCCGTCCCGTCGTCCCGCATTCCTCTCCTCTCTGCTGGCCACGGCGGACGAGCTCAAGAGCTGCTGTGTGGAGCCGGAGGCGCTGATGAAGGCCGGTCAGGAACTGGGCGGCCCGGACGGGGAGCGTCTGAACGACCTGGGCAGTCTCTGCGCGGCCTATGACAACCTCACCGCCCGGGGGCCGCTGGATCCCCGGGACCGGCTGACCCGGGTGGTGGAAAAGCTGAGGCACTGTCCCTGGGCGGAGGGAAGGGACATCTGGCTGGACGGATTTACGGACTTCACGCCCCAGCAGCGGGAAGTGCTGCGGGAACTGCTGCGGCAGGCCGAAAGCGTCACGGTGACCCTCACCTGCGATACTCTGAAAGAAACGGAGGGCGGGACCGGAATCTTCTCTCCCGCCCGCAGAACGGGAGCCATTCTGCAGAGTCTGGCGAAAGAGCTGGGCATCCCCTGCCATGTGGAGACGCTGTCGTCGGAGCGGAGAGGGGCAGTTCCCCAGCTGCAGTTCCTGGAGCGGGAGCTTTTCGCCTCCGGCGAGAGTAAAGCCACCTGCGAGGGGGACGCCATTGAAATCTTCCAGGCGGATTCCGTGCGCTCCGAGGTGGAGTGGACCGCCTCCCGTATTCTGTCGCTGGTGCGCTCCGGGGGGTACCGGTTCCGGGACATCGGAGTCGTGGCCCGCAGTTACAGCACCTATCGGGATCTGATCGAGTCCGTCTTTCCCCGCTACGGGGTGCCGGTGTTCTCCTCCGCCATGACGGATATTCTGGAGAAACCGGTGCTGGCGCTGGTGACCGCCGCGCTGGACGCGTCCTCCGGCGGATACAGCTACGACGACATGTTCCGCTATCTGAAGACGGGCCTGACGGACCTGTCCCAGGAGGACCGGGATCTGCTGGAGAACTACGTGATCTGCTGGAACATCCGGGGATCCCAGTGGACCCAGAAGAAGCCCTGGTCCTGGCACCCCCGAGGCTACGGCCTGCCCTGGAAGGACGGCGAGCGGGAGCATGTGGCCCACCTGGACGAGCTGCGCCGGCAGATCGTGAAACCCCTGGAGTCCCTGACCTCCAACGCCGTCCGCACCGGACGGGGCCACGCGGTGGCGCTCTACGACTTTCTGGAGACCATCGGGCTGCCGGATCGGCTGCAGGAGCGGGTGAAGACGCTGCGGGACCGGGGACAGCCGGCGCTGTCGGATGAGTACCGGCAGCTGTGGGACATTCTCTGCAGGGGCCTGGAGCAGTGCTCCTCTCTGCTGGGGGATACCCGGATGGGCCTGGACGAGTTTGCCCAGCTGTTCCGTCTGGTGCTCTCCCAGTACGACGTGGGGACCATCCCCGTCTCTCTGGACCGGGTGACAGCGGGCGAGACCACCCGGCAGACGGGGCATCGGGTGAAGGTCCTGTTCCTGCTGGGGGCGGACGACGCCTCCATTCCCCAGACCGCGCGCAGCCCGGGTCTGCTTTCGGACGACGACCGCTCCCTCCTGCATACCCTCGGCCTGGAACTGGGGGATACGGCCCGGGATCTTCTCTACCGGGAGATGACCACCGTTTACCTCACCTGCTCCCGTCCCACGGAGAAGCTGATCGTCTCCTGGCCCGGCTGTGGACCGGGCGGCGAGGAGCGGCGGCCCTGCTTCCTCGTCGGGCGGTTGCGCCGGCTGTTCCCGAAGCTCCCGCTCCTGCGGGAGGAAGACTGCGGGGAGAGTTTCCGGCTGGAGGCTCCGCTGCCCGCTCTGGAGCAGGCCGGACGTCTGCAGGCAGCCCGCGACGCGCTGGAACTGCTTCCGGAGTACGCTCCGGCGGCCCGGCTGCTGGACAACGCCGCAGACTGGAAGCGGGGACAGCTGTCCCGGGAGGCGGTGGACCGTCTCTACGGGGAAGAGGTCTCCATGTCCGCCTCCCGCATGGACAAGTTCAAGTCCTGCCACTTCTCCTACTTCATGCGTTATGGCCTGGAGGCGGAGCCCAGGAAAGCGGCCGGCTTCAGCGCCCCGGAGTATGGCACCTTTGTCCACTACGTGCTGGAGCATGTGCTGCAGCGTCCGGAGTGCAGGATGAAGCCGGAGGAATGGACGGAAGAGCGGCGGGAGAAGATCCACCGCCTGACCGAGGCGGCGGTGCAGAAGTACGTGGACGAGGAACTGGGGGGACTGGAGGAGCAGAGCGACCGCTTCCGCTATCTGTTCCGGCGCCTGCTGCGGCCGGTGCAGGCCGTCGTAGACAACACGGTGGAGGAACTGGCCTCCTCCAGCTTCGAGCCCATCGCCTTCGAGCTGGGCTTCGCCCGGGACGGGAAGATGCCCCCGGTGGAGTTCACTGCGGACGGGGTTACCGTGCGGATCACCGGCTACGTGGACCGGGTGGACGGCTGGGAAAAGGATGGCCGGCTCTACCTGCGGGTAGCGGACTATAAGACGGGCCGTAAGAGTTTCGACTTCACCGAAGTGCTCAACGGTCTGGGATTGCAGATGCTTCTCTACCTCTTTACCCTGGAGGACGGCGGGAAGAAGCTCTTCCACAAGGAGATCGAGGGCGCCGGCGTGCTGTACACCCCGGCCCGGGAGATCATCGTCCGGGGCAGCCACACCATGAGCGAGGAGGAGCGGCAGAAGAAGGTGGACGCGGAGCTGACCCGCAGCGGTCTTGTACTGGACGATCCGGAGGTCCTGGACGCCATGGAAAAGCCCGGCGCCGGCGGCTACCGCTTCCTGCCCCTGAAGGTGAAGAAGAACGGGGTCGTGACCGGCAACGCTCTTGCCTCTGCAGAGCGGCTGGGCCGGCTGGGGCTGCATATCCAGACGGTGCTGGGAGAAATCTGCGGGGAGATCGCCACAGGCAACATCTCGGCGGATCCCTACTGGCGCAGCCCGGAGAAGAACGCATGCCACTACTGCGAATATGCCGCCGCCTGCCACTTCGAAGAGAGGCGGGGCGGGGACTGCAGACGCTGGCTGAGAAAGGTGAAGTCCGAGGAGTTCTGGGACATTCTGAAGGAGAGCGGTCATGGAAATGCCGTATAAGCTGGAGATTTTCGTGCCGGAGAGCCACTTTGAGGCGGTGCGCCAGGCGCTCTGGCGGGTGGACGCCGGGCACATCGGCAACTACGACCGCTGTCTCTCCTGGAGCCGGGTGCACAGTTGCTGGCGGCCGCTGGCCGGCACGCATCCCTGGGACGGGACGCCCGGGGAGCTCTCCGAGGCGGAGGAGATCCGCGTCGAGGTCTGCTGCCGGCCGGAGAAGCTGACGGAGACCCTGGCCGCCGTCCGGGCGGCCCACCCCTATGAAGAGCCGGTCATCAATGTGCTGCCCCTGATGGGGACCGGCCTGTGAGAAAGGAGCTGCCTGTGGACATTCACCTGAACGTGGTGGAGCGGGGGACGGGCTTCCCCCTGGTTCTGCTCCACGGAAACGGAGAGGACCATACGTATTTCGAGAGGCAGATGGAGCCCTTCGCCCGCCGCTGGAGGGTGCTGGCGGTGGAGACCCGGGGCCACGGAAGCTCGCCCCGGGGCACGGCCCCCTTTACCCTGGAGCAGTTCGCGGACGATCTGCGGGACTGCCTGGAGGAGCGGGGAATCCGGAAGTGCCATCTGCTCGGGTTTTCGGACGGCGGAAACATCGCCATCCTCTTCGCCCTGAAGTATCCGCAGTACCTGGACCGTCTGGTGCTCAACGGCGCCAATCTCTTTCCGGAGGGCGTCGTGGAGGAGGAGCAGAAGGTCTACGAGGCGCGCTGGCGGGAACTGGGCGCCCTGCCGGTCCTGACGGAGGCGGAGCGGCGGGAATGGGAGCTGCTGGACCTGATGGTGACCCAGCCTCAGATTGATCCCGCCGCGCTGAAGGCCCTGACCATGCCCGTACTGGTGGTGGCGGGCGAGAAGGACCTCATCCGGGAGGACCACACGCGCCTGATCGCCGCCTCCATTCCCGGCAGCGTCCTGCGCATCCTGCCCGGAGATCACTTTATAGCCCGCCGCAACGCGGAGAGTTTCAACGAAACGGTGCTGGCGTTTCTGGAGGGCCGCGACGGCCCGGAAGCGGCCCTCTGACCCGTTTCGACCAATCCGGCGCGGAGGCGCCGCAGCGAGGAAAGGAACACAGATTCCCCATGGAAGCAAGAAAGAATATCCTGATCATCAACGACATGCCCGGCTACGGCAAGGTTGCCATGGCCGCCATGCTGCCCATCCTCTCCAATTACGGCCACAGCGTCTACAATCTCCCGACGGCTCTGGTCTCCAATACTCTGGACTACGGAACCTTTACCATCCTGGATACCACGGACTACATGGTAAAGGCCATCGAGGCCTGGAAGGCGCTGAACTTCCAGTTTGACTGCATTACCACCGGCTTTCTGGCTTCGGCGGAACAGGTGGGGATCATCCGGAAGTTCATTGACAGCCAGAAGAAGGAGGGCCTGCTGGTGATGACGGACCCCATTATGGGGGACGACGGCAAGCTCTACAACGGCGTCACGGAGGAGACCGTGGAGAACATGCGCCATCTGATCGGGGTGGCGGACGTGATCGTCCCGAACCTCACGGAGGCGGAGATGCTCACCGGTCTGCAGGTGGGAAAAGAGGACCTCACGGAGGGACAGACCAGGGAGATCGTGGACGCGCTGCTGGCCTATGGACCCCGCTCCGTAGTGATCACCAGCGGAATCGCCAGCGAGTCCGGCGAGCACGTGGTCTGGGGCTACGATCACGGCAGGGCCGAATACTTCATGATTCCCTACCGCTTTATCCGGGTTCACTTCCCGGGGACCGGGGACATGTTCTCCGCCATCCTGGTGGGAGAACTGCTGGAGGGCAAGCCCCTGCAGCCGGCGGTAAAGCGGGCCATGGACATGCTGGAGCGGCTCATCTTCCTGGAGCGGGACGAACTGGAGAAAAACAAGGGCATCCGCATCGAGCGCTTCCTCAGCGTGCTGCGGGAGTAAGCGCCCGGCTGGAAGACCGTGTGCTCTGCCCGGAAAACCCGCTGCCGGCGCGAAGCGGCGCTTTCCCGGGAGCGCGGAGAAGAAAACCGGAAACAGGGAAATGAAAGGAGATTGCTGCCATGCCGTTTCCCCTGACAGATGAACAGCGCCGGATCGTGGAAGATCGGGGCGGGGAGCTGCTGGTCTCCGCCGCGGCCGGATCCGGCAAGACCCGGGTTCTGGTCGAGCGGCTTCTGGACCGGGTGACAAAGGAGAATCTGGACCTGGACCACTTTCTGGTGATCACCTACACCCGGGCGGCGGCCGCGGAGCTGCGTACCCGCATCGCCCGGGAGCTGTCGGACCGCCTGGCGCAGGATCCCCTGAATCTCCACCTGCGCCGCCAGACCACGCTGGTCTATCAGGCGAGGATCTCCACCATCCACGCCTTCTGTTCCGCGCTGCTGCGGGAGAGCGGGCACATGGCGGGACTGGATCCGGACTTCCGGCTCTGCGACGAGGGAGAGGCCCAGGTTCTGCAGAGCCGCACCCTGGAGGACCTCCTGGACCGCCGCTACGAGAACCTGGAGAAGGACGACGACTTTGTGCAGCTGGTGGATACCATGTCCGCCGGGCGGGACGACAGCCAGCTGGTCTCCATCGTGCTGGATATCTTCAACCGCATCCAGAGCCATCCGGACCCGGTGCAGTGGCTGCGGGACCAGGCGAAGGTCTGGGACCTGGGACAGGTGCAGGACGCGGCGCAGACCGTATGGGGAAAGGTTGTCCTGGACGATGTGAAGGCGCAGTGCGCCTGGTGCGCGGAGCAGCTGGAAGAGGCCCGGACCCTGGCGCTGCAGGACGAACTGACGACCCTGAATCTGGTTCCCTCCCTGGAAGAGGGAATCCGGGGCCTGAAGGAGCTTGGTACGAAGACCACGTGGGACGACGTGTTCCACAGTTTGCCGATCTCATTGCCCCGGGCGGGGGCCAAACGGAAGCGGAAGCTGGAGCTGACGCCGGAGGAGCAGATCCGCTGCGAGGAGGCCGGGAATCGGGCCAAGGCGATCCGGGAGGCCATCAGCAAACAGATAAAGAAGCTGCCGGATGCCATGGAGTCGGAGAGCCGGACCCTGCTGATGGACGTGAAGCTGGCGCAGCCGGCGGTGCGGGCCCTGATGGAGCTGGTGATCGACTTCCAGGAGGCCTTTTCCACCGCCAAGCGGAAGAAAAACGTGCTGGACTTCTCGGATCTGGAGCATCTGACGCTGAAGCTGCTGTTGGACGAGGACGGAGCGCCCACGGAGCTGGCGGATACCTGGTCCTCCCGGTTTACCGAGGTCATGGTGGACGAGTACCAGGACACCAACCAGGTGCAGAACGCCATCTTCTCCGCCATCTCGGACGGGGGAAGGAAGCTCTTCCAGGTCGGGGACGTGAAGCAGTCCATCTACCGCTTCCGGCTGGCGGATCCCACCATCTTCTTAGACAAGTATCACCGCTACGTCCCGGGCGAGGAGGCGAAGAAGGGGGAGCCCCGGCGCAGGAGCCTTTCCCGGAATTTCCGCTCCCGGCGGGAGGTTCTGGAGGGGTGCAACGACCTCTTCCGCGCCATCATGAGCGAACCGTTCGGGGAGCTGGACTACACGGACGATCAGGCCCTGGTGCCCGGCGCCACCTTCCCGGAAGGGGACGAATACGCCCTGGAGGTAAATCTTCTGGATCTGTCCTTCCTCCGGGAAGAGCAGGAGGAAGACGAGGAGAGGGAGGATAAGTACGAGCTGGAGGCCCGCCTCGCGGCCCGCCGGATCCGGGAGCTGCTGGACAGCGGGATGATGATCGGCAGCGGAGAGAAGCGGCATCCCCTGCGCCCCTCGGACATCATGATTCTGCTGCGCAGCCCGGGACGGGTGCAGCGCTTTTACCGCCGGGCGCTGGAGGAAGTGGGGGTTCCCTGGGCCGCGGAAGGAGGAGGCAGCATCTTCGAGACCACGGAGGTCAACGTGGCGCTGGCCATCCTGCAGATCGTGGACAACCCCCACCAGGATATCCCTCTGCTCGCCGCCCTGCGCTCGCCGGTGTATAACTTTACCGGAGACCGCCTGGCGATTCTGCGGGCCAACGGGGAAGGGGACTTCTACAGCACCCTCGTGCGGGCGGCCGAAGCGGGGGAGGAGGACTGCAGATCCTTCCTGGATCAGCTGGAGGAGCTGCGCTTCGGCGCCGGGGACCGGACCTGCCGCCAGCTCATCTGGCACATCTACGAGAAGACCAACCTGCTGGGTATCTTCGGCGCCATGGACGCCGGCCAGGGGGAGGTGGGAGCCCACAAGGGGCTGGAGCGGCAGCAGAACCTGCTGGCCCTCTACAGCCTGGCGGGACAGATGGAGGATTCCGGCTGCCGTTCCCTCTTTCAGTTTCTGGTGCGGCTGCAGCGGCTGCGGGACTCCGGGAAGGAGATCGACACCCCCTCTACGCCCCGGGAGAGCGGCGGAGTATCCATCCTCTCCATTCACCGCTCCAAGGGTCTGGAGAAGCCCGTGGTGCTGGTCTGCGGCCTCATGAAGCAGTTCAATATGGAGGACATGCGCCAGCCGGTGCTGTTCCATCCCCAGCTGGGCATCGGGCCCCGGGGTCTGGACGGCGATCGGATGCTGCAGTACGATACGCTGGCCCGTGACGCCGTGGAGAAGAAGCTGACCCAGGAGATGAAGGCGGAAGAACTGCGGCTTCTCTATGTGGCCATGACCCGGGCCCAGGAGAAACTGATCCTCACCCTGGGGCTGCCCGGGGATACGAGTCTGAAGGAGCTCGCGGCTCTGACGGGCGTCCCGATTCCCCCGAGAGCGCTGGCCGCGCAGAACAGCGCCGGCAGGTGGATCCTGCTGCATCTGTTTACCCGGCCGGAGGCGAAGGAGCTGCGGGAGTTCTGCGGGGCGAGTGGGATCCCGCAGGCGAAAGGCCTGGGCCCGGCCTGGGATATCCGGATCGTCAACGGAGCCCTTCTGAGCAGCCGGCCGGTGCCTTCGGAGGAAGGCCGCTTTGCGGACATGCCCGAGGAGAAATCCCAGGACGCGCGGGCTCTGGCGAAGCGCCTGTCCTGGCGGTACAGGCATGAGCGGGCGGAGGAGATCCCCTCCAAGCTGACCGCCACCCAGCTGAAGGGACGCCTTCTGGACATGGAAGCGGCGGAAGACGCTCTCCCGACCCGGGAAGAACCCCGGGACGAGTTCCCCATCCGGCGTCCGGACTTCATCGCGAACGCCAGAGGGCTGACCGCGGCCCAGCGGGGCATGGTCCTTCACCAGGCCATCCAGTATATCCCCCTGGACGGAGATCACAGCCCCAGGGGCATTCAGAACGTGATCGACCAGCTGGTGAGCGACGGGTATCTTACGCACCTGCAGGGGGAGGCGCTCCAGCCGGGGGCCCTCTCCGTGTTCTTCACCAGTCCTCTGGGCCGGGCCATGGCGGCGGCCCCGGAGTGTCAGCGGGAGTTCAAGTTCTCTCTGCTGGTACCCGCTCACATGTACTTCCCGGACGTGGATGAGTCGGAAGAGATTCTTCTGCAGGGCGTCATAGACGCCTGGTTCGGGGACGCGAACGGGGTCACCGTGATCGACTTCAAGACGGACCGCATCCGAAAGGGCGGCGAGGCCGCCCGGGCGGAGGAGTACCGCTTCCAGATGGAGACCTACAGCAGGGCCCTGGAGAAGATCATTGGCCGGCCGGTGAAGCACCAGGTGCTGTGGTTTTTTGCCACCGGAACGGGCTTCGAGCTGTAACGTACCCTCAGTCCTCCGATGTCCCGGCTTCCAGCCGGGGCGTCTCGGGGACGCCGCGGATGAGAATCGTGTCCTCCCCGAAGCAGTGTACCGCGGACCAGGGGATGGTGCGGTCCGGCTCCCGGCCGAAGAGGCCGAAGAACCGCCTGCGCCCGGGGATCACCAGGGCGCGGATGCGCCCCTCGTCCAGGTCCAGCTCCAGATCCCCCACGTAGCCGCAGCGGCATCCGTCTTCCAGGCTGATGACTTCCTTATAGCGCAGTTCTGACAGATTGGTTTTCATGAAAACCCCTCCCTCAGAGGAGGATATGTCTTCTGGAACCTGTCCTATGACGGCGAGGCCGGTTGTGGCAGAAAGCGGGGGGCGAAATGGAGTACGCCGGGGTCCAGGCTGTGCCTGTCAGATGGAGAAGCCGGCAGGGAACGGACGGACCCGGCTGCCGGTATCATGAGAAGAGGGGACGCCGGCGGAAAGGATACGGATTTCTGCTCCGACGGGCTGTGAGCTCCGCTTCTCATGATGATTTCAGGGCGGAGCGCTCTGGTATGACCTTCAGACCCGCCAGGTTCCGGGACAGTCCCTGACCGCAGGGAAGCGCGGTTGTCTGGAACGATTCGGTGTAAGAGAGAGCCAACCGGACAGCAGCCCGGCCCGGTGTGCGGAAAAGGAGGAGATGGACGGTGAAACGGATTCTGCTGGTGGAGGACGATGGCGCCATTGTCGCCGCCCTGACCGCCTTTCTGGAGGAGGATGGCTTTGAGGCGGTCTGCGCCGCCGGACAGCGGGAGGCGCAGGCCATCCTGGAGCGGGAGCCTGTGGCGTTGGCCCTGGTGGACCTGGCGCTTCGGGAGGGAACCGGCTTCGGCGTGTGCGCCGCCGCCCGGCAGCGGGGGATCCCGGTCATCTTTCTCACGGCCTCCACGGATGAAACCAGCGTGGTAACCGGGCTGGACATGGGGGCGGACGACTACATCGGCAAGCCCTTCCGCCCCCGGGAACTGGTGTCCCGGATCCGGACGGTGCTGCGGCGCTGCGCCCACACCCAGACAGTGGAACTGCCGGGAGGCGTGACGGCGGATCTGGAGAAAGGGAAGGTATGGCGGGACGGGGCGGAAATTCCCCTCTCCGCCCTGGAGTTCCGGCTGCTCTCCGCGCTGGTCACCCGCAGGGGCCGCCTGATGACCCGGGGACAGCTGCTGGAGGAGCTCTGGGACATCGACGGCGACTTCGTCAACGACAATACCCTTACCGTCTATATCCGCCGGTTGCGAAATAAAATCGAGGCGGACCCCCGGAATCCCGCCATCATCCGCACCGTGCGGGGCCTGGGGTATCGGGTGGACTGAGCCATGGGACATCTGGGGAAAAATCCGGAGCTGCGCCGGGAGATCGGGAGCTGTCTTCTGCTGACCCTGCTGCTGGGCGCCGCCGGCCTGCTGGCGGGGCCGGCGACAGCCCTCGCTCTTCTGGGAGCCGGCGTTCTCTTTACCGGCCTGCACCTGGCGCAGGCGGCAAAGCGCTATCGGGCCATGGAGGAGATGAGCGCGGAGATTGACCGGGTGCTCCACGGGCAGGAGAAGGTGCTCATTACCCGGCAGGCGGAGGGGGAACTGTCCATCCTCCGCAGCGAGGTGGAGAAGCTGACGGTTCGACTGGCAGAACAGGCGGACGCTCTGCGGCGGGAGAAGGCGGGCATGGTGCGGGCCATGGAGGACATCTTCCACCAGGTGCGGACGCCTCTGACGTCCCTCAACCTTCAGATCGCCCTTCTGGCCAAAGAGGATCTCCCCTGGGAAAAACGGCGTCAGCTGACCCGGGAGGCCCGGCGGCAGCTGCAGCGGCTGGACTGGCTGACCGAGGCCCTGCTGAAGATGAGCCGCATCGACGCCGGGGTTGTGACCTTCCATCGCGAGCCGGTTTCTCTGCGGAAGCTGACGGAGAAGGCGGCGGCCCCGCTGAGCATCCCCATGGAGCTGCGGGAGCAGACCCTGTCCGTTTCCGTGGGCGAGGAGACTTTCCTGGGGGACCTCAGCTGGAGCGTGGAGGCCCTGGGCAACCTGCTGAAAAACTGCATGGAACACACTCCGCCGGGCGGGACCATCTCCGTTACGGGGGAAGAGACCGCCCTCTGGACCCAACTGACCGTTCAGGACACCGGTCCGGGGTTTGCCCCGGAGGATCTGCCCCACCTGTTCGAGCGTTTCTACCGGGGACGGAACGCGGGCGCGGAGAGCGTGGGAATCGGGCTGGCCCTGGCGCGGATGATCGCGGCGGAGCAGAACGGAACGCTGATGGCAGGCAACGCGCCGGAGGGCGGAGCCCGCTTTGTGCTGCGCTTCTACAAGAGCGTGGTGTGAGGAGGACCGGCAGATTTCCCCGCAGAATCCGGTCTCTGAGGAGACCGGAATCCGGGCAAACAGAAAGGAGAGACAGATATGGCAGAAATCATACAGCTGGCGGAAAACACCTGGCGGTTTGAAGAGGAGGGCGTACGGTTCTTCCTGCTGGCGGGCACGGAGAAGGCCCTGATGATCGACAGCGGCATGATGACCCGGAACGCCCGGGAACTGGCGGAGCAGGTGACGGACCTGCCCCTGGAGCTGCTGCTGACCCATGCGGACCGGGACCACACGGCCTGCAACGGACAGTTTCCCTGGTTCTACATGCATCCCGCGGAGGCCTCCAACCTCTACAACACCCAGGGCCTGCAGGGCGTCTTCCGCCCGGTAGAGGAGGGCGATGTGCTGGACCTGGGAGACCGGCCCCTGGAGATCTGGTCCATTCCCGGCCACACGCCGGGGAGCATCGCCATTCTGGACCGGAAAAACCGGGTTCTCATCAGCGGAGATACCGTGCAGGACGGAACCATCTTCCTGTTCGGGGTGCAGCGGGAGATGCACGCCTTCCTTCTCAGCCTGGAGAAGCTGGAGGGGCGCCGGGACCGCTTCGATGCGATCTGGCCCTCGCATGGCTCCATACCTGTCCGGCCGGACCTGATTCCCGCGCTGCGGGAGGCGGCGGCCGCCGTGCAGCGGGGCGAGGTCCGGGGCGAAGAGGCCTCCTTCCACGGGATTCCGCTGAAGCGCTTCGACATGGGTTGCGCCTCCTTCCTGCGGGACCGCTGAGCGGGGAAAGGACAGGCAGAACGGGCGTGGCGCAGGGTTCAGATTCCGGATCTGACGGAAGGAAAGCCGCCTGTGCGGGGACAATGTGGACAGAAAAAGGACCGGTTTCGCAGGGCGCGGAGCCGGTCCTTTTGGGTGTCTGAACCTTTTGGATGTTGGAGTATCCGGTCAGGAGGCCTTCGGCAGAGCCAGTCCCTGAAGCCAGTCGGAGATTTCGCTTTCGGACGCCCCGCCAGGGAACCGATGGCCAGGCAGCCAGCTGGCGCCTTCCGCCAGGGCATGCAGCGCGGTGTCGCTGGACCCGATGCCGCTGGAGTGGGAGGTACAGAAGGGAACGATGGTTTTGCCGGTCAGATCACAGGTTTCCAGGAAGGTGCTGAGGATTCTGGGAGCCTGGCCGTGCCAGATGGGGTAACCCAGGAAGACTACATCATAGTCCTCCAGATGCTCCAGCCGGTTGGCGATGGCCGGTCTGGCGCTGGGATTGTTCTGTTCCTGATCCGCCCGGCCACCGGTGTAGTAAGCCAGATCGGCCTCCGTATAGGGGTCTTCCGGAAGGATCTCAAAGAGATCCGCATTCTGGAGTTCGGCGATCTGTTTTGCCACGGCCTCGGTGGTGTTGGTACAGGAGAAGTACACCACCAGGGTTTTGCGGGCTGCCGATGCCTCCGACTGCGTGGGCCGGGAATCGCCGCGCATGTGCCAGAGCAGGGACGCGACCTCTCCGCGCTGGATGTTCACCTTGGGAAGGAACTGACCGTCCTGTACGATTCCCTCCAGCATCCCGCTCCCGTTTGCCCAGCGGACCGCGGCGCGGGCCCAGTCCGAGGCGGAGTCGGTGTCCGAGAGCCCGGAACCGTCCTGCGCCTCCGGACTTCCCTGGTACCGCCAGAGGATGGTGACGGCCTGTTCCCGGGTGGTGGGATCCGTCACGCCAAAGCGCTGATCGCCATATCCGGTCATGATTCCGGTGTCGTTGGCCCAGACAATGGCGTCGCTGTACCACTCGCCGGCCTTTGCGTCCTGAAAGGTGGGAGAGGTCTGGACCGTGGGGCTTCCGCTCATGCGATAGAGCAGAGTGGCCATCATGCTACGGGTAAGGGTGCCGGTCGGAGAGAAGGATGCAGGACCGGTTCCGTTCATGATGCCCTGCTGGCGGCAGTATGTCACCGCCTGGGCATACCAGGCATCCGCCGGGACATCCTGAAAGACGTCCGTGGCGCCGGCGGCCAGGTCGTTTCGTTCGGCAGAGAAGGCTGCTTCTGCGGGGGAAGCTTCCATCGAGGGTCCCGCTGCCTGCGCGCCGGAGGCGCAGGCGGTGCCCGCAAGGAGCAGGGAGAGGGTCAGCAGAAGAGCGAAGATCCGTTTCATGTCATTTCCTCCTCAATGTGCAGTTTCTGCAGCAGAAAGGCCATGTTTTCCCCCAGGCTGGTCATGGTGGCAAGCCCCTCCGCGTCCGCTTTCACATCGCCCGGCAGCTGGCCGAAGGCCAGGGTCCAGTAGCTGGCGCCGGCGAGGAACATCTCGTGGTTGAGGAAGAAGTGGTTCATGGCGTCCAGGGCGCAGAGGGCGCCGCCCCTGCGGGCGGCCGCGACCGCAGCCCCCACCTTGTGGCGCAGCATCCCCGGATTCATGTCCGCCACCACGGCGGCCCGCTCCAGGAAGGCCTGCATGGAGGAGGAGACGTTCGCCAGGTAGACCGGGGACCCAAGCAGGATCCCGTCCGCCTCCCGGACCTTCCGGAAGACCTCGTCGAAGGCGTCCTGTCGGAAGGAACAGGTTCCTTTTCCGCCGCAGGTGAAGCAGGCCCGGCAGGGATTCATCTGCTTTCCCGCCAGCTGGTACAGTTCAGTTTCAATGCCGTGTTTCTCCAGAACATCGAAGACGGTCCTCATCAGAAGGGCTGTATTGCCGTCTTTGCGGGCGCTGCCGCACAGTCCGAATACCTTCATGCGGACCTCCTCTGCACCGGGACCTCTTTGACCACATGGGCGGGGACACCCGCCACGATGGTGTTGGCCGGCACATCCCGGGTTACGACGGCTCCGGCGGCGATGACCGAGCCGTCGCCCACCGTCACGCCAGGCAGAACCGTGGCGTTGGCGCCGATCCACACGTCCTTCCCGATGACGATGGGAGCGGGAAGATTGTCGCCCCGGCGGGCGGGATCCAAGTCGTGGTTGACGGTGGCGAGGACCACGTTGTGACCGATCAGGGCGCCGTCGCCGATGGTGATTCCGCCCTGGTCCTGAAAGCGGCAGCCGGAATTGAAGAAGACCCTCTTCCCGATCTTCAGGTTCTTACCGCAGTCCGTATAGAAGGGCGGGAACATGGCGAAGGAGGGATCGATGGGCCGTCCGGTGAGCCGCTCCATGAGGGAGCGCACCTCCTCGGGCGTGTGATAGCCGCTGTTCAGCTCCGCCGTAATGCGAAGCGCCTCCTGGGACAGGAGATGCATGTACTGATGCACTTCGGAGCCGGCCACTACCCGCCGGCCGCTGTCCATGTACGCGAGGAAATCCTTCAGGTTCATGTTCTGTACCTCCATGGTTGATGGCCTCATTGTAAGCGGAAGAAGGAGAAATATCAAATACATATACAGTATCGGGAAGCATGCTTGAAAGGTATGGACTCCTGTGATAGGATAGGGGCCGGAGGCGATGGTATGGAAATTCGGGTTCTGCAGTATTTTCTGACGGTGGCCCAGGAAGGAAGCATCACAAAGGCCGCCGAGACCCTGCACATGACGCAGCCGCCTCTGTCCAGGCAGATCCGGGATCTGGAAGAGGAACTGGGGGTGCAGCTGTTCACCCGGGGACGGCGGGTGGAGCTGACGGAAGATGGCCTGCGCCTTCGGCAGCGGGCCATGGAGATGGTGGACCTGATGGCGAAGACCCGGGCCGAGTTTGCCTCCGCCCGGGAGGGAATCGGGGGCGAGGTGTGGATCGGGTGCGGCGAGACGGAGGGAATGCGCCCCGTGGCCCGGGTGATCCGCACGCTGCAGGAGAATTATCCTCAGATCGTGGTCCATCTGTCCAGCGGAAACTTCGAGGATCTGACGGAACGGCTGGATCGGGGACTCTTCGACTTCTGCGTGCTCTTTGAGCCCTGTGACTATACGAAATATGACCACATCCGCCTGCCCGGCCGGGACCGCTGGGGACTGGTCATGCGGAGGGACAGTCCTCTGGCGGAGCGGAAATCCATTCGTCCGGAGGATCTGATGGGTCTGCCCCTGATTGCGTCCCGTCAGTCCATCGCCCACAACGAACTCTCCAGGTGGCTGGGCCGGGACATGAAGCAGCTGCGGATTGTCTCCACCTACAATCTGCTCTATAACGCCTCTCTGCTGGTGGAGGAGGGCGCCGGATATCTGCTCTGCCTGGAGGGCATCCTGCGGGAGACGGAGAACGAGCGGCTCTGCTTCCGCCCCCTGGAGCCCAGAGCCGATGTGGGTCTGGAGGTGGTCTGGAAGAAGTACCGGGTCTTCTCCCGGGCGGCAGAGGCCTTCCTGACCGAGCTGAAGCGGCAGCTTGAGGAGGACGGGCCCTTCTGATTCTGCCTTCGCCCTGCAGCGGACGGCTGTGCCAGAGATCCGGCCCGGTCCCGGATGTCCGGCCGAAGGTCTGTCCCGGGGAAGACAGTGCCGTCCCGAAGCGGATGAAAGAGAGAAGCCGGTTTCCGGAGCGATGCCATGGGCCGCGCTCCGGAAATTTTTTTCCGGGAGTCACCGTCCTGTCACATTGCTCCGGTATACTCCCCCTCAGAACAGCGAAGGAGGTCTGCCCTGTGGAAATGCTGCGCGCCGAGCGGCTGACAAAGATTTACGGGAAGGGAGAAAACGAGATCCGGGCTCTGGACGGGGTCTCGTTCTCCGTGGAGCAGGGGGAGTTTCTGGCCATCATCGGGCCGTCCGGCTCCGGGAAGTCCACCCTGCTGCACATTCTGGGCGGCGTGGACCGGCCCAGCGGAGGGACGGTATGGGTGAACGGACAGGACGTCTACGCCCAGAAGGAGGACCAGCTTGCCATCTTCCGCCGCAGGCAGGTGGGACTCATCTATCAGTTCTACAATCTGATCCCCGTCCTCAACGTGGTGGAGAACATGACCCTGCCCATTCTCATGGACGGACGTAAAGTGAACCGGGAACGCATGGAAGAACTGCTGAAGGTTCTGGGGCTGGAAAACCGCAGAACGCACCTGCCCGCCCAGCTGTCCGGAGGACAGCAGCAGCGGGTCTCCATCGGGCGGGCCCTGATGAACGCGCCCGCCGTGGTGCTGGCGGACGAGCCCACCGGCAACCTGGATTCCCGCAACTCCGCGGAGATCGTGCAGCTGCTGAAGGAGTCCAACCGGCGCTATCGCCAGACCCTGATCGTCATCACCCACGACGAGAACATCGCCCTCCAGGCGGACCGGATTCTGGCCCTGGAGGATGGCCGCATTGTGCGGGAGGAGCGGATCCGGGAGGTGCGCGCATGAACATCTTCCGGACATACACCGTGCGGTGCCTGCGGGGCAGCCCCGCCCGGACCCTGGTGACCATCGTGGGCGTGGTGCTCTCCATGGCTCTCTTTACCGCCGTGCTGGCGGGGGCCTGGAGCGGAATCAGCTGGCTGCGGCAGACAGAGGTGGATCAGGACGGGGCCTTCCACGGGTATTCCTGGGGCCTGACCCAGGAGCAGGCCCGGGCCATGAAGGAGGATCCGGAGCTGACCGCCACCGCTTCCTGGCGGGATGCGGGCTGGGTTCTGCTGGACAGGAGCTCCGGGTTTTATCCCTATCTCCACCTGGCGGCGATCAGCGACAACTTTACGGATCTGGTGAAGGTGGAGCTGCTGGAAGGGCGGATGCCGGAGACGGAGTCGGAGATCCTGCTGCCTTCCGACTATTACGTCCGCATGGGGGACCCGGAGTGGAACTTCCCCGAGGTGGAAACGGGGCAGAGCGTCACTTTCCTGGTGGGCCGCCGGTGCGCGGAAGACGGGACGCCCCTGGGAGAGACGGATGACGTGGACCTGAGCCGCCGACAGGAAGTGATTGCGGATGGGGCGGAGAGAACCTATACCGTGGTGGGTTTTTACGCGGAGTTTTCCTATCAGGTGAATCAGGGAAGGATTCCGGCGGCCCTGGCGCTCACCGGAGGGGGCGGAACCGGAGAGGAGCGGGTGTATTTCACCATGAAGCACCCGGAGCGCTTCGAGGAATTCTGTGAGCGGATGGAGCCTCAGAAGGTGGCGAGTCACGCCAGCCTGCTGCGCTACTACGCCGTTCTGGGCAACGAACTGACCGCGATCCTCTGGGGATTTACCGCGGTGCTGGTCTTCCTGGTCATATTCGGCTCCGTGGCCCTCATCAGCAGTTCCTTCTCCATCTCCATCAGCGAGCGCATCCGTCAGTTCGGGATGCTGCGCACCCTGGGGGCCACGCGAAAGCAGATCCGCAGCGCTGTCTTCTGGGAGGCGCTTATGCTGGGCTGCGTGGGAATTCCCCTGGGACTGCTGGTGGGCTGCGGCGGCATTGGAGTTACCCTGTGGCTTCTGCGGGAGCGGTTTGCGGTCTTTTCCCAGACCGGCACGCTGATGAGGCTGGCGGTGCATCCGCTGCTTCTGCTGCTGGCGGCGGGACTCTGTATGGGGACCATCCTTCTCTCCGCCTGGATCCCGGCCCGCAAGGCGGTACAGGGCTCCGCCATCGACGCCATTCAGCGCTCCGGGAAAGCGCCTCTGAAAGCCCGGGACCTGCGGGGACCTTCTCTGCTGGGAACGCTCTTCGGGTTTCCCGGGATGATGGCGAGCCGGAATTTCCGCCGGGACAGGCGGCGCTATCGGGCGGTTGTGTTTTCCATCTTCCTCAGTGTGATGCTCTTTGTGTCCGTGGCCTCTTTCACGGACTATGTGACGGAGGGTCTGGCCCTGGTGACCGATCAGAACAGCCGTTCGGACCTGCTGGTGAGCCAGGGGTTGACATACGGAAAGATGGATCCGGACAGGGTGCTGGCTCAGCTGGAACAGGCGGAAGGAGTCACGGACAGCATGTTCCACGCCATTACGTACCAGGATATGGCTCTGAAGGAGGAGGATCTGTCCGAGGATTGCCTCATGGGACTGAAGGATACGAGGATTCCCCACACAGTCCTGCTGAAAGACGGGGAGGCCATGTATGCCATGCACCTGATCTTTCTGCAGGATTCGGCCTGGCTGCAGCTCTGCGAAGACAGCGGCCTGGACGGAGCGGCTCTGCTTCAGGCCCCGGAGCCTCAGGCCCTCTTCTACAACCGCCAGGTGCTGATGTATACGGGGTATGACAATGTGCGACGGTGGGTCGCCTGGGATGTGCTTTCAGAAGATGCCTTCCCGGGGACGATCACAGGGCGGGCTCATACGGAACTGGATGGATTTGTTCTTTATAAGGAAGCAACTGATGAGGATGGCATCAGCACCTGCTGGTACTACCCGGAAGACTATCTGGACGAAGTTGTGAGTTCCGGCGGCGAACTCGACGAGAGCAGAGCCATTGTGCTGTCCGGAAAGGACGCCTGGACGGAGACAGCGTATCACGTGGCAGCTTCCATCCACGAGGTTCCCTTCGCGATGAGGAGGGATGCCCCGCTGCTGTTCTACCCCTGGAGCCGGATCCGGGAGGTACTGGGGGAGAAACTGGACAAGGGGCCCATTGAGGTGACCTACTCCTTCCGCTCGGACACTCCGGAGCGCACCGCGGCGTCCATGGCCTCCTTCACCCAGGCCATGGAAAATACGGACGCGCCGGTGGTGGGCGTGGATAACAGCCGCATGGTGGAGAGTCTGCTGGAACTGGCCAATGTGTTCTCGGCCGGCTTTGTGGTCCTGATTACCCTCATTGCGGCCGCCAACGTCTTTGATACCATCACCACCAGTGTGGCCCTGCGCCGCCGGGAGTTTGCCATGCTGAAATCCATCGGCATGGGGGAACGGGAATTCCGGCGCATGCTGTGCCTGGAGTGCGTCTCCTACGGCTTCCGGGGATTTTTCTGGGGCATGCTGGCGGCGGCCGGGGTGAGCCGGCTGCTCTACCTCGTGGCCGCGTCCTCTCTGGTGATCCAATGGCATATTCCGCCTTATGCCATAGCGGCCGCCGTGATTGGCGCCTTTGCGATGGTGGCCGCCTCCATGGTCTACGCGCTTGGCAGACTGAAGGGAGAGGATCTGATGCAGACGCTGAAGACGGAGACCTTCTGAGAAAAGAAAGAGGCGTCGGGGCTGGCGGCCTGCCAGCTCCGGCGCCTGCGGGAATCCCGGAAGTAGAAAGGAGAGTGCAATCATGAGACAGATGCTGCTGTCTGCCGGCGTGGCCGGCCGCTTTCTGCAGGTGGTGCCGATTACGGTTCTGGTCGGGCTGGTCTATGCAGTCCTGCGAGTGCGCAGTCTGCGGCGGAGCCGCCGGCCGGTATTCTGGGGGCGGGAACTGCTGAACCTGCTGTTCGTCTGCTACCTGACCGGTCTTGCGAACCTGGTGCTGGTCCCGGAGCACCTGTGGTCGGATTTCTGGTACTGGCTGATGACCGGCTATGGAGCCGAAAGCACGTGGACGGCGCCCTTCGCCGGAGGCGTCAACTGGAGTTTTACGCTCTGGGAGTGGGTCGCCGGAAGAAGGACGATGGGAAGCTGGGTCCTCACGATGCTGGTGGGGAACCTTCTGATGTTTGTGCCGCTGGGGTTCTTCCTGGCCCTGCTGGCGCAGCGGGTAACCCCGCTGCGGGTGTGCCTGTGGACGGCGGGGATTCCCGCAGTCGTGGAGGCCATTCAGTGGGTGATCGGGCGCAGCGTGGACGCGGACGACCTGCTGCTGAACGCCGCCGGGATCCTGCTGGGGACGGCGGTCGGAGGCCTGATCCGCCGGATGGCGGGCAAAGGGAACGGGGAAAGACCCGGATCATGAAAAATGGCGTGTTGCGCTTCGAGGAACCGGAGCGCAACACGCCATTTCTGAAAAGCGGGAACCGGGAATCTGCGGGCCAGGCTGTCCATCTGGCGGGGCTGACGAGGCATTAAGAAGGCAACAGAAGCATGGCCCAGTTCATGACCTCGTCGTGGGGCACCTTGTCTCCGATGAAGCTGTACAGATACCGGATGAAGCCATCGGAACCGTGGGTCCGAATACAGTGTTCCGCCGTACTTTTCAGGTACAGCAGAACCCGAATGGGTCCCGGGTAGATCCTGCGATAGAGCGCGGGATCCCTCAGGTCCGCGTCCCGGATCATCTCTCTGAGCTTTGGCACCATCGCGTTGTTTGTCAGCGGATCGAAGGCGCTCATAAGAGCGTTTTTCAGCTGGAGGTTCTCCGGGTTCTGGAAGCCCGAGACGTCTGTGGCGGTCTGGTCCAGGCGGTCTGTCAGCTGGATCAGCGTGAGTGTGATCGCCTCCAGCACACGCGCGCTGTTGGCCTTGGGATTTCTGCGATTCACGCGCAGGATGTTTCCCTCCATGGAGAGGACGAGCTGGTAGCAGGCGTTCACATCCGAGGGAGAGAGTGTTCCGAAGCGTTTTGCCACCCGGCTGGGGAAGCGCTCGAACTGATACGAAGTCATGCCGGTCTCCTTTCGTCGGGAGCAGAAGCGGACAGAGTTCCCGCTGGATGGTGGAGGGAACGGAAAGGCATTCTCAGAAGATGCCTTTCGGAGCGAGGACCGCGTAGTTCATTTCGTGCCCATGAACCTTTTTCCCCATGAAATACTCCAGGAATTCGAAGTACTGACTCGGTTCCTGCTTCGTGGTGAACTTCTGGACGGAATCCAGAATCCGCAGAATGCAGCGAACCGGGATCGCGTAGAAGCGGGCCAGACCGGCCGGGGTGGTCAGATCATAACAGTGCTGGACACCATCCAGCGCCTCTTTGAGCTCCGGATTGGTAAAGGGGTCGAAGGCCATCATCAGCGCTTTCTTCATCATGAGACTTCCCCGGTTCTGAAGACTGGAGGTGTCGTGGGTCTGGCCGGTGATCCGGTCTTCGATCTCATGGAGCGTCAAAAGGATGGCCTCTTTGGTCCGTCGTCCATCCGCACGGGAGTAAATCCGGTGGACTTTCAGCAGGTTACTCTCCATGGGGTAGAGAAGCTCGCCGTAAGTTCCCTCGTCTCCGTGGGCTACTTTGCCGAACCGTTTTTCCATTCGCTGTACGATGTTGTCAGAGCCTGTAGCTGCCATAAGAGGATCCTCTTTTCTGATATGGTTTGGGAAATGGAGGAATGCATGCCTGCCTCCGGCCCGAGCGAAATGCGCGTTAGAGGCGCGGGGTACGACGGAATTCGAGCTGCAGGACGCCTTATCGCTGGCACGATGAGAAGAGCGGGGACGACAGCAGCTGGAGAAGGGATCAGAGCGATGTGCCGATGCTGCAGACGAAATTCATCTTGTCGTCATGGGGGACTCTGAATCCGAGGAACCCTCTCAGGAAGACAAAGTACCCGTCAGACCCGTTCATTTCCATCTGGGTGATGACAGAGTCGTGGAGCCTCACCAGGACCTTGGCGGGAGTCTCGTAGATCTGCAGCAGAATGTCCCGGTTCAGGGGACCATCGCCCACAACGCGCCGGATATCTTCGTTCGTGCAGGGATCAAAGGCCATCAGAATGGCGTGCTTCAGCAGCAGGTTCTCCGGATTTTCGAAGGAACTGGTGTCGCTGTGCCGGTCTTCCAGTCGGTCCTCGACCTCGTAGAGAGCGAGCTTGATGGCCTCCAGGAGACGCAGGCTGGTGCACTCCGGATGGGCCCGGTTGACCTTCAGCAGATTGCTTTCGATCGGTAAGAAGTAGGGCGTATAGGGGTCTTCCTTGCCCATCCGGATCTTTCCGAAGCGCCTGGACGTCCTGCGAAGGATCTGATCGAACTGGTACTGATTCATTTGAAAACATCCTTTTCTGTGAAATGGCTATCATAGCAGGGAGGGGTGGCCCGTCCAGGGCTGTCAGGTCGCGTGGCCGGCTCGGAGAAGTTCTCCTCGGGACCGGTCCTCTTAGACGGGGCCCGCTCAGTACCGGCGGAATACCTGGCTGAGGTCGATGACACAGCCCTTCAGGGTGTGAACCTCGATCCTGTCGGTGTTCCGGTACATGCGGACGATGTTGCTGAACCGGTTGCCCTCCAGGAGCCAGACCATAACGCATTCCAGTTCAGGATCCACAATCCAGTACTCCCGGACTCCCGCCTTCTCATAGAGCATCCACTTCCGGACCTCGTCGTTTTCCCGCGTAGAGTGGGAGAGAATTTCGATTACAAAATCCGGCGCGCCTTTGCAGCCTTTGTCGTCCAGCCTGGCCTCGTCGGAGACGATGATATCCGGAAGGACTGCGGTTGTGACCGCTTCCGGGGGGTCGTCTGGTCCCTCGAACAGACGAACGGGGAAGGGGGCCATGAAAACCCTGAATTTCGTTCCATCCAGGCAGGTGTACAACAGGGTGGCAAGTCTCAGCAGAATGCTCTGGTGAGCAGCGGATTCGCCGCCTCTTGGAACGAGAGCCCCTTCCAGCAGTTCGTACCATTCCCCGTCATCCGAGTTGCGAAGATCTGCCCAGCTGTATGAGGTTCGGAGTTCAGGACCCGCCATGATCGGCCACCTCTGCTTTCCTGTGAGTTCGGACATGTGCTTTGCAGGGACAGAAAGCGGGTCGAGGGAAGACCGGATTCCTCTCTGTCCGGGAGGTTCCGGAAGAAACAGTTTCGGGAGGGGTGGACAGGCAGATCCGGAAAGGCTGCTCCTCAGGCCGCGGAATCGGGACGGATGCTCCCTGTTCAGGAGGTGGATGAGGGTCTGGACCTCCGGAGGTCATGGCCTGTCCACTGTTCCGGTCCGCCCTCTCTTCCGGGCTGACGTCTGGAGGAGAGGGAACGCAGCAGGCTGGCCGGTTCTGGAAGGATGGTCCGCGTCCGCGGGAGAACGTGAGATGGCAACAGACATCCGCCAGCAGCCCCAGGGGAAACTATGCGGGGCGCTTCTTCCTCCGGAGCGGGATGCGCGGTAGGGCGGTTGGACCGGTCCATGGAGCTTTCTGGCCGGGCTGTGCCCGTCCCTGTCGGATCTTGCGCTGGAGGGAAGGCCTCTCCCGCTCCTGTCTGCGGAAAGGACGGGCCAAAGGGTCGGCTGGAGGGCGTGACGCAGGCACAGCGCGGCCGGCAGTTATATCCGGAAGAACCAGGCCCTTTGCTGCGGGGGATGGAGTGGAGAAGTCTCAGAGGGTGAAGTCCTCGTCTCTCAGTCCACCCAGGGAGAGCCGTACCGGGCGTGGCGGCGTGCGCTTCAGGGGGTCGTAGCGGAAGGAGCGGCAGGACTCCCCGCCGGACATGATGCCTTTCTTCGGGCAGGCGATCCGGTCTTCGCCCAGATCCCGTCCCCGGGCGCAGTAGACGCAGCGTGGCTCAATGTCTTTCTGGAATAGGCCCATGAGGGACCCTCCTTTGGAAGATGGTCCTTCCATTATAGACCAGGAACGCTGCAGTTACAAGCGGGATTTGCCTTCTTTTCGCTCAGAACCGCAAAATTCCGGCGTATCCTGTGGTGGACAAGGGGATTCTCCTCCTGCGGGCCCCTCCGGCTCTTTCGGCAGGAGAGAAGAGGTATGTCGCTGCACCACAGGAAGCAGAAGGGAGACTGCTTCCGTATAAGAAGGGGCGCGGTGTTGACCGGGCGCGGGTATGAGCGTACCTGGCTATCCATGGCGCCTGCGCCGATACGGTCTGCCGCCCCGCCGGACCGCCCGGCCGGCCAGCAGCAGGA
Organism: uncultured Oscillospiraceae bacterium; assembly: GCA_947629775.1. Classification (GTDB taxonomy): domain Bacteria; phylum Bacillota; class Clostridia; order Oscillospirales; family Oscillospiraceae; genus Lawsonibacter. The sequence goes on from CANRFA010000001.1 coordinate 103,149, forward strand.
AGACGGTCCAGGTTGCCCAGGCCGTGGCCGCAGAGATGGCGAGGGTCTGCTGAAAGTCCATGGCGGCGATGGCTTCCGTCTGGTCCACCAGGAGAGCGGCTGCGGGCAGATCCAGGGGGATTATATGAAGCGCCAGAGCGATCAGGCCAGCGGAGAGAACCCCGTGGAGGAATTTGCCGGCCATGTAGGTACGAAGGGAAAGACCGCTGTCGCCCAGGAAGGCCATCACCTGGCAGTGGACGGAGAGTCCGGCCCATCCCAGCATGAAGGCCGCCATGGAGAGCCGCCCTCCCAGGGATCCGCTGGTGAGGGAGGAAACCCCGGAGGACATCTCCAGCGCTCCGGTGAGCAGGCGGACGGCCCAGATCTCTTCGAATCCGAGAGGCGCCAGAAGGGCGGCAAGGGCCCGGGCGGCGGCGGTAAGCAGACCGGAGAGGGTCAGGAGGCGGAGCACGACGGTAAAGAAGAGAATGAAGGCGCAGATGTTGAGGGTGGAAGTGAGCGCGCCTGTGACGGAGCTGGTGAAGGCGACCGGGAAACTGACCGCCTGGAAGGAGCGATCGGAGGAGGTGCCGGCCCGGGGGCCCTCGGAGGGTTTATAGAAGCGGAATCCCACCCCGATGCACAGCGAAGCCGCCAGGTGGCAGGCGTAGAGCAGCAGTCCGGCCGCGCCGCTGCCGAAGATGCCGGCGCCTACCACCCCGAAGATAAACGCGGGACCGCAGTTGCTGCAGAAGGCCAGCATCCGTTCCGCCTCGGTCCGGGAGCACTGCCCGTTCCGGTAGAGGGAGATGGCGGTGCGCGCTCCCACCGGGTATCCGCCCACGATGCCAAGCGCCAGCGCAGTGGCGCAGGCGCCGCCCACCCGGAAGAGGGGAGCCATGACCGGCTCCATCATCCGCCCCAGCCAGCGGCTCAGACCCAGTTCCACCACCAGGGAGGAGAGCACGAAAAAGGGAAACAGGGAGGGGATGATCACATTGCCGCACAGGCGCAGCCCGTCCTTCATGGCCTCCATGGCCTCCCGGGGCCAGGCCACCAGAGCGAACGCGGACAGGCCCAGCCCCAGAGCCAGCAGAAGATCCTGACAGCCACGCCGGCGCGCGGGAGTCTCCATGGCGGGCACCTCCTTTCCATAGCCTTCATTCTATGCCCGTGGAGGGAAAATCATGCCCGGCGAAAATAAGGTTTGCCCTGGAAGACGGGATACTGTATAATGGGGGATATAAAGGAGGGATGCCCGGTGTGGCAGCATGAGATTGTAACGCAGATCCCCTTGCTGGATGCCGAGGGAAATCTGACCGAGCCAGGCTGGTCCAGGAAACCCTGCATGCTCTATGACAGACAGGCGGTGAAGGCGCCCGCCATCCGGCGCAAGGAGTGGGACTACTACCTGATCGCCAACGACCGCTACGCGCTGGCCCTTACCGTATCGGACAACGGCTACGTGGGTCTGGATTCCATCTCCTGGATGGACCTGGAGGGGAAGACGGAGACCACGAAGACTCCTCTGCGCCCGCTGCCGCTGGGACGCACCGGTCTGCCGTACTCCTCGGAGGCCGGCGTGGTGGCGGTGTCCGGCAAGGGCTACGGAATCACGTTTTATCACATCCAGCGGGACGGGAAACCCGCCCGGCAGCTGGTGTTTACCATGGAAAAATTCCAGGACGGGGAGACCCTGGAGGGCAGCATCGTCCTGACGGACGAGCCCCGGGACTCCATGAACATCTGCACCCCCTTCGCCGAGAAGGGCCACTTCTACTGCAACCGCAAGATCAACTGCATGGTGGCGGAGGGAGAGGTGACCCTGGGTGCGAAGTCCTTCTCCTTCTCCCCGGAAGACTCCTTCGCGCTGCTGGACTGGGGCCGGGGCGTGTGGCCGGCGAAGTGCGTCTGGTACTGGTCCTCCGCCTCGGGGCGCCTGGACGGCGTGCCCTTCGGGTTTAATCTGGGCTACGGCTTCGGTGAGGCCCACACCGCTACGGAAAACGCCATCGTCTATGACGGGGTCATCCACAAGCTCTCCCACGTGAAGTTCCACATCCCCGGCAAACCCGGGCGGGAGGACTGGCTGGCGCCCTGGCGCTTTACGGATGACGCCGGCCGCCTGGAGCTGGACTTCGTTCCCATTCTGGACCGCTCCGCCCGCATCGACGTCAAGGCGGTGCGCACGGATCAGCACCAGGTCTTCGGGCGCTTCTCCGGCCGGCTGGTGCTGGACGACGGTACCGAACTGAAGGTGGAGAACCTGACCGGATTCGCGGAGAAGGTGGTCAATCGGTGGTAGCTGGTGTCCGGACCCGGGAACGGCAGGTGAAGACGGACTTCGGCACCTTCTCCTGTACGATCCTTTACAAGCGTGTGATCAATCTCACCCTGCGCTTCGGGCGGGACGGAAAGATCTTCCTCACTGTTCCGTACCGAACGACTCTCCAGGAAGCGGATCGGATGGTCGTCCAGCACGCCAGATGGCTTGCAGGTCGTCTGGAGCTCCAGAAGGCGGCCATTCCCCTGGAGTCTCTGCCGCCTCTGCCTTCCCGGGACGAGTGCCAGCGGATTCTGCAGCAGTCCCTGGACCGGGTCGGTCCTCTGACGGACCCCTTTGGAGTCCCCCGCCCGAAGCTGCGCCTGCGGGCCATGAAGACCCAGTGGGGCAACTGTCACATGTACCAGGGGTATATCACCCTCAACACCGCCCTGGTCCGCTGCCCGGAGGACCTGCGGGACTACGTGGCGCTGCACGAGCTGGTCCACTTTCTCCACCCCAATCACGGCGCCGGGTTTTACGCCGCCATGGACCACCTGATGCCGGACTGGAAGGACCGGCGCAGCCAGCTCTCCAGGTTCGTCAACGCCCTTCAGGGCTCCTGAGGCCCCGTTCCGGCCCGCCGGGTTCCGGCGGGCTTTCGGACTCCTTAAGATTTATTGAAATTCGATAAATTCTTATTGACAAACGAGAAACCCGGTGCTAGTATGAGGGCGTCGGAAGGAGGAATCCCCATGGAACGAAGCGGAGTTCAGAAGCTGGCCCGGGTCCTGCGCCTCTTCGTGCTGCTTGTCTTTATCCTCAACCTGCTGGTGCTGCCCCTGGTGCCGGGGCTGGTGGGCCTGCTGCTGGACGGCGGACCGGATGAGGTGCTGCAGACGCTGCGGATTCTCTTCCACGTGAACGGGACGGAAGGGATGGAGTTTCATCCGCTGGGCTACTTTGCGGGCGCCCTTGTGGCGGTCTGGACAGACGGGACGACCGCCGTTACCACCCTCTTCATCCTTCTCTACGGCATCTGCACCGCTGTGCTGCTCTGGCAGGCCCGGAGGGTCCTGGATACGATTCTGGAGGGCAACCCCTTCCAGCTGGCCAACGCCCGTTATCTGAAGCGGGCTTCCATCAGCTGCTGGGTCATCTCCGGAGCCGCGCTGGTGCGAACCATCCTGTGGATCTGCGAGGAGGGGAATCTGGGCCCGATTTTCACCTATAATACCCTCTTTGTTCCCGTTTTTCTCATGGGCGGCCTGCTCTTCCTGGTCATGTCCGCTCTCTTTCGCCAGGCGGCGGAGATGAAAGAGGACCAGGACCTGACGATCTGAGGAGGGAGGGGCTATGGCGATCAGGGTCAATCTGGATGTGATGATGGCGAAGCGCAGGATGTCCCTGGGCGAACTGGCGCAGAAGGTGGACGTCACCATGGCGAACCTCTCCATCCTCAAGAACAACAAGGCCCGGGCGGTGCGGTTTACCACATTGGAGGCCATCTGCCGGGCGCTGGACTGCCAGCCGGGAGATATTCTGGAGTACGTGCCGGAGGAGAAGGACGGGAGCGGATAGCCGCTGCCGTTTCCTCTCCGGGGCGCCAGGCCGTGCCGTCTGATCAGACAGCAGGGATCAGATTTGGGGACATTCTGGAGATTTTACCCGGAGCGGCTCCCATGACGCGCAATTGCCACATCTGGTTGCGGAAGTTCCAGTCGGATGCGGTTGCGAAGGACGTCCTTTCTGCGGTACCATGGTTCTGAAAGGAGGGGCTGGAAATGACCTTTCAGGAGAAACTGTACCGGCTCCGGAAGGAGAGGGGGCTCAGCCAGGAGCGGCTGGCCCGGGAACTGGGCGTGTCCCGCCAGGCCATCTCCCGCTGGGAGCTGGGGGAAGTGGTGCCGGATACAGCCAATGTGCTGGCTCTGTGCCGGGTGTTCGGTGTGGCGGCGGATACGCTGCTGCGGGAGGATCTTCTGTCGGCGCGGGAGCCGGAACCTGCAGACGGGGAAGCGGAACCAGCAGAACCCGAGAAGCCGGATGCCTCGCAGGCGGAGGAAGAGAGGCGGAGGCGGGAGCAGCAGGAACTCCAGCGGGCTGTGACCTTTCAGGAGAGACTGTACCGGCTCCGGAAGGAGAGGGGATTCAGCCAGGAGCGGCTGGCCCGGGAGCTGGGCGTATCCCGCCAGGCCATCTCCCGCTGGGAGCTGGGAGAGGTGATGCCGGATACGGCCAACGTGCTGGCTCTGTGTCGGGTCTTTGGTGTGGCGGCGGATACGCTGCTGCGGGAAGATCCTCTGCCGGATCGGGAGCCGGAACCTGCAGATGGAGAAACGGAACCGGAGTCCGGGGTGACAGCGGGGTCAACAGACCCTGAGGAGGCGGAAGATCTGCAGGCAGAGGAAGAGAGGCGGAAGCGGGAGAAGCAGGAACTTCAGAGGGATATCCTCAGGACGAACCTGGGCCTTATCGTGCGCTATGCGGAACTCGCAGCCTTTGTGGCTCTGCACAGCTGGCTTGCCACCGATGAGCCGAGCTGGCTGTTTTCGTTCCTGGTGTGGTTCGTGCTCAGTCTGACTGGCGTAATCTGGTGGAACCACGGCTGGTATCTGCGGGAAGGAGGTTCCCGCGCCCTGCTGGGCTGGGATACTCTGACGGTGGTCCTTGCAGCGTTTATTCCTCGGATGCTGTCCGGGCTTCCTGGTATCTGGGGTATTCTCCCCGGTGTCATTCCGGGGGCTCTGGTCGTCGTAGGTCCCATCCGGACGCTCCTGCTGGACCACTACCGGGTAGAGCCGCCGGGCCGCCGCAAGGAAAGCTGAAGCGGGGAAAGGTTTTTCGGACCCGTGCCCGGGGGGCCGGGTTCTCCGGGAGCAGATCATCCGGAGGATGGAGAGGGGGATCACGGAGATGGCGCAGAGAAGGGGCAGCTGTATTTTCCCGGGTTTTCTGCTGTGGGGGATGCTGGCCCTGCTTCCGGCCGGAAAGCTGCTGCTTCCCCGCTTTGGATACGTCCTTGAGATGAACAGCGTCTTTCTCTACGCTTTGCTGACGGCTCTTCTGGCTCTCTGCCTGGCTTTCAGAGGCGGGCCCGGAGCGGACAGTAACCGGGCGGCTTTCGTTCCTGCCGCACTGCTGGCTCCGCTGTCTCTCCTGTGGGGACTGTTCTGTCTGGCCGCAGACGCGAGGATTCCGGTGATTCTGTGTCTGTTGGCAGGCATTGGGGCCTGCTTCGTCCTGACGGGGAAATGCGGCGGTCCGAAGGTCCTGAAAACCGTCTCTTTCCTGGCCGCAGGCCTTCTGGTTGTGCCCGTGGCGGTTCTCTGCCTCCTGGTTCTGACGTTTGGCGGTCTGAGCCAGGAGACCATCGTGCGGACCGAGGCGTCTCCAGGCGGAACCTGGTATGCCCAGGTGATCGAGCGGGACGAGGGCGCCCTGGGCGGCGATACGGTTGTGGAGGTACGGCCGCAGAGGGAATGGAACGCGGGCCTCATTCGAATTGCCGGGGAGCCTCGAAGAGTCTATACCGGCGACTGGGGCGAATCCGGGACCATGGAGATCCATTGGGAGGATGAACATACGCTGCGCATTGACTCCTCTTTATATAAGGTGGACGGACCGGGCCTGTCCGGTCCCTGACAACTGGAGGTGTCTGTCATGAGAAAGAGGACATATGAACTGCTGCTGATCGCTCTCGCACTGGGAAACGGGGTTCTGTTTATCCTGGCGAGCCTGGCCGAGATGCAGAAAGGTGTGGAGGACGTGGACAATCAGGCGGCCCTGCTGTTCATTCCCGTGCTGTGGATTCCGGCGGGTGCCGTGGTGCTTGGGCTGATCCTCTTCATCCTGCTGCGTGGCCGGAAGCTGGAGAAGGACATGGTGTTCCATCCCCAGCGCCTGTTCGATCTGCAGGGCCTCGGCAGGGGACGGATCGTATCCCGGATCACGCTCTTCGGGGTGACCGCTGCGCTGATGCTCTTCGGATTCTGGCTGTTTGTCCGGGAACCGTTCCTGGCCGGGTTCTATGCCCTTACGGGTGGAGCGCTGGTATTGCTGCTCTACGTCTGGACCCGCAGCGCCTCCCACGGGAGCGCGGGGGGAAGAGCATGAACCCTGTGGAGCGGGACCCGGGAACGGGCGGAGGAGAGGAGAACCCCGAGCTTCGCCGTCCGGATATCCTGGACGGGCGCAGGAGACGGGAGATGCGGATCCTTCTGCCCCCAGGTAGAGCCTCCTTTCTCCGGGTCACGGTTCTGGGAATCCTGGCGGGAGCGCTGGTGATCCTTGGACTGGATCTCCCGCAAAACGAACTGTGGGCCTTTGACGTCTGGAGTTCAAATACCTGGGGCTTCTGGATGTTCTCTGTCTCCCTGCTGGTGCTGTACAGCGGAAGCCGGATCTGCGCGGCCCTGCATGCGGGCTGGTATGTGTTTCTGCTGTTTTTCCTCACGACGGTCCATCAGTCCGCCGCTATGCTTCACACACTCTGGCGTGCCGGACGGACTTCTCTGGCTTCGCTTCCGGCTCTGGCGGCGGAAAGCCTTGGGGGCTGGCTGCTCTACAGCGTGCCTCCGGCCCTTCTCTGCGCCGCTCTGGGCGCGGTGTTCTGGTCCGGGCGGAAGGAGACCGCCTGGGGCGGCTTTCTGCGGGCCCTGCCGGCGGCGTTTCTTCTGGGGGAGACCCTCTTCTGGTTCTGCCGGGTGGTCGCACAGGGAACCGGGCTCTTTTCCGCGCTCAGCGACCTGGTCTGCCTGGCGGTGTGGCCGGTGTTGCTTTCCCGGGAATTCTCTCCGGAACCGAAAGACCGTAAGAGACGCGTCAAAACGGAATCGGCCGGGCCGGCTCAGGAGGAACAGCCGGCCTGTCCAGAACCGGCTGATACAGAGGAAGCCACCAACAGTCTTGTGCAGGAGGAAAGAAGAGAATCCATGGGCTTTTTCCGGAAATGGGTGATCCCCGTGGTGGGAATCCTGGAAGTGGGAGTCCTTGTGCTGGGGGTACTGGCTGTCACTATCATCATGAAGACGGAGGAGAGGGTGGAGCTGGCCCGGGAGACCTCGCCGGACGGGAAATGGGCCATCCTCATCACGGAGCTGGGAGAGCCGGACTGGCCCTTCGGGGACGATCATCTGCAGGTGCAGATGTGGGAGAATACGGAGGATCCTAAGGACTCCCGCTACCGGGTTTCCTTTGAGGCGGACGTCGCCAACGACGGTGCCCGGGCCAGTTGGGAGATCCGCTGGCTGGAGGATGGCGTACAGGTGCTGCTGATCGGAAGCGAGCAGCCGGACGCCCTGTACGAGCTTCCTTACCCCACGGACCGGCAGGAAGTTTCCTGAATGTCAGGAAAGGGAAGGGAACATGGGAGGCCGGATTACGTCTATCAGGGTGTAAAACTGCGCTGTGCCGCTGTGGTATGTGTGTACAGCTGCCGGATTCCCTGTACGGGCCTGGAGAATCGGATCGGGCTCTGGGGCGGCGCAGTTACTCCGACAACGGTTGCGTCGGTCCCGATGGGATCCCGCAGCCGGGAAGCCGCACGGCGGCGATGGGTTGGAGATATCATCCGGGATGAGGTGAACTTCTCATGAAGTACCTGAAGTTTCTGCCTGTTCTGCTGCTGGCCCTGCTGGTGTTTCTGGGCTGCGGCTCCTCCCAGCGCTCGTTTACGCCGGAGCGCTGGACCGCGACGGAACCGGATCAGCGGGGGAAGCTGGTGGAGAGCCTGCTGGAGCAGTATGACCGTCTCCAGGGAATGACCCGCCAGGAAGTGGAGGATCTTCTGGGGCCGGATCAGGAGGGGGAGCAGAGCGCCGAGAACGGGATGACCGGGGAGGAGATCCCTGTGCTGGTCTATCCCGCCGGCGGCCGCAGCTTTTCGAGCGCTTCCGAATATCTGTATGTGTATCTGGACGGCGAAACCGTAACCGGCGCCCGTCTGGAGTCGGAATAAGGAGGGAACGGGATGCGGTATCTGGTTCTCTTCGGAGCGGGATGCGTTCTGGCCACGGGGACCATCCTGCGCCATGAACTGCGTCATGGCACCCGGCGGGGTCTCATCTTTGCCCTCTTCCTGGGAGCCGCCCTCACCGGGGCCTTCTGGGGTGGCGGCAATCTGGTGCTGGGCACCGCCGGCATGAGCTGGCGGCGCTGGTTTGAATCTGCGCTCTTTGTGCTGATGGCCGCCTTTCTCACGGCGGGTTTCGCCTGCGCCCTGCACAGCTTTCTCACCGGTCCCAAGGGCAATCTTTGGTTTGCCGCCGCCGGGGCCGTCACCAGCGTGGTGCTGGGGATCTGCCTTCTGGGTGTCGGGATCCTCCGGGGTCTCGCAAACGGCTGGGGAGACGAGGTGACGATCTACGCGGGCGAGAAAGTGGTGGTGGAGACCTTCGGGGTGGTCCGAAGTGTGGGATACAAATTTGTAAACGACTTCGTCCACGGCGAAGTTGTGTTTGAAGAAGACGGATAGAAGGTCCCGCCGGGTCTGCGCGGCCTGCCCGGCGGAAAGAAAAAGGAGGGTCTGGCATGATGGTGTTTGTTCCGTACATTCTGGGCGCTGTTCTCCTGACGGCGGTCGCCTTTGTCCTGGCGGGGCGGGGCGTCAGTCTGCGGGTCGCCTATGTGGCCCTCCCGCTTCTGGTTCTGCTGGGCCTGGGAGGGATCCTGATTCTGGCGGGCCTGGGGCTGTCCCTGCGGCGCTGGGTGGTTTCCGCCCTCTTCTTCGCGGGGGTCGTCCTGCTGACGCTCTGTGTGGCGGAGGCCCTGCATCCCCGGGTCGGCGGGACCGGCGCCCGGTCCTATGTGGCGGGCGGTGTCCTCTGGGGCGTGGCGCTGGCCATTCTCCTGACGGTGGCGGCCTTCCTCCGGCTTCTGACCGGTGGCTGGGGCGACGAGGTGCGCACCGAGGACGGGCAGAAGATGGTGGTGGAATCCGTGGGAATTTTCCAGGAAGTGGGGTATCGGTACGTGAACCCCTTTGTCCATGGGGATCAGATCTGGGAATGGAACGACTGAGGTTCCCCCGTCGGACCTGAACGGGTCCGGGAAACACAACAGGAAAGAAGGAATTGACATGAAGAAGGGAATCCTGGCGGTTCTGATCGTCTCTGTTCTGCTGGCGGGCGGACTGGTTGTGCCTGCCGTGCTGAGCGGCTGCGATCCGGGCGGCGACGTGGTCTTTGTCCAGACCGGCGTGACGGAGGTGGGCAGCGTGCTCACGGAAGGAAAGCGGAGCGGGGGCGGAATCTGCAACGCGGACGGTTCCCTGATGCTCGAAGGAGACAGCTTCAGCATCAGCGCGGAAGAGTACGGGTGGCCCATGACGCTTACGGCCTGCCGGGGACTCATGGGGGAAGATCCCATCGCCTCCCTCCAGATCCCGGAAGCGGCGGCGGAGGGAGAGCGCTGGTTTGTGTTCCTCGTGAAGGATGGCGCGGGATATCAGATGCGCTGTTCCACCACCTGGCCGCTGGAAGAGTGATCAGGGTGCAGAACCCGGGGTCGGAATCGTCCGCAGGGGGCGGACAGAGGTTCCAACGCGCAGGAGAATAAAAGCGATAATGACGCAGGGGAACAGTTATGGTAAAAAATAACAGAAAAACAGACCGACGGGGTACGATTCAGACGGGCCGGATGTTCCGAGACCGCCTGACGGGAAGGAGAAGAGGACAATGGATGGAGCGGAATTGCTGTGGTTTGTACCGCTGTACGTGGCTCTGCCGGCCCTGCTGCTGGCGGGACTGGACCGGATCTGCTTTGGGAGGACCCTCTGGGACCGGCGGCTGCGGCGCTGTGTGCCGGTACCTGTAATGGCCCTGGTCCTTCTGGCGGCGGGCGGGGCCCTTCTGGAGAAGATGGGACTTGCCTGGCGGATTCTGCCGGAGAACGCTCTTTACCTGCTTCTGTTGCTGGGAGGAACTCTTTGCGTGTTCCTGACGGCCTGCTCGCTCTCCGCTGTCCTGGCGGGCCGGAAGTCCCTGCTGCGCCGGGCTACCCGCGTGGCGCTGTGGATCGGGACCGCCGTTGTCGCAGCCCGCATCCTCCTGGTGGCCACACTGGGCATCGCGGTAGGCTGGAAGGAGGAGCGGCGGGTGACCGTGGAGGGGAAGACCCTGCTGGAGGTGCAAACCACCTTCCGGGCCGACAGCTGCGAGTATTATGACCGGGTGGGACTTCTGACCCGGGGGTCAGAGCCTGTGTTCTGGAGGGAATCGCCTCTGGAGGACAGCTGAGCGTATGCAAAGGAGGAACAGGACAGTGGGAAACCGGAGAAAGCGGGGCATGAGAGTCCTTGTGATCGCCCTGACCGCAGGGCTGCTGCTCTCTGTCAGCGGCTGTGGCGGGGAGAAGGACTGGACACGAACCATCTCAAAAACTCTGGATACGGATGTGAGCCAGGGGGAGGTTGTCTCCGCATTTGATGACCACGAAGGGAACGGGGACGGCTTCACCCATGTGGAACTGCAGTTCTCCGCCGGGACGGAGCTGCAGGCGCCGGGAAATCATGAACTGCCCATGCCAAAGGAACTGCAGATTGCCGTCTGGGGCGGAGAGCTGGAAACGGACGGCACCCCGATCTCCTGGCGGCCGCTGAAGGCCGAGGACGCGCCGGATGTGCCGCCCGTGGAACATGGCTGGTACTGGTTTTACGACTTCAATAACCCGGACAGTCCCGGAGATCCTTCCGAGCTGTTTGGCAGGTATTCCTTTAACTTCATTCTGGCGATTTACGATTCGGATCAGAGCCGCCTCTACTACCTGAAGATGGATACCTGACAGGAAGGCCGCTCAGAGCAGGAAGACCACGATGGAGAGCAGGGCCAGCAGAAGGACGTTGACCACCGTAAACTCCCCCAGGAAGCGTCCGGTGTGGGCGCCCTCGGAGTGGGAGTAGAGCTTGAGGCTGATGAGACTGGCCAGGCTGGCGATGGGGGTGCCAAGGCCGCCCACGTTCACGCCCTGCAGGAGCGCCCGGGCCTGGTCTGTGAAGCTGGAGAGCAGAAGGGCGGCGGGGACGTTGCTGATCACCTGGCTGGCCAGCAGGGAGATCAGATACTCCCGTCCCGCCAGCAGGGTCTTCAGAAGATGATCCACCGCCTCAATGCGGGCCAGGTTGCCGGCGAAGACAAAGAAGACCACGAAGGTCAGAAGCAGCATGAAGTCCGCCTTGATCAGGACCTTGCGGTCCGCCACCAGCAGCACGACGATCACGATCGCCAGCATGGCGGGCCAGGGGAGGACGCGCACCACGGTCAGCAGGCACACCCCGAACAGAACCAGGTAGATGGTGAGAAGTCTGCGGGAGATGCCGGGCTCTTCGCCCAGAAAGGCAGAGAAATGGGCGTTCGGCAGCGTGAAGCAGCCGGCCACCACCAGCACCAGGGAGAGAACCCAGAGGGGGATGGTGGCGGAGAAGAAGTCCCCCATGGACATGTCGTAGAAGGAGTAGAGGTAGAGGTTCTGGGGATTGCCCACCGGGGTGAGCATGCTGCCCAGGTTGGCGGCGACAGTCTGAAGTACCACGATGCGGATCAGTTCCTGCTTCCGGTTCGCCATGCCCAGCACCACGACGGCGAAGGGCACGAAGGTCAGCAGGGCCACGTCATTGGTGATGAGCATGGAGCTGAAGAAGCACAGGCAGACGAGGACGATGCCGATGGAGCGGGCGGTGGTGGCCCGCAGGCAGAGACCGTGGGCCAGGGTGGAGAAGACGCCGGCGCCCCGCAGGCCTGCAACCACCGTCATCAGGGAGTAGAGCAGAGCCAGGGTGCGAAAATCGATGTATCCCAGGTACTCCGCGTCCGGAGGTACCAGAATACAGCTGAGAAGGGCGGCCAGCGCGGCGATGATCAGCACTGGCTCCCGTCGGATAAACGAACGGATCGTGGACATGCGGAAATCCTCCCGAGGTCCGGACAGCGTTCCGGATCAGATTCCCCCGCATGATACTCCCCACCTCGGGGATTGTCAACCGGAGACTGGGACAAATCCTGCCGGTTTCCGGAAAGAAAGGACGAGGATAAGGTTGAAAGAGGATACGCGCAGGACGCGGAAAGCAGAGCCACATGGCAGCAGATTCCGTGTCGCGGCGAGAGCGCTGGCGGCAGCTCTGCTGGCCGTCCTCCTCCTGGGCGGCTGCGCCGGGAAGGAGAATCTGCTGGATCTGCAGAGCACGGACTCCGGAGAGTACCGGGGCATTGTCTGGGAGGACCGGGTGTACTGGCCCTTCTGCGTGGTCTCGAAGCAGGAGCGCGGGAAGCAGATCGGATACGTGGATGGGGACACGGACGACCGTGTCAGCGCTTATGGGGATTATCCCGTGGAGGAGTGGCTTGTGAGCTGGATGCCCATGGACGGCGGCGCCATGCTGCTGAAAGAGGAGTCCGTGACGGAGATTCCCCCTGGTCTGGAGCGGGAATATGGCTGAGAAAGGCCCTGCCGGGTTCGCCGACAGGGCCTTGTTGTCAGGTGGGATGCCCCGAAGAGGGGCAAAAGCAAAGATACGGGAGCTGTCCGCAACCGGACCCTTACGCGGGCTTCTTCTGCGGCGCGGCGCACAGGAACATCAGATAGCGGATCAGGGTGTAGACCACCAGTACGACGGCGATCACGGTCTCCACCAGCACGACCCCCTGCAGGAAGGGCATGGGGCTTCCCAGATTGGCGAAGCATGCCATAGACTGCTTGGAGGCGATGGCGCTGATGACAAAGGGGAAGGTGAAGGCGGCGTAGCTGGGGAAGAAGGTGTTCTTGGCGATGTACAGAACAGCCTGCACGAGAGCGAAGAGGTAGAGCGCGCTGGCCACAATCAGCATGGCGCCCAGAAACACGGCGGACTTGGGCGTGACGGATTGGACGTAGCCGGCGATGCACAGGCTGGCGGGCGCGGCGTAGATGCAGATCAGGGGCTGGGCGGGCTGCGGAACGGCCTTCACCGTGGCGTAGCGGTATGTGACCGCCACCAGCAGGATGATCAGGGTGATGAAGCCGAACCAGAAGGCAATGGTCCCGATCCCCGTCTGGCTGTACGCCGGCGCGGTTACGGCGGCTACAGCGATTCCCACATAGACGATGTACCAGCTGGCGAAGACCTGGGGCAGCTTGAAGTGAGCCACGAAGCGGACCGTAAAATAGACCATCAGGACCAGGTGCAGCACGATGGCGGCGATCCAGATCACAAAGGCGCCCTGCCCGATCAGCGGTTTCACGTAGGTGCTGAGCAGCATCAGCGCCATGGAAGCGGTGGGCATGACGCTGGCCATCACGGGATTGCCCATGTCTTCCCGGATCATGGCCGGAAACAGGATCAGCTTCAGCACGAAGAGAAGCAGCAGCAATGCGGAGATCACCCCGCAGACGGAGCGGATCCCTTCCGAGTAGCTCTGCAGCAGGTTTCCGAGGGCGGCGAAGCCGAGGGCTACCCCGCAGATGGGAACCGGCACTTTCCGAATGATGTCCATACCGCCCTCCAATCAGGCGGCCTCGTCCAGGTTCGTGAGGCCCAGTTCCCGGATGACGATCTCCGCCACCTTGCCGGCGCACATGCCGGTGAAGCGGATGCACTGCTCCTTGTGCTCGCCCTTGCCCATGTCGAACTCCTTCGTCAGAATGCGGCAGCAGATGGCGTGCTTGCCGTTGGAGTCCCGGAACCAGTCATGGAGTTCCTTCGTGAGCTTCATGCAGCGGATGGACTGGGGATCCTGAGGACCCTTGGGCTCCGTGCGCCCGAAGAACAGGCCCAGCGCCAGAATGCCCCCGTTGAGGGCCCCGCACATGCACCCGGAGCGGCCGGCGCCTACAGCCATGCCGGAGGACATGGCGATCACCGCGTCCGGCACGTCCAGTTCAAAGTTGTCCACGATGGACTTCATCAGGGCCTCGCAGCAGTAGAAGCCGCCGCGGAAGTTGTTCTCCGCGTCTTTCGTGACCTTTTTCACGCTGACTTCGTTTTTGATGTTCAAGGAAATCCCTCCCGTTTGTAATATACGCGTATTTTAGCAGGATCTGACGGAAACTTCCAATTCTGATTTTCCATGAATCCATATTGTCTTATTGGAACCATCTATAGCTGACCGGGCAGGCGGTGAGGAGACACGGCTGAGCGATGCAGCGGATTGGAGCACCAGGCTGGCGCCTGCCGTGACGGATCGGGGCGACAGGGCGACGTCCTTCCGAGCGGGATGGCGGTCCGGAAGACAGAAAACCGGCAGTTTACAGGAAACGGGAGACGTGGTATACTGAAGGAAAGCGGAGGGTCGCAAGATCTCTCCGGATATGGGATGGAGGCGACGGTTGTGTTCGGGTTCGGGAAAAAGAGGAATGTGACCCCCTACGACAAAACGAAGAAGAAGCCCGTGATCCGCTCCAGCATCTGCACGGGGGAGCAGGTGGCCGGATTCAAGGATCTGGAGACGGGGCGTTTCTACGAGGTCATGCTGCTGCGCAACGAGGCGGATCTCAAGGAGTTCATGGCCCAGTACGCCGTGGAAAAAGATGAAATCGGGCGGGAATGGTAGCAACCCGGGGGCGTTTTTCCGTCCGGACCGGAATGCGGCGCGGCCTGTCCGCAGCGGATGGCGCTGCGAGTCCTTTTCCGGAGCCGGAAAAACACCTTATTTTCCTTCTTGACAGAGTCCGGGCAGCGGGCTATAATACCACGCAGAGTGCAGCCGAAACGGGCGCACGAAGGGGCACACCACCGCGGGTGTGAGTCTTCGTGCGCCCGTTTTTCTTTTCTGCGCCCCTGAAACAAGGAGGAACAGGCATGGTCAGTATCAACGGAGAGCAGATGGACCTGGCCGGGACCGGTCTGCTGGACTTTCTCGCCGCCCACGGCTACGACCCGAAACGCATCGCCGTGGAGTGCAACGAGGAGATCGTCCCGAAGGCCGCCTACGGGGAGAAGATCCTGGCGGACGGGGACGAGATTGAGATTGTCCGCTTTGTGGGAGGCGGCTGAGATGTCTCTGACCGAGCGGGAATTTTACGCGGCCCTGGTGGAGCGCCACGGGACGGAGCGTCAGGCCCGGTTTCACGCGGGCCGGGTGGCGGTCTGCGGCCTGGGAGGACTGGGCTCCAACATCGCCGTCGCCCTGGCCAGGGCCGGCGTAGGAAAGCTGCTTCTGGTGGATTTTGACCGGGTGGACGTTTCCAATCTCAACCGGCAGCAGTACTTCATCCGTCAGCTGGGGATGCGCAAGACGGAGGCTCTGGCGCAGACCCTGGAGGAGGTCAATCCCTGGTGCGACCTGACGCTGCGCCCCATGAAGGTGACCCCGGAGAACATACCCGGGCTCTTTGACGACGTGGATGTGGTCTGCGAGGCCTTTGACCGGGCGGAGGCCAAGGCCATGCTGTGCCAGGGCGTGCTGGAGCACTATCCCCGGACGCCTCTGGTCAGCGGCGTGGGGATGGCGGGGCTGGGCTCCGCCAATGAGATCCGTACCCGACGGGTGACAAAACGGTTTTATCTCTGCGGGGACGGCGTGACGGAAAGCGGACCGGAGACCCCTCTGGTCAGCAGCCGGGTGGCCGTCTGCGCCGCCCACGAGGCAAATATGGTGCTCCGCCTTCTGGCGGGGGACCTGGAACCCTGATAAGGAAAGGAACAACTGAGATGGAGAACAACGACAAGCTGGTACTGGGCGGAAAGGAATTCACCTCCCGCTTCATTCTGGGCTCCGGGAAGTACTCTCTGAAGCTCATCGAGGCCGCCGTGCGGGACGCCGGCGCCCAGATCATCACCCTGGCGGTGCGCAGGGCCAACACGAAGGAGCACGAGAGCATTCTGGACTACATTCCGGAGGGGGTTACCCTGCTGCCCAACACCTCCGGCGCCCGGGACGCGAAGGAAGCGGTGCGCATCGCCCGTCTGGCCCGGGAACTGGGCTGCGGGAACTTCGTGAAGATCGAGATCATGCGGGACAGCAAATACCTGCTGCCGGACAACCAGGAGACCATCAAAGCCACGGAGATCCTGGCGAAGGAGGGCTTCGTGGTACTGCCCTACATGTACCCGGACCTCTATGCCGCCCGGGCCCTGGTGGACGCCGGCGCCGCCGCCGTCATGCCCCTGGCGGCCCCCATCGGGTCCAATAAGGGACTGGCCGCGAAGGACTTCATCCAGATCCTCATCGACGAGATCGACCTGCCCATCATCGTGGACGCGGGCATCGGGCGGCCCTCCCAGGCCGCGGAGGCCATGGAGATGGGAGCCGCCGCCGTCATGGCGAACACCGCCCTCGCCACCGCCGGAGATCTGCCCCTCATGGCGGGCGCCTTCAAGCGGGCGATCGAGGCGGGCCGCATGGCCTATCTGTCCGGTCTGGGCCGGGTGCTGGTCCGCGGCGCTTCCGCATCGGATCCGCTCACCGGGTTCCTGCGGGGCTGAGAGGGGGAGTTACCGTCATGGATGAACAGTATTTTGTGGACGCCGCCACGCTCTCGCCGGCCGCGCTGGAGAAGAAGCACCGCCTGGAGCAGGATCCCTCCTCCCGGAGAAACCATATGGAATACCTGCCCGGCATGGAGCAGATCCAGTCGGATATCATGGAGAAGGTCATGGGGCAGATGCGCGCCTATGATCCCTCGCAGTACACGGCCCGGGACGTACGGGCGGCTCTGGACCACGACCGCTGCTCCATCGAGGACTTCAAGGCCCTCCTGTCTCCGGCGGCGGAGCCCTTCCTGGAGGAGATGGCCCAGAAGGCCCGGCTGGAGACCCGCAAGCACTTCGGCAACACGGTCTACCTCTTTACCCCGCTGTACATCGCCAATTACTGCGAGAACTACTGCATCTACTGCGGCTTTAACTGCTACAACGCCATCAACCGCATGCGGCTGAACGCGGAGCAGATCGAGCACGAGATGAAGGTCATCGCGGACTCCGGCATGGAGGAGATCCTGATCCTCACCGGCGAGAGCCGCAGCAAAAGCGATGTGAAGTACATTGGCGAGGCCTGCAAGCTGGCCCGGAAGTACTTCCGCATGGTGGGTCTGGAGATCTACCCTGTGAACACGGACGAGTACGCCTATCTGCACGAGTGCGGGGCGGACTATGTCACCGTCTTCCAGGAGACCTATGACCCGGACCGCTACGAGCAGCTGCACCTCATGGGGCACAAGCGGGTCTGGCCCTATCGCTTCGAGGCCCAGGAGCGGGCGCTCCGGGGCGGCATGCGGGGTGTGGCCTTCTCCGCCCTGCTGGGGCTGTCGGACTTCCGCAAGGACGCCCTGGCCACGGCGCTCCATGTCTATTACCTGCAGCGGAAGTATCCCCACGCGGAGATGTCTCTCTCCTGCCCCAGACTGCGGCCCATCGTCAACAACGACCGCATCAACCCCCAGGATGTGGGGGAGAAGCAGCTGTGCCAGGTGATCTGCGCGTACCGGATCTTCCTGCCCTTCGCGGGAATCACCGTCTCCTCCCGGGAGAGCGCCCAGTTCCGGGACGGCATCGTCCGCATCGCCGCCACCAAGGTCTCCGCCGGCGTTTCCACGGGCATCGGGGACCACGAGAGCAAGTACACCGGCAAGGATACCGGGGCGGAAGAGGGAGACGAGCAGTTCGAGATCAACGACAGCCGCAGCTTTGATACCATGTACCACGATATCGCGAATCAGGGACTGCAGCCGGTGCTCAACGACTACCTCTATGTCTGAGATCCTCTGCGTCACCAGCCGGGCCCTCTGCGCCGGACGTTTTCTGGAGCAGCTGGAGCGGATCGCCGCCGCAGGCCCGGCGGGCATTCTTCTGCGGGAGAAAGATCTGCCGCTGGAGGACTATGTGGCCCTGGCCCGGGAGGCGCTGGAGATCTGCGGGCGGCATCAGGTCCCCTGTCTGCTCCACGCCTTTCCGGAGGCGGCCCGTCGGCTGAATCACCCGCTTCTGCACATGCCCCTGGGGGTCCTGCGGGCCATGCCGGAGGAGGAGCGGCGCGCCTTCCGGGTTCTGGGCGCCTCCTGCCACAGCGTGGAGGACGCCCGGGAAGCGGAACGGCTGGGTTGCACCTATATCACCGCCGGCCACGTCTTCTCCACCGCCTGCAAGGCGGGGCTCGCTCCCCGGGGACTGGAGTTTCTGAGGGAGGTCTGCGGGGCCGTCTCCATTCCGGTGGCGGCCATCGGGGGCATTACCCCGGAGCGCTGGGAGTCCGTGCGGGCGGCGGGAGCCGCCGGCGCCTGTCTCATGAGTTCTCTCATGGAGGCAGAGGATCCAGAACGGCTTCTGGATGCATTCAACTGAAAAGAAAGCATCTGTCAGAGAGGCGGGCGACGTCGGATCGGTCCGGGCGCTGCCCGCCTCTTTTTGCCCGGGAAAATGGAAAAAACGGCCCTGTCCGGCCGGATTTTTTTGCGTTTCCCTCTTGCGTCATGACGCTTCATCTGATAGAATGTGCCCTGCAGTCGGGGAGCGGGTCGCGCGGGCGTTACGCCAGGGTTCAACGCGCGAAGCCGCGTCTCCGACGGACAACTGAATCCGTGAGGGGAGCTTGGGATCGGCCAGGCTGAGAGGAAGCGAAGGCTTCGACCCTTCGGCTTCGCGGCGTCCGCCGCGGGGCCGGGAACCTGATCCGGATAATGCCGGCGCAGGGACAGCGAACGTAGGCAGAAGAGCGGTGTGCTTATGGGCGCGCCGCTTTTTATTTTTGTGCTGAAAGGAGCGTACCGCGATGCGGGAGTATGCAACTCAGATGGAGGCCGCCCGGAAGGGCATCGTCACCCCGGAACTGCGCCGGGTGGCGGAGAAGGAACGGATGACAGTGGAGGAGCTGATGCCGCTGGTGGCTGCCGGCCAGGTGGTCATCTGCGCCAACCGGCTCCACACCTGTCTGGATCCCGAGGGCGTGGGGTCCATGCTGCGCACCAAGATCAATGTCAACCTGGGGGTATCCCGGGACTGCCGGGACTACGATGTGGAGATGCAGAAGGTGATGGCGGCCGTGAACATGGGGGCTCACGCCATCATGGACCTGTCCTCCCACGGCAACACCATCCCCTTCCGCACGAAGCTGACCGCCGAGTGCCCGGCGATGATCGGGACGGTGCCGGTCTACGACTCCGTCATCCACTATCAGAGGGATTTGGACACCCTCACGGCGAAGGACTTTCTGGACGTGATCCGCCTGCACGCGGAGAACGGCGTGGACTTCGTCACCCTGCACTGCGGCATCACCCGCAAGACCATCGACCAGATCCGGAAACACAAGCGGAAGATGAACATCGTCTCCCGAGGCGGCTCCATGGTCTTTGCCTGGATGAGCATGACCGGGCAGGAGAACCCCTTCTACGAGTACTTTGACGAGATCCTGGACATCTGCCGGGAGTACGACGTCACCATCTCCCTGGGAGACGCCTGCCGGCCCGGCTGTCTGGCGGACGCCTCGGACGTGTGCCAGATCGAGGAGCTGGTGCGGCTGGGCGAGCTGACGAAGCGGGCCTGGGCGAAGGACGTACAGGTGATGGTGGAAGGTCCGGGCCATGTGCCCATGGACCAGATCGCCGCCAACATGAAGATCCAGCAGACCATCTGCATGGGCGCGCCCTTCTATGTCCTCGGTCCCCTGGTGACGGACATCGCTCCCGGCTACGATCACATCACCTCGGCCATCGGCGGCGCCATCGCCGCGGCCTCCGGCGCCGCCTTCCTCTGCTACGTGACGCCCGCCGAGCACCTGGCTCTGCCCAACGTGGAGGATGTGAAGCAGGGCATCATCGCTTCCCGCATCGCCGCCCACGCCGCGGACATCGCCAAGGGTGTGAGGGGCGCCCGGGAACAGGACGACCGCATGGCGGAGGCCCGGCGGAAGCTGGACTGGGAGGCCCAGTGGGAGTGCGCTCTGGACCCGGAGACCGCGAAGGCCATCTGGACCAGCCGCAAGCCGGAGCACGAGGACACCTGCTCCATGTGCGGCAAGTTCTGCGCCGTGCGCAGCATGAACCGGGCCCTGGCCGGGGAGCACATCGACATCCTCTGAGCCGCTTCCCGAGCAGATTCTTTGCGGGGATGAGAAGATAATTTGACAGAACCTGTATTGTAATGAGCGTTCCGGCGTTCTTCTCTTAAAACTGCACATAAAATCACCTTCAGGAGCAGGATATTTTATCGGAATGATAAAATATCCTGCCCTTTTTCTGGTATGATACCTTATATGGGAAAATCCGTCCATTCACGGACCGGTCTGGGCGGATTTCGGTATTGCAAGAGGAGGTATGCAGATTGAAAGAGAAAAAAAGCGTCTGGGACAATCTGGAAGAATACCTGCTGGTCTTCCTGATCGGGGTCATCACCCTGCTGGTACTGATCGGTTTTGTTCTCCAGTTTGTCAACAAGGACCTGGTCGCGGGTATGAACCAGCTGTCCTTCTACGCCTACACCTGGCTTGTCTTCCTGGGTGTCTCGGTGGCGGTGAAGCGCAATTCGCACATGCGGATTGACATCCTGTTCGCCATGTACCCGGAGGGCGTGAAAAAGGTCATCTCCGCCCTCATCGAGGTGCTCATGGCCATCTTCAGTATTGTGCTGGCTGTCCTCAGCGTGCAGCGCATGTTCCAGGTGATCGCAGCCGGCGAGATGAACGCCGTCATTGCCGTGCCGGTCTCCATCCTGTATGTGGCGCCGGCGGTCGGATTTGTGCTCTCCGTGATCCGCTACTTTGAGCGGCTCCTGAAGGGCCGCAAGGGATAAGGAGGGAGGTTCAGACATGATTCCGCTGTTTCTGGTCGCCTTCTTTGGCATGATGATCTTCCTGGGCGTCCCCATGGTCGCCTGCATTGTCTTCTCCGCCCTGCTGCTTCCCCTGTGCTTCGGCGGAGCTTCTCCCGTGCATTTCCTGGACATCGTGGACTGGTTTGTCAACGGCGCCAGCGCCAACAACACCGGCATTACCATCGTGCTGTTCATGCTGGCCGGCGAGTTCATGGCCCGCGGCAAGCTGACGGAGAAGATCTTCAACACCTTCTCCTACTTCCTGGGCCGCAAGAAGGGCTTCCTGCCCATCATTTCCATCGCGACCTGCATGTTCTATGGCGCCATCTCCGGTTCCGGCCCCGCCACCACCGCGGCTGTGGGCGGCATGTGCTACCCCCTGCTGGTCTCCCTGGGTTATGACCGGATGTTTTCCGCCGCCATCCTGGTGGCCGCCGGCTGCCTGGGCATGGTGATTCCCCCCAGCGTTCCCCTGACCGGCGCGGCCGCTATTTCCGGCAGCGTCCTGGGGTATGATGTGGACCTCATCGCCCTGTACAAGATCGCGGCCGTGGGCGGCGTTCTGGCCGGCGTGATCCTCATCATCTATGCGTACATCCACTGCGTGCGCCACGGCAACGGCGATCAGGCGAAGATCAACGCCATGGTGGACGCTCTCCAGGCCCGCTCTTTCGGCTCCATCCTCAAGGAGAGCATCTGGGCCATCATCACCCCCGTCATCATCCTCGGCGGCATCTTCACCGGCATTACGGATACCGCCCAGGCGGCCGCCATCTCCCTGGTTTACGGCATTCTGGTAAGCGTGTTTGTGTATAAAACGGTGAAGCCGGGCGAGATCGTGGATATCACGATCAAATGCCTGTCCAACGGCGTGCCCCTGTTCATCATGCTGGCCGCCGCCTCCATCTTCTCCGGCGCCATGACCGGCATCGAGATTCCGGCCAAGCTGGCGGACGCCATGGTTTCCTCCGGCGTCAGCGGCTCCGCCCTCATCTGCATGATCCTGCTGTTCATGCTGATTCTCGGTACCTTCATGGATTCCGGCGGCGCCATGCAGATCGTGGTGCCTCTGGTGGCGCCCCTGGTGGTCGCCATGGGCATGGACCTGTATACCTGCCTGACCGCCATCGTCATCGCCCAGGCCATCGGCCTCACCACCCCGCCCTTCGGCCTCAGCATGTTCGTCATGTGCGGCGTGGCGGAGTGTTCCGTGGCGGATATCTCGAAGAAACTGATCTTACCCATCATCCTTCTGATCCTGGTGGCCTTCTTCGTGGGCCTGTTCCCCGGCGCCTTTGCCTGGGCGGTGCCCGCCTGATCTCCCCGGACAGATCCCTGCCGTACAGAAATACGGGACCGGCGCGCGCAAGGCGTGCCGGTCCCGTATTTTCTTATGTAGCGAACGGCCTGGGGCCCGGATATCCGAGGCAGGTCCGTCTTTCGCGGCGTTTTGTCCCGAGTACACCCGGGGCCGTCTCCCGCAGAGAGCGCAGGGGTGTTATACGGAGATCATGGACCGGCACCGTTTGTACTTCTCCGGCACGGTGCCCTGCTCCATGTAGTTGATGAGCAGCTTCGCGCAGGCGATGGCGTCGCTGTCCGCCTGGTGATGGTGGAGATCAATGTTCAGGTAGTAGCACAGGGTGTCCAGCTTGTGATTGGGCATGGAGGGGTAGGTTTTCCGCCCCAGCGCGACCGTGCAGCAGTAGTCCGCCGTCCCCTTCCAGGAAATTCCATAGTGGATGAGACAGTGGGCCAGAACCCGCATGTCGAAGCCGGCGTTGTGGGCTACGAGCATGCCGCTGTCAAAGAGAGGCTCCAGGGTGGAAGACCAGAGCTCGGGGAAGGTGGGGGCGGTCTGTACCATGGAGGGTGTGATGCCGGTGAGGTGGATGTTGTAGTAATCAAAGGGGCACTCCGGATTGATGAGGGAGGAGAAGGTCTGGACGATCTTTCCCCCTTCGACCACCGCCACTCCGATGGAGCTCATGCGGTTGTTGTAATGATTCGGCGTTTCCACGTCGAAGGCGATGTAGCGGCCGGGCATGGCGCGCACCTCCAGATAAGGATTATGGATACCGGATGGTCCGGTTGGACCCCGTTCCGACGGGTTTCGCCGGAACGGGCAGGGTTCAGCCAGGACTGACGGCCTGGGCGCTCTCCCGGGTCCGACGACACTCCCGCACCACCTTCAGCATACGCAGGATGATGGGGATGGCCAGGAAAATGGAGAGCAGATCCGCGACGGCCTGCACGGAGGCGATGCCGTTGGCCTGGAAGAGCCAGGTCAGGGGGTAGAGGATGGGCAGGAAACAGGTGCCCTGGCGGGAGGTGGCAAGCACGAAGGCGTACTTCGCGTAGCCCAGGCCGGCGCAGAACATGTTGACCACCGCCACCCAGGCCTGGACGGGCAGAGAGAGGCACTGCAGACGGATGGCCAGCGCTCCGATGGCCTGCATCTCCGGGTCCGTCTCCGCGAAGAGACTGATGACCTGGGGAGCGAAGACGCCCAGGACCAGGCCCATGACCGCGGCGCCCGCGATCGCCATCTTCGTGGCGAAGAAGTAGCTCTCTTCCACCCGGTCGTAGCGCTGGGCGCCCCAGTTGAAGCCCGCCACCGGCTGGAAACCGGAGCCGAAGCCGAGCACCACGCTGAAGGGGAACATCATCACCTTGGTGGTGACCCCGATGCCCGCCAGCACGGAGTCCGAGATGCCGCCGGCCAGATTGTTCAGGAGAATGCCCGCCACCACCGCCAGGCCGGAGCGCAGCATGGAGGGCATGCCCACCGTGACGATCTCCCCCAGGATCTCCCGCTCCAGATGGATGCAGCGGAAGGAGAGCCGCAGCAGCGAGCGGCGGGTCAGGTAGGGGAAGATGAGAATCCCGAAGCTCACCAGCTTGGAGATGGCGGTGGCCATGGAGGCCCCGGCCACGCCCAGATGGAGCCCGAAGATGAAGATGGGGTCCAGGAAGCAGTTGAGGATACCGCCGAAGCCCATGCCCACCATGCTCATCATGGCGCTGCCCTCCGCCCGCAGGCACTGGTTCATGACAAAGTTGGCGGTCATGAAGGGGGCGGCCAGCAGGACGTAGGTGGCGTAGTCGATGGAGTACTGTTCGCAGGTGGGGGTGGCGCCCAGCAGGCGCACCATGGGGGTCATGAAGACGGTGCCCAGAATCAGCATCAGGACGCCCAGCCCCATCGCCAGGAAGAAGGCGGTGGAGAGGACCCGGTTGGCCCGGTCTTTCCGCCGGGCGCCCAGCAGACGCGCCACATAGCTGTTGGCGCCGATGGCCAGCATGGAGCCGCACATCATGATGATCTGGTCCAGAGCCGTGTTGACGCTCACCGCCGCCGTGGCGTTGGTGCCGAGGGAGGCCACGAAGTAGGTGTCCGCCAGCGAGTAGATGGAGTTGATCAGGAAGGCGATGATGGTGGGAATCGCCATCCGGGGAATGATCCGGGAGATGGGGTCTGTGACCATCATCATCTCCCGGGTGGCCTGAGAGGTGGAATCTGCCATGAATATCCCTGATTTCAGAAAAAGGATAAGGACACAGAAAAAAGGTCTGGCAGGAGCTGGCATCCTGTGTTATAATGCCGGAAAAGCGCCTGCGGGCGGCAGGGAGGCGAAGCCATGGAGCGACAGAAGGAGCGGTATGTGACGGATTCCCCCGAAGAGACGGAGGACTTGGGCGTCCGCCTGGGAGAGAAGGTCCGCCCCGGCACCGTTGTGGCCTTCACCGGAGACCTGGGGGCGGGCAAGACCGCCTTTACCCGGGGGCTGGCCCGGGGCCTTGGGGTGACGGACCGGGTGACCAGTCCCACCTTCACCATCGTCAACGAGTACGAGGGTGGACGGTTGCCCCTGTTCCACTTTGACCTTTACCGCCTGAGCGCTCCGGAGGAGCTCTTTGACATCGGCTGGGAGGATTACCTGGCCCGCGACGGCGTCTGCGCCGTGGAGTGGAGCGAGAACGCCGGAGAGCTGCCGGAGGAGGAAACGGTGCGGGTGGACATCCGCCGGGGCGAACACGACGGACAGCGCGTCCTGGAAGTGGAGGGAATCAAACTGTGATGATACTGGCTCTGGAGTCCTCGGCGACGGCCTGCTCCGTGGCTCTCACCCGGGACGGGGCCCTGATCGCCCGGAACTGGCAGAACAGCGGCCTCACCCACAGCCGCACGCTGCTGCCCATGGCGGACAGCCTGCTGAAAAACAGCGGACATACGCTGGACGAGGTGGATGTGATCGCCGTAGCCGCGGGTCCGGGGTCCTTTACGGGCCTGCGCATCGGGGTGGCCACCGCCAAGGGACTGGCCTGGCCCCGGGAGATTCCCTGTGCCGCCTGCTCCACGCTGGAGTCCATGGCCTGGCCTCTCGCCCATCTGGAGGGGAAGATTCTGGTGTGCGCCATGGATGCCCGCCGCAAACAGGTCTACAACGCCATCTTCCGGGCGACCGGAGAGGGGCTGGAGCGGCTGAGGCCGGACCGGGCCATCTCTCTGGAGGATCTGGAGGCCGAGCTGCGGGAGCTGCCGGGAGAGAAAATCCTGGTTGGAGACGGGGCGCAGCTGTGCTATAATACCTTAACCGATCCGGATCTCAGGCTGGCGCCGGAGCACCTGCGGCTGCAGGACGCCTGGGGCGTGGCGCGCTCGGCGCAGGAGCTGGCCGCCCGGGGCGCCCTGGTACGTGGCGCGGACCTGGTTCCGGTTTATCACCGGCTGTCCCAGGCCGAGCGGGAACGGCTGGAGAAACTGAAACTCGAACAAGGGGAGCGATGAGAATGTACAATGAGAAAGTGCACATCCTGGACCATCCGCTGGTGCAGCACAAGCTGACCATCCTGCGGGATGAGCGGACCGGCGTCAAGGAATTCCGGGAAGTGGTCTCGGAGATCGCCGCGCTGGAGTGCTACGAGGCCACCCGCGACCTGCCCCTGACCGACGTGGAGGTGAAGACTCCCGTCGCCACGGGCACCTTCAAGACTCTCTACGGCAAGAAGCTGGCCATCGTACCCATTCTGCGGGCCGGCCTGGGGATGGTGGACGGCATGCTGCGGATGATTCCCTCCGCCAAGGTGGGACACATCGGGCTGTATCGGGACCCGGAGACCCACGCGCCGGTGGAATACTACTGCAAGATGCCCCCGGACATTGCCGATCGGGAAGTCTTCATCCTGGATCCCATGCTGGCCACCGGCGGCTCCGCCTCTGCCGCGATCACCTTCATCAAGGGATACGGCTGCCGTCACATCCACCTGATGAACATCATCGCGGCCCCGGAGGGGCTCGCCCTCATTCAGCGGGATCACCCGGACGTGGAGATCTACGTGGCCGCCGTGGACGAGAAGCTGAACGAGCACGCCTACATCGTGCCCGGCCTGGGCGATGCCGGCGACCGGATCTTCGGTACCCGCTGAGCGGGACGGCGGCCGGGAGACAGGGCGAAATGGACTTCCCGGCGGGCGCGAAGCGCCCCCGGGAAAACAGAAAAGCGTCCGTATCCCGTGATACGGACGTTTTATCTGTCAATATCCATCACACAGCGCGAGTGACCTTGCCGGAACGGAGGCATCTGGTGCAGACGTACACGTGAGTGGGGGTGCCGTTCACGATCGCCTTGACGCGCTTGACATTGGGCTTCCAGGCGCGGTTGCTGCGGCGGTGGGAGTGGGACACCCGGATACCGAACGTTACGCCCTTGTCGCAGAATTCACATTTGGCCATGTTGCTAACCTCCTCGCTGAACAGAATACAAGGTTCTGAAAAGCCTCGACGGAGATATTAGCATATACGCAGGGGAATTGCAAGCACTTTTTTTCGGCCCCCGGAAAAAGTTTCGGCATTCCCGGCCGGCGCTTGCGTAACCGCCGGAAATGGTCTATACTGGACCGGAACAGACATGACGGGCCCCCGGGCCCCGGGAAAGGAAGCGATCCGAATGGAAGACAGTAACTTCGTCCGTCTGGGCAGAATCATCCAGGAATTCGATCTGGAGATCCTCTGCGCCGCCCCGGACTACGAGGACCAGCCGATCCGCACGCTGCATATCAACCGGCCCGGTCTTCCCCTCGCCGGATACTTTGAGCACTTTGACGACGACCGCCTGCTGCTGATGGGCATGACGGAGACCAGCTATGTGGAGCAGATGACGAGCGAGCAGCGGCTCGCGAGCTTCGACCGCATCTTCTCCCGGCCCATTCCCGCCCTTATCATCACCCGGGGCAACAGCGCCGCGCCCGAGTGTCTGGAGATGGCGAAGAAGTACGGCCGTACCGTGCTGCGCTCCACCATGGAGACGCCGGCCTTCATGTCGGACCTCATCAGCCGTCTCTACCGCTGGATGGCCCCCAGCATCACACGCTCCGGGGTCATGATGGAGGTCTACGGCGTGGGCGTCCTCATCCAGGGCGAATCCGGCGTGGGCAAGAGCGAAGTGGCCATCGGCCTCATCAAGCGGGGACACCGCCTGGTGGCGGACGACGCGGTGGAAATCCGGGAGACCACCCCGGGCAAGCTGGAGGCCACCGCCCCGCCTCTCATCCGCCGCTACATGGAACTGCGGGGCATCGGCGTCATCGACGTGGCGCGGCTGTTCGGCATCGGGGCGATCCGGATCAATATGCAGATCGATATCGTGGTGAAGCTGGAACCCTGGGACGACCACGCCAACTACGACCGCTTCGGGCTGGATTACCGGCAGACGGAGATCATGGGCGTGAAGCTGCCCCTGGTGATCATTCCGGTCAAGCCCGGCCGGGACCTGGCGAGCATCATCGAGGTGGCCGCCATGAACGACCGCGACCACACCCTGGGTCACAACGCTGCCCTGGAACTGACTCAGCGCATGGACGAGCACTTCGAGCGGATCCTGAAGGAGCAGCAGGAACAGCAGCAGAAGCAGTAAGATAGGAGGAAACTGCATGTACTACATCGGGATTGACGTGGGCGGCACCAATCTGGTTGCCGGCCTGGTGGATACGGGCGCGCATCTGGTGAGCAGAATGAGCATCCCTGCAGATCGGACGAAGGACGCGGACGGTCTCATTCAGGACATGATCGGCCTGACCGTCCGGCTCTGCGAGGAGGGCGAAACCCGGATCGACCGCCAGTACGACATCAAGGCGATCGGCATCGGTATCCCCGGCCAGGTGGACAACCGCGCGGGGACCATTGTCAAAACCGTCAACATGCCCCTTTCAAATACGAATATCCGGGCGGCTTTCCAGACGGTCTGGGGCGCCCCCGTCTTTCTGGGCAACGACGCCAACTGCGCCGCCCTCGGCGAGTACTGGGCCGGGGCCGCCCGGGGCTGCGATCCCGCGGTCATGGTCACCCTGGGCACCGGCGTAGGAGGCGGCATGGTCTCCGGCGGACGTCTCTTTGACGGCTTCGCCGGGTCCGGCATGGAAGTCGGCCACATGATCACCCACGCGGGAGGTCGGCTCTGCACCTGCGGCAATCGGGGCTGCTGGGAGCAGTACGGCTCCGCCACCGCCCTGATTCACCAGACCATCGAGGCCATGGAAAGCCATCCGGACAGTCTGCTGTGGCAGATCTGCGGCGGAGACCTGAAGAAAGTGGAAGGACGGACCGCCTTCGACGCGGCCTCCCAGGGAGACGCCGTCGCCAGCGGGGTCCTGGAGCGCTATCGGGAGCACGTGGCCGTCGGCCTCATCAGCCTTGTCAACATGCTGCAGCCGGAGATCATCTGCATCGGCGGCGGCATCAGCAACGCCTCGGACGAGATGCTGATGAACCCCCTGCGGAAACTGGTCCTGGCGGGCTCCTATGACAAGGGCAATCACACGCGGATCACCAGAGCAACTCTGGGCAACGACGCCGGCATCATCGGCGCGGCTCTTCTGTGCCGCTCCATCTGACGGGCGGCCTCCCGCAGGGCAGCGCGGGTTCCGCGCTGTCCTGCGACGCGAGGCGGTGCGGGATCAGCAGGAGAGAAAGGAAGGAGAACAGCTGTGCAGTACACGGACGATAACTTACAGAAACTGGATAACGATGGTGAGTATGAGAAGATTGTGGAGCTGCTGTCACCCATACCGGAGGAACAGCGAGGATATGACCGGAGCCTGATCCTGGCGCAGGCCCAGCTCCAGCTGGCGCTGGCCGGCGGCGACCGGGACGGCCTGGTGGCGGACGCGGAACGGGGACTGGCGCGGACGCAGGTGGATGGAATGCTGGACGGCGAATGGTGGTATGCCAAAGGGCTGCTTCTGCATGCGCAGGGAGATCTGTACGATGCGGATGATCACATGAGGATGGCGCAGGTCCTGCTGGAGGATCCGAAGAAGGCGGACGAGCACCTCAAAAAGCTGAGAGCGGCCGGAAGCCTTCTGCCCGAACCGGAGCCCGCGACAGACACAAAGGGGGCTCCGGATCCGTCATCCGGGGCCGATGCGAAGAAACCGGCCGTGAAGCCGGAGAGCGCGGGTTCCCGGAAAGAGGAGACGAGCGCGCCCAAGGCAGGCACGGTTTCGGGCGGTCAGAGCGCCTCTGCTCCGCAGACCGGCAGCCCTCGGAAGGAAGCGACGGCAGCGCCCAAGGCAGGCACGGTTTCGGGCGGTCAGAGCGCCTCTGCTCCGCAGACCGGCAGCCCTCGGAAGAAAGCAGAGACTGCGTCCAAAGCAACCACGGTACCGGGCGGTCAGAGCGGCTCTCCCGCGCAGGCTGGAAAGCCGGAGACCGGCAGTCCCCGGAAGGCAACTGCGGCAGCGCCCAAGGCAACCACGGTACCGGGCGCCAAGAGCGCTTCTCCCGCGCAGGCTGGGACGTCGGGGACCGGCAGTTCTCAGAAGGCGGCGGCAGCGCCCAAGGCAAGCACGGTATCGGGCGGTCAGAGTGCCTCTCCCGCGCAGACCGGAAGGCCTGAAACCGGCAGCCCCCGGAAGGCAGCAGCGGCAGCACCCAGGGCATCCACGGTACCGGGCGCTAAGGGCGTTTCTCCCGCGCAGGCTGGAAAGCCTGAGACAGGCAGTCCCCGGAAGGCAGCGGCGACAGCGCCCAGGGCAACCACGGTTCCGGGCAGTCAGAGCGCGTCTCCCGCACAGGCTGGGACGCCGGGGACCGGCAGTTCTCAGAAGGCGGCGGCAGCGCCCCGGCCTTCCGCCACTTCGGGCAGCCAGACCGGCGTTTCTCCGTCCGCTCAGGGACAGGAAGTCAAAGAAGCTCCGCCCGTCACTCCCCGGCGCCCCACTTACTGGTGGAAGACCCCCGCCCCCAGTCCGCAGAAGCCCAGGAGTACTTCCTGGACGTCTCCCGGTCAGGGGCAGGGAACGCAGACTCCCAGGACTCCGCAGGACTTTCGGGGAACGTCTCCCCGGCAGCCGTGGACCCAGGGACAGCCGGCCAGGAGCACCGGAACGCCTCAGACACCGAAGGGGCCCCAGTCCGCGATCCCGCAGGGGAGGCCCCCGTATTCGGAGACGAAGACGGATGGGAGCCCCAGGCTCGGGAAAGGGCCCGGTCAGCCGGGTCCGCAATTCCGGACCGGTTCCGCGCAGGGGCAGGGAACGCAGACTTCCAGGACCCCGCAGGACGCCCGCCCTGCGCCGGTCCGGCAGCCGGGAGGACAGAACCAGCCGGTCCGCAGCGCCAGAGCGCCCCAGACGCACCAGGCTCCGAAGGCCCCGACGGTTCCTGCTCCCCAGGGAAAGACGCCGCAGCCTGAAACGAAGACAGGAGAGGACGCCCGCAACGGGAAGGAAACCGTGTCTCCGAGCCGGGAAGGGCAGAAGGGAGTCGTTTTTGAGCCGGGCATGCAGATTCCCCGGCATCTCCTGGATCCTTGGAAACCGGTCCCGGATGCCCGGGAGGAGCAGCCTTCGGAAGACCTCTCGTGGGGCGCACCGTCCGGCCAGGCCGGGCAGGCTCCCGCGCAGAACGTCGAACCGGAGCCGGCCCGCAAACCGAAACCCGCTCCGGTGAAGTCCCCCAAACCGAAACCCGCTCCGGTGGAGCAGAAACCGGTCAAACAGAAACCGCAGAAGCCCGTTCTGCCCCCGAAGAAGAAAGAACCCATCCCGGTGGCCCAGAAGCAGTCCAAAAAGGCGGCGAAGAAGGCCAGCCAGCAGGAGATTCCCTTCGAGCCGGTGGAGAAGACCCCCTACGCTCCGAAGGAGGAGGAGGCCATCCTGAAGCATCTGGAGAAGGCCTTCCGATCCAGCGCGGAACTGTTCCGCTGCGGCGTGCAGGAGGAGCGGGAGGTGTGCTTCGCGCGCTTCCCGGCGGATTCGCCTGTGGGCTGGCAGACGGTCATCACCCTTGGTCTGGGACAGACTCCCATGACCATCCCGCCCGTCATGGGCGATGGGGACGGGGCCCGGAAGGAACGGATGGAGCTGGTGCTCCGCTTCCCGCAGCAGGCGGACTTCCGCCGCAAAGAGGGCCGGATCCTGGATGCCGTCTGCTCCCTGGTCTGCGGTCTTCTGAAAGACGGAGGCTTTGTGGTGCAGGGCACGCTGCTTTCCCTCGCCATTCCCGACTCCACCTTTTCCGCCCTTCTCATCGGGGGCACTCCGTACAGACCCGCCACAGACTGCCCCCTCTCGGAGCAGGAGACCATCCGGTTCCACGACGCGATCGTTCTGTACGGGGAAGAGGAACGCTTCTGCCGGGACGACGCGCAGGTGAAGAAGCTGCTGGCGGGGATGGAGGCCACGATCTCCACCGATGAAGGGCGCCGTTCCGAGGCCCCCGTGACCATTACCCGCTCCGCGGAGCTCGGGGAACTGCAGCGGATGGAAAAGCTCGTAGCCGCCGGCAGACTCCTGGAGGCGGTCCGGGTCTATGAGCGCATTCCGGAGCAGAACCGGACCTTCCGCCAGGCGCTGAGGTACGTGCAGGCGCTGGACAGCATGGAAGCGGGCCGGGAAGCCATGGCCCGGGGCCTGGCGCTGCTGGAGAGCGCGAAGAACCGCAGCTGCATGGACCCCGAGTGGCAGGTGCAGTACGGCCTGTTCCTGCGCAGAAACGAGATGTGGAGCAAGGCGGCGTACTGGCTGAAGCGGGCCATGGGCGGGACAGCCCGGCCGGACCTGGAGGTCGAGCTGGTGGAGTGCCAGCGCAGGGCCATCCTCGCGCAGGCGTACACCATCCGGGACAGAAGGGAGATTCAGAGCCGGCTGGAACGGGTGAGCGACAGCGAACGCTGGACCCGGTGGATGAGCCACCGGGTGGAAGGGCTGGAACTGCTCGGGTTCGTGTTCCGTCCGGAAACGGGAACGGGCGCCTGGCAGGCCCTGTGTACCCTGGGCGCGGGAAACCGGATTCCGGAGGATACCGGCCACGAAAGCATCGGGCGGGTGGAACTCTTCCTGACGCTGCCCGCGGATCTTTCCCTCGGAGCCCGCTCGACGGATTTCGATCTCGGGGTGGGCTTCTCCGGCCTTCTGAAGGATCTGGTTCAGCAGAGCTGGAACGGAAGCGGCCTGTTCCCGGGCTGCTGGTTCCCCTTCCCGGATACGGTGAAGATGAAGGAGTTCGGCGGAACCATGATCACGCGGTTGCCGGAGGACGTCGTCGAGACGGACATGACCCTGAAGAGCGGCAAGGAGGTCACCTTCTGCCGGCTGATGCTCCTCCGGACGGAAGAGATCGGGGCCCTGAAGGCGAAACCGGAAAAGGCGGAGGAAGCGGCCCGGCTGCTGCGGGACGTGCCCTTCGGCCAGGAGATGGCCCGGCCCGCCGTGAAAATCTGAATACGGAACCGGCGGGAGGCGCTCGCGCGCCTTCCGCCGGAACGAGGAGACTGAGACATGCGGTACGAACTGAAAAACGATGTTCTCTGCCTGACCGTGGACAGCCATGGGGCGGAGCCGGCGGAACTGCACCGCACGGGAGAGGAAGGACGTCCTCTGCTGTGGGACGCGAAGCCGGACATCTGGGGCCGCCACGCTCCGGAGGTCTTCCCCTGGTGCGGCCGGATGGAGGGCAACTGGTTTGAATACGAGGGCAGGCGCTATGAGGGGCTGCCCCAGCACGGGTTTGCCCGGGACATGGAGCACACCCTGACGGAACTGGGAGCGGACCACGCGTCCTTCCGCCTGGACTGGCCGGGAGACGACCGGCTCTGGCCCTGGAAGTTTTCCCTCACCACCCGCCATACCCTGGAGGGCGGCGCCATGGTTACGACCTGCACGGCGGTGAATCTGGACAGGCGTCCCATGCCCACCCAGATGGGGTTCCATCCCGCCCTGCGCTGCCCCTTTACCCCGGGACGCACGCCCCAGGACTATGTGGTGCGCTTTCAGCGCCCCGAGGCCCCCGGCGGGACGGAGTTTTTCGAGCTGGAGGAGCATGTCTTCGACAACGACAGCATCTGCTTCCCGAACCTTCGCAGCGAGTGGCTGCAGGTAGAGGAGAAGGACACCGGGAAATACCTGCGCATCGACACCGCCGGCTACCCCTTTGTGCTGCTGTGGAGTAAGCCTGGAATTCCCGGCTTCGTCTGCATCGAGCCCTGGCAGGGCTATCCGGGCCCGGGCCATGATCCGGCGAAGCGGCCCGGCGTGCGTATGCTGGCCACCGGCGAATCCCTGACCTGTGTCCAGCGTCTGACCGTCTCTCTGTAAGCCGTCCTTTCCCGGCTGCAGCCTGTCGGAAAGACCGGGTTCTGTGGCCTTCCGGGGAAATCGTCCCTCAGACGGGGCTGAAGACGGACCTGGCTCTGCAGGGGGAGACCTCTGCTGTGCCGGTCGCGACAGGACCGGAGGTCCGGGTTCCCGGCGTGGGACGGAAATTTTCGTTTATCCGGCGTTCCTCTCTTCGCAGGCGGTAGCCTTCGGAGGGGGAGCGCCGGTTTTTTATTTCCCTGCCGGCTGATCCGGGCGGAGGAGCGCGGGCTCCCGGGAGACCGGATCCGGCGGATGATGCCAAAATGATGGGAGTTTCGGGTAGAACAGGATACGAGGTGAGCGCGTTGGACATTACCATTCTGATCGCCGAGGACGAGAGCGCCATCGCCAATCTGCTGGAGATCGCCCTCTCCGGGGCCGGTTACCGCTGCCTGCGGGCGGAGAACGGGACCCGGGCGGCGGACCTGCTGGAGCGGGGAAACGTGGACCTGGCTCTGCTGGACATCATGCTGCCGGAACTGGACGGCTACGAGCTGCTGGACTGGTGCCGGACCCTGGGAGTGCCCGCTATCTTCCTTACGGCCAAGGGGGACGTGCGGGACCGGGTGAAGGGACTTCGACTGGGCGCCGAGGACTACATCGTCAAGCCCTTCGAGCTGATGGAGCTCCTGGCCCGGGTGGAAACGGTGCTGCGCCGCTGCGGCAAGACGGATCGGATTCTGAGGCTGGAGCCGGACATCGAGGTGGATACCGCCGGCCGGGTGGTGCGGCGGGGCGGCGTTCCGGTGTCTCTCACCGCCAAGGAGTACGAGCTGCTGCTCCTCTTTCTGCAGAACCGCAACATCGCCCTCTACCGGGATCGGATCTGCGAGCGGGTGTGGGGGCCGGACTATCCGGACGGCAGCCGCACGGTGGATCTGCACATCCAGCGCATGCGGAAAAAGCTGGGGCTGGAGAAGCGACTGGTGGCGGTGTACAAAATCGGGTACCGGCTGGAGGATCCCGTATGAAGCTCTTCTGGAAACTGTTCTGCGCCATGGTCACTGTGACAGTTCTGGGCTGCTCCGTCTGCGCCTTTCTTCTGGTGGAAACCGAGTTCCGCAGCGCCCTGGAGCGGGAGGTGACTGCCCTCGGTCAGGAAAACGACCTGCTGCGCTACGCCGTTTCGCTGCGTCTGGAGAGCGCCGCCTTTCCGGGCCGGGAGCAGCTGGCGGACCTGACCCGGGGCATGGAGCTCAGCGCTGCCGGCGGGGCGGTGGTGTTCCGCATCAGCGACGAAGCGGGACGGGAACTGGCCCGGACGGGGACGCTGCCGGTGGAGGCGGCGGAGCTGCTGGAGCGCCTGGGACCGGAGACGAGGGGCTGGGAGCTGCGGGAGACGGAACAGGGCCGCTGGCTGCACGGGGCCTGCCCCATGGAGACGCCGGAGGGCATCGTCTTTCTGGAAAACGGCCGTCCGGTGGAGGAGCTGTTCCGGCTGCGGGAATCCCGCTATCGGACCTTCCATCGGATGATCCCCGCCTTGGCGGGGGCCGCCGCTCTGGCGGCAGCCCTCGTTTCCGCCCTTATGGTGCGTCCTCTGGGACACCTCGCAGACGCCACCCGCCGGATGGCGGAGGGGGAGCTGGGACAGCGGGTGCCAGTGGATGGGGATGACGAGATCGCCTGGCTGAGCCGGGACTTCAACACTATGGCGGAGCGCCTGGAGGAACAGATGAACCGTCTGCGTTCCGAGGCGCGACGGCAGGAGGACTTCGTGGCCAGCTTTACCCACGAGCTGAAAACGCCCATGACCTCCATCATCGGGTACGCGGAACTGCTCCGGGCCCGGCCGGAGGACCGGGAGCGGGTGCAGGAGTGGGCCGGCTACATCTTCCGGGAGGGCCGGCGGCTGGAGGCCCTCTCCCGCAAGCTTCTGGAGCTCATCGTTCTGGAGAAGCGGGACCTTGCCCTGCGCCGGGTGGCCATGGAGGAGTTCCTGGCCCGGGTAGCGGGAGCCATGGCCCCGGAGCTGGAGAAGGCCGGCCTTACGCTGCGCCTGGAGACCCGGCCGGGGGAGGCGCTTCTGGATCCGGACCTCATGGAGGCGGTCTGTCTGAACCTGCTGGACAACGCCCGCAAGGCCTCGTTCCCCGGCGGGGAGGTGCGTCTGTCCGGCGCGCCGGAGGGGAGAGACTACCGGGTAGAGGTGGAGGACCACGGACGGGGGATCCCGCCGGAGGAACTGGAGCGGGTCATGGAGCCGTTTTACATGGTCGAAAAGTCACGGTCCCGTTCCCAGGGAGGGTCCGGTCTGGGACTGGCCCTCTGCCAGCGGGTCGTGGAACTGCACGGAGGAAAGCTGGAGCTGGAGAGCGTGCCCGGACAGGGCACCCTGGCCCGGTTCCGGCTGAAAGGGGGAGAACCGGCGTGAAAGCATGGAGAAAGGCACTGTTGCCTTGTCTCACCGTTCTGGCCCTTCTGGCGGCGGCCGCGCTGCCGCCTGCCCTCAGCAGAGCCGGGGACAGCCGGCGGATGGGCGTGATCCACACGGAGCAGGTGGATACGGCGGGGCCGGAGGCCGGCAGCCTGTCTCTGTCCCGGCGGCTGCGGCTGCTGGCCCGCTGGAAGGCAGGGGACCGGACGGTGTCCGCCATCACCCAGACCCTGACGGATGCGGACATGGGTGAGAACTTTCGCGTGCAGGTGGAGCGGTCGTTCTCTCAGCTGGCGGAGGCGGTGCCGGCGCTGGCCTTTTTCCGGGAGCTTACCATGGAGGGTGTGACGGCGGTCAGCGCGCTGCTGCGGGACCCGGAGACGGGAGAAAACGCCCGGATGCTGCGTCTCACCTGGCGGGGAGATCCCTCCGCGGAGGTTACCCTGGACGGGGAGACCGGGCTGGTCCTTTCGCTGCAGGGGATCTGCGGGAAGGAGTATGTGGTGGAGTTCGGGTCCCAGGAGGCCTTTTTCGATCAGATGCTGCGCTATCTGGGGCTGGAGGGGACTCTGGACACAAAGAGTTCCCACTGTATGGTGGAGGAGGGGACCATCTGCCGGTTCCATACCCCTGCGGCAAAGGAGCGTTACTGCCTGTTCGAGCCGGTGGGATACCGGACAGAAGAGGGAGATATTGTGGTAGAGGGCGCGGATGATGTGGTCTGGACGCTGAAATGATGGAATTCTGAGGGAAAGGCAGGGCAGAATGGGGTCAGCGGAAAGGAGCTGAACGATATGACCCTGCGTTTTCCCCTCGTACATTGGCCGGTTTTCCTCCGGCGGACCGTTTCTGCGCTTCTCCTAATGGCTCTGGCCCTTCTGGGCGGGTGCGCCCGGACGGGGGACGTGCCTTCCCCGCCCCAATCGGCGGGCTCTGCGTCTCTCCCGCTCCCGCCGGATGGATCCTCCGCGTCGGCCTCTTCTGTGGAAACGAACGGAGAGCAATCCGGTCCGGCGCCCTGGACGTGCGGCCAGACGGCTGTGTCTCTGGAGGATCTGCCCTGGAATCTGAAGCTGGTGAATGGGGATCATCCACTGCCGGATGACTTTGAAGTGCCGGAGACCACAGAACTGGAAAACGGACACGCTGTGGACAGCCGGGCCTTTGAGTCTCTGGAGGCCATGCTGAACGCCGCCCGGGCGGAAGGCCTTCATCCTGTGGTCTGTTCCTCCCTCCGGTCCTGGGATTACCAGGAGCGTCTGTACCGGCGGGAGGTGGACAACTGGCTGGAGCGGGGATATAGCCAGGCTGAGGCGGAGCGGGAAGCGGCCGTGTGGGTGGCCCGGCCCGGCACCAGCGAGCACCAGCTGGGGCTGGCGATGGACATCGTGGATCTGGAGTATCAGATACTGGATCAGGGCTAGGAAGAAACGGCGGTGCAGCGCTGGCTGACGGAACACTGCGCGGAGTATGGCTTTGTTCTCCGCTACCCGGTGGACCGTGGGGAAGTCACGGGGATCGGGTACGAGCCCTGGCACTGGCGCTATGTGGGGGAAGAAGCGGCTCGGGCCATCCAGACGCGGGGAATCTGCCTGGAAGAGTTCCTGGAGTCCCTGACTCCCGAGGAACTGCTCTCTCTGTTAGAGGATGGCTGAACGGATCGGAAAGCGGCGGAGGGATACGCTCCTTCTGCCGCTTTTTCCCGTTTTCCCGGAGAGGCAGGGGGAGAACGAAGATCCGGTTTCGTTTTGCACCCGGGCCACTGTTCCATCCTTTTTCCATAATCCTCTGTTCTTTTTACGGAAACTGTGATAAAATGACCCGAAGCGCCCCTGTCCGGCCATTTCGGCAGATCAGATCGCGTCTTCAGAGCGAAGACCGGTCTGCTGCCTTTCCCTTCCCGGGAGCGATGGAGCGGGGAACTGGTAGAAACGAGGAGGAGTCCCCATGGATCACAAGGAGAGGATGCTCCGGGGCCTGCCCTATAAAGCCTGGCTGGATCATCTGGAAGAGGAGCGGGAGGCCTGCAAGGAACTGGTCTGGGAGCTCAACCAGCTGCCGCCCCGGGAGCGCAGGCGGATCCCGGAGATCGTGAAGAAGCTGTTCGGAAAGACCGGAGAGAAGATCTGGATCGAACCTCCCTTCCACTGCGACTATGGCTGGAACATCGAGGCGGGGGAGAACTTCAACGCCAATTACAACATGACGATTCTGGACGTGGGCAAGGTGACCTTCGGGGACAACGTGCTGGTGGCTCCCAACGTCTCCATCTATACGGCGGGGCACCCCATCCACTGGGAGAGCCGCAACTCCGGCTATGAGTACGGGATTCCGGTGACGATCGGGAACAACGTCTGGCTGGGAGGCAGCGTGGTGATCCTCCCGGGCGTGACGATCGGGGACAATGCGGTCATCGGGGCGGGCAGTGTGGTGAAAAAGGACATTCCCCCCAATGTGGTGGCCGTCGGAAATCCCTGCCGCATCATCCGGGAGATTACGGAGGCGGACCGCATGTAC
Source organism: uncultured Oscillospiraceae bacterium (assembly GCA_947629775.1). Classification (GTDB taxonomy): domain Bacteria; phylum Bacillota; class Clostridia; order Oscillospirales; family Oscillospiraceae; genus Lawsonibacter. Next base: position 141,639 of record CANRFA010000001.1, read on the forward strand.
TATTATAAGGACCGCCCCTTTGACATGGAGGATTACTGAGCTGCGGGCCAGGCGTCCGGCCCGTCCCTTCGAAGGGGTGTTATGGCCCCCCAAGGATCAGTCCCCGCCGGTCATGCCATGGGGCGGTCCGAGTGAGATGGACCGGAAGGAGGCGGAAAACCATGGAGTATGAGGAGATCCGGAGCGCGGAGCATCCTCTGTATCCCAGAGCCATGGAGCTCTATCGGCTCAGCTTTCCCTGGCACGAGCAGCGGGAGGAGGACTCCCAGCGGCGGATTCTGGGCTATGAGGATTACCATTTCGTTCTGGTCCGGGACGAAACGCGCTTCGTGGGTCTGGTGCTCTTCTGGGAACTGGACGATCTCCTGTTCCTGGAGCACCTGTGCGTCTGGCCGGAGCTGCGCAACCGCCGGTACGGAGAACGGATCCTGACCTGGCTGAAGGGGCAGGGGAAGCCGGTCGCTCTGGAGGCGGATCCGCCGGAGGACGACATCTCCCGCCGCAGAATGGGATTTTACGGGCGGTGCGGTTTTCAGGTGAACCTAATGGATCATCGGCAGATGCCCTTCCATGCGGGAGAGGAGCCCTGCCCCCTGGTTCTCCTGACCTGGCCCGGGCGGATAAGCCGGGAGCGGTACGCGGCTCTGGACCGCTGCCTGAAGGAACGGGTCATGAAGGATGTGTTCTGAGCGTGGAGCGGAGGCCGGAAAGCGCCTCCGGGAGGAGTCATCATCTCCGGAAGGGAAAAAGAAGTCGGAACGCCGGCGCAGGCCGGGCCGCTCTTCGGCGGACAGGAAAGGAGTTCAAAACTGATGGATGAGAAACCCAGGCTGGAGAATCTGCTGACCAGGGAGGAGTACGAAGACGTCCTGAAGATCGTAAAGAAGAGCAACTCGAACAACGAGGAGCATATGCGAAAGGTGCTTCTCTGCCAGGCCTGCCTGCTCAAAGCTGAGCGGGAGGGGAATCGGGAGGAACTGCTCGCCCCGGTGCGGGAGACACTGAAAGAGATGCAGAAGGCGGGCCAGCTGGACGGAGAGTGGTGGTATGCCTATGGCCTTCTGGAGCAGCTCGAAGGAAATCCGGGCGAGGCGCTTGAAGATATGCAGCTTGCCGTGGTTCTGCTGGTGGATCCGGCCAAAGCCCAGGCCCGGCTGAACATTCTGAAGAAACTGAAGAAGGAAAGTGACGCCTCAGAGGAGAAGGCGCTTCCCTCCGGAACAGCGGACCCGCAGGCAGAGGAGACCGGCCTGCCTCTTACGATTCTGGAGCATTCTCCTTATTTCGAGGGAGAGGGGGACGGCGAGGGCCTGCTGATGGAGTGGCTGAAGCGGTGTTACGGGCGGCGGCCCGAACTGGTGCGCATCGGGGAGGACAGGGATCAGGACCTTCCGGCCTGCTTTGCCCGGATTCCTTCCCGGGAACGGACCGGACCCGTTCATATGATTACCTTGGGGCTGGGCAACCGGGAGATGGACGTCTCCCGGGCAGGGGACCAGAGGGATCCCCGTCCGGCCGACCGCGCGGAACTGATCTTCCGCTTTCCGTGGAACGCGGACTTTCGGCGGGAGTCCGGGGAAATGCTGCTGGCCGCGCTGGACCTTGTGAGAGAGATCCTGAAGGCCGGCGGCTGGATCATCCCCGGCGAAGTACTGCCTTTCCCCCAGCCGGCGGGACCCTTTACCGCCCTGCTCATCATACAGTGGAAAGAGATGAACAGCCGTGTGTTCACCCCGCTGGGCAGCACGCCTGTAGCGTTCTTTGAGGGCGTATTCCTTTTGCCGGAAGAGGTGGAGTACTGCAGTATGGACACCCGGACGGCGTACCTGCCGGACCGGTTGAACAAGGTAATCTCCACGGATCCCTCCCGCGGCTCCATTGCACCTGCGGCTCAGGCCTTCGGAGCGTCCAACCGCAGAGGCGGAGCTGCGGGCTCCATGCAGGGGAACCTGGAGGAGCTGCGGAGGACTCTGGACAGGAAACACTTCGCAAGGGCCATCTACGCCATGGAGAAGATCCCGGAACGCAGCCGTACCTACACCCACTTCCTTCTGTGGGCGGAGGCCCTGTACGGGGTGAGCAAAGGTACCGGTACGGGAGAGCGGATGCAGACGATCCTGGATCAGCTCAAACGGCGGGGCTGCATGGATCCGGAATGGGAGTGGCTGTACGCTCTGGCGTTGAAGCGGCAGGAACGCTGGGAGGAAGCCTGTTTCTGGCTGAGGCTGGCGCAGAAGCGGGGATCGGACCGGCCATTGCAGAGCGAACTCGTGGAATGCGTGGCCATGGTGAACCGCACCCGCAGGTACTCGGACGCGGAATACAGGGAACTGGAGTCGCGCGTCCGGAAGCGGATGGCCAATCCCTACCGGATCAACTGCTGGATGCGGGACAGCGTAGGGAAGTCGGATTACCGGGTGTACCCTCTGAAAGGCAAAGAGGAAGATCACTGGCAGGCCCTGTGTACCTGCGGCGTCGGTTCCGTACTCACGCCTCTGCCGGATGGCGAGGACTTTGAGCGGGTGGAACTGGTGCTGAGCCTCCCGGAGGCTCCGGAGATGGGAACTGTCTACCGGGAAACGAAATGGGGATGCCAGGTGGCGAATATCATGTCCCAGACAGTCCGGACGGCCTGGGGCGGATACAGCCTCCATCCGGGCACCTGGAACCCCTTTGACGAGGGCAACAGGATACCCGGGTTCGCGGGATACATGATCACCCGGCTGCCGGAGGGGACGGGAGAGTCCGAGGTGAAGCTGAACGACAAAACCACGGTCCGCTTCTATCGCCTGATGTTCCTGATTCCCGAGGAGATGATTTTCCTCGGACGCTGTCCGGACATGGCGAAGGAGATGGCGGAAGAGCTGCGGAAAGTGCCCTTCGGCCTGGAAGGAATCCGGCCCCCCGCGCTCCCTTCCCGGCCGCAGAGCTGAAGAGGGCGGAAAGACGCCGGATCGCGGGGCGCCGGCGCCTTTCTGGAACGACGGGCAGAGTCCGGAAGCAGAGGCGGAGGAAGACATGGATCTCTTTTCCTGTATGGCAGAACAGAATCGGGAGCGGGAAGCGCCGCTGGCCGCCCGCATGCGGCCCAGGACTCTGGAGGAAATCGTGGGCCAGGAGCATATCCTCGCTCCGGGGAAGCTGCTCTACCGGGCCATCAAAGCGGACCGGCTGGGTTCCATTCTCCTGTACGGGCCGCCGGGAACGGGCAAGACCACCCTGGCGAAGGTCATCGCCAACAGCACCAGGGCGGATTTCCGCCAGGTGAACGCCACGGTGGCGGGGAAGAAGGACCTGGAGAGCGTGGTGGAGGACGCCACATACAACCTGGGCGTCTCCAACCGGCGTACCATCCTCTTCATCGACGAGATCCACCGCTTCAACAAGGGACAGCAGGACTACCTGCTGCCCTTCGTGGAGGATGGCACCGTGATTCTCATCGGGGCCACCACGGAAAACCCGTACTTCGAGGTCAACGGCGCGCTGCTCTCCCGCTCCCGGATTTTCGAGCTTCGCCCCCTCTCCACGGAGAATCTGCTGGTTCTTCTGGACCGGGCCCTCCGGGACGGAGAGCGGGGGCTGGGACATATGCGGATGGATGTGGAGCCGGAGGCGGCCCGCTTCCTGGCGGAGGTGGCGGACGGAGACGCCCGCAGCGCCCTCAACGCGCTGGAACTGGCGGCCCTCACCACGGACCGGAGCGCGGACGGATGGATCCACGTCACCCTCCCGGTGGCGGCGGAGTGCATCCAGAAGCGGGTGATCCGGTATGATAAGAGCGGGGATCAGCACTACGACGCCATCAGCGCCTTCATCGAGAGCATGAAGCACTCGGATCCGGACGCCACGCTCTATTACCTGGCCCGCATGGCGGAGGCGGGCGAGGATCCGAAATACATCGCCCGTCGGATCATCGTCTGCGCGGCGGAGGACATCGGGCTGGCGGACCCCCGTGCCCTGGAGGTGGCGGTCAACGCCTCCCTGGCGGTGGAACGGGTGGGCATGCCGGAAGGGGTCAAGGTGCTGGCCGAGGCGGCGCTGTACATGGCCTGCGCGGAGAAATCGGACACGGCGGGTCGGGGCATTTCCGAGGCTCTGGCCGAGGTCCGCGCCTCGGGGAATCTGCCCATTCCGCCCTTCCTGCAGGACGCCAGCTACGCGGGGGCGAAGAACCTGGGACGGGGCGTGGGGCTGAAGGACATCCATCGCTTTCCCCACCACTTTGTGGAGCAGCCCTGCCTGCCGGAGCAGCTGCGGGACCGGCGCTTCTTCCATCTCTCCGGCACCGGGGAGGAGGAGCGGATCCGCGTGTATTTCCGGAAGATCGGCTTTGAGAAGTACCTGCAGTGATGGAAGCAATGCGGCGGACGGATCCCGGGACAGGGGTCCGCTCCGCCGCCTTTTCATCCCGCCACCAGGGCCGTACGCAGTTTCTCCAGGGCCCGCCGTTCCAGACGGGAGACCTGGACCTGGGAGACCCCCACGACCCGGGCGGTCTGCACCTGGGTCATGCCCCGGTAGTAGCGCAGCAGCAGGATCTGCCGCTCCTTCTCCGGCAGGGCGTCCAGGGAGGTGCGCAGGCTGAGACGCTCCAGCAGTCCCTCCTCCTCGTTGCCGGCGGTCAGCACACCCTCCAGCGTGAGTCCATGGCTGCCGGTCTCCGCCTGCAGGGAGACGACGGGGTCCGCGGCGGTCTCGGCCGCCGCGATCTCCTCGGCCGTGAGGCCGGTATCCTCGGACAGCTCGGAGAGCGTAGGGTCCCGGCCCAGGGCGGCGGTCAGGCGCTGACGGCTGGTGTGGATAGCCAGCCCCTGTTCCTTAAGCCCCCGGCTGACCTTTACCGGTCCGTCGTCCCGGAGAAAGCGCCGGATCTCCCCCGCGATCTTCGGCACCGCGTAGGTGGAAAACTGCGTCCCGAAGTCCGGATCGTATCCCTGAACCGCCTTGAGGAACCCGAGGCAGCCCAGCTGGTAGAGGTCGTCCGGCTCCACGCCCCGCCCCATGTAGCGCCGGGCCACGCTCCAGATGAGACCGTTGTTTTCCAGCAGAACCTGTTCGCAGGCCTGGGAGTCCCCTTCCCGGGCGGCCCGCAGGGCGGCGGCAGGGGAGGGGGACCCGCTCATGGCCGCTGGCGGCGGGCCACCTTCCGCCGCATGACGACCAGAGTGCCCCGGCCGGGGCGGGAGATCACCTGCAGGGAGTCCATGAAGCTCTCCATGATGGTAAAGCCCATCCCGGAGCGCTCTTCTCCTCCGGTGGTAAAGAGCGGTTCGCGGGCCTTCTCCACGTCCGGAATGCCCACGCCCCGGTCCCATACCCGGATTTCCAGGGTGTTTTCCTCCAAAATACACATGCGCAGGATGATGGGACCCAGACGGTCCGGATAGGCGTGGACGATGGAGTTGGTGACCGCCTCGCTGACGGCGGTGCGGATGTCGTTGAGCTCCTCCAGTGTCGGGTCCAGCCGGGCGGCGAAACAGGCGGCCACCGTACGGGCGAAGGATTCGTTGGCGGAGCAGCTGGGAAACTCCAGGGAAACCCGGTTTTCCGGTGATGTTTTCATATGTAAACCTCCTTGTTTGTGGGACGTCGCGCCCTCCGGTCCGTCCGCCGGAGGGCGTCGCGCATCAGGCCTCAAAGCGGATGATGCGCTGCAGACCTGCGGCCCGGAAGACCCGGTCCGCCTGGGCCGGGGTGTGGACCACCTTCATGGACCCCTGCACCTGGCGCATGCGCCGCCAGGCCCGCAGGAGCACCGCGATGCCCGAGCTGTCCGTAAAGGTCAGATCCCGCAGATCCAGCGTCAGTTCCCGGGGGAGAGCGGCGTCGATCTCCTCGTCCAGGGTCCTCATGACCGCCCGGGCCTGGTGGTGGTCCAGATCCCCAGAGACGCTGGCCGTCAGCTTGCGGTTGTCTTCTGTGCATGTCACAGGCATTGGGATGCCTCCTTCCTGTTGTTCCGCGTCCATTATAGGGGGACGCCTGTGCGGATTCTGCCACATTGAAGCGGGGAGCGGACGGATTTTCCCCAGGTCAGCATGCCCGCGTTTCCGGCGGAGTATTCCTCTGCGGGCAGATTTTTCCTTCGCTCTCCGGCTCGGCAAGACGCCGGAAGGCAAAAAGCCCGCGACCGGAGAGGCCGCGGGCAGGTGGAGATGGTTGCCGGCAGGTAGAAGAGGAGAACGGGCGGGGCCGGAAGGAAGCGGGATCAGACAGAAAAAGAGCCTTCCGCTTCAGGCGGAAGGCCCGTATGTACGATGAGAAAGGGATCGGGCAGGATCCGGCTTTGTCCGGTTCCTGTGGAGCGGGAGATCAGGAGGCGAGGATGTTCTGCCAGAGCCTCCAGGAGGGCTCCCAGTTTTTGCGCAGGTTCTCCGCCCGGCAGTCCCGCAGGCCCAGCCAGTAAGAGCCGTCCACCGGCGTCTCCCAGGGGATCACCATGTTCTCCAGGTCCCGGGCTCCCTCGGCCGGTTCCGTCCCGTCCTTGTAGAGAAACAGTTCCGCATAGGTCTGAAGACCCTCCGGGTCGTCCGTCAGGAAGAGGGCGCTGTCCAGAACGGAGAGGTCCGCCTGCAGAGACATGGCGTGGGCGGTGGCTTCCTCGTTGGAGGGGCCGTTGGCCATCAGGTCCGTCATGTTCAGGTTGTACTGCAGGAGGTGTACGACGGTTTTGCCGTCCCCGTTCACGTCTTCCCCGTACTGCGCCAGGTCCGTCTCCACGGCTTCCGCCTGTTCGTCCGTCAGTTTCACGGCGCTCACCCAGGCTACCGCGTAATCCGGCCTGACCTCAGACAGGGACTGGAAGGTAAAAAAGGCGATGACCGCCGCCACAATGACTCCAATCAGTACGTGGATCCTGTGGTAGTCCCACCAGTTGGCCATCCGCTCCTTCCGGGGCAGCTGGCGGTTGTGTTCCCGGATCCGGTCCGCCTCGGTCTCAAAATCCTTTGGCATTGTGTTCCCTCCCTTGCGCACCCGGATGAGGGAACCGGAGCGCGCTGATTTTCAGAGTCCGCTTCCCGTGGCGCAGTCCACGCGCACCAGCCCGAAGCGATTGTCCTGTCCGCGATACCCTTCTGCCAGACAGGAAGAGCAGGTGACGCCCCATACAGAACTGCGCAGAGCCGTCATGACCGATCCCCCTCTTTCCGGAGAGCCAGGAAGGCCTCGATCTGTATGCGGTTCATGGAGGAGAGGGGAGAGGGAAGGGCGTCCACCGGGTAGAACCCCATGGAACGGGCCTCTCCATCCAGCGAGGCCAGGGTACCGGTGAAGTCATGGCAGAGATATACGATATCCACACCGCAGACCTCATCGCCATTGGGGTAGATGTGATGCAGCGCGGGACCGGAGAAGACTCCCAGCAGGCTCAGCTCGCCGGCCTCCAGGCCGCACTCCTCCCGTAGTTCCCGGCGGGCGGCCTCTTCCACCGTCTCGTCGATCTCCACCCGGCCGCCGGGGTAACTCCAGGTGCCGTCGTCTTGGCGCTGCTGCATCAGGATGCGGCCCTGGCTGTCCTCCAGGATGATGCTCGCCCCGGTCTGCACCAGCACCGGCGTGCCGTTGGGCGCGGTTCGCGTTTTCATCCCTGCAGATAGCGCTCCTGCAGGGCCGCCAGCACCCTCCGGTTGGTTTCCTGGGCCTCCGCTTTCGTGGAAGCGCGGGCGGAGAGATAGATCTTCAGCTTGGGCTCCGTACCGGAGGGGCGCACCAGGGCCTTGGCGCCCTCCATGCGGAACTCCAGCACGTCGCTGCGGGGCAGATCCAGAGCGACCCCCTCGCCGGTCAGATAGTCCGAGTGGCCGGTGACGGGAAGACCCGCCAGTTCCGTGGGAGCCTGGTCCCGGAGCGTCTTCATGATGGTCCCCATGCGCTCCATGCCGTCCTCTCCTTCAAAGGCGAAGCTGGAGAGGGCGTTCTGGTAGCAGCCATAGGTCCGGTAGAGTTCCTCCATGCCCTGGGCGAGCGTCATGCCCCGGCCGCGGTACCAGGCGGTCATTTCGCAGGCCAGCATGCTGGCGTTGACGGCGTCCTTGTCCCGCACGTGGGATCCGGAGAGGTAGCCGTAGCTCTCCTCAAAGCCCAGGATGAAGCGTTCCGCCTCGCCGTCCCGCTCCAGCAGCCCGATCTGTTCCCCGATGAACTTGAAACCGGTGAGCACCCGGCGCAGTTCCACCCCGTAACGCTCCGCCACCGCGTCCGCCATGTCCGTGGAGACGATGGTGGTGACCGCCACCGGGCGAGCCGGCATGGTGCCGTTCTCCAGGCGCCGGCGGCACAGGTAGTCCAGGAGCAGAACGCCCATCTCGTTGCCGGTGATGAGGGTGTAATCGTCGCCGTCCGGCACGGCCACGCCCATGCGATCGCAGTCCGGATCCGTGCCCAGAAGCAGATCCGGATGGCGCCGGCGGCACAGGTCCAGGCCCTTCTCCATGGCCTCCCGGATCTCCGGGTTGGGGTAGGGGCAGGTGGGGAAGCGTCCGTCCGGCTTCTCCTGCTCCGGTACGACTGTGACATCCGTGATCCCGATGCGTCTCAGAATCCGGGTGACGCACTCCAGACCGGTGCCGTTTAAGGGGGTATAGACCACCTTCAGATCCAGGCGATCGCCGCCGGCCACGCTCTGCTTCTGCACGGCGTCCAGAAAGGCGTCCAGGCAGTCCTCCCCGATGTACCGGATGCCGCCGCTCCGGATCCCTTCCTCCAGAGAGACCAGCTTCACATCCTCGAAGGGATCCACCTGTTCGATCTCCTTCAGCACGGCGGCCGCGATCTCCAGCGTGATCTGGCAGCCGTCCTGGCCGTAGACCTTGTAGCCGTTGTACTTTGCGGGGTTGTGGCTGGCGGTGACGCAGACGCCGGCCCCGCAGCCCAGGTACCGCACGGCCCAGCTGAGGGCGGGCGTGGGTTCCAGACGGGGATAGAGCCAGGCCTGAATGCCGTTGGCCGCCAGAACCCGGGCGGTCTCCCGGGCGAAGAGGTCGCTTTTGACGCGGCTGTCATAGCTGATGGCCACCGCCCGGGGTACGCCCTCCTCCTGGAGTAGCCAGTTGCACAGGCCCTGGGTGGCGCGGCGCACCACGTGGATGTTCATGCGGTTCGTTCCGGCGCCCAGCACGCCCCGCAGGCCCCCGGTCCCGAAGGCCAGGTCCCTCCAGAAGCGGTCCCGGATCTCCTCTTCGTCCCGCTCCGGGTCCAGGGCGGCCAGCTCCGCCGCCAGATCCGGATCTTCCGTGGCGCGCTCCTTCCAGAGCGCGAATCGTGCCATGATGTCCATAAGAGACCTCCTCGTGTGATTCCATCCTCCGCGCCGGCAGCCCGGAGGGCAGATCCGGTACGGCTGCGTAAAAAACGGACAGCGGAGACTGCCCGGTCAGAAAGGCAGGGAGAAGCGGACCGTGGAGGATCCCGCGCAGGAAACCGGGGGTATCCATGTCCGGTCGTCCCCATCTTACCATGCAAACCGATGATGTCAAGGATTATTTTCACGGGATATTCCGAGGTCCGGTCAGCGAAATCAGAAGAGGACGAGGGATGAACGGATCCGGCGCGTGGCTGGCGCACATGGAGGGGAAACGTCGGAAGGTATCCCCGCTGGCGGAGGAAGAGCTGACAGGGGAAGATATCGGGGACCTTTGGATCCGTCGCCGGTTGTCGCTGCCCCAATTGCGATGATCCGGTCCGGTTCCGGCGGAGGTGTCTGCAGGCACGGAGACCGTCGGCCGTGGCGGGTTCATTCAGCCCCATGCGTTTCGGGTACGTCTCTCCTCAGATTGCCGCATGGAAGAGTCGACGACCGGGATGAATGGACGCAAGCGTCTGCCGCTGTCCACGCAGCGTCCAGGGTTTCCTTGTGGAGCGGGACATCGGGAGGGGACTGGTGGAAGAAAATCCGGGCAGGGAGGCGGAGAATGGAGCCGCACTCGAAGAGGGAAGCGGACAGGACCCGGCCCGCAGCCGGAGACCTGCCCGTTCAGGGGGCGGCTCAGACCACATCCACCAGACGATCGCAGGGAGCGGGATGGATCCGGAGGGAGATCTCCGGAGCCTGCGGTGGCTGGTCGCAGGTTGGGTTGGATGCGTCCGCTTCGCCCTTGGGCAGGTTCCCGGGCGGCAGAGTGGGTGGATTGCCCCCGCTGGCGAAGACGCGGGCTTTCGGCACCCTTACAGCCATCACCGGGATGGCTTCCTGGCCGCCTGCGGCCCTCTCACAGGGGCTTCTTCCGGTCTTTCCGCGGTCTCCACAGCCTTTGGAAGACCGCCCGGAAAATTTCTCCCCCATTTCCGAAACTTTTTTTCGTACCCCCCCTTGACAGGGCCTGAAATGGTGTTATACTGTGCATACAGTATATTTACAGTAGATTCAGAATAACAGATGTGGACCCCGGCGGGCCGGAGCAATGCGCGCCTTCCGGCGCTCCGGGATCCACCATCCGGCGAGGTGCGCAATGAATATCATCCTCAGCAATTCCAGCGGGAAACCCATCTATGAGCAGATCGCGAACCAGGTGAAGGAGCAGATCATGACCGGCGAGCTGGCGGCGGGGGACGCCCTGCCTTCCATGCGCCTGCTGGCCAGGGAGCTTCGCATCTCCGTGATCACCACCAAGCGGGCCTACGAGGAACTGGAGCGGGAGGGCTTTCTGGAGAACGTGCCCGGAAAGGGCTGCTTCGTGGCCTCCCAGAACCGGGAGCTTCTGCGGGAGACCCTGCTGCGGCGGGTCGAGGAGCATCTGAGCCAGGCGGTGGAGGAGGCCCGGAAGGGCGGCCTCAGTCTGGAGGAGATTCACGAGATGCTGGACATTCTGTATAAAGGAGAAAATCTATGACGAATGCCATTGAAGTCCGGGGCGTCAGCAAGCGCTACGGCGAGTTTGCCCTGCGGGACGTGAACCTCACGCTTCCCGGTGGCTCCATCCTGGGACTCATCGGAGAGAACGGAGCCGGTAAGACCACTACCATCAAGTGCATTCTCAACCTGATCCATCTGGACGCGGGAACCATCCGCATCCTGGGCCACGACAGCGTCCGGGAGGAGCGGCAGGCGAAGGAGGAGATCGGGGTCGTGATGGACGAGTGCTTCTTCCATGACACCCTGAAGCCGGCGGATCTGGACCGGATTCTGGCGCCGTCCTGGAAGAACTGGGACCGGGATCTCTATCGGAGCTACCTGAAGAAGTTCGCCCTGCCGGAGAAGCAGCTCATCAGGGAGTTCTCCCGGGGCATGAAGATGAAGCTCTCTCTGGCGGCGGCTCTGTCCCACCATCCCCGCATTCTCATTCTGGACGAGGCCACCTCCGGGCTGGATCCGGTGGTACGCGACGAGATCCTGGAGGAGTTTCTGGGCTTCATCCGGGACGAGGAACATGCCATTCTCATTTCCAGCCACATCACCAGCGATCTGGAGAAGGTGGCGGACTATATCGCCTATATCCACCAGGGCCAGGTGGTGCTCAGCGGCGCCAAGGACGAGCTGCTGGAGTCCCATGGCCGGGTGGGCTGCACAGCCCGGCAGCTGGCGGATCTGGATCCGCAGTTTGTGGCCCGGGTCCGCCGGGGACAGTTCGGCTGCGAGGCGCTGGTGTCGGACCGGAAGGCCTTCCGGATCCGGTACCCCTCCCTGCCGGTGGATCCCGTGTCCCTGGAGGAGATCATGCTGTTCATCGGGAAAGGGGAGAACCTGTAAGGGGCTCTCCCGGAGGCAGAGGGAGACGGCGCCCGGAGCGGAGCTGTCCGGGGGGATCTCCCGGAATGCGGTGGAAGAAAAGGAAGAGGAGGCAGTCTCATGAGAGGGCTTATCTGGAAGGATGTTCTGGTCAATCGGGCCCAGCTTCGGATGTACGGAATCTTTCTGGCCGTGTATCTGGTCCTGGCCCGGGCAGGGATTCTGAATCTGACCGGACTTGTCTGCATTCTGGCTGTGGTTCTCTTCGTGCTGACCCTCAACGTCTTTGCGTACGACGATGAGTCGAGGTGGGATCCCTGTGTGTTGTGCCTGCCAGGCGGACGGAGACAGGCCGTTCTGGCCCGCACGCTCTTTGTCCTGCTGCTGCTGGGCTTCGTGTCCGCCGCAGGAGCGCTCGTTGCCCTGATGCCCGGTCTGCAGGGCAGGGAGGGGATGTTGCGTTCCATGCTGGAACTGTGCACCTTCTTCCTGTTCATCCTGGATGTTCTGCTTCCCCTGCTGTGGTATCTGGGCGTGGAGCGGGCCCGCCCCTTCGCCATCACGCTGGTGATGTTTCCCCTGGTCGGACTTGCCCTGCTGGAGAAGGCCGAAGCGCTTGAACCTCTCGAAAAGCTTTTGGGACCGCTGTTTCTGCTGGCTCTGGCGGGGATGGGGGTGTCCATCATCGTCTCCCTGCACATTGTGGAAAAGAAGGAATACTGATCCGGGCTCCGGCTCCGCCGGGCGGACCGGAACTCTGTCACCCGGCTGACAGCCGGGCATATGGGGCTGTGGGCCCTGAAAGGAGGCAACCATGAAAGGATTTCTCTGTAAGGATTTTCTGGCGTCCCGGAGGCTGATGAAGACCTACGCCATTTTCCTGGTGATCTATGTCATCATGGCGGTAGCGGGCTTTTTCGATGTCAGCGTCGTGGCCGGCATGCTGATGGTCATCATCACGATGCTGCCCATCTCCACGTTTACCGTCGACGAGGCGGCGAAGTGGGAGCGCTACGCCATGTGCATGCCGGACGGGCGGAAGCATGCGGTTCTGGCCCGTTACGTCTTCTCTCTGCTGCTGGTTCTGGTGACCTTTGTCCTGGGACTGGTTCTGACCGTGATCTCCGGCGGCGAGGTGTACACCGGGCTGCTCTCCATGATTCTCATGTACGGGATCGCGCTGTTCATGATGGACATCATGCTGCCCCTGTGCTACAAACTGGGGGCCGAACGGGCCCGTCCCTTCATGATGGTGATTTTCTTCGTTCCCCTGATCCTGGTGTTTCTCCTGGTGCGCTTCGGGAGCGCCCTGGGGATCGGGGCCAATGCAGTACATTTCCTGGCCACTCTGTCTCCCGAAAAGATCCTGCTGCTTTCCCTGCTCTTCCCCCTGCTGGGGCTGATCGGGATGGGGATTTCCTATGTGGTCTCCTGCCGGGTGACCGCCCGGAAGGAGTACTGAACGGCCGTGGAGAAGTCATTGCGCCTGTGGCCGACAGCCAGGTCGGAAATTCCGGAGGAGTTCCGGGCGGCCGGCGCTCGCCCGGCGGGGCGGTCCGCCGCTTCTGTTTGGAGCTGGCCGTCCCGGATCGCTTTCTGGGATCCGTCCGGACGGATCCGTCTGCGCCGCGAGGGGGATCCGGGCCTGGATCGGACCCCGCTGCGCAAGCGTGACGGGTCGGAGAAAGCCGGATCCACCGTGTTCGGATTCCGCATACCGGTGGCCTCGCGGCGCTCTCTGGTGGCGCTGCTGGCGCTGTCTGTCTGGACCCTTCTCCCTGCGGGAAAACTTCCCCTGAACTATTACATCTGCGGTATTCTTGCGATGCTGGCGGTTCTGTTTTCCGGCGGGCGCTTCGGAGCGGTCCTGTCCCGGGAGAACCGGGGAAGGGAAATCCGGAAGACGGTCTCGGAGGAGTACCTGAACGCGATGGTCCTGCTGTCCGTTTCTTCGGCAGGGGGCTTCTGCCTTTGGGTGCTCTCCGCGGGTGACTGTGAAGACAGCGCTTTCCGGCTGTGGCTCTGGCTGGCGGTCTGGTCCCTGGCGCTGGCGCAGGCGGATATTCTGCTGCCCCTGTGCGGCTGGATGGGGAAGCGGCGCGGCCCGTATCTCCTGGGCGCAGGCTGCTTCCTCTCCGGACCGGCCCTGGCCGCGCTGTTTGAGGTCGGAAAATATCTGGCTGCCACCCGAAGTTCGGGTATCCTGTCCGGGAATCGGGCCCTGCTCTGGCTGCTGATGCCGGGCGCCGCGCTTCTTGGCTTTGCTGTTTCGTGGGGACTCTCCTGCCGTATTGCGGAGCAGAAACGGGAGGAAGGGCAGGGGCTGCCACTGTGGGAGGAAAAGATATGAAAACATCCGGACGCTGTCCCAAATGCGGCTCGAAGCGGGTGGTGCGGGTGCCGGATCAGGCCAGACGCCACGCCAGCGGCAACAATATCTATGTCACCACCCTCACGCTGGCCGGGAAGATTCCCGTGATCCGCTATGTCTGCGCGGATTGCGGCTTTGTGGAGGAATGGGTGGAGACGGCTGCGGAACGCGAGAAGATCCGCAGGGCGTTCGGCTGAGCGATCAGATCCGGAGAGGAGCGACTGCATCATGATGCATATCTGCTGTGGAGACGGCAAAGGAAAGACCACCGCCGCCATGGGCATGGCCCTGCGGATGGCGGGCCGGGGGCGTAAGGTCCTGGTGGCCCAGTTCTGCAAGGGGGCGGACAGCGGGGAGCGGACGGCCCTGGGCTTTGTCCCTGGCGTGACCCTGCTGCCGGCGCCCGAACAGGTGAAGTTCACCTTCCTCATGAACGGGGAGGACAAAGAGCGGGAACGGGAGCGGTATCGGACACTCCTGATGGAAATCGGCGGGCGCCTGGAGAACGGGACGCCGGACATGCTGGTTCTGGACGAGATCTGCGCCGCCCTCAACGCAGATCTGGTGGAGTTACCCGCTGTGCTGGATCTTCTGGATCTCTGCGCGCGGCGGGAGGTGGAGACCGTGCTTACAGGTCGCAATCCGCCCGCCGAACTGGTGGAGCGGGCCCACTACATCACCCGCATGGAGAAGGTCCGCCATCCCTATGACCAGGGCGCGGGGGCCCGGAAGGGAGTCGAGTACTGACCCGCCCCCGCCTTCGGAATTCCGGACTGCCGGGGCCGGGAAGGAGGTGTCCGCCAGCCGGCGTGGCGGTTACCCCGGAAGCGTCTCCGTCTGCGGATACAGAAAACGGCGCGTCCGGTTCAGAACCTGCGAGGTGCTCATGGAGCAGATGGAGGAACGGAAAGCCCTCCTGTTTCCCCCGCGTCGGGGAATCAGGAGGGCTTATTGTTTGGGGATCGGACAGAGGACAATGAAAAGCGAAGCCGGGAAACCCGGACTGGCGGATGGACTGCGCGGGGCAGAGCGGTCCGCAGGGAGAGACTCCGGAGCGGAGATTCCGGGCCGTTGCTCTACGGGGTTGCCTGCGGAGAATTGCCCTGTTTGCGAATGTGGTCTCTCAGAGAGAGGTTCGCCTTATCGAGGTAAGAGGACAGGATATCCTTATTGGCTATCCCGTACAGTCTGGAGTATTCGGAGGTAAACTCGCGCATGGAGGTGGGGTTGCTGTTCTCGAGAACATTCTGGAGCTGCTGCTGACGGCTTGGGTGGCCGAAGGTAATCATGGGCATCCGCGACAGGTCCATGCGGCCTTCCCATTCCGCGGGGAGCGTGCGGCGCAACAGATTGTGCAGCTCGTACTCATCCCGCAGGTCAAATTCCTTCATCAGGGCAGGGAAATCCAGATAGAGCTTACGGACGCTGATCTCCGCGTTCTGGAAGCGCCCAAGATCGAGACCGTCCCAGAGACGTTTGAAGTCCTTTCCCTTCGTGGGGTAGTAGCGGAAGTAGCGTTTCCGGCTCTGGATAACATATCCGGAGGAACGGATAAGGGATTCGAGGGCTTCCGGCTTGTTTGAATACAGCATGCTCTGCGACCGCGTTACTTTGATGACGAACAGGGTGTACGGGACAGCGAACTCCGAAACCTGAACAGGATCTTTGGCGTAGATTTTCAGGGCTTCCAGCAGCAGGGCTTTCCGGGTGGCGGGGATCCTGACTCCGTTTACATAGTACCCGGCTTCCGGTTCCCTGTGCTCGTGAGCGTCCAGGATGGCGTCGCGGAGGTCGGGCGGTACAGTCGGATCGTCGGCGATTTCGTCGATTTCGCGGAGCTGACGTTTTTTCTCGGGGTCCGGAAAGGCCAGCTCGAGGTAGTAGAGCGCGGAAGGATCCATGGAGAGAACCTCCATGGTCGAAGCGTCCAGCTTATAGTGCTCGAACAGGCCCTTAAATGTGTTTTCCCACACGTCCAGGGGCTTGCGTACCGAGGAATTGCAGGCGATGGAGACCGCCTGACGGGTCCTGTTGGTGTTTTTCGCGATCATGGACTGGGACATGCCATCCAGATAAGCATCGAAGGTCTCCCATTTCTGCTTTTTGGACCGCTTCATGATGGTCACGAAGTCCTTCACCGGCGGCTTCCAGGGCAGAACGCGCAATCGAAGGGACTGGAGCTGCTTTTGCTGCAGCATCAGGTCAACCAGATCTACGGCATCCTCGATCTTCATCCACTTCTTCACCTGGTCGCACAGATCCTTTGTGGTCAGGCCGTAGGGCTGGCCTTCCAGGGCGTCGAGAATGGCGTAGCGCTTCGCACGCTTCATGGGATCTTCTTCGAGGTGCTCGCGCATGGGATACGGAATGTGGCTTTCCAGATAGTTCTTTTCCTTCTCGAGTTTGGCGGAAAGGCGCGGTTTTTCCTGCAGCTGCCTGAGGCGGAAGAGCATGGCCTCCGTTGTATGGATGTGGGCCTTCTCCAGACGCTTTGTCCAGGGAGTGGAGAGCCCCAGCCGGTCGAGGGGCAGGGACAGGGTGCCCGTACTCCAGAGAGTCAGCCCTTCCTGGAGAGTCAGACGCAGATACCGGCCGGGATCCTTGAGGTTTCGAAGGAGTTCCATGACTTTACCTTCGGAATCCGGGGTAAGATCACGGGTCGCCAGGGGTCCCAGCAGGGGATCGAGCAGCTGCCAGACCAGAAAATACCCGTGCCCGTTGAGTTCCGTGACTGCCTGTTCATCAAGCTCCAGAACCTGGATGAGATCCTGGGGAACATACGGTATCAACCTGGATGACTTGGATGGCATAGAGGCGTCACTCCTTCCCGCCGGAGGACCGTGAGGATCCTCCGGCCTTCAAAAGCTTTTTCTGTAAGGGACCGAAAATGACAGGACGTCTCTCAAAAGGAGAGTCTTACGGTCACAGAGTCTCCCTTCTGCGACTGTCCTGTCGGGACCGACGCGTTTGAAATGCTTCCCGGCGACCAGGAGAAGCAGACAGAACGACCGGCTGGAAAACCCGGGGCGCGAAGAGGCGCGCAAGGGACAAAGCGGGGACAGAACGGCTGCCCGGGTGGAATCAGTCCGCTCTGGTTCGAAGAAACAGCCATCCGGACGTCGGCCTCCGGCGTCGCCGGATGGGGAGCCGCCCCGCCCGCTGCCGGAACGGCAGAGGATCCCCCGCGTTCTGTCGGATGGCGAAGGAACGCGGACACAGGTTCGGGTTCCGCGGGAAGCCCCTGAACGGCCGGGCAGCCGGATCCGGACCCGGCGCGTGGTCCGCGCGGGAAGAGGGGCAGCGGGAACAGGAACGGACAGATCCCGTCCGCCCATGAAAAATCGCGAGGGCCGGCGGGAGTGGAGTCCACGCGCTCCGGATGAGGAGGTGAGCGGCCCGGGACCCGCTCCGGGTTGCCGGAGAAGGTGGGATCAGCCCACGGCGCGGGAAGAGAAAAATATGAGAAACCGCGCACAGAATATGCGCAGGAAGGGAAAGGAAGGGCCATCAGGCGTTCGGGCATCGGAGAGAAAAACCGGAAGCTCCGGGGGAGTCTCAGACGCGCGAATCAGGTCCCCTGTGGATTGCTCCTGGAAAGCCGGCCGGAACATGTCTGCCAGACCGGACTTTGCGCAGAGGTCCGCGGGACGGGAAGTCCATGCTCTCTGGATGCGTCAGGGTGGAGCCCGGGGAGCCGGTTCGGGCAGGGGAGGGACAACCCGCGGCAGGAAAGGAGAAAACCGGAACGAACCGCACACAGAATATGCGCGGAAAGCGAAAGAATGGCGCTTCTGGCGCCTGGATGGCCGGGAGAGAATCCGGGAGCTCCGGGGAAAAACCTTCTCCAGCAGGCCGGTCCGCGCAGCTGGAAGGTTCCACCGCGGGGGAGACTGCCCGGCGGGTTGAGGGGGGTATCCGTCTGTTCGCGGAGGGCATGTCCTCGCGGAAGAGGCGGGAGGAGAGGAAGCGGAACCGGGATGAGGAAGAAAAGGATGACGGATTCTGTCCATTCGGAAAGGACAGGTCCCTTCCATACGGATTCCATCGGAACCTTCCCGCTCCAAAGGGCGAAGCGCCTCTGGCTCAGATCCCGGCTGCAGGAGCGGGAATCAGCCTCTCGGAGAGAGGAACCCGCTCTTCCTCCGCCGGATCGGAGGGAGCAGAGAAGCCAGTTCGGGAAGAATCAGGAAAGGCCTGCTTCCCGCAAAGCAAGAGAACCCGGGAGAACCCGGGGGAGCAGAGAAACGACTGTTTTCGACAGCATGACAGCACATCCGCCGATTCGTCCTGGGGGATTCCCTCTGCTCCAGCGCGGCAGGCCGGCTCCGCTCTGAAATGCGGCGGCCGTTTCCCGCCCATCGGTCGCAGATTTCCGCTTCGAAAGCCCCCTCTCTTCGGAGGGAAGAGAGGGGGAGAACGAACAGAAGAACGTCGGAAGAGGAACCCTCGGGCCCGGAGAGGATTACTGGGCCTCCTGGGATTCCCCGGCGGGATCCTGCGCGGGATGCAGCCTGGCGGAGATCAGCTGTTCGGCGACGGACTGGGCAGTCGCGTCCACGTACTCGCTCATCTCGGTGGCGACCAGACCGGTGTGGGTCATGCTGGCGCCCTCGAAGCCGCCGCAGACGCCCAGGAACCACTTGCTGAGAGGGGCGTTTTCCTTCTTGAAGCGGAAAACATAGTAGTTCATACCCTCGAAGGCGAACGTGCCGCCGAACTCCAGACGGGCGGGGGCCTTGCCGAGTACGTCCGGGGTCGAGAGCCAGCTGAGCATGGCCGTCTGAGCAGCTTTCAGCTGATTCAGATTCAGAAAGGTCTTCTTCATGGAAATTTCCTCTTTTCTACGGAAACTGACGTCGGGAACGATACTCAGGAGACTGAGAGGAATAAGCCTTGCTCCGCCTGCAGTCGCCTTGCTGTTCATATTTTAATCTGAGAAAGGGTCCTCCGCAACTGAAAAACGAACGAAATTTTCCGGATTCGGGGATGCGTTCTCGTGTATTTTGCCCGGAGGAACCCTCGCGCTCAGCGGATGACCTGCCGGGCCACGTCCACGGTGGCCTTGGCGTCCCGGGCGTAGAAGTCCGCTCCGATCTCCTTCGCGTACTCCGCGGTGAGCACGGCGCCCCCCACTACGACCCGGCAGTCCACGCCCTCCCGGCGCAGAAGCGAGATGGTTTCTTTCATGGCCCCCAGTGTGGTGGTCATGAGGGCGGAGAGACCCACCAGAGGAGCCTTCCGCTCCCGGGCGGCTTCCACCACCCGGGCGGGTTCCACATCCTTGCCCAGGTCCACCACTTCGTAGCCGTAGTTCTCCAGCAGGACCCGTACGATGTTCTTTCCGATGTCGTGGATGTCTCCCCGGACGGTGGCCAGAATCACGGGACCCTTGCCTGCGGCGGACCCGGCGGAGCCGGCCAGCCGCTCACGGATGACCTCGAAGGCCGCCTGGGCGGCCCCCGCCGCCTGCAGCAGCTGAGGCAGGAAGATGCGCCCGCTCTCAAAGCCCGCTCCCACCCGGTCCAGGGCGGGGATGAGGATTCCGTCGATGATCTCCATGGGGTCCGTGGTCTCCAGCAGGGTCCGGGCGGCGGCGCCGGCCTCCCCCTTGAGCCCCGCCTCCACGATCTGCCCCAGGGACCGCTGTGAGGAAGGAGCGGCGGAGGGAGCGGAAGATGCGGCGGAGATGGTGGTGGAGACTTTGGCCTGGCCGTAGGCGTCGATGAACTCTCGGGCGTCCCGGTCGATGTTCATCAGCAGATGGAAGCTGCGCACCGCCGCCATCATGGCGTCCGCGTTGGGGTTCAGAATGGGGAGATCCAGGCCCTTTGTCAGGGCCATGGTCAGGAAGTTCTGGTTGATCAGGGGCCGGGCGGGCAGCCCGAAGGAGATGTTGGAGACGCCCAGAACTGTCCGGAGTCCCAGCTCCTTCTTTACCCGCTCCACGGCCTCCAGGGTCTGAGCGGCCCCCGCCTGTTCCGCGGAGGCGGTGAGGGTGAGGCAGTCGATGTACACGTCCTTTCGGGGGATGCCCAGGGCCAGGGCCCGGTCCAGAATCCGTCGGGCGATCTCCAGTCTGGCTTCCACGGTCTTCGGAATGCCGTTTTCGTCCAGGGTGAGCCCCACCACGGCGGCGCCGTACTTCTTTACCAGGGGAAGGATGGCGGAGAGGGTCTTCTCTTCCCCGTTGACGGAGTTGACGATGGCCTTGCCGCAGTACGCCCGCAGGGCGGCGGCCAGAACCTCCGGCTTGCCGGAGTCCAGCTGCAGAGGGGCGTCCGTGACGCCCTGGAGGGCCTTTACCACCCGGGTCATCATGTCCGCCTCGTCGATGCCCGGCAGGCCCACGTTCACATCCAGAATATCCGCGCCGGCCTCCGTCTGGGCGATGGCCTGTCCCAGCATGTAGTCCATGTCGCCCTTGCGGAGGGCCTCCTTCATGAGCTTCTTGCCGGTGGGATTGATCCGCTCCCCGATGACCCGTACCCGGTCGATGGGCACGGCGCGGGTGCCGCTGCAGACGGCGGCGGGCACGCTCCGGGGGATTTCCCGGATCTCCCGTCCCCGCAGGGCCTTCGCCATGCGGGCGATGTACTCCGGCGTGGTGCCGCAGCAGCCGCCATAGAACTTTACCCCCAGTTCCGTCAGCTCCGCCATGGCCGCGGCGAATTCCTCCGGGGTGATGTCGTAGCCGCCTCCGGCGGGGTCCGGCAGGCCGGCGTTGGGTTTGACGAGGATGGGCAGAGTGGACCAGCGGGTCAGTTCCCGGACCAGCGGAGGCATTTCCCGGGGACCCAGAGAGCAGTTGACCCCGATGACGTCCGCCCCCAGGCCCTCCAGGGTGAGGGCGGCGCTGTCCGGACCGCAGCCCAGGAAGGTGCGGCCCCGCTCCTCGTAAGTGAGGGAGACCATCACGGGAAGGGAGGAATTCTCCCGCGCGGCCAGCAGGGCGGCCCGGGCCTCCTGCAGGTCCGTCATGGTCTCAACGACCGCCAGGTCCGCGCCGGCTTCCACGCCGGCCAGAACCACCTCCCGGAAGATATCCACCGCCTCTTCGAAGGGCAAAAGTCCCGCGGGCTCCAGCAGCTGCCCGATAGGCCCTATATCCAGGGCCACCAGGGCGCGGCCGGCGGCGGCCTCCCGGGCCACCCGGAGGGAGGCGCTTACCACCTCGGAGACGGTCTTCCCCGTGCGGCGCAGCTTTTCCCGGTTGGCCCCGAAGGTATTGGCAAAGAGGATCTGCGTGCCGGCCGCCACATAGGCGGCGTGAATTTCCCGCAGCCAGTCCGGGTGGTCCAGAGCGGCCAGCTCCGGGCCCTCCCCCGGCCGCAGGCCCTTCGCCTGGAGCATGGTTCCCATGCCGCCGTCCAGCAGGACAGGACCGGGGGCGGCGAGCAGTTCACGAAATTCCACAGTGACCACCTGACTTTCTGTACAGACAGCCGTCGCGGCCGGGGCAGGTCGCGCAGCTGCGGGATGAGGCCGCCACGGGGGTATCCGAAAGCCCCAGTATGGCGGTGACGGATTTGCGGGGGAGCAGGATATGACTGGAGGAGGCGGTGAGTCCCACCCGCCGGGGGGCGTCCAGCAGCCGCAGCAGTTCGCCCTGGAGGGAGAGGGGCAGGTCTCCGTAGCCGGGGCTGTAGCGGAAGGGAAAGTATTTCGCGGGCCAGCGCTCCCGGAGCGCGACCTCGATGGCGTCGCAGACCTCCTCCACGGCGGCGGAGGCGGCGCAGTCCAGGGCGAGGGCCTCCAGCAGATCCCCGGAGGCGGCCCGGCGGAGCAGGGCGTCCACGCCGGCGCCCAGGGTGGCGCAGAAGAGAACCGCGCTCCCGCAGCCCGCGAGGTGCCGCTTCAGGTCCTGGCCGGGGAGCAGCAGGCCGGAGGACAGGCGAATTCCATCTTCTTCCGGGGAGAGGGATGTCTCCATCCAGGTCCAGCGGGGAACGGCGGCGGCGAGAATCCGCTGCGCCGCCCGCTCCGCCGCGGCCTGGGAGACGGGATCCGCCCGGTCCGGGGGACAGCCCATGTAGCGCAGGATCTCCCCGATGGGGATCGTCTTAAGAAGGTTCATGGTCCTGCTTCCCCTTTCCGGGCGGTTTCGGATCTTACAGCAGCTTTACGCCGGCGGCCTTGCAGGCCTGGATGTTGGCGTCGTCCCACAGGGAGGACTGGACTTCCCCGATGTGCGCCTTGCCCAGCAGCAGCATGGAGACGCGGCTCTGCCCGATGCCTCCACCCATGGTCAGGGGCAGCTCGCCGTTCAGGAGGGCTTTGTGGAAGGGCAGTTCCCGGCGGCTGTCGCAGCCGGCCAGGGTCAGCTGACGGTCCAGGGACTCGGGATCCACCCGGATGCCCATGGAGGAGACCTCGAAGGACCGGGAACTGACGGAGTCCCACACCAGAATGTCGCCGTTCATGGACCAGTCGTCATAGTCCGGGGCGCGGCCGTCGTGGGGCTTTCCGGAGCGCAGCTTTCCGCCGATCTGCATGAGGAAGGTGGTGGGGTGGTCTTTCACGAAGGCGCACTCCCGGGCGTGGGGCTCCAGGTCCGGGTAGAGGTCCTCCAGCTCCTGGGTGGTGATCCAGGTGATGTCCCGGGAGATGCGGGGCAGGACGTTCAGCTGGGGGAAGAGGGAGCGCAGGTAGTACTGGGTCTCGGAGAGGGAGTTGACGATCACCTGCACGGTGGCCTTCAGGGTGTCCAGGTTGCGCTCTTCCGGGGTGATGATCTTTTCCCAGTCCCACTGGTCCACATAGGCGGAGTGGAGGGAATCCAGCACCTCGTCCTTGCGGATGGCGTTCATGTCCGTGTAGAGTCCCTCGCCGGGCTGGAACTGGTAGTCCCGGAGGGCCATGCGCTTCCACTTGGCCAGGGAGTGGACCACCTGGGCGGTGGGGGAGACGCCGTTGATCTGGAAGGATACGGGGCGTTCCACCCCGTTCAGGTCGTCGTTGATGCCCGAGGTGGCGGAGACAAAGAGAGGGGCGGAGACCCGGTGCAGGCGCAGGGCGCCGGCCAGGTTGTCCTCAAACAGGCGCTTGAGCAGCCCGATGGCTTTCTGAGTTTCGTACATGGTAAGCAGGGAGGTATATCCCTGGGGGATCGTGAGTTCCGGCATGAGCGGATCGCTCCTTTCCTGAATTTGAGCCATTATAGACCGGGGGAAACGGAAAATGCAAGAGGCTTCCCGCTTTCCTGTCACGCAAGTGAAAATGCGGTTGCAATCCGGGGCGGAAAACTGTATAATCTCACAGAATACGAAACCGGTCGGGAAGGAGCGGACAGCATGGTTTTCATTTCGTGGAACGTCAACGGCCTGCGGGCCTGTCTGAAAAAGGGGTTCGAGGACTTTTACCGCCAGGCGGCCCCGGATTTTCTCTGTCTGCAGGAGACAAAGATGTCCCAGGGGCAGGCGGAGGTGCCCCTGGAGGGGGCTCTGGAGTACTGGAACTCCGCGGAGAAGAAGGGTTACTCCGGCACGGCCGTCTTCGCCCGGCGGGAGCCTCTGGCGGTGACATACGGCATGGGCGTGGACCAGCACGACCATGAGGGCCGTCTCATCACGCTGGAGTACGAGACCTTCTTTCTGGTCTGCTGTTATACCCCCAACTCCCAGGACGGCCTCAAACGTCTGGACTACCGGATGCAGTGGGAGGACGACCTGCGCTCTTACCTCATGGGGCTGGACGCCCGCAAGCCGGTGATCTACTGCGGGGACCTGAACGTGGCCCACGAGGAGATCGACATCAAAAACCCGAAGACCAACCGCATGAACGCCGGCTTCACGGACCAGGAGAGGGCGAAGATGACGGAGCTTCTCTCCTCGGGCTTTACGGACACCTTTCGGGCGCTTCATCCGGACGCCACGGGCATCTACTCCTGGTGGTCCTACCGCTTCAACGCCCGGAAGAACAACGCGGGATGGCGCATCGATTACTTTATCGTCTCGGACCGGCTGCGGGAGAAGATCCGCCGGGCGGAGATCCTGACGGACGTCTATGGCAGCGATCACTGCCCCGTGCTGCTGGAGCTGGACGTGGAGTAAGAGAATCCAGGTACAGAAGGAAAAATGAGGGCTTGCCGGCGGGGAGATTCTGTGGTAACATGGGGATCAACATACCTGCCAGGTAGGATTATATGATTATACACATCCCCGCGGATCCTGTCAACCCCGGCGGAAAACCGTTGGCGCGCCCGCCCGGGGGCAGGGCATGAACGACTGATACAGGAGGTGCCAGGCGCCGTCCCGGCCGCTGCGCGGGCCGGCGCTGACCTAACCATGAAAATCTGTGAGCTCTTCGGGCAGGGAAGAACCGTCTTTTCCTGCGAGATCTTTCCCCCGAAAAAGACCAGCCCGGTGGATTCCATCTACAGAACCCTGGACGGGCTGAAGGACATCCGCTTTGACTTCATCTCCGTGACCTACGGAGCCGGCGGTTCCGCCGTGGTGAACCAGACCACCCAGGAGATCGTCTCCATTGTTCAGAACCAGTACCACATTCCCGCCATGGCCCACCTGACCTGCGTGGGAGCGGGAAAGGCGGAGGCGGACGCCATCATGGAGCAGCTGAAGGCGGACGGGGTGGAGAACATCCTGGCCCTGCGGGGAGACATCAACCCGGAGTATCCCCCGAAAACCGACTTCGCCCACGCCAGCGACCTGGTAACCTATATCCGGGAGCACGGGGACTTCGGAATCTCCGCCGCCTGCTACCCGGAGGGCCACCTGGAGAGCCCGGACCTGGTGAGCGACATCCGCTGGCTGAAAGCCAAGGTAGACGCCGGCGCCCAGCATCTGGTGAGTCAGCTCTTCTTTGACAACGAGGACTTCTTCCGCTTCCTCGAACGCTGCCGCATCGCGGGCATCGAGGTGCCCATCGAGGCGGGGATCATGCCGGTGCTGGGGAAGAGCTCCATCCAGCGGATGGTGTCCCTCTGCGGCGCCAGCATCCCCCGCCGGCTGGCCCGGCTGCTGGCCCGCTATGGCGAGGACCCTAAGGCCCTGCGGGAGGCGGCGGTGGCCTACGCCATCGAACAGATTTCGGACCTCATCGCCGGCGGCGTGGACGGCATTCACCTCTACACCATGAACAACCCCGGGGTGGCCCACGCCATCGCGGACGCCATCCCCTCCATCCGCCGCTTCTGAGCGACGAACAGCGGGGAGAGGACGGATTTCGGGCTGTCCGGCAACCGGAGATCTCCGTTTCGTACATACCAGGCCGGGTCCGTAATTCGCGGACCCGGCCTTTTCAGGCCTGGCCTTCCTGCTCCGGAGGATTTTTCATACGGCGGACAGAAAGGCGGGGAACCGGTTTGGATCGGTTCTCCGCCTTCAGATTGTTACGACAGTTTCAGGAGACCGGCGGAGCCGGAAGCTTCGGGGGCTCAGTCTGCGAGGACACGGCAGAAGCGCTGGAACGGGGCAGATGCCTCGGCCCGGCTGGCAGGACCGGCGGGGGTGAGGTTTCCCTGGCCGTCGCCGGAGAAGAGACCCGTGTGGACCGCCCAGGTACTGATCCGGAAGGCGTCCGGGAAGCGGCTCAGGTTTTTTGCCTGTCCGATTTCCACGCCGCTTCGTGCGGCGTAGCTGCTGACGATAACCGCCATCTGCTCCCGGGTGATGGGGGCGTCCGGCTCCGGGTTACAGGACATTTCGGCAGGGATGAAGGCGGTTCGCCCTTCCACGACGGCGTACAAAGCGCCGCCGGCCGTGTCGCAGGCTCCGTCCTGGAAGAGGACGATGACAGACGTTTCCCTCCAGAATCTCCACCGGCGCAGACTGACCTTCTCTTTGCCCGCGCACTGGTACTCGTAGTACCAGTCCTCCGGACGGCCGTCCCGCACATACATGGCACTGGCCAGATTAAAGTTCGTGGTCCCTGTGTGGTGGACGTGACTGCCTTGCGGCATGGAAAGATGGGGGTCTCGGGTTCGGCTGCCGCCGCCCGTACCGGAATCAGGCTCGGGGAAGCAGGATCATGACCAGGGTCATGAGGTCGGAACCGGATCGCTTTTTCCTGGATGCCCCCTTGGCTCTTGCGGTATCGGCAACTGTCCCTCCTGGGCCTGGGGACGCATGGGAGCGGGATGTTCCCGGGAACCATGGACCCGGCCGGAAACCGTACTTCCAGGTTCGATGTGGGCGGCCGGGCAGGAAACGGGATGAATGGGTGGTTGGAAGCAGGGGAGGGAAAGACCGGGCGGATGTTCCGGAATCTGAGGTACCAGGACGATGGACCGATCTCCCGGGATGTGCCGGTGTCCGCTCCCAGGTGGAGTATCCGGACGGAAGAATTCTCCTCCTTTCATCGCCTCATCGTCCGGTATGTGTGCGCACCGGGGCGTCTGGAGTAAAGTGAAAGTCCACTTACCTGGTCCGCGCCAAATGTGCGTGATATGCATATCCCCTCCGGATGTGAAGGAGAACTGGCCCGCCTGGCGCGAGAGGCACAGAGGCGTTTCCGGGACAGCCTCCCGGCGTCTCCCATGGATCTTCTGCTGGCAGGCTGCTCCGGACCGTTGCCGCTCCCGGAGCGGATGTGCTATACTGGGACAGAAGCAAATCGGAGTGATCCGACCCGGCCGGTCGGCTCCGGACCCCGCCGGAGTATCGGCCGGGAAAGCAGATTGGGAGGAGTGAATTACATGAAAGTACCGGAGGATCCGAAGTACCTGCGTACCGCGGCCAGCGTAGAGGAGTACTGGGAGGACATCACGCCCCAGGGGAAATATGTGGTGGATCTGGAGTCCCAGCGCAAACTTCTCCACATCGCTTATCCGGAGAACCATCGGTGCGCCCACGGAAGGACAGCCTTTCCACGCTATCTGAAGTTTAACACCGAGGGTGAGGTCAGGGCCTATGAGCGGAAGAACAAAGTCAAACTGGGCCGCTGCGGACTCTGCTTCCCCAGGTGGGTCTGGGCGAAAAAGGGCGGATAGGATTGTATGGGAGCGGAAGGGCGCTGCCCCGGCTGGAACGGTCCGGATCCGGACTTCCAGGGACCGTGTCAGGAAGGAACAGGTCCCGCTCCAGGCTGGGGAATGCATCCCCTGAGGAGCGGGAGTCCCCGGAATGATTCTGTCTCAGGGTCAGGGAACCGGACGCCGCCGGGGAACGCCCCGTATCGGCCAGCCCATACCGGTTCAGATGCCATCCGGGACGGTCCGGCCTGGCTGGCGGATGGAGCAAATCAGAAAAGGAGCAGACAGCCATGAAAGTACCGGAGGATCCGATGTATCTCCGCACGGCGGCCAGCGAAGAGGAGTACTGGGAGGACATGACGCCCAAGGGCAGATATATTGTGGATCTGGGATCCCAGCACAAATATCTCCACTTTTCCAGACCTGGCTGGAAGCGGTGCGCCCACGGAAGGCAGGCCTTCCCGCGCTATCTGAAGTTTGAGACGCTGGACGAGGTCAAGGCCTATGAGCGGAAGAACAGGGTGAAGCTGGGGCGCTGCGGAAAATGCTTTCCCAGGCGGGTCTGGATGAAAAGAGGGAGTCAGCGCTGAGACGGGAAGGCCCCTGAAGGCTCCGGTTCCGTCCCCCCCCTCAGACAGCCTGCGCGGAAGAGAAATCCCGCTCCGGTTCGCGGAACCTGTCCTGCCGGAGCGGGAGTGGCCGGCACGGTCCACAAAACAGCTGCAGATCCATGCCGGACTCTGAATGCGGTCACTGTTCCCGGTGAGGTTCTTCCTGGCGGGGCTGCTTCAATTTGCTGGTGCCGTTTTTTGCTTTGCGCCCGGTCGGAACTCAGAGCACGGGGCTTCTGCCCAGGAGCTTTTGCTCTCTGGCAACATAGTTCCCCCTCTCTCTGTCATAATCGCTGACCGGGCGATGCCTCTCTGAGCTTTGTCTTCCGCTTCTGGAGTTTTCAGCACATTGAAAAAGCGGATACGATGGGGCACATCGCAGGACCCCCTTCAGATCGGGATTTCAGCACACTGAAAAACGGAAACCATGGGCAGTTGCCAGCTTACCGAGGAAGGACTCCTCCGCGGAAGCGGACCCGCTCGGGTACCGGCCAGGAACGCCAGAAGCGAGGTATGAACAATCCTTACAGGGCCAGCAGAGCGGAACGGGACAGGCAGGGATACCTGTTATGAGACTAAACTTATGATTTCGGTAATCGTAGTGAACTACGATTGAAACTGGTATAAGCTGCCCCTCACAGAGTTCTTCCTGAGCCTGAGCCGGAGGTCAGGACATAGAAAAGAAAGGCGGAAAGCCAGAGCTTACAGGTTACGTCCGTCCCTGCACCAGAGTCCGGTCGGGAAAGCGGCCGGAAAGAGGATAGAGATCCTGCGGATCCACAGGAGCGGGAACCCGGATAGAGATCAGGATACGGGAACGCGAAAGCTCGCCCGCAGAGCAGAAGAGCCCTTCAGGACAGAGAAACGCCATGGGACGGGCAGCCCCATGGCGTTTCTGGTATCTGTGGTATCCGGAATGCAGATCGGGAAAGCGGAGATTCCCGCCTTTGCTTACGGCCTGCTGTCTCCGGAGGTCCCGCCCGCCGGAGCGCCGGAAGCGCTGTCGGGCGGGGTGTCGCCGGCAGGTGCGGGAGTCGAGGACGGGTCAACCGGTTGCGCCCTGCGGTTCTTTCTTCTTCTGTGGTGCCGCCTGCCGCCCTTGTCTCGGCGGTTTTTCAGGCGCCGGGCCAGAAGTCCCAGCAGCAGCAGGACAACAAGGAGGATGGCGCCGGCCAGGATCCAGACCAGGGGCGAAACGCCGGCCGGTTCCACGCTGAAGGTAAACTCGGAGCCATCGGCGGGGAAGAGGGCGTAGCTCCCGTCCCGGGTAAATTCCACCCGCTGCCAGGTGCCGTCCCGCAGCATCCACACGCCATCGATATCTCCCTCCTCCGGCAGCCGCCAGTGTACGGTGACGGTCTCCGGGAGGGGCATGGAGGAATCCGCGAGGGTTACAGCGCACTGAGTGCCGCTGTGGTGTCCGCCCTGGCTGTCTGTCCAGGTCTGTTCCGAGATTTCCGTGTCGAGGACGGCCCTGTCGCTGAAGCTGCCCTCCACCAGGACCTGAGGCGGGTTGCCGTCATCGGAGAGAGCGCTGCGCTCAAAGCTGTAAATGGCCTCCAGGGTGCGGGAGAAGGTGAGGTGATCGAGGTCGAAGTCGGGCCAGGAGGCGGTGCAGCCCTCCTTGGGCGGAATCTCCGGAAGCGCGTCCAGAGAGTCTCCGTACTGGAAGGGGATCTCCGCCACCGTGACGCCGTCCGCCACGAAGGTCAGCTGAAACTGAAGCCAGGTCTCCGGCACGTCCGGTCCGGCGGCCAGGGTATCGAAGTCGATGGGGTCGCACTGTCCCCCGTAGCTGATGCCGTCCACCCCGCCCAGGGTGTCGTGGATGTAGGTGTTGTTCTCGCAGACTCCCTTGTCCTCCAGGGCTCCGGCGATGGACCCCACGCAGGCCTCGCCCTGTTCCACTTCCACAAGGGTGTGGCAGTCCGTGATGGTCCCGCCCTTCCCGGCGATTCCCCCGATGTAATTCCCCCCGGAGAGGGTACACCGGGCCCAGCTGCCGCGGATCACGCCGGTGCTGGAGCCCGCGATTCCTCCCACGTAGTCCCCGCTGTCGCTGGCGATGGGCCCGTAGTTTTCGCAGGAAGCGACGCTGCCCAGGTCCATGCGTCCGGTGATCCCGCCGCCGCCATCGTTGCGGACCGTCACGGGTCCCGCGTTGCGGCAGAAAGCGGTCACCGCCAGGGTCTGCCAGCGGAAGTTCAGGGAGGTGCTGCCGGAGCGGACCAGATCGTCTTCGGGATCGAAGTCGTACTCCATGGCCATGGACCCCACGATGCCGGCGGCGTTTACGTCGCCCTCCACATCGCCGGAATTGAGGGAGGAGGTGATGTGGCCGTTCCGGTCCCCGGTATCGAGATCCGAGATATCCTGGTAGCGGTCCTCGTCCAGAGGACTCTCCGTGTCTTCGGATACGCCCCGCAGGGTATTCACGATGAGGGCCATCTGGTCGTTGACGGCGGAGAGATCGGAGACGATGGAATCCGAGGTGGATGAGACGGCGCTGTTGAGGTCGTCCATGTGGTCCATCAGCTGGCGGAAGGAGGCGTCCAGGGCGCTGCGGCTGTCCGCCAGGGCGTCCGAGATGGCGTCCACCACGATGGCGGGCTCATCCGCAAGCTGTTCCACCACCTTGCGGGCGGAGTCCACCGCCTGCCGCAGGGTGTTCATGGCGTCGTTCAGGGTTTCCGCGCTCTGGGAGAACCCGTCCAGCACGGCGTCCGCGGAGTCGCCCACCGGATCCAGAGCGTCCATGGCGCTTTCCGTCTTTGTCATGGCGTCTTTCAGGGTGCTTACTGCGCCGTTCAGGGTATCCAGGGCGGCGTGGAGGGCGTCCATCCCGTCCTCGATCTCCTCCGGACTCATGGCGTCTGCCAGCTGTTCCAACGCTCTTCCGGCGCTTTCCACAGCCTGCCCGGCGCTGTCCAGGGCCGGGGAGATGGCGTCCAGCTGGTTCTGTACGTCTTTCACGGCTGCCTGCCACTCCGGGGACTGCTCCAGCTCCTCCAGGGCGGTTCTGGCGCCTGCCAGGGCTTCCCGGGATCTGCCCATGGCGGCACTGAGGCTGTCCAGGCCTTCGCGCAGGGTTTTCAGGTTGGTTTGTATGGTATCAGACTGGAGGTTGCCCATGACATCATTGAGCTCTTTGCTGGCTTGAGCGAGAGTATCCACGGCCGTGCGCAGGTCCGTCATGCCCGCTCTGGCATGGGTCAGGGCCTCTGAGGGCTGTCGGCCCTCCAGAGCAGCCAGGGCGGCATCAAAGTCCGTATGGGCGTTCTGCAATGCGGCTGCGGCATTTGCCAGATCCTGGACGGCTGCGGCCAGTTGCCGGAATCCATCCTGGGTCTCCTTGGCTGTGGCTATGGCGCTGAGGGCGCCGTGGATCTTCTCCTGGGCGGCCGCCATGTCTACCAGAGCGCCATGGAGGTTGTCCAGGGAGGCCAGCAGCTTTTTTCCCGCTTCCGTATTCTGTACGACGGCCGGCAGGGCGGCGAGGCCCGTTTTCAGGCGGGCGACCGCGTCCGCGAGATCCGAGACGGAGGAGCCAAGGTCCGAGAACCCGCCGCCCACCTTATCCAGGGTGGTCTGCAGGATGCTGGCGCCGCCCAGGCCGGAGCGCAGGTCCTCCAGTCCGTCCGTGATGGTCCCTATGGCCTCCCGGCTGCGCTCCAGGGCGGAGCGAAGATCCTTTACAGCCCCGGTGAGAAGGTCCGCCGCGTCGCCGGCCA
This sequence comes from uncultured Oscillospiraceae bacterium, assembly GCA_947629775.1. Lineage (GTDB taxonomy): Bacteria > Bacillota > Clostridia > Oscillospirales > Oscillospiraceae > Lawsonibacter. The sequence goes on from CANRFA010000001.1 coordinate 172,945, forward strand.
GTTCCCCGGTGTTTTTAGCCTCTTCCAGGGAGGCGTCCAGCCGGGAGACCGCGTCCTCCAGGGTGCTTCCCGCTCCCTCCACCTGCTCCAGGATGGGTCCCACCTGGTCCAGGGTCCAGGAAATGCGGGCGGAGACGTCTTCCAGCTGCCCGGTGGCGCTGTCCGTCCAGTCCGTGAGGCCGTCCGCCAGGGAGGAGAGCGCGTCTCTTGTTCCGGAGATGTCGTCCGTGAGGGTGCTCACATGGCCCGTCAGGGTCCGGGAGTTTCCGCTGGCGCTGTTCAGCGTGCGGTCCAGCAGCCCCTGCAGGGTATCCAACTGGTTCCAGAGGGCGTCCAGGTCCGATTCGCTGTACTGCAGAGTCACCTGAGGCTCCAGCTGGCCGGCGATGCCGCCCACGTCTTTGCGTCCCAGGATCGTGCCGTCGTTTTCGCAGCCGTCCAGGGAGCCGGACTGCCGCCCCGCGATCCCCCCGATGTTATACCCCGTATGGGCGTATCCCACGTCTCCGTGGTTGACGCAGCTCTGCAGGATGCCGGTGGAAAGTCCCGCGATGCCGCCCACGTCCGTGCAGGCGGGCACGTTCTCCGTGGTATTGATCTGTTCCAGGTTCAGATCGCCCAGTCCCACCTCCGACTTCACTTCCGTGGTGTTCACGCTGGCCTCGTTCGTGCACTGCAGCACGCTGCCCTGGTTTTCCCCGACGATGCCTCCGGTGGAGTGTTCCCCCGTGAGGGTGCCGGTCATGGAGCAGTTGATGATCTGGCCGCTGGTCGTGTTGACGCCGGCGATGCCGCCCACTTCGGAGGCCCCCTTTATGGTGCCGGAGAAGGCGCAGCTCTGGATCTGACCGCTGTTGCGCCCGGCGATGCCCCCGATTTCATCCCGCAGTCCGCTGGGGTTCAGGGTGCCGGATACGTTGAGGTTCTGTACGAGGCCGTCCGTCTCGATGACCCGGAACAGGCCCCGCATGCTGCCGCTGCCTGTGATCCGCAGCCCCGATATGGTATGGTCCTGGCCATCGAAGGTGCCCCGGAAGACGGGGATGGGAGTAAAGTCCGAGCTGCTCAGGCTCAGGTCCTTCTCAAGAAGGACGGTCACACCCTGGGACCAGGTATCCAGGACGCAGCGGCGGGAGAGCTCCGCCAGTTCCTCTGTGGAGCGGATGTGAATGGCGCCGTCCGCTCCCGGTGTCAGCGAAACCTCAGCAGGGCTGGAGGCCAGCGCGCCCGCCAGCGGGGAGAGCGCCAGAGAGGCGATCAGAAGGATGGCCAGGAGTTTACGTTTCATCTGGGGTTTCCTCCTCCTCGGGCAGACTTCGGACGGCGCCCGTATCCATGATGGCCGTCACATCGCCGCGGATGATGCCGTGCATGGTGGCGTCCACCACGCCGTTCACTCTGCCCCGGATGTGACCGTGGACAAGAACGGGTCCGCTCCAGGTGTGGGCCACTTCGGGGACTTTGATGTCAAAGTGGGTCTTTTCCACGATCATGTCTCCCAGCAGCAGGATCTGCGGCAGGATGAACATGACCAGGAAAATGGAGATCAGGGTGCCCCGGCACAGGCACTGACCGATGCCCACCACCGCCGGTTCCGTGGACAGCTTCCCGATCAGGAAAGCCGCCGCCGTCAGAATGCTGCCGGAGGTCAGAATGGTGGGGAACGCCAGGTCCAGCGCCCGGATGATGGCGTCCTTGTGGGGCATGGTCTCCTTCATCTCCGTATAGCGGCTGGAGATGACGATGGCGTAGTCGATGTTGGCGCCCATCTGAATGGAGGTCACCACCAGGAAGCTCATGAAGAAGATGGGCGTATCCGTCAGCGTGGGGAAGGAGAAGTTGAGGAAGATACTGCCCTGGATGACGGCGATCAGGAGAATGGGAAGGCCCACGGACTGGAATGTGAACAGCAGCACCAGCACCACGAACAGCAGAGACAGAAGCGTCACCAGCAGGTTGTCGTGGGCGAAGGAGGCGGCCAGGTCCGCGTCGCTGGTGGAGTTGCCCACCAGGTACACCTGATCCGCGTTGTAGTAGCGCGCGGCCTCCTCGTGGAGGGTATCCAGGAAGGCGAAGGTCTCTTCCCCCTCCTCCGGCAGGTTCAGGTTCAGAACCATTCGCGAGCAGGTCTCCCCCAGCATCTGCAGCCGGGCGTCCGTCAGCTGGGTATGCAGGTCCTCGATGGACTCCTCTGTCTCCGCATCCAGACTGATGAAGCCCTCCTCCATCTGGTCGTAGAGGAAGAGGAACATATCCATCAGGGGGACCGAGTAGGTATCGATGCCGCTGACCACCTGCCCGTAGTCCTCCTCCTGGGCGGCGTAGGCGGTGTACAGCAGCTGAATCAGATCGTAGTCCACGTCCGTCATTTCCGAGAACTGTCTGGGCGTCAGAGGATCCGTCAGGGTGTAGCCGTCCATGGCTTCTATGTTTGCCAGCCCCATGGCGTAATCGATCTCTTCATGGTTCTCCAGCACCTTCAGCAGGGCCTTCTCCCGGTCGTAGTCCCCCTTGGGAACCAGCAGCGCCATGATATTCTGGGAGCCGAAGGTGCTGTTCACCTTCTCCTCCGCGATCTGCGATTCGTTCTGCCGGTCCGTCTTCAGCAGCGTATACCCGTAGCCGTAGGGAGTCTTCTGGGAGAGCAGGAAGCCTCCCACCAGACTGATGGCGAACAGGGCCACGCCCACATAGCGCAGTTTCACCACCAGTTTGCCCCAGCGGTCGATGCGGGGAATGAAGCTGCGGTGCTGCGTGGAGCGGATCGCTTTGCCGAAGAGCATCAGCAGGCCCGGCATGAGAGTGAACACGGACAGCAGGCTGAACACAATGGCCTTGATCAGCACCATGCCCATGTCGAACCCGATCTTGAACTGCATGAACATCATGGCGCCAAGTCCGGATATGGTGGTCAGGCTGCTGGCCGAGATGGCGGGGATCGAGGCGCTCAGGGCCGTGATGCAGGCCTGCCGGTCGTCTCCGCAGTTGTCCCACTCCTCCGTAAACCGGTGGAGCAGGATGATGGCGTAGTCTATAGCCAGCGCCAGCTGCAGCACCACCGTCACCGAGTCCGATACGAACGAAATCTCCCCGAAGATGAAGTTGGTTCCCTTGTTCAGCAGCGCCGCCGCCCCGAAGGTCAGCACCAGCACGGGGATTTCCGCGTAGGACCGGGAGGTGAGCAGCAGCACCAGCACGATGATGACCGCCGCGATCACCAGAATGATCCCCATCTCGGAGTTCAGAGTGTCCGCCCGGGAATAGCCCACCTGGCTGGAGACGTAGGCGTCGTAGGGTTCCAGCATCGCCTTCATTTCGTTTATGGCCGTCTTGCTGATCTCGTCCTGCTCCTCGCCCGCGAAGGTCACGGAGATCAGGGCGTTGGTCCCCTTCAGGTACTGCTCCCGGTCCTCCGCGGTCTCCGGTTCATCGGACGGCACCCCCGGCTTGCCGGATCCCAGCTCGGCGGACGTGATGCCTTCGATGCCCTCGATGCGCTTCGCCAGGTCCCGGGCGGTCTGTTCGTCCACATGGGACACCATCACCCGGGCGGTGCCGTAGGTGATCAGCTCGTCGTTCATGATCGTCAGACCCCTGCGGGTTTCCGTGGATTCGGGCAGGTAGGCGGTCAGGTCGTTGCAGACAGAGACCCAGCCGGACGCAAAGATGGAGAACACGAGCGCCACCGCATAGAACAGGAAGATGATGTTCCTCTTGTCCACGATGACCCGGGCCAGGGTGTCGAAAAACGATCCGCCGGATTTGGTTTCCTCCATCCGTTATCCCTCCTTTTCGCCTGCGGACAGCGCTGCTTTCCCTCTCATGCTCCCGCGTCCGGAAGTGAAAGGAGGGGAACCGGAATCCGTAAGGATGGAAATATCAACCTTTAATTCCAGATATGGGAGGATAAACCGGTCCGCCAGTCCGCAAAATTACCAGTTTATCTTACTCCGCGACCTCCTGCCCGGAAACGGACAGATTCGGGCAGGTGTGGTCATACCGGACAGAATGCCAGGATTGTGGGGCTTCTGCCTTTGTGGTTGAAGATTTTGCGTCCCTGTGATACAATGGGGCATTCCAATGGGGAAGAGGGAATGCTGTGAAACACGAAGAAATCTCATTGTACACGAAACGGACGCTCTCCAAGGCGCTGAAACGGGCCATGCTCCGCAAACCCTTTGAGAAGATCACGGTCAGCGAGCTGATCCAGGAAGTTCAGTTCAACCGCAAGACCTTCTACTATCACTTCGCGGACATCTACGACCTTCTGAAGTGGACCCTGGAAGAAGATGTTCTTCGCGTTCTTCGTTCCTTCGATCTGCGTACGGATTTCGAAGGCGCCGTGCGCTTTGTCATGCGCTACGTGGAAGAAAACGACCACATGCTCAACTGCGTCCTGGATTCCCTCGGCAGGGACGGACTGAAGCGCCTTTTCCTGGACGAGTTCCGCAACATCGTGGATTCTCTTCTGCAGGTGGCGGAGGAGGAGTCCGGTCGTACCATAGAGCCGGGCTACCGCTCCTTCCTGGTCCACTTCTACGAGGACGCCCTCGCCGGCCTTCTGGTGGAGTGGGTTCAGGACCGGGGGCGCGGCGATACCGAGGTCATGGCGAATTACCTCTCCCGCACCGTGCGGGAATCGCTGAGGGGGATTCTGGTTCTCAGCGGTTCCCCGGAGCAGAGCGGAAACTGAACCAGCGGGCAGGATGCCGGATCGTACATGCGGTCCGGCTTTTTTCTTTCCCTCTTCTCGAATCGATTCAGTCCGGATCACTCAGGCAGGCTTATGGACCTGGGGGAACAGTCGGGGTCAGCAGGAAAGACGGGGATGCGACTTCGTATGAGGAACCAGGATCAGAGGACGGGATCGGTCAACTCGGTGGCTGCGGGTGTGCCTGCGCGCAGTTCGGGAGACTATGGGCGTCTGTCTGTCAGAAGGAGAACGGTGTTCCGTGGTGCCAGGAAGGGGATCGGAACTTTGAAGCGGAAGAGGAGAAAGAAGCGGCCAGCAGGATGGAGCCTGGACAGTTCGCAGTAGGACACAGGGGTGGTGATAAGCCCTTCGGTCGGACGGGGATTCCCTGACAGGTAGCAGGTCGAATAGAGCCGGCAGCGAGGAACAGGTGAGGGTGAAGTGGTGAACAGAATCAGGAACGAACGATATGGGTATCTGGAATCGATGGACGCGAAACCTGCGAGGGGAAATGGGACGAACGGATGAGCTGAAAGAGGCAAAGCAGGGAGCCGAAAGGCTGAGGATACGGAACCAACAGCGATACCGTAATAGAGGATGGAAGTCAGATAAGCACCTCTGTGCGGAAAGCGAGGCTGACAGATGTGGAAACAGCCCACGGGATGGAGCGGGACTACATGCTCTGATGCATCCGGCTGAAGGAAGGGCACTCCCAACGGGTGGAGAACCACGGCAGATGTGAGATAGCGCAGCGCCAACGGTCAGAAACAGTCAACGGAGGGAGAACGAAGGGGGCGTACGGAAGCAGATGCCCTGGATCCCGAATGCTGGAAAGCGATGTGTGCTTTGTCTGCCAGGAGGGAGTGAGCGCATGGAGCCATAAGGTTGAGGCGTGGGGGGCAGCAACGATACCGTGTAGAGGATGGAAGTCAAAAACGCCTCTGCGGGGAAAGCGAGGCTGGCAGATGTGGAAGCAGCCCACGGGAAGGAGCGGGGCCATATGCTTTGGGGCATCCGGCTGAAGGAAGGGCGCTTCCAACGGGTGGAGCACCTCTGCGGATGTGAGATCGTGCAGTCCCAGAGGTCAGAAACAATCAACGGGGGGAGAACGAAGGGGCGTACGGGGGCAGAAGCCCCGGATCCTGGTAAACGATAGGTTCTTGATGTTCCAGAGGGAGAGAGGACTGATGAGCAGAAGGCTGAGGATATGGGTCCAGCAGGGATACCGTAATAGAGGATGGAAGTCAAAAAACGCCTCTGCGGGGAAAACGAAGCTGACAGGTGGGGAAGCAGCCCATGGGATGGAGCGGGAGCGCATGCTCTGAGGTATCAGGCTGAAGAAAAGGCGCTTCCAACGGTTGGAGAAGCACGGCAGATGTGAGATGGTGCAGTGCCAGAGGTCAGATGCATAAAACGCCCCTCGTGGTGCAGCCTGACCGCTGCTCGTGGTGCAGCCTGACCGCTGTTCGTGGTGCATGGAAAAACGCTGGAAATGGTGCAGACTCTCCTGTATAATGAGGCACCCAGAAATTGGAAATCATTATCAGGAGGTAAGTATGACGCACTATCGAGATATGCTCCGGTTCCACGATGCGCACTTCTCCAATGTGTCCATCGCAAAGAGCCTGGGCGTTGGCCGCAACACCGTGTCCAGGGCCCTGAAGCGGGCCGCCGAGGAGGGGCTCAACTGGGAGATCGCCTGCGGAATGAGCGAAGGCGAGGTGGCCGAGCGGCTGTACGGGAACAAGCGTACGGACAGGAAGCCGAACCAGGAGGAATCGCCGTACCTCCAGCCGGACTGTGAGTGGATCGCCAGGGAGACTGCGAGGCCCAACGTTACCCTGCGGTTGCTGTGGACCGAGTATACGGTCAAGGCTGACGAGGCGGGGAAGAATGCCTACTGGCAGACCCAGTTCAACAAGATCTACGCTGAGTATCGCAGGACCGCCAAGTCGCAGTGTACGAGGTGCTGGATGCCCGTGAGAGGAAGAAGACGCCCATCATCTTCTGCACGCAGTGCCAGCGGAAGGATTGGCACAAGAGCCTCTGGCAGGCCATGATCGCCGACAGCATCTGTGACCGGATCCTGACCAACTTCTATGCGCTGACTCTCAAGGATGAATCCATGAGGAAGCGCTACGGTTTCCGGGGCTAGTCCTGTAGTTTCTGCGGCTGATCAGAAACAGGACGGATAACCAGAAAAACCCATGGAAATTTATGGAATTTCTCTCCCCCCTCGGGGGGAGAGCTGGCCAAGGGCTCCGCCCTCCCTGGGCCGCCTGACGGCGGCCCCAATTTCCCCGGTGCTTCGCACCCATTTCCTAAGTCCTTTGCACCATCTGGTGCGTTTGCTTTGCACCATCACGTGCGGTCAAGTGTGCACCACGAACTACGTTCGTGTTGCACCACGGGGGTGCTCCTACGCA
>CANRFA010000002.1 GCA_947629775.1 uncultured Oscillospiraceae bacterium
TCCGGGGTCATCTCCACCTGGACGTCCAGGGTGTCGGTGTGGTTGACCCGGTCCACGATGATCTGGTAGTTGGCCGGGTAGCCGTGGTTGAGCAGCACCGTCTCGATCTGGGACGGGAAGACGTTGACGCCGCGGATGATGAGCATGTCGTCGGTGCGGCCCCTGGGCTTGGACATCTTCACGTGGGTGCGGCCGCAGGGGCACTTCTCCCGGGTAAGGATGCAGATGTCCCGGGTGCGGTAGCGCAGCAGTGGGAAAGCTTCCTTGGTGATGGAGGTGAAGACCAGCTCGCCCTGGGAGCCCTCCGGCAGGACCTCGCCGGTCTGGGGATCGATGATTTCGGCGATGAAATGGTCCTCGTTGATGTGCATGCCGGTCTGGGCGGAGCACTCAAAGGAGACGCCGGGGCCGGAGATCTCGGTCAGGCCATAGATGTCGTAGGCCTTGATGCCCAGCGTATTCTGAATATCCTGGCGCATTTCCTCGGACCAGGCTTCCGCGCCGAAGATGCCGGCCTTCAGGGGGATCTGATCCGGGGTGTATCCCATTTCTTTCATGGTTTCGCCGATGTACGCCGCGTAGGAGGGAGTGCAGCAGAGAATGGTGGCGTGCAGATCCATGATGAACATGATCTGGCGCTCCGTGTTGCCGGAAGAGGTGGGGATGGTCAGACAGCCAACCTTATGGGAGCCGCCATTGAGACCGGGGCCGCCGGTGAACAGACCATAGCCATAGGAGACCTGGCACACGTCCTCGTTGGTACCGCCGGCGGCCACAATGGCCCGGGCGCAGCACTCGTCCCAGAGGTCGATGTCGTGCTGGGTGTAGAAGGCCACCACCCGCTTGCCGGTGGTGCCGGAGGTGGACTGGATGCGCACGCAGTCCTTCAGAGGACGGGCCAGCAGGCCGTAGGGATAGGCGTCCCGCAGATCCGCCTTGGAGAGGAAGGGCAGCTTGTACAGGTCCTCCGTGGACTTTATATCGTCCGGTGTAACGCCCTTTTCTTCCATCTTCCTGCGGTAATAGGGGACGTTGTCCCAGACGTTGCGGACCTGCCTGACCAGGCGCTCGTCCTGCCAGGCTTTGATCTGCTCTCTCGAAGCGGTCTCGATTTCAGGCTGGTAATATCTTTCCATGGGGGATCAGTCCTTTCGTGTGAAAAAAGTTACAGGGGGAAATCCATGACCTGCGCGGACAGGGGAGCGGGTCAGGCCGGAAGAGAAGCGTCAGCCGGACCCGAAGCGGGGTTACAGGGAGGGAATTCTGCGGCTCAGCTGGAGACCGGCGGCCACGCCCAGCAGGCACAGGCCGACGCTCAGCGCGGCGTAAAGCCCGCCGGTCAGCAGTTTCCGTTCCTCCAGGAGACGCAGCGTCTCCAGAGAAAACGTGGAAAAAGTGGTGAAGCCTCCGCATACGCCGGTGCGCCAGAAGAGGTTTGCCCGGGAAGAGAGAACATCCCGGGAAGCCAGACCGGCCACAAACCCGATCAGAAGGGCGCCCAGCAGATTGGTAAACAGGGTGGCGAGGGGGAAGGAACTCTTCAGAGGGAGCAGGCTGATCCCGTAGCGGCATATCGCGCCCAGCCCTCCCCCCAGGCCAACGGCCAGCAGATCCAAGGCTTCAGGCATCCCGGCCCAGGGTAAAGGCCTTCCGGTTCAGTTCCAGGAACTTCGCAGGCACAACCGCCTCGATGGCCTCCTGCCAGGCGGAGTCCGGGGCACCGAAGTAGTGGGACAGGCGGCCCAGCAGTACCAGATTCACCGCTTTGCTGCTGCCTGCCTGATTGGCCAGAGCCAGGCAGTCCAGGGCGTCCACCTTCGCGCCGGTGGCCTTCATCTTTTCCACCAGATTCTCCGGATAGGCGGCGGCGCCGGTGATGACGGGCATGGGATCGATCTGCTGGGTGGAGGTGACGATTTGTCCGTCGGGCTTCAGCCAGTTCAGCCAGCGGGCGGCCTCCAGCAGCTCGAAGGAGACGATGAAGTCGGCCTCGCCCCGGTCAATGACGGGGGAGCTGACCCGGTCGCCGTAGCGCACATAGGTCACCACGCTGCCGCCCCGCTGGGACATGCCGTGGACCTCGGATACCTTGACATCGTAGCCCTGCTCCATGAGCAGATGGCCCAGCAGCTTGGAGGCCAGCAGGGAACCCTGCCCGCCCACGCCGACAATCATGACGTTTTTCGTTTCCATAACTTAACCCTCCTTCGCAGTGCTGTGGAAGGCGCCGAAGGCGCACAGCTGCTCGCACACGCCGCAGCCCACACACTGGGTGGCATCCACCACCGCCTTGCCGTTCTTCATGGAGATGGCAGGGCAGCCGATGCGCATGCAGGACTTACAGCCCCGGCAGCGCTCGGGATCCACCGCCAGGGGGGCCTTGTGCTTCACATACTTCAGAAGGGCGCAGGGACGGCGGCTGATGATGACGGAGGGTTCCTTTGCGGCCAGCTCTTCCTTTACGGCGGTGTCGCAGGCCTTCAGGTCGTAGGGATCCACCACCCGGACCCGCTGAAAGCCCATGGCCCGGCACAGAGATTCCAGATCGATCTTTCCGGCGGGTTCGCCCTTGATGTTGTAGCCGGTGGTGGGGTTCTGCTGGTGGCCCGTCATGCCGGTGATGGAGTTGTCCAGTATGATGACGGTGGAGTTGGACTGGTTGTAAGCGATGTTTGCCAGACCGGTCATGCCGGAGTGCATGAAGGTGGAGTCGCCGATGACGGCCACGGTCTTTCCTTCGCTCTCCTCGCCCCGGGCCTTGTTGAAGCCGTGAATGGCGGAGATGGAAGCACCCATGCACAGGGTCATCTCCATGGCGGCCAGCGGGGCCACGGCGCCCAAGGTGTAGCAGCCGATATCGCCGAGAACCGTGCACCGGTTCTTATGTAAGGTGTAGAAGAGACCGCGGTGGGGGCAGCCGGCGCACATGACAGGAGGACGGTTGGGAATCGTCTCTTCCAGAGACAGACCCGATTCGTGTGGAATGCCCAGTTTCTCCGCCACGATGGTCTGGCTCAGCTCGCCCAGGGGAGAGAAGAGATCCTTGCCCACGGGGGAGAGACCCAGCTCCCGGCAGAAGGCCTCGATGAAGCCGTCCAGTTCCTCGACAACCACCAGCTGCTCCACGGAAGCGGCGAAGTCCCGGATCTTCCGCTCCGGCATGGGCCATACCATTCCCAGTTTGAGGATGGGGAAGCGGTCTCCGCAGACCTCTTTGACGTACTGATAGCTGGTGGAGGAGGTGATGATGCCCCGGCTGTGGTCGTCGCCGGGCTCCACGCGGTTGATGTCCGCGGTCTCCGCCCAGGCGGCCAGCTTCCGGGTCCGTTCTTCCACGACAGGGTGGCGGCGGATGGCGTTGCCGGGCATCATGACATATTTTCCGATGTTCTTCTCGTAGGGTTTCGGAGGAATCTCCGCACGGGGAGAGGTTTCCACGAGAGACTGAGAGTGGGCCACCCGGGTGCACATCTTCAGCAGAACCGGGGTATCGAACTGCTCGGACAGTTCATAGGCCAGCTTCGCAAAGCCCAGGGCCTCCGAAGAGTCCGAAGGCTCCAGCATGGGCAGTTTGGCGGCGCGGGCGTAGTGGCGGGAGTCCTGTTCGTTCTGGGAGGAATGCATACCGGCGTCATCTGCGACGGCGATCACCATGCCGGCGTTGACGCCGGTGTAGGAGACGGTGAACAGGGGATCGGCGGCCACATTCAGGCCCACATGCTTCATGCCGCAGAAGCTCCGCGTTCCGGCCAGGCAGGCGCCGAAGGCCGTCTCCATGGCGACCTTCTCGTTGGGGGCCCACTCGCAGTAGATTTCGCTGAAGCGGGCGGCTTCCTCCGTGATTTCGGTGCTGGGCGTGCCCGGGTAGCTGGAAATAACGCCAACTCCGGCCTCGTACAGCCCGCGGGCAACGGCGGCGTTGCCCAGCATCAGTTGTTTCATGGGGATCCCTGCTTTCTTCCGTATTATGAACCTGCCTGGAGGTCCTGTTCCGGCCGGTCCGGTTCGCTCCGTCCGGCGTCGGCGCCCCGCTCCCGGGCGATGACCTCCTGCATGACGCCGCCGGCGCCGTTGTCCAGCATGGACCGGCGGACCCGGCTGATGGTGGCGCTGCTGGCCCCGGTCTTCTCCAGAATGTCCAGGTAGACCAGCCCCTGCTGCAGGTAGACCGCCACATCGAACCGCTGCTCCATGGAGCGCAGTTCGGTGGGAGTACACAGGTCTTCAAAAAAGCGACAGCACTCTTCCAGGTTCCTGAGCCTGAGGATGGTTTCGTAGAGGGCCATACTGCGTTCGCGGTGTCCTGCCTTTGCCATGGGCTATCGCTCCATTCGTTTTCGGTCTGTCGGGCTGCTCCGCAGCCTGCCCCTTAAATATAACACCTTAAAGTGTGAAAGTAAACAGGAATTTTCAGATTACTCCAGATTCTGGAGATTCCGGCATGAAAACCGGTTTTCCCCGCTTGACAGCCGGGCCGGGATGGGGTATCATTCACTTTACCGGTTTAAAGGATCAAACCAGTAAAGTAAGAGTTCAGGAAAGGAACGTGTCGAACGCCATGCCCATTACCGATCTGCTGGAGCGCAACAGCAAGCTGTACGGCGACGAGGTCGCCCTGGTAGAAATCAACCCAGAGGTCCAGGAAGTCCAGAGGGTGACCTGGAAGGAATACGAACTGATTCAGCCCGTCAATCCCATGCCCTACCGCCGGGAGATCACCTGGTCCGTGTTTGACGAGAAGGCCAACCGGGTCGCCAACCTGCTGATGAGCCGCGGAATCCGGAAGGGCCAGAAGGTCGCCATCCTGCTGATGAACTGTCTGGAATGGCTGCCCATCTACTTCGGCATACTGAAGGCCGGAGCCATCGCCGTTCCTCTGAATTTCCGCTACACTGCGGAGGAGATCGAGTACTGCGTCAAGCTGGCGGACGCCGACGTGCTCTTCTTCGGCCCGGCTTTTATCGGCCGCGTGGAGAGCATCGTGGGCAGCATCGGCCGGGATCGTCTGCTGTTCTTTGTGGGCGAGACCCTCAGTCCTACCTTCGCCGAGGACTACCACCTGGCGGCGGCCAACTGCTCCAGCGTGGCCCCCAAGGTTCTCATCGAGGACGACGACGAGGCCGCAATCTACTACTCCTCCGGCACCACCGGTTTCCCTAAGGCCATCCTTCTCAAGCACCAGGCTCTGTCCCAGTCTGCCCATCTGGAGGCCGTTCACCACAGAACCACCCACGAGGACGTCTTCCTCTGCATCCCGCCCCTCTATCATACGGGCGCCAAGATGCACTGGTTCGGCTCCCTCTACACCGGCAGCAAGGCCGTTCTGCTGAAGGGCAACACCCCCAAGGCGGTCTTTGACGCCGTGTCCCAGGAGAAGTGCACCATCGTCTGGCTGCTGGTGCCCTGGGCTCAGGATATCCTGGCGGCTCTGGATCGGGGCGAACTGAAGATGGAGGACTACCAGCTCTCCCAGTGGCGGCTGATGCACATCGGCGCCCAGCCGGTTCCCCCCTCCCTGATCCGGCACTGGTTGAGCTACTTCCCCAACCACCTGTACGACACCAACTACGGTCTCTCCGAGTCCACCGGTCCGGGCTGCGTGCATCTTGGCCTGGAGAACGTCCACAAGGTGGGCGCCATCGGCGTGCCCGGTTTCGGGTGGAAAGTGAAGATCGTGGACGAGAACGATCAGATCGTAAAGCAGGGAGACGTGGGCGAGCTGTGCGTCCAGGGCCCCGGCGTCATGGTGTGCTATTACCACAACCCGGAGGCCACGGCCGAGGTTCTGAAGGACGGCTGGCTCCATACGGGAGACATGGCCCGGCAGGACGAGGATGGCTTCATCTTCCTGGTGGACAGGAAGAAGGACGTGGTCATCTCCGGCGGGGAGAACATCTATCCGGTGCAGATTGAAGACTTCCTGGCGGCCTGCCCCAAGGTGCACGATGTGGCGGTCATCGGACTGCCGGACCGGCGGTTGGGCGAGATCGCCGCCGCCATCATCCAGGTGAAGGAGGGCATGACCTGCACGGAGGAGGAGATCAACGACTTCTGCCTGGGACTGCCCCGCTACAAGCGGCCCCGGAAGATCATCTTTGCCCATGTGCCCCGTAATGCGACCGGCAAGATCGAGAAGCCCAAACTGCGGGAGCAGTACTGCGGCGTAAGGCTGGTGGAGGCTCAGAACCGGGCCTGAGGAAATACAGGAGACACGGAAATCCGATTCTTTCGTCCTTTTCGGGGCGGGAATCCGGCTGCGGCCGGGTTTCCGCCCCGTTGTGTTTCCGCTCGGGGCGTATGAGGACAGAAAAAGAGCGGGGAACCGGCGCACTGCCGGTTCCCCGCCCCGGAACGGGCTGGGAGAAATGCGAAAGCTCAGTCTTCGTCCGCCGCCGCGTTGTACATGGAGCGGGGGGCGGATCCGCCGGAGGAGGGAGCGCCCATGCCGGCGGCGGAGCGGAAGCGGACCCGGGATTTTTTGATCTCGTCATAGGCCTCCGCCACCGCTTCTTCCGTGCGGCGCAGAGCGTCCTCGCAGTATTCGTGGGCGGAGATCTTCAGCTCCCGGGAGCGCTGTTCGGCCTGCTGCATCATCTCGTTGGCCCGGGCCTTGGCCTGCTGATAGATGGCCTCTGCGGCCAGAAGCTGCTTGGCCCGGTCCTCGGCGGTCTTCCGGATGGAGTCCGCTTCCCGCTTGGCGGAGGCGATCATATCCACCCGGTTGGCGACCAGTTTTTTGGCTTCGTTCAGTTCCATGGGGAACTGACTGCGGATGTCATCGATCAGGTCCAGGGCCCGATCCCGCTCGATGACGCACTTGTCGGAGGCAAAAGGAGCGTTTTTCGCTTCATCGATCATCTCGAAGAGCATATCCAGTAATTCGTCTACGCCGCTGGCCATGGGTTCAGCCTTCCTTTCCTTGAATGATTCTCATACGCCGGGCTACGTCTTCCTCGATCTCCGGGGGGACGAAACCGGCCAGATTGGCTCCGTAGCGGGCCATTTCCTTGACGATGGTGGAGCTGAGGTAGGTATAGCGGTCGCTGGAGGCCAGGAACATGGTCTCCAGCTGGGGATTCAGTTTCCGGTTGATGACCGCCATCTGCACTTCCTGTTCGTAGTCGGAGACCGCGCGCAGACCCTTGACCACGACCGTGGCGCCCCGGCGTCTGGCGTAGGAGGCCAGCAGTTCGTTGGAGCGGTCCACCTCCACGTTGGGGAGGTTGCCGGTCACCCGACGGAGAAGGTCCGCTCTCTCCTCCGGGGTAAACATGCCCTGCTTTGCGGAGTTGACCATTACACAGACGATGAGCTGATCGAAGCAGGAGGCGGCACGCCGGATGATGTTCAGGTGTCCGAGGGTCACCGGATCGAAGCTTCCGGGGTAGATGGCGATGCTCATAGTATTTCTCCCGCTCTCTGACGGCGGCAGAGGGTCAGCCTGATCTTGCCGTACCGATAATCTCTCCCCCAGACGTAAGGGGGGTCTACGGAGGGCATGATGCGGTCCGCAGCAGTCTCACAGACCATTATACCATTATCATGGAGAATGTCAAACGCAAGGATGCCCTGAATGCTCTGCTCCAGGAGATCGGTGTGGTAGGGGGGATCCAGGAAGATGAGATCGAATTTCTGCCGGCAGGAGGCAAGAAAGGCGAGGGAATCCCCCTGGATGACCTGGGCCCGGTCGGTGTAGCGGCACAGCGCCAGATTATCCCTTATGACGTCGATTGCCTCTTTGCGCTGGTCCACGAAGACGCAGAATTCCGCGGTCCGGGAGAGAGCTTCGATGCCGAGCTGACCGGTGCCGGCGAAGAGGTCCAGCACCCGGCGCCCTTCGACGTCGAACTGAATGATGTTGAACAGGGCTTCCTTTACTTTATCCGTGGTGGGGCGGGTATCCATGCCCGGGAGTTCCTTCAGCTTCCGGCCACGGGCTTGCCCTGAGATGACGCGCATAGGGGTTCTTCCTTTCCTTCCGCTGGCTGCGGGTGAAAATACTGATAGACCGCCTGGGCGGTGCGGCTGTCCACCGCCTGACGCAGCTGGTCCGGCGTAGCGGCCCGGATGGCTTTGATGGTGCCGAAGCGGCGCAGCAGCTGGCTGCGACGCTTTTCGCCTACGCCGGGAATCCGGTCCAGAACAGAGGTCTTCACGTGGCCGGTCTGCAGCTGGCGGTGGTATTCGATGGCGAAGCGGTGGGTTTCCTCCTGGATCTGGCCGATGAGGGAGAAGACGGCGGGCACGGCCTGGATGCCGATTTCCCGGCCGTCCGGATGGACCAGAGCACGGGTACGGTGGCGGTCGTCCTTGACCATGCCGTAGGCGGGGATCTCCAGCCCCATGGTGTCCAGCACCCGTCTGGCCACCCGCACATGTTCCAGACCGCCGTCGATGAGCAGCAGATCAGGGCGGCCGGAAAACTTTTCATCCCCGTCCAGAAACCGACGGAAACGGCGCTTCAGCACCTGTTCCATGGAGGCGTAGTCGTCGGGGCCCGCCATGTCCTTGAGCTTAAAGCGGCGGTAGTCCTTTTTCAGAGGCTTTCCGTCCGCATAGACCACCATGGAGGCCACGATGTCGCTGGCGCCCTGGTTGGAGATGTCGTAGGATTCCATGCGCCGGGGCGGTCCCTCCAGCGCCAGCATGCGACCCAGCAGTTCCAGGAGACGGTTCTGGTGCTCTTCCCGGGTGGTGGCACGCTCCACTTCCTCCCGGGCGTTCTGGTTGGCCAGACGCACCAGGTCCATCTTGGCGCCCCGCTGGGGCGTGACCAGGTCCACTTTGTGGTTTCCCTGTTCGGAGAGCATGCGGGTCAGGGGCACCCGGTCCGGAAGTTCGCAGGGCAGAAGAATCTGCCGGGGCAGCCTGGGCCTGTCCACATAGTATGCCCGGACCAGAGAGGAGAACACGCTTTCTTCGTCCTCCTCCATGGGGGTTTCCATGAGACTGTAGTCCTTGGCGGTCAGGTCGCCGGAGATGTAGTGCAGAACCACAAAGCAGCTCTTCGCCGTGCCCCGGCAGAAGCCGGTAACGTCTGTGTCCGCCAGCGATCCCGCCACCACTTTCTGGCGCTGGTTCAGCAGTTCGATGGCCTTCAGCCGGTCCCGGATTTCCGCGGCCTGCTCGAAGCGCAGTTCCTCGGCGGCCCGTTCCATGTCTGCAGTCAGGTTCTTCTGAACGTCCGCGAAGCGCCCCTCCAGCAGGGAGACCGCCTGGGAGATGGCCTGGGTGTGCCGCTCTTCCAGGTCCGCGCTGCGGCAGTAGCCGTCGCACTTGCCCATGTGGAAATTGAGACAGGGCCGCTCCTTTCCGATATCCCGGGGGAATTTCCGCCGGCAGGTGGGCAGGCGCAGGGCGGCCTGCAGGGCGTCGATGATGGCCTGGGTGTTGTGACGGCTGGCGTAGGGGCCGAAGTAGCGGGCTCCGTCTTCCGCCGGCTTCGAGGCCAGGGAGAAGCGGGGATAGGGCTCCCGGGAGAGCCGGATATAGGGGTAGCCCTTATCATCTTTGAGCAGGATGTTGTACCGGGGCTGATGGCGCTTGATCAGCGAGCACTCCAGGACCAGGGCCTCGAACTCCGAGTCGGCGATGATCACGTCGAAGTGGTCGATCTGGGAAACCATGGCCCGGGTTTTCTCCGTGTGGGCGGCGGAATCCTGGAAGTACTGGCTGACCCGGTTCTTCAGAGCCTTGGCCTTGCCCACGTAGATGACCGTGTTGCGGCTGTCCTGCATGATGTAGACACCGGGTTTCAGAGGGAGGGAGAGGGCCTTTTCCTTCAGTTCGTCAAAAGTCACGATAGCCTCCTTGCGAATAGCAAAAAAAGCGCCGCATACGCGACGCCCTTTTTTGCAGACAGCTTACTCGGAAAAATCAGAGGAGATCATCTTGTACAGTGCCTCGACCGCTTCCTTCTCGTCCGCGCCGTCAGCGATCAGCCGGATGGGGGTCCCCTTGACGATACCCAGGGAGAGAACGCCCAACAGGCTCTTGGCATTTACCTTGCGCTCCTCTTTCTCGACCCAGATGGAGCTCTTGTACTCGTTGGCCTTCTGGATGAAGAACGTAGCGGGCCTGGCGTGCAGACCGACCTGGTTGTTTACGACTGCTTCCTGACTATACATACGCCGTACCTCCGAATCGTCGTAATGTGTAAGGATAGGATACCATTTAAAACCCGATTGCGTCAATGTCAATTTCCACAAAAGTTACAGAGCTTTTTCACAAAAATTGGGGCTGGCGCCCGGGCAAAATTATGCAGGATTCTTCCCTGGATGCCGGAAAGCGCCGGCGGGGAGCGGGGCGGGCGGGATTCTGGCCCCATTCCCGCCCGCTTCGGCGCTCCGGGTTACTTCAGCTCCGCGACCGTGACGCCGTCCTCGCCCTCGCCGTAGCGGCCCGGGCGGAAGGACTTCACGTAGCGGCTGCGGCGCAGGTAGTTGCGGACCGCGGTGCGGACCGCGCCGGTGCCCTTGCCGTGGATGATAGTGACGGTCTCCAGCTTCCCGAGGACAGCGGTGTCCAGGAAGCGCTCCAGAACCAGTATGGCCTCGTCGGTCATCATGCCCCGCAGATCCACCTGAGAGGGGGTGGCGGCGGCGCGCAGGGTATGCTGGGCCCGGGAGATGACGCGGCGGGTCTCCTTCTGCGTTTCGGTCTCCCCTTCGATGACCCGTACCTCCTCCTGGCGGGCGGTGATCCTGAGAATCCCGGCCTGCAGCTGCAGGGAGCCGTCCTTGCTGACGCTGATCACGGTGGCCCGGGTGCCCATGGAGACCAGCTCCACGGTGTCTCCGGCTTTGGCCGGACGTGTGGACGGCGGCGCCTCCTCTTCCACAGCTCCGCCGCGGAGGTTCCGCTCCGCCTCGTTGAGCAGCCGGCGGGCTTCCGCCCGCCCCTCGTTGACCTGCTGCCAGTCCAGACGGTCCTGCTTTTTCTGCAGCTCCTTCAGCTGGCTGACGGCCAGGTCGCTGGCGGTGCGGGCTTCCTCGATGATGGAGCGCGCCTCGGCCTGGGCCTTTTCCACCACTTTGGAGCGCTCCTCCTCCAGCTTCTTCCGGTACTCCCGGGCCTTTTCCGCGGACTGCTCCATCTCCTGGCGCAGCCGCCTGGCCTCGTCCCGGTCGTGTTCCATCTCCTGCCGCTGCAGGTCCAGGCGGG
The DNA here is from genome assembly GCA_947629775.1 of uncultured Oscillospiraceae bacterium. GTDB lineage: Bacteria > Bacillota > Clostridia > Oscillospirales > Oscillospiraceae > Lawsonibacter. Next base: position 11,164 of record CANRFA010000002.1, read on the forward strand.
TGAGCACGTCCTCAAAGCGCACGTTCTCCGCGTTGAGGCGCTCGGCGGCCCGGGTGATGATGTGCTCGGACAGTCCCAGACGGCGGGAGATGGCGAAGGCGTTGGACTTGCCGGGGATGCCCATGACCAGCCGATAGGTGGGAGCCAGGGTATCCACGTCAAACTCGCAGGAGGCGTTTTCCACCCCTTCCGTGGTCATGGCGTAGACCTTCAGCTCGGCGTAGTGTGTGGTGGCGGCCACCCGGGCGCCCAGGCTGCGGGTTTCCTCAATGATGGCGGCGGCCAGAGCGGCGCCCTCTACGGGGTCCGTGCCGGCGCCCAGCTCGTCGAAGAGAACGAGGGAGTTTTCGTCCGCTTCCCGCAGAATGCCCACGATGTTCGTCATGTGGGAGGAGAAGGTGGAGAGGTTCTGGGCGATGGACTGTTCGTCGCCGATATCCGCCAGCACCCGGGTGAAGACACGGACGGTGGAGTCGTCCCGGGCGGGGATGTGAAGGCCGCACTGGGCCATGAGCGTAATGAGGCCCATGGTCTTCAGGGTGACCGTCTTGCCGCCGGTGTTGGGGCCGGTGATCACCAGGGTATCAAAAGTGTCTCCCAGAGAGAGGTCGTTGGGGACCGCCGTTTTGGGGTCCAGCAGGGGGTGACGGGCCCCCCTCAGATTGAGCGCCCGGGTGGAGAGCTTCGGCTGGATGCACTCCAGCTTCACGGAGAGCTGGGCCCGGGCGAAGATGGAGTCCAGCCAGATCAGCAGCTGGTAGTCCTCGGCGATGTCCTCCCGGTGGGTGGCGCAGTCGTCCGACAGTTCCGCCAGGATGCGGTCGATCTCCTTCTTTTCCAGGGCGGTCAGTTCCTGCAGCTCGTTGTTGGCCTTGACCACGCCCATGGGCTCGATGAAGTAGGTGGAGCCGGTGGCGGACACGTCGTGGGTGAGGCCAGGAATGTTGCCCCGGTGTTCGGCCTTGACGGGAACCACGTAGCGGTCCTTGCGGATGGTAATGAGGGACTCCTGCAGGTATTTTGCCTGGCTGGAGGAGATCAGCTTCTGGAGAATGTCCCGGATTTTCGCCTGGGTGGCCCGCATGCGCCGGCGGATGGAGGCCAGCTCGGAGCTGGCCGAGTCGGCGATTTCGTCCACGGCCAGGATGGAACCGGTGATCTTGTCCTCCAGAAAGCGGATGGGGGTCAGAGAGCGGAAGAGGTGGGAGATGGGGGTCTTCTCCTCGCCGGCTCCATAAGCGGCCACGCTGCGGGTGGTGGAGAGCAGGGAGGCGATATCCAGCAGTTCCCGGGTGTTGAGGGTGCCGCCCATCTGGGCCCGCTGCAGGGAGTCGGCCACCGGCCGGATTCCGGAGAGGGGCGGAGAGCCCTGGAGCACCAGCATGTGCAGGGCGGCGGAGGTCTCCTGCTGGGCCCGCTCCACGTCTTCCGGATCGGTCATGGGGCGCAGGGCCCGGGCCCGCTCCTGTCCCTCCTCGGTGGCTGCGCAGTCGGCCAGCAGGTCCAGGACCCGGGGCAGTTCCAGCGTGTGGATGGATTTTTCAAAGAGATCGCTCATAAGGATGGCGTACGGCCCATGACCCGGGGTCCGGGGAGAACCGGCGCCTTTCGCTCCCTTCTGTACCGGTTGGATGAATTCTATTCTCGCACAGAATGTCCGCTTTGACAAGATGTTTTTTGCCATCTTTCCGGGCGGAGACGCGGAAAGCCCGCGGAGGCGGGTTCCGCGGGCTATTTGAGGGTGAGCGTGGTCCGGACCATAAAGCGGTCCGTGGTCCGGCCGATCTCCAGGGGGCCTCCATAGCGGGAGGCGATGAGGCGCATCTGGGCCACGCCGAAGCCGTGCTGGCCCGCATCCGGTTTGGTACTCTGCAGGTTGCCGGAGGCGTCCAGGGACAGATGGCCGTCGTAGCTGTTTTCGCAGCGGATTTCCACTACGTTCTGATGGTTGCTGATGGAGAAGGAAACCTGGCGCTGTTCCGGCGGAACGTGAGAGGCCGCCTCCAGGGCGTTATCCAGCATGTTCATCAACAGGGAACAGAGGTCTCCTTCGTCGATGGACAGCTGCTCCGAGATGGGGGCGGTGGCCTGGAAGTCGATGCCCAGCTCGTTGGCCCGGGCAGCGGCGTTCTGCAGAATGGCGTTGACGGCGAAGTGCTTGCTGTACTGTCGCGGCAACAGTCGGGTCAGATTGAGGTTCATCTGCTCCAGAAACTGCTTCAGCCCGTCCAGGTCCTCCTGCTGGACCAGGAGGGAGATGGCGGTCAGCTGGTTTTTCCACTCGTGGCGCATGGACGACATGTTCTGGATGCTCTGCTCGATGGTGTGGTAGTTCTCCATGATCATGCGGTTGCGCAGGGAAAGGGCGTTCCTTTCGCTGCGGATGGACAGCTGGCTGCGAACCAGGTCGAACGCGGCGATGGCGGCGCAGGCCATGGTCAGGCAGGTGTTGAGGAGAAGCAGAAGGGCCCACGGGGATCCCCGGGAGATGGCGCGGATGGTATCCTGCACGGAAAGGGAAAAGATACCGCCGGTCAGGGAAGAGCCTGCGTAGCGGAGGGCCAGCGCGGCGAGGGCCCAGGCGGCCATCCGGGCAAGGGGGCGCCAGATGTTTTTCCGCCGGTTGAGAAAGAGGTAGAGCGCCGTCAGGAAAACCGGCACCAGAGAGAAGCGGAAGGAACTGGTGAGACGATAGACGGAATCGGGGAGAAACAGATATCCGGACTGCAGGGAGAGTTCCCGCAGGAAGTTGAGCAGAAAGACAGCTGCCAGCAGCAGAGAGCTCCAGACGGGAACCTCCATGGCCAGACTGACCAGAAAGAGACCCAGAACCAGCAGGAACCCCAGGGCGTAGGCACCGGCCGGAAGCGCGTAATGGTTGGACGAACCGAACCAGAAGAGCTGGTTGGTGGAGTCGCTGGTGAACCGGGCGTAGGTGGGAAGGGCGGCCGTCATGGGATCTGCGGGGACGATTTCCAGAGCAATGGTACTGCCGGCTTTGTCCGCAGGGAGCGTAATATTGAGGAGCTGAAAGTCATGGGGCTGTCCCATGTCCATGGAAGAGACCTCGCAGTACAGTTCCCCGTCCAGAAAGACAGCGACCGATGCGTCCACATAGTTCATCAGGAGGTACCCGTCGTAATCGTAAAGTTCCGGCATGTCCTCCAGGTTGGGGAGCGTTCCCTCCACGAAGATGGTATCTCCCTCCTCGCAGTTCCACTCCGCCGGATCCCCATACAGGTCGAAGGGCCGACGGTTTCCTTCCGGGTCGATGATTTCGCAGCGGTCCCACGTTATATAGTCCAGAATGGGCGAAAGGGATGTGGAGAACCGGCTGCAGACAGAGAGAATGGCGATGACAGCGAGGACGAACAGCAAAGCGCAGACGGTAAGCCTTGGTTTCTTCATGGACAGCCCTCCCTCTCTTCAGCATAGCAGAAGAGCGCCGAAACTGCAAGGGCAAATTCGGACCGGGACAAAGGGGGCTGGAACAGGAAAAGGCGGACAGCGGTCTGAACCGCTGTCCGCCCGGGAAAGGCTTATTTTTTGATCTTGCCGAAGTAATCGCTGGTGAGTTTGGTGACCACACCGGACAGCAGCAGCAGGGCGATCAGGTTGGGGATGGCCATGGCGCCGTTGAGGGTGTCGGAGATGTCCCACATGAGCTTGCCGGAGCCCGTGGCGCCGACCACGCAGACCACGATGAAGATGAGTTTATAGATCAGGGTGACGGTCTTGTTGTTGTTGGTCAGATAGCCCCAGCACTGTACGCCGTAGTAGCTCCAGCTGATGATGGTGGAGAGGGCGAAGAACAGCAGGCTGATCTGAATGATGGTGCCGCCGATGCTGCCGGGCAGGATGGAGTTGAAGGCGGCCACGGCCGCGGCTCCGTTGGAGGGGAACTCGGCGGGTACGCCATTGCCCAGCTCCATGCCGGAGAGGACGACGGTCAGGCAGGTGATGGTGCAGATGATGATGGTGTCCACGAAGACCTCGAAGACACCCCAGATGGCCTGCTCCACAGGCTCTTCGGTGGAGGAGGCGGAGTGGGCGATGGGGGCGGAGCCCAGACCGGCTTCGTTGGAGAAGACGCCGCGGGCGAAGCCCTGGCGGATGGCGACCATGAAGGCGTAGCCGAAGACGCCGCCGCCGACAGCCCGCATGCTGAACGCGCTGGCGAAGATCTGGGCGAACGCGGCGGGAACTTCCGTGATGCGCAGGATGATGACCAGGATGCCGGCGATGATGAAGAAGCAGGACATGAAGGGCACCAGGTAGGAAGTCACGGTGCCGATGCGCTTGACGCCGCCCACGATGACGATGGCGACGATGGCCGCCAGCACGACGCCGATGATCACGCGGCTGGAGAAACTGTCAGACATGCCGGTGAGGCCGAGGACGGCGCCGGCGATCTCGCTGGACTGGGAGATGTTGCCGATGCCGAAGGAAGCCAGACCGCCGAGCACGGCGAAGATGGCCGCCAGCCAGCCCCAGCCCTTGCCCAGGCCGTTGCGGATGTAGTACATGGGACCGCCGCTGTGGGAACCGTCTTCGGCGGTCTCGCGGTAGCGCATGGCGAGGGCGATCTCGCTGTACTTGGTGCACATGCCGAAGAAGGCGGAGACCCACATCCAGAACGCTGCGCCAGGGCCGCCGACAAAGACCGCGCCGGTGACGCCGGCGATGTTACCGGTGCCGACCGTGCCGGCCAGAGCGGTGGTCATGGCCTGGAAGGGGGTCAGGGTGTTCTCGCTTTTTTTGGTTTTGTCGGACTTCTTGAAGACCGAGCCGATGGTGTGCTTCATGATCCAGGGGAACCAGCGCACCTGGATGAACCCTGTCCGGATGGTCAGGAAGACGCCTGTGCCAACCAGCAGGGCCAGCATGATCGGGCCCCATACAAAGCCATTGATCGCGCTGTTGATGCTTTCAATCATTTCCATTACTTCATTTCCCTCCATTTTCGGGGCAGAACCTGAAAACGGCACAGAAAAAGGGGGCGCGGCCCAAAGCGCCGTACTCCCCTTTGAGAACGGAGTGGTTTCGGGGAGAACACACAAACTCCCCTTACACGCCTCTGTCCTTTTGCCTGAGAGTTTGGCGGCAGGATATGCCGCTTGCACCTTCGGCCCCCTCGCGTGGAGGGCGTCTCCAGAGTGCCATCCGTCTGCAGTCTGCTTACCTGTGAGCGTTACACCATCGGTGGGCCATCCACCCCTGCGGGGGGATGCGCCGCTTTCCTGCGGACATCGTCTGGCCGGTTTCGTGTTCCTGATATGGCGACCATTATAACCCGGTCCGCTCCGGAATGCAAGCAGGAAAAAACGGGCGCCTCCTGGATTGGGCAAAATGGTGTCAAAATGGAAACGCAGCCTGGGTACCACTACATATTGTGGAAACGTAACAGGATAACCACTGGATATGGTGGTGTGGGAAAAAGGAGCTGGAAATTTGCGGGTCGGGGGCGATAACCTGACCGACGGCAACAGGAAAAACAGGAAAAAATTTGTGCATTCCTACAAAAGGATGAAGGTGACCCCGTTGTTGTGCCGCTCCAGATCCCGATCCCGGCGCAGCTCGTCGCAGATCCGAAAGGCGGAGAGGGTGTCCTCGCTGAAGATGGAGAACTCCTCGCCGGGGATGAAGCCTCGGATCTCCCTGCGCTTCTGCAGCCTGCCCAGGTAGGCCCGGGCCTCCACCCGGATGCGACCCCCGGCCCCGGAGGAGCCATAGCCGTGGATGATTTTGAGGACGCGGCAGCCCAGGTGACGGCTGTGGTGGATCTCGAAGGTCAGCTGGCGGATGGCCTGGTCAGCCCGGGGCATGCCCCGCTCCAGGTTCACTTCCCGCAGAGTGCTCTCCATCATGCGTTCCCTCCCTGACGGCCCGGGCAGGAGGGGGCTGGAGGCGGAGTCTCCTTCCGGCGGCGGCCGGCCAGCAGATCGGCGGCGATGAGAATGGCGCACCAGAAGACCACCAGTCCCAGAATGAGAAGGGCGCAGTTGCGGAAGAAGTCTTCGGGCAGGATGAGGATCACGGGGTCCGTGGTCCAGTCGAAGATCCAGTTGGTCTTGCCGGGGAAAAAGATGGAGTGGAAGACCGTGAAGGCCCGGTCAAAGTCCAGGGCGGCCAGCCCTCCGATCACCAGAAAGGCAGTGCCCAGGCCGGCGGCGGCCCAGAATCCGGGGCCCCGGCCCAGCAGGCGGGCGGGTTTCCGGTGGAGCAGACGGCAGGCCAGGCAGCAGAGCAGCAGCAGAGGGACCACGCACACCAGAATCTTCAGGTCCAGCAGGAAGAGGACCTTCACATCGGCGAAGTGGGAGGCGCCGGATTCGGAGAAAGGGAGAACGCCGGCGGCGAAATCGGGCCGTTGCCCCAGGCAGAAGTCCATCACCTGGTCGAAGGCCTCCCGGATCTGATCGGCGGTGAGAGCGGTGTACTCGGGCAGGTGGAGAGCCTCAATATGGGCGTAGTAGAAGGGGCGGCACAGCAGCGGCACGGCGACCGCCCCGGAGAGGATCAGCAGGGCGGTCAGGATGGCATAGACAACGGAAGCCAGACGGCTTTCCCGGAAGTCCGGATTCATGAAAGATCACATTCTTTCCAGACAGGATGGGCGGAGAGGACGATCAGGACCTGGGCCGGCAGATAGAACAGCCACATGCCCACCCGCACCGGTTCCCGGAGAACGGCGGGAATCAGGTCGGGCTGGTTGAACGCTCCCACGCACAGGTCGCAGCAGAGGAAGAGGGCGAGGCCGGCGGAGAAGAGCCGCATGGCGGGACTTTTCAGCCGGAAACTCAGCGCAACGTTGCAGAAGAAGTTCAGAAAGTAGAAGAGAGCCAGCAGATTGACTCCGTTCAGAAGGTTCAGGGCCCGCAGCAGCAGGGGAGCGGCCAGCAGCAGAAGAAGCCGCAGAGGCCACAGGGTGTGCCCGCCGGTGGCTCCGTACAGGCGGATCAGGTACAGGGCCTGGACCACGCAGAAGAGGGCGATGCCCGTCGCGTAGGAGCGGTCCAGCAGCAGCAGGAAGGTATCCGCCCCCAGGGTGAAGAACAGGGCGGCGCCCACCAGAGGATCGCCGCCCCGGGCGCACTCCGCCAGGGCGAAGAGCAGACAGAGGACGATGGAGGCGTACTTGAGCAGCGTGGTCTCTCCGTGACGGAGATCCAGAGCGAGGAAAACCAGCCAGATGACGCTCTGGAGGGCCAGGAAGAGAACCACATCGGGGTGACGGAGCATACGCTTCATGGGAAGGCTCCTTCCGGTCAGGGATCCCGGCTGTTTTCGGGCCGGTCGTCCCGGTTCCAGGGAGGATTCTGCAGCAGAGAGGAGAGAATGGAACTGTCCTCCCGGGGCGGTCCGTTCAGCACAAGCCGGTAGTAGTCGTTGTCCAGGATGAAGGCGGAGAAGGCCACCCGGTTCTGGACTTCCGCCATCAGGGAGGCGGTGCTGTCCTCGTCCGGCTCGGAGCCGTCCCAGGTGGTGAACAGGTTCTCCGAGGAGTTGTAGCGCCCCCTGGTGCACAGGAAGCTGTAGTCGGAAAAGATGACCATGCCTGGTTCGTTGGAGAGAATATCCTCCCCCATGATGAGCCGGGAATCGTACTCCAGGCCAAAGAGGTTGGAGAGAGTGGGCATGATGTCCAGACTGGAGCAGGCCTTCTGGACCCGGGTGGGGGTCTCCATGCCGGCGGACCAGAGGATGAGGGTGTTGCGATAGATTTCGTAGACCGGGTCCACCTCGTGGCCCAGCAGCTCGCTGTATTCTTCGTCGGTCAGCCCGTAGGGATAGTGATCCGCGGAGAGGACGATGACGGTGTCCTCCAGCTTTCCCGCCTCCTCCAGCTGGGACAGAAGGCTCTCCATGGCCAGTTCCAGTTCCTGCTGGCAGGCCAGATAGCAGCGGACGCTGTCGCTGTAAGGAAGGTTCGCCACCTCGTCCCAGTGCTTCCGGGACATGGCGTTCTCTTCCAGGTTGTAGTTCAGATGGCCGCTCACGGTCAGATAGTAGACCATGAAGTGGTCCTCGTGGACGAAGCGGGGCACGGTGACCTCCATCATCTCCTCGTCGGAGGCTGGAAATTCATTTCCGGATGCCAGCTCCAGTCCCTGGCCCAGGGCCTGGTAGTCATAGCCCATGTTGGGATGGGAGCGGTCCCGGTCGTAGTAGTTGTAGAGGTAGTCGTGGAAGGCCATGGTGGTGTAGCCCCGCTTCCGGAACTGGGTGCCCAGGGCGAAGGGCATGTAGTTTTCGGAGGAGCGGGAGTAGCTCCACACCCCGGATTTGGGAATCAGACCGGTGGTGGTGACGTACTCTCCATCCGAGGTGGACACGCCCCAGAGCGGGGTGTAGAAGTTGTCGCAGAGAATGCCCTCGTGAGACAGCTTCCACAGGGCGGGGGTGCGTTCCGGGTCCAGAATCGGGGTGGAGAAGGCCTCTGCCACGATCCATATGAGGTTTTTTCCCTCGAAGGCACCGGTCCATTCGTTTTTCGGCGTGGGCTGGCGCTGCTGGAACCAGCGGTGGGCCGCCAGAAGATCCTCGTCCTTCTCGTCTTCCATCAGGGACTCAAAGTCGATGTCCATGATGTGATAAGAGTCCGCCGGGTAGACGTCCTCCTGCAGAGGATCTTCCGGGACCGGACGGTCCGAGAGGGGACGGCGCCACTTGGTCAGATGGCGCAGATTGGGGTCGTCCGGCTCGATGCCGAAGAGCACCCGCCGCACCTCCAGATGGGTCTGGGTCAGCATGCCGAAGGTCTGGGCCTCCAGCACGGGGGCGGCGGCCCGGGTGTAGAGGTAGCGCAGGGAGAGGGTTCCTCCCCCGCAGAGGAGGACGATACCCAGGGTAAAAAGCTGTACGCAGGCGGCCAGAACGGCCCAGCGGAGCCGGGGCAGGGCGAAGGATACCTCCCGAATCAGCCGGCCTCGCAGAAAGACGGAGAGCAGGAAGGGAAGAACCATCATCAGCACGGGGAACCAGTTCAGGGCCAGTTCGCCCCCCGCCATGCCCCCGAAGGACCTGGCCACCATCGCCATTTTGGTGATGGAGAAGAGGGTCAGGAAGGTTTTGAACAGGTGGTAGTAGACAATCTGGGCGCCCATCCACAGCGAGACGACGCCGGTGCAGAGGGGAAGGAGCAGCCGTCCCCGCCGGGGCGTGACCCCGGCGCAGAGCAGACCCAGAAGCAGGGCGAAAGGAAGGGAAAACAGGAAGGTGAAAATCAGTCCCTGGGGGGTGAGAGCGTGGAAGCAGTAGAGCTTCAGAAAGAGTTCCTCGTAGCAGATCACGGCGAGGAAGAAGAGGGAGGGGCGGAGAAGAGGACGGCACCGCTCCCGGGTAAGCCATCGGTACAGACGCATGGGGAGATCACCTCCAGGTGTGGTCTGGGCCATGATACACCGGGCAGACCGCGAAATTCATGAACAAAATCTTAAATTTCTCTTCAGAATGGCCGGCAGGGCCGGAGCTCAGTCTGTAAGCAGCAGTGCCCAGCAGGTTCCATAGGGGGAGGAGGGGCTGACCACATGGCCCACGCCCAGCTTCCGCAGCTCCGGCGTGAGAATGTTTGCCCGATGCCCGGAGGACTCCATCCAGGCCCGGACCACTTCCTCCGGCGTGCGCTGTCCGGCCGCAGGGTTCTCTGCCGCCCGGGTGCAGACAATGCCGGCGTCGTCCAGAACCGTAAAGCAGTCCCGCCCGTCAGGACGGTCCCGGGAGAAATTCTGCGCCAGTTCTTCCGCCCGGACCTGGGCTGCGGCGCAGAGCGCCTCATTCAGGATCAGAGCCGGACAGTTTTCCCGGGCGCGTTCCAGGTTGACAAGCCGCAGAACCTCCTGCCGGTAAGCGGTCAGGGTATCTTCGGCGCTGGCGGTTCCCGTTCCGGGAAGCGTTTCCCCGGTGCGGTACGAGTACATCCGGCAGAGGATGACGGCTGCTTCGGCCCGGGTCATGGTGCGCTCCCCGTTGAACCGCCCCTGTTCGTCCCCCTGAAGGAGTCCGGCGCTGTAACAGGCCAGAACCGCCTCCCGATACTTCTGCGGGATCCGATCCCAATCCGCAATCTGTCCGTCCCCGGAGAGGTCCGCCGGGGCGGATACTCCGGAGTTGCAGAGGACGAGGGCCATCTCCTGGCGGGAGAGGGGCGTTTCCGCCCCGCACTGCCTCCAGTCTCCGCTGCCCGGGGGATCCATGGCCGCCAGCAGCTGCGTGCCGGAGAGCATGCCGGTAAAGAGGGCGGCGTTGCAGTAGGGGTCGTACCAGCGGAGGGCGGAAGAGACATACAGCTGTACGGTTTCCGGACAGAACATGCGGGTGAGCAGAGTCAGAAAGTCGCTCCAGGCCATCTTCTGCTCCGGAGCGAAGGAGCCGTTGCCGGTGCCCTGAATCCAGCCACGGGAAGCGGCGGCCTCCACGGCGTCGGCGTACCAGGCCCCGGCGGGAACGTCCGGAAAGCGTCCGGCGGCGAAAGAGGGAAGCGTGGCGGAAACCAGCAGGGAAAGCGCGAGCAGAAGGGCAGCGGATCGGTACTTCATAGGAGACCTCCTTTGTCACAGACGCTCCCGGGGAGAAATCGGGGTCAGCCGGTAAAGAGCTGGACCCAGAAGGCGCGTTTTCCCAGGACCACGCAGCCCACTCCCAGATAGCGGAAGGCGGGATCCAGAATGTTGACCCGGTGGTCCGGCGAGTTCATCCAGCCGTCTACCACTTCGGCGGGGGTATCGTAGCCCCGGGCGATGTTTTCTCCGGCGGTACCCCGGAGAATGCCCAGGGAGTCCAGGACAGTGAAGCAGCCGCTGCCGTCCGGACGGGTGTGCTCGAAAAGTTCCGTGATCTCGTCGGCTCGGATCTGGGCGGCCGCACAGAGCCGCGGGTCCGGCTCCAGGGCGCGCAGGCCCGCTTCGGCCCGCCGCTGGTTGACCAGCCGCAGCACGTCCGCCTGGAGACCGGCCAGGACATCCTCCGGCAATGGATCCGTCTGCAGAAGCTCCCCGGTCACGGTTTCCCAGAGCCGGCAGAGAACGGCGGCGGCCTGGGCCCGGTCCACGGTGTCCGTGCCGTTGAAGCGGCCATCTCCGGTGTCCCGGAGCAGACCGGCCTCGAAACAGACCGTAACCGCGGCGCGGAAGCGGGGCGGGATGGCGTCCCGATCGATGATTTCGGAGGGTACCTCCGCGGAGGAGTTCTCCGGGGCCTTCCCCCGCAGCCGAAGCGCGTTGAAGAGCATCTGAGCCATGTCCAGGCGGTTCAGAGGACCGGAGGCTCCGGCCTGTTCCCAGTTTCCTCCGCTGGCCTGCAGCCGCAGGAGCAGATCCGTACCCTCCAGAAGTCCCGCATGGAGAGCGGCGTCGCAGGATTCCCGGTACCAGGGATCCGAGATGGCGGAGGTCAGGTCCGGGAAGAGAGAGCGGACCAGGAGGGTGAGAAATTCGTGGCAGCCCAGGGTCCGGTTGGGGACAAAGGTGCCGTCGCCCACGCCCAGCATCCATCCCCGCTCCGCGGCGGTTTCCACGGCCCGGTAGTACCAGGCGCCCCGGGAGACGTCCGGAAAGACCTGGGTGGCACAGGCGGCACGGGGCGAAGGGAGGAGCAGAACCAGAGCGGCGGCAAGCGCGACCGGACGGCGTTTCAAGGGAAGGACCTCCTTGGGGCGGGGAGCCCGGATATGGAAAAGAGCGCAGTGACGGACATCCCTGCCAGTATAGCACCGGAAAGGAAATCCGTCAATCTTACGAAAACACAGGGCAAAACGGGGCGGTCTGTGCGCCGGAATGCGTCTTTTTCACAAAAAGGGCGGGAATCTCTTCTCAGGAGGGGAAATCTGTGCTAGACTGCGGAATATATTCCGGCGAAAGGAAGGCGGAGGGCTTTGGCCGCGCTGACACCGCAGAAGAAAAACGATTTTTCGCAGGGGAGTATTCCCCGCAACATCATGGGGCTGGCCCTGCCGATGACGGCGGCCCAGCTGGTGAACGTGCTCTACAGCCTGGTGGACCGGATCTATCTGGGTCGGCTTCCCGGCAGCAGCCACCTGGCCCTGACGGGCATCGGCATCACCATGCCCATCATTTCCATCATTATGGCCTTTGCCAACCTGTGCGGGACCGGCGGCGCTCCTCTGTGCTCCATCGACCGGGGCAAGGGGGACGATGAAGATGCGGAGCGCATCATGGGCAACGCCTTTGCCCTGCTGCTCCTTCTGGGTGTGGTCCTCACCGCCGTCTTTCTGATCTGGAAGGAGCCCATCCTCTATCTCTTCGGGGCCAGCGACGCGACCTTCCCCTATGCGGACGGATACATGACCATCTACCTGACGGGAACGCTGTTCGTCATGATCAGTCTGGGCATGAATCCCTTCATCAGCGCCCAGGGGTTCGGGCGCACGGGCATGTTCACGGTGGTGCTGGGCGCGGTGGTGAACATCGTGCTGGATCCCATCTTCATCTTTGACTTCGGCCTGGGGATGGGAATCCGGGGAGCCGCCCTGGCCACTGTCATCTCCCAGGGGCTGTCCGCCATCTGGGTGCTCTGGTTTCTGTTGGGGAAGCGGGCGATTCTCCGCCTGCGGCTGCCCTTCATCCGCCTGAATCTGAACCAGACAAAGGAGATTGTGGCGCTGGGCCTCTCCGGATTCTGCATGAACATGACCAACAGTCTGGTGCAGGTGGTGTGCAACGCCACCCTCAAGGTGTATGGCGGGGATCTCTATGTGGGCGTCATGACCATCATCAACTCCCTGCGGGAAGTCTTCTTCATGCCGGTCCATGGGATGAACAACGGGGCCCAGCCTGTGGAGGGCTACAACTATGGGGCCCGGCTCTACGGCAGGGTGCGGGAGTCCATTCGCTTTGCGGGGGCCCTTACCATCGGCTATGCCGGTTTCTTCTGGGCGGTGGCCATGCTGTTCCCGGAACTGCTGATCCGTATCTTCAACAGCGAGCCGGAGATCATCGCCGCCGGCGTGCCGGCGCTGCGGATCTACTTCGCCCTCTTCATTCCCATGTCCCTGCAGACGGCGGGTCAGTCCGCCTTTGTGGGTCTGAGCCGGGCAAAACAGGCCATTTTCTTCTCCCTTTTCCGTAAGGTGGTCATCAACGCTCCGCTGACGGTGATCCTGCCCGCTCTGGGTATGGGCGCCACCGGGGTCTTTGTGGCGGAGGCCATTTCCCAGCTGGTGGGCGGCCTGGCCTGCTTCGTTACCATGTGTCTGACCCTCTACCGTCCGCTGTGTTTCCTGAAAGACGGAGAGGAACCGCCGGCGAAGTGGCGGCATTAGTGATTCAGTGATATTGTTTCTGTGTGACGGGGCGGGGCCATGGAAGCTCCGCCCCGTTTCCGCGCTTCGGGAGAATGGAACGCGGAGAGGGCCGGAACCCTCTCCGCGGAGCGCGGGAGACTATTTGAGCACCACATTGCTGCTCCCCAGCTTCTGGCGCAGTTCTTCCAGAAGAGCATTGTGGAAGAGGCAGGTGGTGGTGAGACGCTTTCGGGTATCCCGGAAGAAGAGGATGCACTGGTTTCGACCGGGGAAGAAGGAGAGGATCAGGGAAACCCGGCGGAAGAGCGGGTCGGCCTGGCTGGGCAGCTGCAGGTAGAGGCGGCTGGCCGCGGAACCGGTGCCCGCCGGCGGGGGCGGTTCGGAGGGACGGAACGGAGCGGAAGCCTGGGAAGAGGAGCGGGAAGAAGCGGGGGCCGGCGTGGAAGACCGGGAATACGACCGGGCCGGAGGTTCGTCCCAGGGAATCGGTTCGCTGGGGGCCTGGACGGGTGCGGGACCTTCCAGAGACTGCAGGGAATCCACCATCAGCTGAGGGGCCTTTTCATCCCGCACGGAGATTTTGCCGACCGCCGCCAGGATGGCGTTGTCGTGGAGAATATCGGCGCTTGCGTCCAGAACCCGGGCGAAACAGAGAGCCTCCAGGGAGCCGGTTTCGTCTTCCAGCGTCACATAGGACATGGGCGTATTGTTGCGGGTCATGCGGGAATGGGAGGCGGTGACCACGCCGGCGATGGTCAGGCGCTGGTTGTCCTGGTAGATCCGGGGGCCGTCCTCCCTGGCAAAATCCGCCAGCAGGCTCCCGATGGGGACCGCCCCCAGACGGCGGACGGCGTCCTTGTAATGTTCCATGGGATGACCGGAGAGGTAGAGGCCGGTGACTTCCCGCTCCATGCGGATCATCTCCTGGGGTGTGAACTCCGGAAGATCCGGCAGTTCCACGTCCGGCAGAGCGCTCTCGCCGGTGGGGGTGCTCATGCTGAAGAGGTTCATCTGCCCCTCCAGATTGTGTCTGCGGGTTACCACCAGGTTGTCCAGCACCTGCCCGAAGACGTTGATCAGCTGGGAACGGCGGCAGCCCATGTGGTCGAAGGCGCCGCTCTTGATGAGACTCTCCAGTACCCGGCGGTTCAGGTCGTGGTCCATCATCCGGGAGCAGAAGTCCAGGAACCCGGTGAAGGGACCGCCCAGTTTCCGCTCTTCCAGCAGGCCCTGAATCACGGGACGTCCCACGCCCTTGAGGGCCACCAGGCCGAAGCGGATTCCCCCCGGTACCACGGTGAAGTCGGCGTCGGACTCGTTCACGTCCGGCGGCAGCAGTGCGATACCCATGTTGCGGCATTCGGTGATGTACTCCGCGATCTTTTCCGAAGAGCCCAGGACGGAGGTGAGCAGGGCGGCCATGTACTCCTTCGGGTAGTGGCATTTGAACCAGGCGGTCTGGTAGGCCACGATGGCGTAGCAGACGGAGTGAGCCTTGTTGAAGGCGTACTCGGCGAAGGCGTCGATCTCCGCGTAGATGGCCTTGGCGGCCTCCTCGCTGACCCCGTTGGCTACGCAGCCGGGGATGTTGCGCTCCGGATCGCCGTAGATGAAGGAGACCTGTTCCTTTTCGATCTCCGCACGCTTCTTTTTGCTCATGGCCCGGCGGACCATGTCGGCCTGTCCCAGGGAGTAGCCGGCCAGCTGCTGGAAGATCTGCAGGACCTGCTCCTGGTAGACGATGCAGCCGTAAGTGACGGAGAGAATGGGAATCAGCTTGGGATCCTTGTAGGTCACCATGCTGGGGTTCTGCTTACAGGCGACAAAGCGGGGGATGGAGTCCATGGGACCGGGGCGGTAGAGGGCGATGATGGCGCAGATGTCCTCGATGCTCTGGGGCTTGAGGCTGGTGCATACGCCGGTCATGCCGGTGGATTCCATCTGGAAGATGCCGGAGGTGCGCCCGTCGGACAGCATGCGGTAGACGGCCGGGTCGTCTTCCGGGATCTGAGAGAGCTGGAAGCCGGGATTGCGCCGGCGGACCATCTGTACGGCGTCGTCCAGAATCGTCAGGTTCCGAAGCCCCAGGAAGTCCATTTTCAGAAGCCCCAGTTCTTCCAGGGTGGTCATGATGTACTGTGTCACCGGGGTGCCGTCGTTGGTGGCCAGGGGGACGTAATCCACCACCGGCAGCCGGGTAATGACCACGCCGGCGGCGTGGGTGGAGGTGTTGCGGGGCATGCCCTCCAGAGCCATGGCCATATCCACGATGCGCTTTACCTGGGGATCTCCGTCGTAGGCGTCTTTGAAGGGCTTGGAGAGGTTCAGACAGTCCTTCAGGGTGATATGCAGAGCCCCCGGCCCGCTGGGGATCTTCTTGGCCAGAGCGTCTGCGTCGCTGTAAGGGTAATTCATCACCCGGGCCACGTCCCGGATGGCGGCCCGGGCCATCATGGTGCCGAAGGTCACGATCTGGGCGACGTGGTCCGCGCCGTATTTCCGGGTGACGTAATCGATGACCTCCTGCCGGCGACGGATGCAGAAGTCGATGTCGATATCGGGCATGGTCACCCGGGCGGGATTCAGGAAGCGTTCGAAGTAGAGTCCGTAGCGCATGGGTTCCACATCGGTGATGTTCAGGCAGTAGGAGACCATGGAGCCGGCGGCGGAGCCGCGGCCCGGACCCACGGGGATGCCGTTGCTTTTGGCGAAGGCGATGAAGTCGGAGACAATGAGGAAGTAGTCCACGAAGCCCATGCGGCGGATCATGTCCATCTCAAACTGCAGCCGCTTCTGATACTCTTCCGAGGCACCGGGATAGCGGCGGCGGAAGCCCTCCCGGCACAGATGGTCGAAGTAGGCGTCGCTGCTGGTCCAGCCCTCCGGCAGCTGGAAGGCGGGCAGGTGGTGGACGCCGAACTGAAAGTCCACGTTGCACAGTTCCGCGATCTTCGCGGTGTTGTCGATGGCCTCCGGACACCAGGGAAAGAGGGCGCGCATCTCCTCTTCGGACTTGACGTAGAACTCTTTGGAGGCGAAGCGCATCCGGTTGGGGTCGTCCAGGGTTTTTCCGGTCTGGATGCACAGGAGTACGTCCTGCATCTCAGCGTCCTGCTGGCGCAGGTAGTGGGCGTCGTTGGTGGCGATCAGAGGAATCCCGGTCTCCTCGTGCAGCCGCAGCAGTTCCGCGTTGACCTGCTTCTGTTCGGCGATGCCATGGTCCTGCATCTCCAGGTAGTAGCCGTCCTCCCCGAACAGATCCCGCATTTCCAGGGCGAACCGCTTCGCCTCCTCGTAGCGCCCGTTCAGCAGCAGACGGGGCAGCTCGCCGGCGAGGCAGGCGGAGCAGGCGATGAGCCCGGAGGCGTGCTGCCGCAGCAGGTCCATGTCGATCCGGGGCCTGTTGTAGAAACCCTCCAGGTAGGCCTGGGAGACCATGTAGGACAGATTCCGGTAGCCCTCCTCGTTGCGGCACAGGAGCACCAGATGCCGGGACTCCCAGTCCAGTTCGCGGACCTTCTGGAAGCGGGTCCGGCCCCGGGGAGCCACGTAGACTTCGCAGCCGATGATGGGTTTGACCCCCGCCTTTTTGCAGGAGCGGTAGAAGTCGATGACGCCGTACATACAGCCGTGGTCTGTGATGGCGACCGCCGTCTGCCCCAGACTCCGGACGTATTCCGGAAGCTGCTTAATGCGACAGGCGCCGTCCAGCAGTGAGAATTCCGTATGGAGATGCAGGTGGACAAAGGACATGGGAAAACCTCCTTTTCGTGTGGTTGGGAGAGGGGGCGGGAACGACAAAGGCGCAGGGGAAATCCCTGCGTCCTGGTCGGAAGATGCGATATGGGGAAAGGGCTGTCAGATTCCGGCACGGTTCGGGGAATTTCCCGCCTGACGCAGCGCCTCGCCTGTCAGGCGGTAGAGGGTCCAGTCCGCCAGGGGCGTCGCCCCCATGCGTTTTGTGTAAAAGTCGATGGATGGTCGGTTCCAGTCCAGGCAGGCCCATTCGAGACGCGGACAGCCCCGCTCCACGGCCACCCGGGCCACCTCTTCCAGAAGGGCCCTGCCGTATCCCCGACCCCGGAAGGCGGGGAGGATGAAGAGGTCCTCCAGGTAGAGGCCGGCCTTGCCGTGGAAGGTGGAGAAGTTGTGGAAGAAAAGGGCGTATCCCACCTCTTTCCCCTCCACCACAGGGAAGATTACTTCCGCTTTCTGCCGCCGGAAGATCCATTCCCGAAGGATATCCGGGGTGGCGGTGACCTGGTCCTCCATCTGTTCATAGCGGGCCAGCGCGCGGATGAAGTCCAGAAGAAGGGTCTCGTCCCCGGGGACCGCGGGACGGAAGGAGCACTCGGGCAAGGGAAATTCCTCCTTGTTCGGGCCTTGGCGGGGCCTCAGAGATATTTTTTTGGCAGGGGCAGACTCTCCAGAAAGGACATGGCGGCCTCGAAGTTCCGGGCCTCCCGCCAGGATGCGGGAATCACGGCCAGAACCCGATTCCCCTTCTGCAGCCGGGCGGCCACGTCCTGCAGCCCCAGACCCGCGGTCCAGCGGCGACGGGAGCGGCTGCGGCGCAGAAGCAGCAGATCCGCGTCCGCATAGAGGCAGACCGTGCGGGAGAAGGGCACAGAGACGATGAGCCGGTCCTCTTTCAGGGTAATGACGCAGCGCTTCTGGTACTGAAAGAGCAGGAGCGAACCCGCCAGGGCCAGCGCGCCGGCGGCCGCCGGAAGCGGAAGCCCCGCGGCGGCGCCCAGCACCAGGGCCAGCAGGGAGAAGAAGGAGAGAAACATGGCGGGCAGCACCAGGACGGCCTCCGGAGGCCGCAGTTCAATGGGCGGCCGCATCCGACTGTCCTTCCCGGCTCAGCTCCAGCAGCTTGCGCAGCCGGTGGTTGAATGCGGATTTGGAGACGGGCGGGTCGCAGCGCTCGGCCAGCTGGGCCAGGGTTTCCGATGGATGTTCCCGCCGCAGCCGGGCGGCCTCCCGCAGCTTGTCCGGCAGCTTTTCCAGTTCTCCCCGAGCTTCCAGACGGGCGATGGCCCTGCGGTGAGCGAAGGCGGCCTCCACCGCCTTGTCCACATTGGCGGCGTCGCAGTTGACCCGGCGGTTGACGCTGCCCCGGAGGTCCTTCTCCAGGCGGGTGGACATGAGTTCCATGGCGCTCAAAGGGGCCCCGATGGCGGTGAGAAAGTCCGCCACCCGGTCGCTCTGCTTGAAATAGATGATGGCGCAGCCCTTCCGGCGGCCCAGCTTGGGCTCCTGGTTCATCTCCCACATGAGGGCCTTCATCTCCCGCCCCACGCTCAGGTGGGTGGTGGTCAGCTCCAGGTGGTAGCTGCGCAGGGGGTCCGTGACGGAACCGCCGGAGAGAAAGCAGCCCCGAAGGAACGCGGCCTTGCAGCAGTCTTCTTCCAGGACGGCAAAGTTGATGTGGTGGGCCAGATCGCCCGGATCCCGGCCATAGACGTCGAGAATGGAGTGCACTTTGAGGGAATCCGTCATACGGAAGATCTTTTTCCCGTCCGCCCCCTCGGGAAGGGCGTCGAAGGAGAGGCGAAAGGCCTTGCGGAAGAGAGTCGGAAGACGGCCGGCAAAAGCGTCGTTCTCCGTGACGATCCGGATTTCGTCTGCGGAAAAGGTATTGCCGCACAGAAGAACCCCGTAGGCCTCGGCCTGGGCGCAGCACTTGCGGGAGACGGAAAGGCGGCACAGCTCGTTTTTCACCCGCTCGGAAAAGGTCACCTCGTTACACCTCCAGAATGTACCTCCGCTTGCCCCGGAAGATGCGTACGGCCCGCTGGCGGTAGATGGCGAGGATGGCCTCGGCCAGCCGGTCCGGGTCGTGGCGGGCGAAGCTGCCCGACGGATCCGCCACCGGGCACTCTACCAGAGCCAGCCCCATAGCCTCGATGCGCTCCCGGTCCAGTGGCAGGGGAACGGCGTCCTCCTGCCGGTACCGGTCCAGCAGGTCCGGCTGTACGGGGGCGGAGTTGGCCAGACAGATGTCCACCAGTCCCGGTTCCCCGTGGGAGAGAAGGGCCTCCAGGTGGTCTCCGGCGGTGTAGCCTTCCGTCTCTCCGTCCTGGGTCATGATGTTGCAGATGTAGATTTTGGGCGCGCGGGCCTGGACGATGGCGTCCGAGACGCCGTCCACCAGCAGATTGGGAATGATGCTGGTGTAGAGACTGCCGGGGCCCAGCAGAATCAGGTCCGCCTCCGCGATGGCCTCCAGGGCGGCGGGCAGGGGAGCGGGGCGGGGCGGAATGAGCTCCACCCGCTGAATACGGCAGTCCTGCTCCTTTTTGAAGCTGAAGATGCGGGATTCGCCCACCACCCGGGTTCCGTTTTCAAAGATGGCCTCCAGCTGCACGTCGGCGCTGGTGACGGGAATTACCTTGCCCGTGATGGCGAGAACCTGGCTCATCTCGGTGACCGCTTCCTCGAAGGAGCCGGTGATGCCGTTGAGAGCGGCCAGGATCAGGTTGCCGAAACTCTGGCCAGCCAGGGAGCCTTCCGTGAAGCGGTATGTCAGCAGTTTCTGCATGATGGGCTCCGTGTTGGCCAGCGCCTCCATGCAGTGGCGGATGTCTCCCGGGGGAGGCATGCCGATGTCCCGGCGCAGCATGCCGGAGCCGCCCCCGTCGTCGGCGACCGTGACGATGGCGGTCAGATTCTTTGTGTACTTCTTCAGACCCCGCAGCATGGTGGACAGGCCCGTGCCGCCGCCAACGGCGACGATCTTCGGACCCCGCTCCCACTGCTGCAGGGACGGATATGATGTCGGCATATGCCGTTACCTCGTTCCTTGCGATCTTATTCCGGGCGAAGGCCCGGGGAAATCAGGAGCGGCCCAGATCCCGATGGCTCTCGTTTACTGTCCAGCCGGCGGCGCGGATGTCCTCCGCCAGGGCGTGGGCGATGGCCACCGAGCGGTGATGGCCGCCGGTACAGCCCACGGAGAGCACCAGAGCGGTCTTTCCCTCCTCTTCGTAACGGGGGAGAAGCCAGGAGAGCAGGTTCCAGGTGCGCTGCAGGAATTCGCCGGTGGCGGGGCTGGCGAAGACATAGTCCCGCACCGGAGCGTCCAGACCCGTATGGGTCCGAAGTTCCGCCACATAGAAGGGATTGGGCAGGAAGCGGACGTCCAGCACCAGGTCGGATTCCATGGGAATGCCGTGTTTGAAGCCGAAGGAAATCACCTTGACGTCCATGCGTCCGTCTGCCCCTCCCGGCCGTCCGAAGAGACGGCGCAGTTCTCCCTTCAGCTTGGCCGTCGAAAGGTTGGTGGTGTTGACGATGTAGTCGGCCCGTTCCCGGACCGGGGCGAGCATCCTCCACTCCATGGCGAGGGCAGCTTCCAGACTGGTCGCGCTGCCCTCCAGGGGGTGGGAGCGGCGGGATTCCTTGTAGCGCTGGATGATGACCTTGGGATCCGCCTCCATGAAGAGGATCCGGCAGGGGCACTTCATTTTTTCCAGGCTGTCCAGGGCGTGAAAGAGTCCCTCGAAACTGGTGCCGCTGCGGATGTCCGTGACCAGGGCCACCCGGTCGTATTCTCCGGTGCCCGCCATGCCCAGTTCGGCGAACTTGGGAATCAGAGGGGCGGGGAGATTGTCCACGCAGAAGAAGTTCATGTCCTCCATGAAAGAGGCGGCCTTGCTTTTGCCGGCTCCGGAGACGCCGGTGATGATGACAAATTCCATCCCTGATTCTCTCCTTTGTCGGGTGGGTGACGGCGGAATTTCCCCGGGTTCGGGGAGACCGGAGCGTCACGGGTGCGGCTTCTGTCTTCTTTCCGGACCGGGTTACTCCGTCCGGGCGGGGGAGATTCCCACCCCGAGCAGCCGGATCTCCAGTTCCAGTTCCACGCCGGTCTGGCTGCGGACACGCCGGCGGATTTCCTCCACCAGCTCCAGGACGTCCCGGCAGGTGGCGCCGCCCCGGTTGATCACGAAACCCGCGTGCTTTTCGGAGACCTGGGCGCCGCCCACGGACAGGCCCTTGAGACCGCAGCGGTCGATGAGGGCGGCGGCAAAGTGGCCGGAGGGGCGTTTGAAGGTGCTGCCGGCGCTGGGATACTCCAGGGGCTGTTTCTCCCGCCGGCGGATGGCCAGATCGTCCATTTTTCCCTGGATGGCAGCCGGATCGCCCTCGGACAGGGTAAAGTCCGCCGCAAGAATGAGGCGGGAGCCGTCCGTAAAGGCGCTGCGGCGGTATCCCAGGGCGCATTGCGCCGCCGGGATCTCCGCCCGGGACCCGTCCGGATTCAGGACGGAGACAGAGCGCAGGACCTGGACGATCTCCCCGCCGTAGGCGCCGGCGTTCATGGTAACGGCGCCGCCCACCGTACCGGGGATGCCGTGAGCGAACTCCAGCCCCGTCAGTTTCCGCTCCAGCGCGGCCACCGCCAGCTGGGCCAGGGAGAGGCCCGCCCCCGCCCGCAGAATTCCGGGCTCCGGCGAAGAGACGGAGCGGTCGCTGCAGCGCACCACAAAGCCGTCGTAGCCCTCATCCGAGACCAGCAGATTGGTGCCGTTGCCCAGAAAGAAGGGGACGACGCCCGCTTCCCGGGCGGCGGTAACCGCAACGCGGGCCTGGTCCGGGTCCGCGGGCAGCGCCATCAGCCGGGCGGGACCGCCGATGCGAAACGAGGTGTGGCGGCTCATGGGTTCCTGCTCCCGCAGTTCCAGGGCGGGGCAGAGACGCTTCAGGGTATCGCGCAGGGAGGCGATGTGATCCATGGACGTTCCTCCAGTCTTCCGACCGCCGAGACCGGCCGGGACAGTTTCGTTGCTTCATTATAGCAAAGTTCCCCGGAAAAAAGAAGAGGCAAATTCGGTCCGGCGGTCAACGGGCCAGCCGGGCGAAGAGCCGGACCGCCAGGGGAATCAGAGGGTCCGGAAAGTCGTAGTCCGGCGTATGCAGGGCGGGGCAGGTTTCTCCGCTGCCCAGATAGAAGATGGCGCCGGGGAGCCGGCGGGTGTACCACCCGAAGTCCTCGGAGGCCCGGAAGAGATCCCGGTACGGCACGGTGGGGATGCCTTCGGCCCGGGCTGCCTCCAGCACCCGTGCGGCGCAGGGAGCGTGGTTGCAGGTGGCGGGGAAGGTGTCCTCCCGCTCCACAGACAGAGCCAGCCCCTCCCGTCGGGCCTCTTCGCGGGCCAGGGTTTCCACCTGCGTCAGCAGGCGCTGAAATTCCTCTTCCCGCTCCCCGCGGACTGTGAGCAGCAGTTCTCCATAGCCGGCGCTGGTACCGAAGGCCCGCTCTCCCACATTCACCTGGATGACGGTGACCAGCGCCAGTCCCTTCCAGCGCTCCGGCGCGGTCAGGGACGGCAGAGCGGTGATTACCCGGGCGATGGCCAGAGCCGGATTGCGGCCGTCTTCCGGATATGATGCGTGGCTCTTGCGGCCGGTGAAACGGAGGACGAGGCCGGTGGAAGCGGGCTGGGCGGGTCCCTCCGGGACGCACACCGTGCCCAGGGGCAGGCCGGGCAGGTTATGGCAGCCGTAGATCTCCCCCACGCCCAGCCGCACCAGGACCTCCACGCATTCTTTTGCGCCCTGTCCGGTCTCCTCGGCGTGTTGGAAGACCAGATACACATCCCGGCCGGGAGGATTCCGGTCCAGTTCCAGCCCCAAAGCTGCCAGAGAGGCGCTGTGGCCGTCATGGCCGCACTTGTGGGCCGCGCCCGGACAGCGGGAGGCGTAGGGGACCAGAGCCGGATCTTCCTCCACCGGAACGGCGTCCATGTCCGCCCGGAAGGCGATGGGCGGCCGGCGGGGATCCGTCCCCCGGCAGAGGACGCAGAACCAGCGCCCCTGGTCCAGAAGCTCCAGACGGGAGCCGGCCCTGAGAAAGTTCATCAGACGCTCTTTTGTATGCTGTTCTCCCAGGGAAAGCTCCGGATTCCGATGCAGCTGATGGCGCAGCTCCACCGCCTTCCGGTACAGGTTCTCATCCATGATTTTCACCCCTTTCGCTGCTCCCAGTATAGCACAGAAGGCGGGACCGGGCGCGGAATTTTTACGCCTGTCCCTCTTCCGGTGGCTGGCGCCCTTCTTCGATCATCCTGTGCAGGCAGGCCAGGGCGTCCGAGAGACCGCCGATGCGGTCGATGAGCCCCAGCTGGACCGCCTCTTCTCCGTAGATGATGCTGCCCACATCGGCGGCCAGTTCCCCGGTCTGCAGCATGAGGCGGGTGAGGTCCTCCCGCCGGATGTGGGAGTTGGCGGTGATGAAACGCACAATGCGCTCCTGAATGCGCTCAAAGTAGCTGAAGGTCTGAGGCACCCCGATGACCAGGCCGTTGAGGCGCACCGGATGAACGGTCATGGCGGCGGAGGGGGCGATGAAGGAGCAGCGGGCGGAGACCGCCAGCGGCACCCCGATGGAGTGGCTGCCTCCCAGCACCAGGGAGACCGTGGGGGTGGACATGGAGGCGACCAGCTCGGCGATGGCAAGCCCCGCCTCCACGTCGCCGCCGGCGTTGTTGAGCAGGATCAGAACCCCGTCCACCTGGTCGCTCTCCTCCAGCGTGGCCAGCAGGGGGAGAATGTGTTCGTACTTGGTGCTCTTGCAGGCGGGAGGCAGCAGCTGGTGCCCCTCGATCTGCCCCACGATGGTGAGCACATAGATGGTGCGGTTTCCGGCGCGGACCAGGCTCGCGCCCAGGTCCAGAATGCTCCGCAGCTGCTGGTCCCGGGTTTCCGGGCTTTCTCCCGGATTCTCCCGGGGATCCTCTTCCGGAGCGGGTACGGTTACGTCCATGGGTACATTCCTCCTTATTCTGTGGAGGTAGGATGTACCCGGCGGCGGCTGTTTACTCCGCGGGGCGCAAAAAAACACACCGCCGGAACCGGACGGTGTGTTTTTCTGTCATCACTGCTGCTTCTGCTGCGCCTCAGGCTGGCCAAAGGTATGGCCATTGTAGGTCATGCAGCTGGAGCACATACGATGAGGCAGCCGGAAAGCCCCGCATTTCGGGCAGGCTACGAGGCCGGGAGTGGCCAGCTTCCAGTGGGAGTTGCGCCGCTTGTCCCGCCGTGCCTTGGAAGTCTTTCTCTTGGGTACCGCCATGAATGACACCTCCTTCGGTTTGCGCCTGGCAGAGCGCGTATGTGTCCCTCAGCATCATCAATCCAACAGCTGCGACAGGGCCGCCCATCTGGGGTCCGTCTCAGGCCGGCACCCGCAGGGGCCATCGTTGAGATTGGCTCCACACCTGGGGCACAGCCCTTTGCAGTCGTTTGAGCAAAGGATCTTCGTATCCATGGCGAGAACGAAGGCGGTGGTGACCACCTCGTCCAGATCCAGTTCCGTTCCGTCCAGCAGGAGAATGTCGTCGTTCTCTTCGTTCTCAAGTTCCTGGGCCACCAGACTGTCCAGGGGGACGGTCTTTTCCCGGGTCAGGGGTCTGCCGCAGCGGTCGCAGGTCAGTTCCAGCTCGGAGCGGGCGGTTCCTTCCAGAACCAGAGCGCCCGCATGGTTGGTTACCCTGCCCTCGGCCACCACCGGATGGACGATGGGGCGCCTTCCGTAGAAGTCGAGCCCCGAGAGGTCCAGCTCGTACCGGAAGGACCTGCTGGCATTGGGGGTGTGGATGATATCCTGCAGTTCCAGACGCATCAGCTTCTCCTCCGGTCCGTTTTCGCCTCGTGCCATGGCACACGGAGTATTATATAGAAGCGGGTGGGGAAAGTCAAACCCTTTTTTACGTTGACAAACCCTTTTTTTTGTGGTCAAATCAGGGAGACGGGCGCCCGGGACGCCCGGGAGAGGAGCGCGGATCATGAAGGAGTATACCATCGGGCGCAATGACGCCGGTCAGCGGCTGGACCGCTGGCTGGCCAAGGCGGTGCCCCTGCTGCCTGCCCCGCTGGCCCAGAAGTATATCCGGCTCAAGCGGGTGAAACGCAATGGCCGGGGAGCGAAGCGGGACGACCGCCTGCAGGAGGGAGACCGCCTGCAGCTGTACATCAACGACGAATTCTTCGAAACGCCCGCTCCGGAGAACGCATACCTCAGCGTCTGGCAGCCGAAGCTGGAGATCCTCTACGAAGATGATCAGATCCTGCTGCTGAACAAGCGGCCGGGTCAGGTGGTTCATCCGGATGAGGAGGAGCGGGTGAATACCCTGCTGACTCATCTGCAGGCATGGCTGTACCAGAAGGGGGAGTGGAAGCCCCGGGAGGAGAACTCCTTCGCGCCCGCCCTCTGCAACCGCATCGACCGCAATACCGGCGGCATTGTGATCGCGGCCAAGACGGCGGAGGCTCTGCGGGTGATGAATGAGAAGATCCGGAACCGGGAAGTGGACAAGTACTACCTGTGCGTGGTCCACGGGACGCCCAGCCCCCGGGAAGGAAAGCTGGAGGGGTGGATCTTCAAGGATTCCGTCCGCCGGCAGGTCTATGTCCGCAGCCGGCCGGAACCGGGGGCCCGCAGCGCCGCGACCCTCTACCGGACGCTGGCCAGCCGCAACGGACTCTCCCTGGTGGAGTGCCGTCTCCTGACCGGACGGACCCACCAGATCCGGGCTCAGATGGCCGCCGCCGGCTGGCCCCTGCTGGGGGACGGCAAGTACGGACGGGAGGACCGGAGCATAAACCGCCGGGGGCAGGCTCTGTACTCCTATAAACTGACCTTCTCCTTTTCCTCGGAGGCCGGTCCCCTGGAACATCTCCGGGGCCGCAGCTTCCAGGTGCCCCAGGTGGACTTCGCCGAGGAGCTGTTCCCGGGGGTGGTGAATCCGCCAGAAGAGGGCTGAGGATCCGGCTTCAGAGAAGATGGCCGGCCCCGACCCGGGTGGTTCTCCACCTGTTTCCACCGGTTTGCTCCACCCGATTTCCCGGAACGCGGAAGAAACGGGAGGGAAAGAGCGGTTGACAATCCGATACAGGGGCACTAAAATGGGGAGCATCCGTCCGAAACGCGCCGGAGGGGCCTTTTCTGCGGCTGAGCGTCCCTGGCCTGTGCCCGGAACCGGTGAACGGCTCCGGCTCCCGCAGCCAGCTGGCCAGACGATATATATTAAGGTAAGGGGCCGGAAACGGACCGCCTGTTTGCCCGCGGTCCTGCCCCTGCCTGCCGGGCGACGCGACGGAAGAAACCCGATCGAGGAGGCTGTTTCATGCACGTGTTCGACACCCATGCCCACTATGACTCCGGGGCCTTCAACGCCGACCGCATGGAGGTGCTGGCTGGCCTGCCGGAGAAGGGAGTGGACCTGGTTCTCAATCCCGGCTGCGACCTGGAGACCTCCCGCATCGCGGTGTCTCTGGCGGAGCAGTTCCCCTATGTGTACGCGGCTGTGGGCTTCCATCCCTCGGACTGCGCCCCCTGGTCCACGGAGGCCCGGGAGGAGCTGCGCCAGCTGGCCTTGGGCTGCCCGAAGGTGAAGGCCATCGGGGAG
The DNA here is from genome assembly GCA_947629775.1 of uncultured Oscillospiraceae bacterium. Classification (GTDB taxonomy): domain Bacteria; phylum Bacillota; class Clostridia; order Oscillospirales; family Oscillospiraceae; genus Lawsonibacter. The sequence continues at coordinate 37,843 of CANRFA010000002.1, forward strand.
ATCGGGCTGGACTACCACTGGAAGGACAATCCCCCCAAAGAGTTCCAGAAGCAGGTTTTCCACGCCCAGCTGGAGCTGGCGGAGGAACTGGGGCTGCCGGTCATTGTCCACGACCGGGAGGCCCACGGGGACTGTCTGGAGGTTGTCCGCAGCCACCCCAATGTGACCGGCGTTTACCACTGCTATTCCGGCAGTGTGGAGGATGCGAAGACCCTGGTGAAGCTGGGCTGGATGCTGTCCTTCACCGGCGTTGTGACCTACCCCAACGTCCGCAAGGAGCTGGAAGTGATCCGCTGGCTGCCCATGGAGCGGATCATGATCGAGACCGACTCTCCCTATCTGACTCCGGTGCCCTTCCGCAAGAAGCGCAACGACTCCGGCTATGTCTACCGGGTGGCGGAGACCATCGCCCGGGAGAAGGAGATGGACCCGGACGAGGTAGCCCGCATTACCATGGAGAACGGAAAGCGCTTTTTCCGCATTGATGTCTGAAGAGGGAGGCAATCGCGCCATGACCATTACCTATGAATACGAAGGCGCCCTGTATGTCAATCTGACCAACCGCTGCAACTGCAACTGCGTCTTCTGCCTGCGCCACGGAAAGGCCCAGGGCTCCATCTATACGGAGGACTCCCTGTGGCTGGAGCGGGAGCCCACCCGGGAGGAGGCTCTGGCGGACTTCCTGCGCCGGGATGTCCCCTCGTACCGGGAGATCGTCTTCTGCGGATACGGAGAGCCCACCTGCCGCATGGACGATCTGCTCTGGCTGGTGGACCGGCTGAAGGAGACGTACGGGTCAAATCTGCCCCCGGTGCGCATCAACACGAACGGCCACGCGAACCTGATCCACGGCCGGGATGTGTGTCCGGAGCTGAAGGGGCGCATCGACACCCTCTCCATCTCGCTCAACGCCTCCACGGCGGCGGAGTACACCGCCATCTGCCGTCCGATCCAGGGGGAGAAGGCCTATCAGGCGATGCTGGACTTTGCCGCCGAGGCGGTGAACTATGTGCCCCGGGTGGTTTTCACCATCGTGGACAAGGACAAGAGCCCGGAGGAGATCGAGGCCTGCCGCGCCATCGCCCGGGAGCGGGGGGTGGAGCTGCGCATCCGCAGCTATATCGATTCCTGAGAGGTGCAGGCCACGCTCCGGAAAGATTCTTCCAAAGTTTCCGTTTTGCAGGAAATGGTGGTTGACAGCATGCGGAAAGGTGCTATAATGGAAAGCCGACAACCGAATACCTTATCCAGAGCAGCGGAGGGACCGGCCCCATGAAGCTGCGGCAACCTGCCCGGCGGGAGACGCCAGGGTAAGGTGCCAAATCCGGCGGAGAAGTTCGCAAAGATGAGGGTGTATGAAGACACAGCGCTCCGCCCTCCCGCGGAGCGCTTTTTCCTGCCCTGAACGAAAGAAAGGAAAGAATCTCTATGTCGAAAAGACTGTTTACCTCGGAATCGGTCACGGAAGGGCATCCGGACAAGATCTGCGACCAGATCTCGGACGCAATCCTGGACGCCATCCTGAAGAAGGATCCCCAGGCCCGGGTGGCCTGCGAGACCACCGCATCCACCGGCCTCATCCACATCATGGGGGAGATCACCACCTCCTGCTACGTGGATATCCCCGGCATCGCCCGGGGCGTAGTGCGGGATATCGGCTACGACCGGGCCAAGTTCGGCTTTGACTGCGACACCTGCGCGGTCATCACCAACATTGACGACCAGTCCCCTGACATCGCTGTGGGGGTCAACCAGTCCCTGGAGTCCCGGGAGGGAACCATGTCGGACGGCCTGGACGTGGGCGCCGGCGACCAGGGCATGATGTTCGGATACGCCTGCGACGAGACAGAGGAACTGATGCCCCTGCCCATCTCCCTGGCCCACAAACTGGCCATGCGCCTCACCGCCGTGCGCAAGGAGAAGCTGGTGGACTATCTGCGGCCGGATGGCAAGACGCAGGTGACTGTGGAGTACGGCGAGGACGGAGAGCCGAAGCGGCTGGATACCATCGTCATCTCCACCCAGCATGCCCCGGAGGCCTCTTTGGAGCAGATCCGGAAGGACCTGGTGAAGCTGGTGATTACGCCCACCGTTCCGGCGGAACTGCTGGATGAGCAGACCAGGATCTTTGTCAATCCCACCGGCCGCTTCGTGGTGGGCGGTCCCCAGGGTGATTCCGGCCTCACGGGGCGGAAGATCATCGTGGATACCTACGGCGGAAGCGCGCCCCACGGCGGCGGCGCCTTCTCCGGCAAGGATCCCACCAAGGTGGACCGCTCCGCCGCCTACGCCGCCCGCTGGGTGGCGAAGACCGTGGTGGCGGCCGGTCTGGCCCGCCGCTGCCAGGTGCAGCTGGCCTACGCCATCGGGGTGGCCCGTCCGGTTTCCGTGCGGGTGGATACCTTCGGCACCGGGAACGTGCCGGATGAGAAGCTGGAGCAGGCCGTGGAGAAGACCTTCGACCTGCGTCCCGCCGCCATCATCCGGGATCTGGACCTGCGCCGGCCCATCTACCGGCCCCTGGCCGCCTACGGCCACTTCGGCCGCACGGATCTGGATCTGCCCTGGGAGCGCTGCGACCGGGTGGAGACCCTGAAGGGTTTCCTGGCCTGAGCGGCGGAAAACCGGCAGGTTTCCCTTGCCTTTTCCCGGACGGTCCTATATAATGAGGAACTGACGCAACAGGAGAACCGGAAACCCCGGACAGCCGGGCATGAAACAGGAGTGAAAACATGCTTCAATTTGACGAGTACAAGGTAAAACTCAACAACCTGGTTCCCGCCCTGGAGGAGCTGGCAAAGGCTCTGGACCTGGAGGCGGCGGCCCAGGAACTGGACATGCTGCAGGCGGAGTCCTCCGCCGACGGCTTCTGGGATAATCTGGCCAAGGCCCAGAAGGTACAGCAGCGCATCAAGGTCCTGCAGGACAAGGTGGACCGCCAGAAGAAACGGCAGACCCAGTGGGACGACATGATGGCGCTGTGCGAGATGGGCAACGAGTTCGAGGACGAATCTCTGCTGCCCGAACTGGAGGAGAGCTTTCTCGCTCTGAAGGAGGACATGGAGAAGGCCCGGCTGGAGACCCTGCTGACGGGCCAGTACGACGCCTCCAACGTGATTCTGACCATCCATCCGGGCGCCGGCGGCACGGAGGCCCAGGACTGGGCCCAGATGCTCTACCGGATGTACACCCGCTGGACGGAGCGGCGGGGCTTCACGTATCAGATCATGGACTATCAGGAGTGCGACGACGCCGGCATCAAGTCCGCCACCATCCGGGTGGAGGGAGAGAACGCCTACGGCTACATGCGGGGCGAGCACGGAGTGCACCGCCTGGTGCGGGTGTCCCCCTTTGACGCCAACGCCCGCCGCCACACTTCCTTTGCCTCCGTGGAGGTCATGCCGGACCTGCCGGAGGACGTGGAGGTGGAGATCCGCCCGGAGGATATCGAGATGCAGGTCTACCGGGCCAGCGGCGCCGGCGGACAGCACGTCAACAAGACCTCCTCGGCGGTGCGCCTCATCCACAAGCCCACCGGCATTGTGGTGGCCAGCCAGCAGGAGCGCTCCCAGTTCCAGAACAAGGATAACTGCATGAAGATGCTCCGGGCCCGCCTGGTGGAACTGCAGATGCGGGAGAAGGCGGCCACCATCTCGGATCTGAAGGGCGTACAGCTGCAGATCGAGTGGGGCAGCCAGATCCGCTCCTATGTCTTCATGCCCTACCAGCTGGTGAAGGACAACCGCACCGGCTATGAGACCAGCAACATCGGCGCCGTCATGGACGGCGACCTGGACGGCTTTGTCAACGCCTATCTGACCTGCGAAGCCACAGGCACCCTGAACACAAAGTGATTTCCGGCGGACAGTTCTCGCAGCTGTCCGCTTTCCTTTCCTTAATGTTTCTTGTCACCGCCCGGAATTCATGCTATACTGAACAGGTAAATTCTGCCTGACATACACGGGGAGGGCAGTTCCGGAAAGGCGGTAAGAGTATGAAGTACGAAATCCAGGGCGAACCCATGCCGGTGGTCATCTGCCACCTCGAGAGCGGGGAGAGCATGATCAACGAGAGCGGCTCCATGGTGTGGATGAGCCCCAACATGGAGATGCAGACCACGGCGGGCGGCGTCGGCAAGGCCTTCGGGCGGATGTTCACCGGCGAGAAGATGTTCCAGAACATCTATACGGCCAAGGACGGTCCCGGAATGATCGCCTTCGCCTGCAGCTTCCCCGGTTCTATCCGTGCGGTGCGCGTGACCCCGGATTCCCCCGTTGTGGTGCAGAAGTCCGGCTTCCTGGCAGCCGAGCAGGGCGTGGAGCTGTCTGTGTTCTTCCAGAAGAAGGGCATGGCGGGCTTCTTCGGCGGCGAGGGTTTCCTGATGCAGAAGGTCTCCGGCAACGGCATCGTCTTCCTGGAGTTCGACGGCTCCGTCGTGGAGTATGACCTGCAGGCGGGCGAGAAGCTGGTCGTCGACAGCGGCAACCTGGCCATGATCGACGCCACCTGCGGCATCGACGTGCAGACGGTGAAGGGCGTGAAGAACGTGCTCTTCGGCGGCGAAGGTCTCTTCAACACTGTCGTCACCGGTCCGGGCAAGGTGGTTCTCCAGACCATGCCTTTGTCCACCTTCGCGGGCGCCATCGCCTCCAGGATCCCCAACAAGGGCTGAGAACGGCTTTCGGCCGGACATACACAGGGAAAAAGGGACGCTTCCTTCCGGAGGGCGTCCCTTTCCCTTTTTCTGCGCTCCCCTCCCGTCGCGGACCGCCCGCCCGGGCCGGCGCCAGCCGGCGTGCTTCGTGCAGATTGCACAGTTCACCCCCTGCGGTTTTGTACAGGATGCCGGCTTGACGGGAAGAGGAATGGAAGGGTATACTGAGAGCATAAAAGGTAGTCATATGTCTACCTTGAACAGGAGGGATCTGTATGAAAAACAGGGGACGGAACATCCTGTCCTTCGTCCTGGCGGCCTGCCTTGCGCTGACGCTGGTTGTGCCCGGCGCCTCGGCGGCCCCGGCGGAAACGTCGGAGGCGTGGCGCCGGACCGAGCCGGGCGGCGCCTATGTCACAACGCGGGTTTACTGCCCGGGATGGGAAGAGATGGACTGGGCGGAGACGCAGAAACTTGCCGTGCGCTACGCGGACACAAAGGAGCCTGTGGCGCTGACCAGCGAATTCTACCAGGGGTGGCTGTTTGCCACGGTGCCCGCGAACCAGGCGGACCGGCCTCTGGAGGCGTTTTCCGGCGAGCCCGCGCAGTTTGCGGATGCGTTTACCCGCTGGGACGGCCATGAGGCCTACGATCCCCCTATGGGGACCGACGAGCTGAACCTGCGGGGACTTCTGAACGGGGATGGCAGCGGAAATCTCAATGCCAGCCATGTTCTGAGCCGGGCCGAGGCCTTCGCCCTGGCCGTGCGGATGCTATCCCTGCAGCCGGCGGGCGATCCGGGGTTTGCGGATGTGAAGCAGGGGGACTGGTACCATGACATCGCCTCCGCCAGCCGGGCGGCGGGACTGGCCGCGGCGGCGGAGACCTTCCGGCCGGGAGACATGGTGACCCGGGGCGAGATGACGGTGCTTCTGTATCGGGCGCTGAAGGCCATCGGGTGGATCAGCGCGCCGGAGGGGACCGTGGAGGATCTGGACCTGGTGGACGCGGAGCAGATTCCGGACTGGGCTCTGGAGGCGTATCTGGCGCTGCAGAAGAAGAACATCCCGGTGGTGGACGAGATTGAGACCGGGGAGCTCGACGGGGAAGGAATTCCGAAGACGGTGCCCCGGGCCAACTGGTCCGTGCCCTGCACCCGGGAGGATGCCATCCTCATGGTCTATGAGGCTCAGCGGTATGTGCCCTGGTATCCCACCCAGCTGGCCATCGACTGGGGATTTGACAGGGAGATGCCGGTGATTGACGGTTCCACCTCCACGCTGCCCTATTCCCAGGCGGTCTACGGGGCCCTCTTCTACAATTCCACCAGCCATCCCCAGTATCCGGAGAAGAACTCCAAGAGCTTCTACTCCTATGACCGTCTGATCCGGGGCGAGGCGGATATCCTCTTTGCCTCCACGAACCCCACGGAGGACACCGTGAAGAAGGCGGAGGAGGCCGGCGTGACGCTGGAGCAGACACCCATGGCCCTGGACGGCATGGTGTTCTTCACCAACAGTGACAACCCGGTGGACAATCTGACCATGGAGCAGATCCGGAAGATCTACGTGGAGAACGCCTATGACAACTGGAATCAGCTGGGAGGTCCGGACGCGACCTTCGTCCCCTACTGCCGCAACCGGGACAGCGGCAGCCAGGCCCAGATGGAGCAGTTCTTCCTGGGGGATCAGGAGATCCACCCGGACATCCTGCGGGAGACCACGTCCACCAGCATGCAGTCCGTGCTGACGGATGTCTGGAACGCCGGCAAACCCGCCGCAGAGGGACCCGGAGGCACCACTGTGCCGCCCACCTGGGCCCTGGGGTACAGTATCTACTACTATTATCAGGGCGCCAGCATGATCCTGCTGCCGGACAATGTTCTCAAACTTCTGAAGGTGGAAGGCGTCCTGCCAGATGATCAGACCCTGGCGGACGGAAGCTACCCGCTGGCCGGGTACAACTACACCGTAGTGCGGGGCGACTCCCCGGAGAACTCCCTGGCCCGGCGCATGGCGGCCTTCATGCTCAGCGAGGAGGGGCAGAACTGCGTGAGCAACGCGGGCTTCGGCAGACTGCCGGAGAAGGCGGATCCTTCCGCGTAAGAAGAAATGACAGACGGGCGGACCGGTTTGCAGCCGGCCCGCCCGCTTTCCGGGTATGGAACTCCCTTCGGGCAGAAAGAAAGGCGGGAAGCCGGCAGAGACCGGTTTCCCGCCTGGGAACGCGTATATCGATACGGCTTCCGGGAAGAAGGACTGAAAATCAGGCCTTGTGATCCACGGAGTACATGTGCTCGATGAGATCGAGGACCTTGTTGGAGTAGCCGATCTCGTTGTCGTACCAGCTGACGACCTTCACGAAGGTGTCGGTCAGAGCGATGCCGGCCTTGGCGTCGAAGATGGAGGTGCGGGTGTCGCCCAGGAAGTCGGAGGAGACCACGTCCTCGTCGGTGTAACCCAGAACGCCCTTCAGCTCGCCCTCGGAGGCTTCCTTCATGGCGGCGCAGATTTCGGCATAGGAGGCGGGCTTGGCCAGGTTGACGGTCAGGTCAACGACGGAGACATCCAGGGTGGGAACGCGCATGGACATGCCGGTCAGCTTGCCGTTCAGAGCGGGGATGACCTTGCCCACGGCCTTGGCGGCGCCGGTGGAGGAGGGGATGATGTTGCCGGTGGCAGCACGGCCGCCGCGCCAGTCCTTCAGGGAGGGGCCGTCAACGGTCTTCTGGGTGGCGGTCACGGAGTGCACGGTGGTCATCAGGCCATCGGTGATGCCGAACTTGTCGTTCAGGACCTTGGCGATGGGGGCCAGGCAGTTGGTGGTGCAGGAGGCGTTGGACACGAAGGTCATGTCGGGGGTGTAGGCGTCCAGGTTCACGCCGCAGACGAACATGGGGGTGTCGTCCTTGGAGGGGGCGGACATGATGACCTTCTTGGCGCCGGCGTCGATGTGGCCCTGGGACTTCTCCTTGGTCAGGAACAGGCCGGTGGACTCGACAACGTACTCGGCACCCAGCTCGGCCCAGGGCAGGTCGGCGGGATTCTTCACGGCGGAGATGGGGATTTCCTTGCCGTTGACAATGATCGCCTTGTCGGTGCTGCCGACTTCGGCTTCGCACTTGCCGTGCATGGTGTCGTACTTCAGCATATAGGCCAGATACTCAGCGGGGCACAGGTCATTGATGCCGACGATCTCGATGTCGGGGTGATTCAGGCTGGCGCGGAAGACCATACGGCCGATGCGGCCAAACCCGTTGATGCCAACTTTGATGCTCATGTTGACTCCTTCTTTCCTTGTTGTTCAGAGAGTTGCCAGGGTTCTCTATCATTATAACCCGAACCGGCCGGCTTGGGAAGTGCGGGCTTTTCGATAAATGCATGAAATTTCCGTATGATTCAGGCCGCTTTTCGGGTTTTTGACGGTTGCCGGGGCCCCGCAGGATTTTTTTCCGGCGCCCCCTTGACAGCCTCCCGTCCCCGGGTGTAAGATGTGGCAAACCGAATAACCAAACCGATGAAGTGAAGATAACGTCTGTTGTGCCCTCACAGAGAGTCCGGGCGGCTGAGAGCCGGGCAGAACGCAGGCAGGCAAATGGATCACGGAGGGTGCAAGGAACGGTTCCCGGGAGGGGACTCAGTATTCTGCAACGTGTGGGCATACGTCAGTTGCCGGGAGTATGTCGGTACTCCGCTGAGCGTGCGGCTCCCTTGGAGCCGTGAATCAAGGTGGCACCGCGAGCTTATACCGCTCGTCCTTGACGATTTGAGTCAGGGACGGGTGTTTTTTTATTCCCGTCCCGAAAAAGGAGGACGATTCCATGTACTATCCCACGCTGAAGGAGGCCAGGGCCAGGGCGGCCGCGGGGCCCTTCCGCAAAATCCCCATCAGCAAGGAGATCCTCTCCGATTTCACCACCCCCATCCAGGTTCTGCGGGTGCTGCGCAACGTCAGCAGCCACTGCTTCCTCCTGGAGTCCGCGGAGGACAGCCAGCAGTGGGGGCGCTACACTTTCCTGGGCTTCGAGCCCACGCTGGAGGTGACCTGTACGGACGGCGCGCTGCAGATGAAGTACGAAGATGGCCGGGTGGTCCGCTCCCGGACGGAGCATCCCGGGCAGGCCCTGCGGGAGCTGGTGGAGGCCAACCGCAGCCCTCGGATCGAGGGCCTTCCGCCCTTTACCGGCGGTCTGGTGGGCTACTTCTCCTACGACTACATCAAGTATGCCGAGCCCACGCTGGTGCTGGACGCGAAGGACGAAGAGGGCTTCCAGGACATGGACCTGATGCTCTTCGACAAGGTGGTGGCCTTTGACAACTACCGGCAGAAGATGATCCTGGTGGTCAGCGCGGATGCGGAGGACCTGGACACATCTTATCCCGCCGCCTGCGCGGAGCTGGAGCGGATGGCGGAGCTGATCCGCCATGGAGAGCCCCAGCCTCGGGTGCGGGCGAAGCTCACCACGCCCATCCGGGCTCTCTTTGACAAAGAGTCCTACTGCGCCATGGTGGAAAAGGGGAAGCACTACATCCGGGAGGGAGACATCTTTCAGGTGGTGCTCTCCAACCGGCTGGAGGCGGGCTTCGAGGGATCCCTGCTGGATGTCTACCGCATTCTGCGAACCACGAACCCCTCTCCCTACATGTTCTATTTCACCAGCGACGACATCGAGCTGGCGGGGGCCTCTCCCGAGACACTGGTGAAACTGGAGGACGGCGTCCTCCATACCTTCCCTCTGGCGGGAACCCGCCCCCGTGGCGCGACGCCGGAGGAGGACCAGGCCCTGGAGCGGGAACTGCTGGCGGATGAGAAGGAGCTGGCGGAGCATAACATGCTGGTGGATCTGGGCCGCAACGACATCGGCCGCATCAGCGCCTTCGGCACGGTGAAGGTGGAGAAGTACCTGTCCGTGCTGCGCTTCTCCCACGTGATGCACATCGGCTCCACGGTGCGGGGAGAGATCCGGCAGGATAAGGACGCCGTGGACGCGGTGGACTCCATCCTGCCGGCCGGCACCCTGTCCGGCGCCCCCAAGTTCCGGGCCTGCCAGATCATCAACGAGCTGGAGAACAACAAGCGGGGCGTCTACGGCGGCGCCGTAGGCTACCTGGACTTTACCGGCAATCTGGATACCTGCATCGCCATCCGCCTGGCCTTTCAGAAAAACGGCCGGGTCTTCATCCGGGCGGGAGCCGGCATTGTGGCGGACTCCGTGCCGGAGAACGAATACCAGGAGTGCCTGAACAAGGCCATGGCCGTGGTTCGGGCCCTGGAGACGGCGGGAAAGGGGAGAGACCTGTGATTCTTCTGATCGACAACTACGACAGCTTTTCCTACAACCTCTACCAGCTGGTGGGGGCTCTGAACCCGGACATCCGGGTCATGCGCAACGACGACACCCTGGACCCGGCGGATCTCCTGGCGCTCCATCCCTCCCATCTGATTCTTTCTCCGGGTCCCGGCCGTCCGGCGGACGCCGGCATCTGCGAGCGGGCCGTCCGGGAGCTGGCGGGACAGCTTCCCATTCTGGGGGTCTGCCTGGGTCATCAGGCCATCTGCGAGGCCTTCGGCGGCACCATCACCTACGCCCGCAGACTGATGCACGGCAAGCCCTCCATGATGACCCTGGACCGGGACTGCCCCCTCTTCCGGGGACTTCCCGAGACCATTTCCGCAGCCCGCTACCACTCTCTGGCCGCCCCCGAGGACCGGCTGCCCGCCTGCCTGAAGGTGACCGCCCGCACGGCGGAGGGCGAAGTCATGGCGGTGGCCCACAGGGAGTACCCGGTCTATGGGCTGCAGTTCCATCCCGAATCCATTCTTACCCCTGACGGGTCGCAGATACTCAAAAACTTTCTGGAGGTTATGAACCATGATTAAGGAAGCCATCGTCAAGATCGTCAGCAAGGAGGATCTGAGCTACGACGAAGCCTATACCGTCATGAACGAGATCATGAGCGGCGAGACCACTCAGACCCAGAACGCCGCCTTCCTGGCGGCCCTGTCCACCAAGAGCGCCCGGGCGGAGACCAGCGACGAGATCGCCGGCTGCGCCGCCGCCATGCGCTCCCACGCCCTGGCGGTAAAGACCGATATCCCCATCTTCGAGATTGTGGGAACCGGCGGCGACGGCGCCCACAGCTTCAACATCTCCACCACCTCCGCCCTGGTGGCTGCCGCCGGCGGCATGAAGGTGGGCAAGCACGGCAACCGGGCCGCTTCCTCCCAGTGCGGCACGGCGGACTGCCTGGAGGCCCTGGGCGTCAACATCCAGCAGAGCCCGGAGCGCTGCGTGGAACTGCTGAACGAGGTGGGCATGTGCTTCTTCTTCGCCCAGAAGTATCACACCTCCATGAAGTACGTGGGCGCCATCCGCAAGGAGCTGGGTTTCCGCACGGTCTTCAACATCCTGGGCCCCCTGACCAACCCGGGCAGCCCCAAAACCATGCTGCTGGGCGTCTATGACGGCTATCTGGTGGAGCCCCTCGCTCAGGTTCTCATCAGCCTTGGCGTGGAGCGGGGCATGGTGGTCTACGGAACCGATAAGCTGGACGAGATCTCCCTGAGCGCGCCCACTCAGGTGTGCGAGTTCAAGGACGGCTGGTTCCGTTCCTACACGATCACCCCCGAGGAGCTGGGCCTCACCCGCTGCGCCAAGAGCGACCTGGTGGGCGGTTCTCCGGCGGAGAACGCGGCCATCGTGAGGGAGATCCTGGCAGGCCAGGCCGGCCCCAAGCGGGACGCCGTGCTGATGAACGCCGGCGCGGCCCTGTACCTGGGCGGCAAGGCGGAGTCCTGGAAGGACGGCGTGGCCCTGGCGGCGGAGCTCATCGACTCCGGTAAGGCCGCCGCGGTGCTGGAGAAGTTCATCGAGGTATCCAACCGCCCGGAGGCGTAAGGACCATGACCATTCTGGACCAGCTGGCGGACCACGCCCGCCGCCGGGTAGCGGCGGACCGGGAGAGGATCAGCCTGGAGGCCATGCGGGAGCTGGCGGCACAGGGCGGGGCGGCGGACGGCGCAGCCTTCGCCGCCGCCTTGGGCCGGCCCGGCCTCTCCTTTATCTGCGAAGTGAAGCGGGCCTCTCCCTCCAGGGGGCTCATCGCCCCGGAGTTCCCCTACCGGGAGATCGCCCGCAGCTACGAGGAGGCCGGCGCGGACGCCGTTTCCTGCCTGACGGAGCCGAAGTGGTTCCTGGGGTCGGATCAGATCTTTCGGGAGATCCGGTCGGAGATTGCCCTGCCCATGCTGCGCAAGGACTTTACGGTGGACGAATACCAGATTCTCCAGGCGAAGACCATGGGGGCCAACGCCGTGCTCCTGATCTGCGCCATTCTGGATACGAAGACCGTGGAGCGGTATCTGGAACTCTGCGGGTCCCTGGGACTGGCGGCCCTGGTGGAGACCCACAACGAGGCGGAGATCGACTCCGCCCTCTCCGCCGGAGCGAAGATTCTGGGGGTCAACAACCGCAATCTGAAGGACTTTTCCGTGGACTTCTCCAACGCCGCCCGGCTGCGGGACCGGATTCCTCCGGAGGTGCTCTATGTGGCGGAGAGCGGCGTCACCGGTCCGGAGGATGCCGCCGCGCTGAAGAAGATCGGGGCGGACGCGGTGCTCATGGGCGAGGTGCTCATGCGCGCCCGGGATAAAAAGGGCCTGCTGGCGGCCATGCGGGAGGCGGCGCAATGACGAAGATCAAGATCTGCGGCCTGTACCGTCCGGAGGACATCCGGGCGGTAAACGAAGCGGGACCGGACTTGTGCGGCTTCATTGTTCACTTTCCCCGCAGCCACCGCAGTCTGGAGCCGGACCGGGTGCGGGAACTGCGCCGGGGACTGCGGGAAGGCATCACACCGGTGGGAGTTTTTGTGGACCAGCCGGCGGAATACGTGGCGGAGCTCCTGAAGGACAATACCCTGTCTGTGGCTCAGCTCCACGGTCACGAGGACGAGGACTACATCGCCCGGCTGCGGGCCCTGGCCCCCGGACATCCCATCTGGAAGGCCTTCAAAGTGCGCACACAGGAGGACCTGGCGGCGGCCAACGCCTCGTCGGCGGACTGTGTGCTGCTGGATAACGGCTACGGCACCGGACAGGTGTTTGACTGGACCCTGGCGGGAGGGATTACCCGCCCCTTCCTGCTGGCGGGCGGCCTGACGCCGGAAAATATTCCCCAGGCGGTGGCGCAGCTTCACCCCATGGGACTGGATATTTCCAGCGGGGTGGAGACGGAAAAGCGGAAGGATCCGGACAAGATACAGGCGGCGGTAGCCGCCGCACGAAAGGAATGAGCACAGTGTCCAAGGGACGCTTTGGCATCCACGGCGGGCAGTACATGCCTGAGACCCTGATGAACGCGGTCATCGAGCTGGAGGAGGCCTACAATCACTACAAGGACGATCCGGAGTTCAACCGGGAACTGACGGAGCTCTTTAACGAATATGCGGGACGGCCCTCCCGTCTGTATTTCGCGAAGCGCATGACGGAGGATCTGGGCGGGGCGAAGATCTACCTCAAGCGGGAGGATCTGAACCACACCGGCGCCCATAAGATCAACAACGTGCTGGGACAGGCCCTGCTGGCGAAGAAGATGGGCAAGACCCGTCTCATCGCCGAAACCGGCGCGGGACAGCACGGCGTGGCCACCGCTACCGCCGCTGCCCTCCTGGATATGGAGTGCGTGGTATTCATGGGGGAGGAGGACACCCGCCGCCAGGCCCTGAACGTCTACAAGATGCGGCTGCTGGGGTCCAAAGTGGTGCCCGTGACCACCGGGACCGCTACCCTGAAAGACGCTGTCTCCGAGGCCATGCGGGAGTGGACCTCCCGTATCGCGGATACCCATTACTGCCTGGGGTCCGTCATGGGCCCCCATCCCTTCCCCACCATCGTCCGGGATTTCCAGTCTGTCATCTCCCGGGAGATTAAACAGCAGCTGCTGGAGAAAGAAGGCCGGCTGCCGGACGCCGTTCTGGCCTGTGTGGGCGGCGGCTCCAACGCCATCGGCGCCTTCTACCACTTCATCCAGGATCCCTCCGTGCGGCTCATCGGATGCGAGGCCGCCGGACGGGGCGTGGACACCTTTGAGACCGCGGCGACCATCGCCACCGGACGGCTTGGCATCTTCCACGGCATGAAGAGCTATTTCTGCCAGGACGAATACGGCCAGATCGCCCCGGTGTACTCCATCTCCGCCGGCCTGGACTACCCGGGCATCGGACCGGAGCACGCCTGGCTGCACGACATCGGCCGGGCGCAGTATGTGCCCATCACGGACGAGCAGGCGGTGGACGCCTTCGAATACATGAGCCGCCTGGAGGGAATCATCCCCGCCATCGAGTCGGCCCACGCCGTGGCCTATGCCCGGGAACTGGCGCCCACCATGGAGCGGGATCAGATCATTGTCATCAACATCTCCGGCCGGGGCGACAAGGACTGCGCCGCCATCGCCCGCTACAGAGGGGAGGAGCTTGCAGAATGAGCCGTATTCAGGAAGCCTTTGCCGCCGGTAAGGCCTTTATCCCCTTCATCACCTGTGGGGATCCGGATCTGGAGACCACGGCCGCTGCCGTGCGGGCCATGGCCCGTGCCGGCGCCAGTCTCATCGAACTGGGCATTCCCTTTTCGGATCCCACCGCGGAAGGCCCGGTCATCCAGGCCGCCAATGTGCGCTCCCTCAGCGCCGGCACCACCACAGATAAGATTTTTGACCTGGTACAGGATCTGCGCCGGGATGTGACCATCCCCATGGTCTTCATGACCTACGCCAATGTGGTATTCTCCTACGGGATGGACCGCTTCCTGTCCCGGGCCGCGGAAGTGGGGATGGACGGCCTCATCCTGCCGGACGTGCCCTTTGAGGAGAAAGAGGAATTCGCCCCCGCCTGCCGGGAGCACGGCCTGGAGCTGATCTCCCTGATCGCTCCCACCTCGGAAGGGCGTATTGCCAGCATCGCCGCCGCCGCCGAGGGCTTTGTCTACTGCGTCTCCTCTCTGGGCGTCACCGGTGTGCGCAGCGTGATCACTACGGATATCGGGGCCATGGTGGCCCTGGTGCGCAAGGCGAACCCGACCATTCCCTGCGCCGTGGGCTTTGGCATTTCCACGCCGGAGCAGGCGAAGAAGATGGCGGGACTCTCGGACGGCGCCATTGTGGGCAGCGCCATCGTGAAGCTGATGGCTCAGTACGGCCGGGAGGCCGTGCCCCATGTGGAGGCCTATGTCCGCAGCATGGTGGAAGCCGTAAAGAGCTGATCCTGCCCGCGAAGCGGACCGTTTCCGGGAGAAGCGGGGCCGTCCCCCGGACCGTGGAATGATCCTGCGGGGCGGGGCCGATCCGGTCCCGCCCCGCCTGCGGTCCGACGGTACGGCCGCAACGGGAACCGCCGGAGCAGGAAGACAGATGCCGGATCCCCCGGGAAACAGGGAAGGCCGGCGGATCGGGAGGAGGATCGGACTTGAAGCGCAGCGCCTATGTCCCCCGGCTGCTGGAACTGACGCTTGGTCAGTTCTTTACTGCGCTTGGGGTCGTCTTCATGCTGCAGGCCAACCTGGGTCTGGAGCCGTGGAGCGTTCTGCAACAGGGCCTCCACCATGCCCTGGGGATCTCCTTCGGGACGGCGGTTGTGGTGGTCAGTACCTCCATCATCCTCCTGGATCTTCTGCTGGGGGAGCGCATCGGGCTGGGGATGGTGTTCAGCGCCCTGCTCTGCGGGCCCATCATCGACGTTATTACCGCTCTGGACCGGATTCCGCAGCAGACGAAGCTGCTGCCTGGTCTGGCCTTTCTGCTGCTGGGGCTGGAGCTGCTGGCCTTCGGAACCTGGCTGAGCATGAAGGTGGGACTCGGGTGTGGAGCCCGGGACGCCCTGATGGTGGCCATGGCCAGGCGGACCGGAATCACGGTGGGGATCTGCCGGGTGACCTCGGAGCTGACCGCCACCCTTCTGGGCTGGCTGCTGGGAGGCCAGGTGGGAATCGGGACCATTGTGAGTGCGGCGGGGATCGGAGCGCTGATTGAGCTCAATTTCCGTCTGCTGCGCTACCAGGCGTTGGAGGAGAAGCACGAGTACCTCTCGGATACCTTCCGCCATCTTGTCCTGAGGCGGTGAACCTGCCCCCGCAGGGAAAACCCCACGGCAGGTGTTGGATGCATGGCAGAGGAAACGAATTTTCGAAAAGAAGAACCCCCGGAGCAGACCCCGGGGGTATTTTCATGGCAGAAAGCTGCCGCGCAGCTGCACCAGAGGCTCCAGCGTGACGCGGACGGGTGTCTCCGGCCGTTCCCGCAGCAGGCGGAACATGGTGGTTACAACGGTCCGGTCCAGTTCCGGGGGAACGGAGACGCAGCTGACAGGAGGATGGAGGAACTCCATGGCCTCCGGGTCCTGCTCTCCCACGCACAGGAGCTCCACGTCATCGGGAACCCGGACGCCCCGGTTCAGCAGCGCCTGGAGACAGCCCTGGACCATGCGGTCGCTTTCACAGAAGAGGACAGGCGGCAGGTGTTCCGCCTGGACGAAGCGCTCTGCGGCTCTGGCACCGCCGACGATGGTGTCCGGCCCGGAGAAGATGCGCTCTGCGGGCACCGGGATCCCGTTTTCGTTGCAGACCTGCAGGAAGGCGGCGACACGTTCCGATGTCTCTGCGCCCCGCGCCTCCGTGCAGATCACCGCGCAGGACCGGCAGCCCTTCCGGACCAGCAGATCCGCTGCGACGGCGCCCAGCCGGTCGTCCCGGACGCCTGCGGAGGACCAGCGGTCGCTTTCCCGGTTCAGCAGCAGTACGGGAACCGGAAGTTCCTTACCCTCCAGTTGCTCCAGTTCCCGCCCGTTCGTAGTCTCCAGAATGACGCCTGCGTATTGCCGGCACAGCGCGGGTTCCAGGGCATCCTCCAGGTGTCCGCCGGCATAGAGCCGCACGGACAGTCTGCAGCCGGGATTTTCCTCCCGCAGAACGCTCTGGAGCCGGGAGAGACGGATCCCAAGGAGGTCCGGCCGGTACTCGAGCGGCCAGCAGAGCCCGAGGACCGGCCGGGGTTCGTTCGGCTTGCGCAGCAGGCGGGCCGCCTGATTGGGGACATAGTGCAGCTGTTCCATGGCGCGCTGCACCCGCTGTATGGTTTCCCGGGAGATCCGGCGCTCTACTGCCTGACCGTTGAGGATGATGGAGACCGTTGTGGGAGAGACGCCAGCCAGCTTCGCGACATCGCTCTGAGTGGGCATATGACTTTCCTCCTCCCGAGGCCGGAGTTCCGGCGCAGGCCGATAATATCCTTTTCCTTCCGTTTCCATTATAACGAACTGGAACGATCTGTCAATCAATCTGCCTTAAATGGTATCAACAGGGTTGGCATGTTCTCCTGCACAGAACCGATAAAAGGACGGAAACAGGAGGTTTAGCGGGAGAAAGCGGAAGATGCAACGTTAAACCTATGGAGAACAATGGAGGACTCCGCAGTCGGGCCACACAGCCTGTGCGCGGGAGACAGGAAGAAATACCGCCGCTGAGAGCGGACAAAGGGGCCGGAACGGTGTGTTCCGGCCCCTGAAATTCCTTATGGCTGTCCGGCGGGTTCCACCGGAATCCGGATCTCCGTGATGTACAGATCCGGGTTGTCTGTGAGTCCCTGGTCGATGAGGGTAACCTCCAGGGAGGGGCCGGAGGGAGTCAGGCGTTCCTGCGACACGCGTTTCATCAGGCGGGCGTACCAGGGGGCCGCCTGAACATGGGTGCCCACGAAGCGCACGGTGAGACAGGTCTGCTCCGGAACGTGGACCACCTCTCCCAGGTAATCCTCCTCGGGGTCCAGCAGCAGATAAACGTGATCGTAGACCGAGTATTCGCCCCGCAGCAACCGCTCCGGATTGATGCCCACCCCGATCTTCCCCAGAAAGATCATGGCCTCGGGCTGTCGGCTCTCCAGCTGGCGGATGGAGGGCTCCAGGTCCAGTCCGTCCGATGTGATGGTCAGAGGGCCAGGGACGGAGGCCAGCCGCCGGGGCGGAACCGGCCCCAGAGAGATTTCCCCCGGATGGGAGGAGGCGGCGTCCTCCAGCTGCCGCAGGCGGTTGTCCACCTTCTGCCGGAGGATCTCCAGGTTGTGCTGCTTTTCTTCGATGCGGCTCTGCTGCTGGCGCAGAAGGATCCGGATCCGGTCCAGATCCCGGCTGGCGAGAAACTCCGCGATGTCGTCCAGCGGCGTGTCCAGCAGTCGCAGGTAGCGGATGGTGTTGAGGCACTCGAACTGCCTGGTACTGTAGTAGCGGTAGCCCGTTACGGGGTCCGTGTACTCCGGAGTCAGCAGGCCCCTGGCTTCGTAGAACCGCAGAGCGCTGATGCTGAGTCCGAAGAGCCGGGATACCTGCCCGATGCGAAAGAGATCCTTACGTTCCAAGGGGCGTTCCCTCCTGAGACTGCCGGCGCCGCAGCCAGGTATAAGCGATCAGACAGACGAGGACGGAGACTCCGGAGCCGGTGGCGGTGGCCAGCCCCATGGGCAGCAGAGTCTGCGGGAAGAAGCGGGAGGCCGCCCAGGCCAGGGGAACCCGGGCCAGGCAGATGGAGATCACATTGTGCAGGAAGGAGAGTCCGGAGCGGTTGCAGGCGCAGAAGTAGCCGCTGAAGCAGAAGTGGACGCCGGCCAGCACGCAGTCCCAGACATAGCCCCGCAGGTACTGCCCGCCGGCGATCATCACGCCGATGTCTTTGTCCCGGACAAAGAGTCCCACCATGGGTTCCGCGGCGAACTGAACCACAAAGGCCACGCAGAGCCCGAAACTCACCGCAATGCGGATGGCGTAGAGAAGGGTCTGGCGGGCGCGCTGCAGCTGCCCAGCCCCCAGGTTCTGGGCGCAGAGGGCGGAGACGGTGGAGAGCATGGAGGAGGGGACCAGGAAGAGGAAGGAGATGATCTTCTCCACGATGCCTACGGCGGCGGAGTCGGTGAGGCCCCGGCTGTTGGCGATGGCGGTGATGATCAGGAAAGAGATCTGAATGAAGCCGTCCTGAGCTGCCACCGGCAGCCCCACGGCGAGCAGGCCGCACATCACGTCCGCCCGGGGCCGGAGGTGTTCCCGGCGCAGGGAGATCCCGGAGTGGCTGCGGCGGATGACCGCCAGGGAGACCACGACGCTGATGGCCTGGGCCAGAACGGTGCCCAGAGCGGCGCCGGCGGGCCCCATCCGCAGGCATCCGATAAACAGGAAGTCCAAGGCAATGTTGGCGGCGCAGGCCACGGCCACAAAGTACATGGGGCTTCTGGAGTCTCCCAGCCCCCGGAAGATGGAGGCGATGACGTTGTAGGCGGTGATGAAGGGAATGCCCAGGAAGCAGATGGTGAGGTAGGTGGAGGCTCCATCTACCGCTTCCTCCGGCGTGCGGACCAGCAGGGCGACGGGCCGGGCCAGAGTGGTCAGCACGACCGTGAGAACCAGGGCCAGGCCGAGAAAGAGGGTGACGGTGTTGCCGATGGAGCGGGAGGTCTCCTCGTCCTGGCGGGCTCCCACGCAGCGTCCGATGCGCACGGTGGAACCCATGGCGAGTCCCACGAGCATGACGGTGAGCATGTGCATCACCTGGCTGCCGATGGCCACGGCGGTGGTGCTGGCGACCGGGTCAAAGCGCCCGATGATGTACAGATCCGCCATGCCGTACAGGGTCTGGAGAAAGTAGGAGAGGAGATAGGGCAGCGAGAAGGAGAGAATGGTCCGGGAAACACTGCCGGTAGTGAGATTTTTCTGCATGTGGCGGCACATCCTTCCGGGCCGCCGGGCTTCCGGCGGCGGAGCTGTCCTATTCTAAACTCTATAGCAGGTTGAGAGTCAAGAGGCCGGCAAAATTTTTTTAAATTCATGGTTGACAGGGGCGGAGAACTGTGTTAATATACCAACCAACCCGGTAGGTTGATACCTTTGAAAGGAGGGGAAGCGGAATGAAGAACGATTTTCTGGAGTACATCCGCAATAACTTCCGCTGCGGTCGAATGTGCAACGCCCGGACTGTCTGTGAGGCCGGACGCGCTCTGCCGCGCCCTCGGGGATGAACCCTCTCCGGGAGAATGCCATGCCTTACACAGTCCGGGTGCCCCCAGGCCTCGGGCTTTTTCCATGCCCCGAATGATACAAATCGGATTTTAAAGGAGAATTATTACCATAAGTAATTACAGATTTGAGACCCTGCAGCTCCATGTCGGCCAGGAGCAGGCGGACCCCGCCACGGATTCCCGGGCGGTGCCCATCTATCAGACCACCAGCTATGTCTTCCACAACTCTGCCCACGCCGCCGCCCGCTTCGGACTGGCGGACTCCGGCAACATCTACGGCCGGCTGACCAACTCCACGCAGGACGTGCTGGAGAAGCGCCTGACCGCGCTGGAGGGCGGCGTGGCGGCTCTGGCCACCGCGTCCGGCGCCGCCGCCATCACCTACACGATTCAGGCCCTGGCCCAGGCGGGGGATCACATTGTCGCCCAGAAGACCATCTACGGTGGCAGCTACAACCTGCTGGCCCACACCCTGCCTCAGTTCGGTGTGAGCACCACCTTCGTAAATGCCCACGATCTGGCTGAGGTGGAGGGGGCCATCCAGGACAACACGAAGGCCATCTATCTGGAGACCCTGGGCAACCCCAACAGCGATATTCCGGATATCGACGCCATCGCGGCCATCGCCCATAAGCACGGCCTGCCTCTGGTGATCGACAACACCTTCGGCACCCCCTACCTCATCCGGCCCATCGAGCACGGCGCGGACATCGTGGTCCACTCTGCCACCAAGTTCATCGGCGGACACGGCACCACCCTGGGCGGCATCATCGTCGACTCCGGAAAGTTCGACTGGAAGGCCAGCGGGAAGTACGCCCCCATCGCGGAAGCCAATCCCAGCTATCACGGCATCTCCTTCGTGGACGCCGTGGGCCCCGCCGCTTTTGTCACGTACATCCGGGCCATCCTCCTGCGGGATACCGGCGCCACCATCTCCCCCTTCAACGCCTTCCTGCTCCTGCAGGGCGTGGAGACCCTGTCCCTGCGGCTGGACCGTCACGTGGAGAACACGAAGAAGGTGGTGGAGTTCCTGGCGAACCATCCCCAGGTGGAGCACGTCAATCACCCCAGTCTCCCGAACCATCCGGACCACGCCCTCTACGAGAAGTACTTCCCCAACGGCGGCGGTTCCATCTTCACCTTCGAGATCAAAGGCGGCCAGGAGGAGGCCCATAAGTTTATCGACAGCCTGGAGATCTTCTCCCTGCTGGCCAACGTGGCGGATGTGAAGTCTCTGGTGATCCACCCCGCCACCACCACCCACTCCCAGCTCTCTCCCGAGGAACTGGAGGATCAGGGCATCCACCCCAATACGATCCGCCTGTCCATCGGCACGGAGCACATCGACGACATCCTGGAGGACCTGGAGAAGGGTTTCGCCGCCATCCGCTGAGGTTCTCTGTTCCCTGCCTTCTTCCGGTGGAAGACGGACGGTGATGTTCCGCACCTCCGGTTTCCTGCCGTCCTGTCCGCACACCGGGGATGGCCATGGAAAAACGCGCCCGGATTCCCTTTTGCGCAGGGGTCCGGGCGCGTTCCGTTTACGCGGAGCGGGAGGAACGGACCGGCTGAAGGGCCAGGGTTCCGTCCTGGAGCGTCAGCCGCAGGGCATCCCCCGGGCCCAGTTCGCCGGACAGAAGGAGATCGGCGGCCGGATCCTCCACAAGACGGGTTACCGCCCGGCGCAGAGGGCGGGCACCCTGTTCACGGCTTCCCTCCCGGGCCAGCCGCCGTACTGCCTCTTCGGGAGCGTCCAGCGTGACTCCGTGGGCGGCAAGCCGCACTTCCGCCTCCCGGAGCAGACTGCGGGCAATGGAGGTCAGAGCGTTCGGGCTCAGGGGATGGAAGACCAGAAGGGCGTCCAGTCGGTTGAGAAACTCCGGGGAAAAGGCGGCGGAGGCGTCCCGGAGGACTTCCTTCTCCACCTCTTCCCGGGCGGCGTCCCCGCCGGGGGAGAAGCCCAGCCGCTGCTCCCGGGCAAACCGGCGGGCTCCCAGGTTGGAGGTCATGATAAGGATGGTATTGCGGAAGTCCGTACGCCGGCCTTGGGCGTCCGTGAGAACCCCTTCTTCCATGACCTGCAGCAGAAGGGACCAGATGTCCCGGTGGGCCTTCTCCAGTTCGTCCAGCAGTACCACGGACCAGGGACTGCGGCGCACCCGCTCCGTAAGCTGTCCGCCCTCTTCGTGGCCAACGTAACCCGGCGGAGAACCCAGCAGGCGGGAAACGGAGTGGGACTCCATATACTCGGACATGTCGAAACGCAGCAGAGCGTCTTCGCTGCCGAAGAGGGTGGCGGCCAGGGCCCGGCACAGCTGGGTCTTGCCTACGCCGGTGGGACCCAGCAGGAGAAAACAGCCGGCGGGGCGCCGGGGATCCCGCAGCCCCAGACGGCCGCGGCGGATGGCCTGGGCTACCGTCCGCACTGCCGGGTCCTGGCCCAGAATCCGCTGCCGCAGGGTCTCTTCCAGGGTTCGCAGGGCCTCCCGGTCCGCCTCGTCCGGATCCGTAACGGGTACGCCGGTCCACTGGGAGAGAACCTGCCGGATATGGCAAGGTTCCACCCGACGGGGGCCCTGGGTGGAGAGCCAGCGGCTGCGTTCCTGATGGAGCTGACGGCGGAAGCTGTCTTCGGCATCCCGATAGAGGGCCGCCTGCTCGAAGTCCTGGTCCTGGATGGCCCGGTTCAGCTGACGGCCCGCCTGGGCCGCCCGTTCCTCCAGGGTTTTCAGTTCGGCTGGCAGGGTACGCCGGGCCAGCCGGGCCAGGGAAGCGGCTTCGTCTACCAGATCGATGGCCTTGTCCGGCAGAAACCGCTGGGGGAGGTAGCGTATGGAGAGGTCCACCGCCGCCTCCAGAGCGTCGTCCGTAATGGTCAGCCGGTGGTGGGTTTCATAGCGGCTGCGCAGCCCCTTGAGGATGGCCAGGGAATGTTCACGGTCCGGTTCCCGGACCGTGACGGGCTGAAAGCGGCGCTCCAGGGCGGCGTCCTTCTCGATGTGCCGGCGGTACTCTTCCAGCGTAGTGGCCCCGATGACCTGAAATTCGCCCCGGGCCAGGGCGGGTTTCAGAATGTTGGAGGCGTCGATGGCTCCTTCTGCGGAGCCGGCCCCCACAATGGTGTGCAGTTCGTCCAGGAAGAGGATCACGTTGCCGGCCCGTCGGACCTCTTCCAGAACCCGCTTCAGCTTTTCCTCAAACTCGCCCCGGTACTTGGTGCCCGCCACCATGGCGGACAGATCCAGCGCGCAGATCCGACGGTCCAGCAGGTGGGCGGGAGCGGTCTGCTCTGCGATGGCCAGGGCCAGACCCTCCACTACGGCGGTTTTACCCACCCCGGGCTCTCCGATCAGGGCAGGGTTGTTTTTCGTGCGGCGGGAGAGGATACGGATCACCCGGTCCAGTTCCGCCTCCCGCCCGATCACCGGGTCCAGACGTCCCTCCGCGGCCATGCGGGTCAGGTCCCTGGCGCACTGGTCCAGCTGACGGGTTTCCTGCCCGGCGCGCCCGTCGCCCTCCCGGGGACGGGTGCGGGAGTAAGGCAGTTCCTCGCCCCCAAGAGAGGCGGAGACGCAGCGGTAGAGTCCCCTCCGATCGATGCCGCAGTCCCCCAGCAGGCGAACGGCGGAGCAGTCCGGGGCATCCAGCAGCCCCAGCAGCAGATGTTCGGAGTTGATGAGCCGCTGGCCCAGCCGACGGCTCTCTCCCACGGCGCTCTGAATGGCCTGGCAGCAGGAGGGCGTCAGCCCCTGCTGGAGAGAGCGGACAGGAACTCCCACCCCTACCCGCTGGGCGATGGCTGCCTCCAGGACGGAGGCCCCCGCACCGGAGCGACGCAGGGCGCAGGATGCGGGGCTGAACTCCTGGCCCGCCAGGGCCAGAAGCAGGTGTTCGCTGCCCACGTAGCTGTGCCCGAGACGGGCGGCGTGGTCCCGGGCCAGGCGGATGGCGGAGAGGGCCGTGGAGGTAAAACGGCGTTCTTCCATGTGATTCACCTCATAATGGTATGGAACTCCCCGGGAAAGGGTCGGAATCGGGCGGAAAGACCGCCTGTTCGGACGCCTCCGGAAGGTCACCTGAAGCTTACCCGAAATTTCTGAAATTTAGCATTGATTTTTCTCGATGATCTGTTAGAATAGGGGTACATTCTTAGGGAGGTGTACATCAATGGCATATGTCATCGGCGATTCCTGCATCAGCTGCGGCTCCTGCGCGGATGCCTGCCCCGTCGGCGCGATCGCCCAGGGTGCGGATCACTATGAGATCAACGCGGACGCCTGTCTGGACTGCGGCTCCTGCGCTGATACCTGCCCCATGAGCGCCATCGCTCAGGGCTGAGTGTCCTGTAAAAAAGCAGCGTCGGTATGCCCGACGCTGCTTTTGTCTTTTCTGGGGTCTGCGTTTACTTCCGGTACTCGGAGAAATCCGTCAGACAGATATCCATATCCACTTTGCCGCTGATACCCGGTACCGTGCCGGAGCTGGAGTACTGCCACATCTGATACTTGTAGCGGAAACTGGAGGGCTTCCAGTTTTTCGTGTAGTGGGCCAGCCAGAAGGGCCAGTCCTGCAGGCGGGACAGATCCAGGTCCGCGTATACCTTGCTGGGGCTGCCATAGGTCATGGGCAGGTAACCCGCTTTCTCGATGGTACGGCAGAAAGCGATGGCGCAGCGGGTCATGACTTCGCCGCTGACGTTGTGGCTGCGGGAGTTGGACTTGCTGACCTCTTCCCAGTCAAAGACCACCGGGTAGGTGACGTCGTAGTTCTCGATCCAGCGCAGCACCTGGTTGGCCTCTTCAATGGCCTCCTCCTCGGTAATGGCCTGGGAGAAGAAGTAGACGCCCACCTGAATGCCGTTGGCGAGGGCGTTCTCGATGTTGTAGCGGAAGGTGGAGTCCTGCTTGATGGTGGCGTACACATAGCCGCGGTAGCCACACCGGAGCATGGCGAAATCCACGCCGGCGGCCTTGACCTTGGCCCAGTCGATCTTTTCCTGATAGGAAGAGACGTCTATGCCCTTGTAGCAGGGAACGGGATTCTGCTCATCCGGGTCCTCATACACCAGGAAGCCGCCCCTGGTCTTGAAATAATCCGAGTTATAGGGGTTGGACGGAATGGGCTTGGATTCGGGCTCCGGCTCGGGCTCAGGCTCCGGTTCGGGTTCGGGCTCGGGTTCCGGTTCCGGCTCCGGTTCCGGCTCAGGCTCGGGTTCCGGTTCAGGTTCCGGTTCGTCTGCGGGGGCCTCCAGGTAGGCGAAGTACCGGGAGAGCAGGACGACGGACTCGGCCTGGGTACAGATGCTCTGGGGAACAAAATCGCCGCTGTCCGTGCCGATTACCAGACCGGTGGAGTGCAGCCAGTTGACGGCTTCCTCTGCCCAGGAAGAGATCTTATCCTGATCCGGGAAGGGCTCGGGGGCCTTTTCGCCCTTTTTCGGCGTTACGGGGTCCGGAGAACCCATGAAGTGCCACAGAATGACGGCGAACTGCTCCCGGGTGACGGGGTCTTCCGGGCCGAAGCGCTGTTCGCTGTAGCCTTCCATGATCTTCTGGCGCCAGACCCAGATGATGCCGCTGGTGTACCAGGAGCCGGGGTAGACGTCCTGATAGGGGTAATAGCGGGTGCCGGTCAGCTTGGGGTTGCCGACGGCGCCGTAGAAGGCAACGGCGATCTGGGCGCGGGTCATGGGTTCGTCCGGCTGGAAGCGCATGTGGTAGCTGGTGTTGATGAGCCCCCGGTTTTCACAGTCCTCCGCCGCTTCCGTGTACCAGGTGGAGCCGGAGGACGTCTGGGAGGCGCCTGTCTGTTCCAGGGTGGAATTGCCTGCGGCGAAAACGGGGGCCGTGGCGCTGAAGAGGGTGACTGCCGCCAGAAGAGCGGCCATGAGGGAGGATGGCGTTCTTTTTTTTCGCATTTTGATGTCCTTTCTCGGGGCTCCGTATGGGGCGGGCCCTGTGTGTGTATTCCGGGCCGGAGGTGCCCGGTCAGTGCTGATACTCAAACTCCAGGTCGTAGAGAGACACAATGTCCCCGTCCTGGATCCCCATTTCCTCCAGACGGTCGAAGAGGCCGGACTGGCGCAGAATCCGGTCGAACCAGTTGCGGCTCTCGAAGTCGGAGAAGTTGACATTGGCGATGAGACGCTGGATCCAGGGAGCCTCCACCACCCAGGTCTCATCATACCGTTCTATGCGCACCTCGCCCGAAGTGTCCACCTGGGGCTCCGGCGCCACATAGTCGGGGGCGTAGATTTCCACCGGGGGCAGGCTCTGCAGTTCCCGGGCCGCCCGGCGCATGAGTTCGGACACTCCCCTGTGGGCCGCCGCCGAGATTTCGAAGACTTCCAGGCCCTTCTGTTCCACGTGGGCCCGGAAGCGCTCCAGCAGGGAGGGATCCGTGAGGATGTCCGTTTTGTTGGCCGCGACCAGCATCTTCCGGGCGGCCAGCTGAGGGGAGAAACGCTCCAGCTCCGAACAGATGGCGTCGAAATCCTCGATGGGATCCCGACCTTCGGAACCGGATACGTCCACAACGTGAATGAGCAGACGGCAGCGGTCGATGTGCCGCAGAAAGTCGCTGCCCAGGCCGGCGCCTTCCGCCGCACCTTCAATGATGCCGGGGATATCCGCCAGTACGAAGGAGGTGCCCTCGTCCACATACACCACGCCCAGGTTGGGGAAGAGGGTGGTGAAGTGATAGTTGGCGATCTTGGGACGGGCCTTGGAAACCACGGACAGGAGGGTGGATTTTCCTGTATTGGGGAATCCAACCAGTCCCACGTCGGCCAGGAGCTTCAGCTCCAGGATGACGTCCCGGGTTTCTCCCGGCAGTCCCGCCTTGGCGAACCGGGGTGCCTGACGGGTGGGAGTGGCGAAGTGCTGGTTGCCCCAGCCGCCCCGTCCGCCCCGGCAGAGAACGAAGGGGGCGTCATCGGACATGTCTTTGATGATGGCGCCGGTGGCGGCGTCCCGGACCACAGTGCCCCGGGGTACCTTCAGCACCAGATCCGCTCCGTCCTTGCCGGTCCAGCGGCTGCCGCCGCCGTCCTGGCCGTTGGGGGCGGTGTATTTGCGCTTGTAGCGGAAGTCCATCAGAGTGGACATATGATCGTCCACGGTGAGAATCACATCTCCGCCCCGTCCGCCGTCTCCGCCGTCCGGTCCTCCGGCGGCGATGTATTTTTCCCGGTGGAAGGCCACCACTCCGTTGCCTCCGTTGCCGGAGCGGACGGTGATGCGGGCTGTGTCAACAAAAGGCGCTGCCATAATTTCCTCCTAATAAGGTCAGCCGGTGGATCATGAAAGGAAAAGAAAGAGCCGCAAACGGTGTGACGTTTGCGGCTCTGCTCGGCTCTGACTGATCAGGCGGTCTCCACGACTTCTTCGATGGAGACCTGCTTGCGGTCCTTCCCCAGGCGGGAGAAGCGGACCCGGCCGGACTTCAGAGCGAACAGCGTGTCGTCGCTGCCCTTGCCCACATTGACGCCGGGGTGGATGTGGGTGCCCCGCTGCCGGACCAGAATGTTGCCGGCCAGGACGTACTGTCCGTCGCCGCGCTTGACGCCGAGGCGCTTGGACTCGGAGTCACGGCCGTTCCGGGTGGAGCCAACGCCCTTCTTGTGGGCGAAAAACTGCAGACCGATATTCAGCATAGCTTACACCTCCAAAACAGTGATGTGATCGGGATATTCCTCCGCCAGCTGCACCAGGTGAACCAGCAGAGCGGCCAGAAGCGTCTGGCAAAGGCTCTCATTGGCGTGGCTCAGGCCACCGGGGAGGCGAAAGGAGATGGACGCGTTTTTTTCCCGCACCTTCATGGCCACCTCAAGACCAAGCACGTCGTTGAACGCGCAGTCGAGAAGGCGTATGGCGCTGGTGACAGCCGCGCACACAATATCTTCTCCTTCGGGGGCGTAACCGCTGTGGCCCTTCACTTCCAGGCCAGCGATGCGGTCCCCCTCAAAGCGGAATGACGCGGTGGTCATCAGGCGTTGATCGCGCTGATTCTGACCTTGGTATAGGGCTGACGATGGCCCTGCAGACGGCGGTAGTTCTTCTTGGGGTTGTACTTGAAGACGCGGATCTTCTTACCCTTGCCGTTCTTCTCCACAATGGCGGTGACGGTGGCGCCCGCGACGGTGGGGGTACCGATGGTGGCGCTGTCGCCCAGGATGGCGAGGACCTCGTCGAAGGTGACGGTATCGCCGGCCTCGTTCTCCAGCTTCTCGATAAACAGGGTCTGTCCCTCGGTCACCTTGTACTGCTTGCCGCCGGTTCTGATGATAGCTTCCATACAGGTTCAACTCCTTCATATCGGGCTCGCTCTTGCAGGCAGGGAGGTCCCTTTGGATGGCCTGCTCAACGCGGCCCTAGAAGTATAGCAGCCTGAATGGGAGCTTGTCAACCCCCGATTCTGTGTCTTTCCGATATAATTTCCGGGGCGTAAAAGGGGGTCCGATTGTGCGTTTTGAGGAATCCCGGGTTCTGGAGGGCTCTGGGGAAGGGAAATCCGGAGCCTTGGGTCTTTCGGGTGGATCCGGGGGAGCGGGGGCTGGGGGCCCCTGGAGGCGGGCCGCTCAGGCGGAAGCGGGAAGGAAGGAGAGGATTTCCTCTTCTATGGCCCGGGCGGCCCGGTCCACTCCCGTGAAGTCCACATGGGGATGGTAGAGGGCCTCCAGAGCGTCATGGCAGGCCTTTGCCTGCCCCAGGGAATCTGCCGCTTCCTCCAGCAGAGCGGCGGAAACCTTGCGGGAAAAGCGGAGCCGAGGGCGGCAGCGGCGCAGAATCTCCCGATCCGCCGCCTGATCCAGGCGGATCCGGCGGCTGGGTTCCCCGGGGAAGGGAAGCGCGGCCGTGGACGTGACAAAGGCCAGGGATGCCTGGGGAATCAGCAGATGGGCCAGCCGCTCGGGGGCCATAGGATCCGGGCAGGCCGTGACGTCCCATCCGTTCTCCAGGGCCCCGGCCAGCAGGGGAAGCAGCAGCTCGTGGGCCAGTCCGAAGGCGTCCCGCAGTTCGAAAACCCGGTGGCACTGGGCCTGCGCGGTGCCGAAGAGGCACACCGGACCCTGATGGGTGACGGCGCCCAGGAACCGCTGAGAGACCCGGCCCGTGCGCTCCGGGCGGCGCCGCTTCAGTTCCCGGCTCAGGATGCCCCGGGCCCGTCGGGCCAGTTTTTCCCGCAGAGCGTCCGTGAGCACCGTGGCGCGCATGTCCTCCAGAATTTCCGCCGATGCCCGCAGGCAGCGGACAGCCCGTTCCCGGCAGATTTTCCCGGCCGTGGCCCGGGCGAGCAGGGCGTCCCGGCAGGGGGCGAGGGCCGCCGTATCGTAGCAGGCTCCCAGGTTGACATAGCGCTCGACCGCCCCGGGACAGCGGGGTTCCACCACGTGAGGCGCGGTGCCGTCCACCAGCGCCACCCGGAGTTCCGGCAGAACAAGAGCGTCCAGAGAGTCGGGATCGCCGGAACAGAGGATGTATTCGGGTGTCAGTCTCTCTTCCTCCATCCGTTCCCCGACCCGGCGCATGAGGGTGGACTTCCCGCATCCGGGGCCGCCCTTGAGAATGTAGATGGCCCGGGCTTCTTCGGGGCGGAGCAGTTCAGAGGAAAGAGAATAAAAACCACCGGGGGCGTTCGCTCCCAGGAAGTATTCCAGATGAGGTAATGCGGACATGTAAGGTCCCTCCATATCAGCAAGTCTGCGTTTCAGCCTATGCCCGCGCCGGAGGGGTGGTGCGGAGGCCCTTTTGCCGCGGAACCGGGAGAAACCCGTATACTTCCGGCCGACGGCGGGCAGACTGAACAGGAACGAAAGGAGGGAACGGAATGCTCAGCGCGCACGTGAACGAAAACTGCATCGGCTGCGGCCTGTGTGCCAGCCTGGTGCCGGATGTCTTTGCCATCGCAGAGGAGGGAGTGGCGAGGGGAAAGGACCGGATCCGAGATGGCCAGGCGGACGCCGTCCGGGAGGCGGCGGACAGCTGCCCGGTGGACGCCATCGAACTGGAAGAGGACTGAACAGGGAAAGAGCCCGTCTCCGGCCGGAAGCACGGAGACGGGCTCTTTGCGTCAGAAGAAGACTCAGTCGCGGAGCATCCAGGCGAAGCTGCGGGGCTCCATGCGGATGGCCCGCAGGCGTTCCACCTGTTCGCCGGTATAGAGGTTCGTATAGCTGCCCTTCCGGCAGAGGCTGGCGGTGGCGGGCTCGGCGCTGAAGTTGTAGAGGCAGATCAGTTCCCGATCTCCGGTCCTGCGGCTGATGGCCAGAACCCGGTTGCTGCCGCTCTCCTCCACGGAGACATCCGCGTCAGCGTCGAAGCAGGGCTCCTGGCTGCGGATGGTTTCCAGCCGGCGCAGGCCTTCGAAGATGACCTGCTGATACGTGCCGGACTCGTGGCGCTGCCGGGCCAGATCCCACTGGAAATCTCCCCGGTGGATGTAGCGGCTGTCCGCCGCCTTATCCGGATCGTCGTGGTAGCTCCAGTCGTTGAAGCGCCCGATCTCGTCGCCGCTGTAGATGATGGGGATGCCACTCTGAGAGAGCATCCAGGCGTTGAGGGTCAGGTTGCAGCGCAGAGCCAGTTCCACATCCTCGGCCGTTCCGCTGCGGACCGCGCTCTCCAGGCCGGTGAGGGAGGCGGTGGTGCCGCACAGACGGGCGTCGCCCAGACGGGGATCGTCGTTGTACAGTTCGCCCAGGCTGGGGCTCTCCGGCCAGCGGCCGGTGAACCAGTCGTTGAGGAACTTCTTGTGGGAGACCTCGCCCTCCCCGAACCGCTGCCAGAGCCAGGGATAATCCAGCCCCCAGCCGATGTCGTCGTGACAGCGCAGGTAGTTCAGGAAGAGGAAGTCCTTGGGCAGGGAGGAGATGACCTCCATCTGTCGCTTCAGGAGAGCGGGGTTGCCGGTGGCCAGGGTGTGCCAGGTGGTGCACATGGTGGTGACATTGTAGAGCATGTGGCACTCGGGCTTTTCCGGAGTCCCGAAGTAGGGGGCCACTTTCCGGGGTTCCATGACCACTTCCCCCAGCAGCAGCACGCTGGGGCAGACGATTTCGCAGGCCAGGCGCATCATCCGGGAGAGAGTGTGGACCTGGGGCAGGTTGCGGCAGTCGGTGCCCAGCTCCTTCCAGATGTAAGGAATGGCATCGAGGCGGATGATGTCCATGCCCCGGTTGGCCAGGAAGAGCAGATTATCCGTCATGTCCCGGAAGACTGCGGGATTGCCGTAGTTCAGATCCCACTGGTACGGGTAGAAGTTGGTCATGACAATCTGACCGCAGTCCTCCAGCTCCGTAAAGCAGCCGGGGGCGGTGGTGGGGAAGACCTGGGGTACGGTTTTCTCGAACTCCCGGGGGATGTCCCAGCTGTCATAGAAGAAGTAGCGCTCCCGGTAGCCGGGTTCGCCGGCCCGGGCCTTCCGGGCCCACTCGTGGTCCTCGCTGGTGTGGTTGAGCACAAAGTCCATGCACAGGCGCAGACCGGCCTTCCGGCAGGCGTCCGCCAGGCTTTCCAGGTCTTCCATGGTTCCCAGCTCGGGCTGGACGGTGCGGAAGTCCGCCACGGCGTAGCCGCCATCGCTGCGGCCCTTGGGGCTCTGGAGGAAGGGCATCAGGTGAAGGAGATTGACGCCGCACTCTTCCAGGTAGGGAAGCTTCGACTCCACGCCCCGGAGCGTGCCGGCGAAGGCGTTGACGTAGAGGATCATGCCCAGAATGTCCCGGTGACGATACCAGTTCGGGTCTGCCTCCCGGGCGGCGTCCTGGGCCCGCAGGGCGCCCTTGCGCCGGGCCCAGGCCTGGCGCAGCATGTCCTCGAAGGAGAGGTAGGCCTCCATGTTGTTGTCATACAGCTCGCAGAAGAGCCATTTCAGCTCGTCCCGGCGCTGAGCGAGACGGCGGTCAAAATCGCCCTCGTAGACAAGGGGATCCGGTTCGGGTTCTTCCACAGGGGCGGGAGTCTCTTCTGCAGGAGTTTCGGCCTCTTCGGCAGGGGCCTCGGAGGCAATCTCCATTGCGGGAGCTTCGGCTTCTTCGACAACCGGGGTTTCGGAGACGGTTTCCTCCGCAGAGGGTTCGATCTCTTCAACGACAGGGGCTTCGGGGGCAGTCTCCTCAGCGGGGGCTTCGGTTTCTTCGACAACCGGGGTCTCGGAGACGGTTTCTTCCACGGGGGGTTCGGCCTCTTCGACGACAGGAACTTCGGGAGCGGTCTCCTCAGCGGGAGTTTCGCTCTCTTCAGTGGCGGGGGACTCGGAGACGGCATCTTCCACCAGGGCTTCGGCCGCAGACTCCACGATGGGAGCGGGAGCCGCCACGGTCGGAGCCACTTCAACAGAGAGATCGGCGGGTGCGGAGTCCAGAGGGGTCAGACTCTGAAGGTCTTCCTCCACCTGACGGGCCATGCGGGCGGCGGCATCCCTGGTGGGACGGGCATTGCGCCGAAGGGGTTTTTCCGCGAGAAAGACGCTGGCGGGTTTCTTCACCGCGGCGGGACGTTTGACAGGGACCAGGTCGATATAAGGATCGTACAGCATTGCAGTTGCTTCCTTTCCGGACTGGAATAGGTTATTACAAATACAAAGGAGAGCCCGGCCCGCACCGGAGACCGGGGACCAGGGGCGCTCCGGAAAAGACCGCCCGGCAGGGCGGTAGAGCAGGAGGGAAGCGGGGTGTCCGCTTCCTCTATCAGAAAACAGAGGCACGCCTCTGAGGATCAGCCTTCTGCAGGCAGGGATTATTCTAGCAGAGATCTGCGGACTTGTCCAGCGTTCCGGTGTGGGATTGGAAAAGAAGTGGAGACCGGCTTTCCCGAGAGGGCGGATTTCGGAGGAAATGCATAGAACTTTTTCAGACAGGGCATGCTGTGTGTGTATTAAGCAAAGGAGGTAATCTCTATGGATTACAGCGAAAACGCCCGGAACGGTCAGAACAGCAGGAACCAGCAGGGCAGACGTCAGCGGAGCCGTGGCGGACAGACCGGCGGTCAGACCGGTGGAGGTCAGTCCGGAAGTCAGGACAGCGGAGACAGCAGCGCCCGCTGAACGTTTCCTTCGGCGCTGTCGGGGTGCGCAGGCATTCCGGCGGCGCTTTTCTGCCGGATTCGGAGGGAAGCGCAGAAAACCCCCGCGGCAGGACCGGATCGGCCGCGCCGCGGGGGCGTTGTCAGGGATGCTGGGGGAGATAGTCGGCGGGATTGACCGGGGTTCCATTCAGCCAGGTTTCCACATGGATGTGGGAGGGCATGCTGCTCTCCGCAATGGCGGTTGTTCCGACGGACCCGATGATGTCTCCGAGTTCCACGATATCTCCCTCCTGGACGACGGGGGTGCCCGCCAGGCCGCAGCACATGGAGGTGAGACCGCCGCCATGTTCCACTACAACCGTGGTGCCCATGAGGCCGTCGTCATAGACCTGAGTGACGGTGCCGCCGGCCATGGCGAGAACATTACTGCCCTGCAGAGCGGCCAGATCCACGCCATCGTGGGTGCGCCAGTCTCCCATGGTGGGATCCGGCGCCAGAACCTCCAGACTGAAGTCCCGCAGAACCTCTCCTTTGACCGGCCAGGTGAAGCTGGCGGGCAGTTCATCCGGGAGATCGGAAGCGTCTGCGGGAAGGCCCTCCACGGGGGCGGCTGTCTGATGCAGGGGTTCCGTGTCTTCCGCCCCGGCCGGTTCCGGAGTTTTCGGTGTGGAGACGGGAGCCTGGCTGACAGGATCAGTCTGCCCGGAGGGCAGAACGGGATCGGTTTCCACCGGGTCGGGACCGTTGGCCTCCGAATCCGGAAGAATGCCGGAAGGGACCTGCGGGGCCCCGTTTGAGGAAGTCCCGGAGGGGACGACAGGAGTGCGCATGGTACGGTAAAGGTAATAGCCCGAAATTCCTATGGTGGCGACGCACAGGAAAAGGACTATGTAAAAGCCCTTTCCCAGTACGAAGTCGCTGACGCGCTCCAGAATGCTTCGGTTTTTCAAATGAAAACCACCTCCAGAGCTAAGTCTGGACAATCCGGAGGCGGATTATACATGCGCGGGCGGAAAATCAGGAAGTTTCCGGAAGAGGCGGCCGGCAGACCGGAGTGGAAGCGGTGGCGGACAGCACAACGGCGCGGTCCACAGGCCGCGCCGTATCAGAAGAAACAGTATGCGGATCAGCTCTTCTCCTGGAAACTGTTCCCACAGTTCCGGCAGGTGACGGTGATTCTTCCCTTGCCCCGGGGAACCCGGAGCTGCTGCCCGCAGTGGGGGCATCGGAAATAGCGGTGCTCCTTGTCCCGGTGTATGGTGCGACGCAGCCGCAGCCAGGAGAGGGCGGGACCCGCTACCTTCATGAACTTCCGGTTTTCGGCGGATCTCTGCTCCAGATTGCGGGAGAGGAGGCGGAAGACCGCGGCGGCCAGCAGAAGCAGCGTGAGCCAGTAGAGGACCGTGACCCGGACAAAGAGGTTCACGACATAGAGAACAATATAGAGTGCGATCAGAAAGAGATTCAGCTGGTCGTTTCCGTAGCGGCCCATCATGAAGCGCTGCAGCGCATTCCGAATCATAAGGGAAGCCTCCTTGCAATGCGTAAAGGCGGTCGCGCGGCCGCCCTGACCCATGCCTGTATCATATCCTTTCTTGCGCGGTCCGTCAAGAAAGCAGACGTAAACAATTTGTGAATTCTGATTTCGGGGGAAGTCTGCACCCTTTGAGGCCGGATCTGCCGGGAGCCGAAAAATCAGAGTCTGCCGTCTGTCAGGAAGAGGGCCTCCGTGTTGGCGAGGGCGAGAACGCAGGCCAGGGGGAATTTGCGGAAGGCCTGCTCCACGTTGTGGCGGTCGTCGGTGCTGGCGTAGCCCATGTGCCAGCGGATCGCCATGGCCTCCTCCCGGCTGAGGCGAAGAAAGCCGTTGACGATGTAGACCGACTTTTCCCCGTGGCCATAGGGCAGAGGGTCGTCGAAGGTGTACGTGGTCACGGTCTTCAGCTGTCCCTGGGGGTCCTTTATGCTGCGGACGGAAGGTTTATAACATCCGACCTTGCATACGTCGTGGAGAAGGGAGACGATGGCGATGGTCTCCTGGCTGTACTCCAGGCCGTAGAAATCCTGGACCCGCTCCCTCATCAGAAAGTCTACCAGGCAGTGGTAGACGTTGACGCTGTGGTCGCACAGCGCGCCCTCGTAGGCGCCGTTCCCCCGCAGGGCGGCCGGCGCGGTGAAGAAGTCGCTGCGCTTCTCCAGATAGTCCAGAAGCTTATCCGCCCCATCGCGTTGAATGTTTTCCCTGTAGATTTCGATAAATTCATCTCTGCTGGCCAAGAACGGTCCCTCCTGTTGTCAGTCTTTCCGCTATTGTACCACAGAACGAGGGTATTGACCAGCCCCTCTTTTCGGGAAGCGGAGCGCCCGGCGGGCGGGGCGCAGCGGCCGCATTTTCTCCCTTCCGCCCAGAAAAAATGAAATCCCATGGCGAAAATCATGCATTTTGAGGCTAGGCAGGGGGGAGGGCGGCGGCTATAATATGGCCCGCTCAGACGGAGAAGCCGGGTATGGTCCCCCCGGCTCCGGGCCTGTCCGGGCAAGTCATTCCAAACAGGAGGAACTTTCTGTGACCAGAAATCTGACCGTCGGCAGTCCGATGCGGCTGATCCTGGGTTTTGCCCTGCCAACCCTCTTTGGACTGCTTTTTCAGCAGATGTACAACATGGTTGATACCATGATTGTGGGAAAACTGTTGGGCTCCATGGCTTTGGCGGCCGTGGGAGCAACCGGCTCCATCAACTTTCTCGTCATCGGATTCTGTACCGGCGTATGCAGCGGCTTTGCCATTCCGGTGGCTCGGGAGATGGGAGCCGAGGATTACAGCCGGATGCGCCGCTATGTGGCCAACGCCGCGTTCCTGGCAGTTCTCTTCGCCCTCGCCACCACTGTGCTGACCTGCCTGTTCTGCAGGACGGTTCTCACAATTATGCAAACCCCTTCGGACATTTACGAAAACTCGTTGCGCTACATCTTCGTCATCTTCCTTGGGATTCCCGCCACGTATCTCTATAATCTCCTGGCCGGGATCCTTCGTTCCCTGGGCGACAGCCGCACGCCGGTGTGCTTCCTGGCGCTGTCCTCTGTGCTGAACATCGCCCTGGACTTCCTCTTCATTCTTCACACCGGCATGGGAGTGGCCGGCGCTTCCGTGGCGACGGTGGTCTCCCAAGCGGTATCCGGCCTGG
Source organism: uncultured Oscillospiraceae bacterium (assembly GCA_947629775.1). Lineage (GTDB taxonomy): Bacteria > Bacillota > Clostridia > Oscillospirales > Oscillospiraceae > Lawsonibacter. The sequence goes on from CANRFA010000002.1 coordinate 73,753, forward strand.
CCTGCCTTGTCTATGTCGTTCTGCGCTTCCCCGTTCTGCGGATGAACCGGGAGGAGCGGCGGCTGAATGGATCCATCTGCCGGGATCTGTGTGTGATGGGGATTCCCATGGGGCTGCAGTATTCCATCACCGCCATTGGTTCCATCATTCTGCAGTCCGCCGTCAATGGCCTGGGAAGTCTCTGTGTGGCTGCGGTCGCGGCTGGGGCCAAGCTGTATATGGTGCTGGCCTGCCCGTTTGAGGCTCTGGGAACCGCCATGGCCACCTACTGCGGCCAGAACGTGGGCGCCGGCAAGTTGGAGAGGCTGGGACATGGAATCCGGGACTGCGCTCTGCTGGGTGTGGGGTACGCCATTCTGGCGGCGGTCGCCATGGCCTTCTTTGCTCCGGCCTGCGCCATGCTGTTCCTGGACCCCAACGAGGGAGAGATTGTGACCTTGGTCGCGATGGTGTCCCGCTATGTGCGAGTCTCCACCCTCTTCTTCTTCTCTCTGGCACTGGTGAACATTGTGCGCTTCTCCATCCAGGGAATGGGTTACAGCGTCTTTGCGATTCTCTCCGGCATGATGGAGATGATCGCCCGGATGCTGACCGGCCTTCTGCTGATCCCCGCGTTCGGGTTCCGCGCCGCCTGCTTTGCCTCGCCCATTGCCTGGCTCTGCGCCGACTGCTTCCTGATTCCCGCCTGTCTGTACTGCATCCGTCGCCTCTACCGGCACCGGATTCTGCCTGGGGAGCAACCCCAGGAGTACTACGGGCGGTCGCCGGGAGCTCATGCGCTTTCCGAGCGGCTGCGCTGGCCGGTTCTGCGGCTCCGTCGCTCTCACTCCTGATCTGAACAGCCCCCTGGCGGTCTCTCTCTTTGAGGCCTGCCAGGGGGTTTCCGATTCCGGTGAACGTCGTTGGGCAGGATGGGATACTGTGCGGGAAGCGGACAGCTTCAGGCGGGGCCGGGTTACGAAGGTATCTGTGCCCTGCCTGACCGAGGATCCATGTCCGTTGCTTCAGCCTCTGGTCCTGGAGAAGCCGAATGCGGGGGATCAGACGGTCAGGCGGCCGGACCGGTCCCGGTCCGGAAGAAGCACCAGCTCTCCCTTTTCCCGGCTGGTCCGAAGGTCGATAAGACGCTGGTTGGTGCTGCCCCGGAAGCGCAGGGCCAGACTCTTCTGCTCCTCCACGAAAGGGCCGTCCACCAGGACATCTAGGAGACTCAACAGTTCGTCTGTGGCCTCGCAGCGGGGGTGGCTGCCCTCCGTGCGGAGGGTATCCAGCGTGAAGCCGGTGAAGCACCAGATGTCCTTGTGGGGATAGCGCTCCCGGACCCGGCGGACGAAGGGGAGAAGAGCGCGCTGGTTGTCCGGCTCAAAGGGTTCCCCACCCAGGAGGGTCAGGCCGTTGATGTAGTCCGGGGCCAGCAGATGCAGGATCTCCTCCTCGGTTTCTTCCGTGAAGGGCTGGCCATAGCAGAAGTCCCAGGTCTGGGGCTGAAAGCAGCCTTTGCAGTGGTTGGTACAGCCGGAGACAAAGAGAGTGATCCGCACTCCCTCGCCGTTGGCGATGTCGCAGTCCTTGATTTCGCCGTAGTACATGCAGGTTCCTCCCGAAGACAGGTTTTCGTTCGAGGTGTGTCGTCATCGGTCCGGCAGGCGACGGCTCTGCCGGGCAGAAAAGAAGGGCGCCTGGTGTCAGGACCATGCGCCCTTCTGATGATGTAAGGAGTCTGACGTTCTCTCCGGGCCTGTCCGCTTTCCACGGAGGGACCGAAGGGGAGACAGATGTCGACCCGGAATAATAATTTTCGACCGCTGCGCTCCAGTGACCTGGAGCTGGAAGTTTCTGGGAAAACTGTAAATTCTTACAGGTGGAGCACCCGGTCCCGGATCTCCTGGGTACGACCTTGGTTCCAGTACTGGGTCCCGATGTAGCCGCAGGTGCGCCGGGCCACGTTCATCCGGTTCTGGTCCGTGTTGCCGCACTGGGGGCACTTCCAGATCAGCTTGCCGTTTTCCTCCACGATGTCGATCTCGCCGTCCCAGCCGCAGTCCTGGCAGTAGTCCGACTTGGTGTTCAGCTCGGCGTAGATGATGTTGTCGTAGATGAACTTCATGACCTGCAGAACCGCCTCCAGGTTGTTCTGCATGTCCGGCACCTCCACGTAGCTGATGGCGCCGCCGGGGCTCAGATGCTGGAACTGGGCCTCGAACTTCAGCTTGTCAAAGGCGTTGATGTGCTCGGTGACGTGGACGTGGTAGCTGTTGGTGATGTAGCCCTTGTCCGTAATGCCTTTGATGACGCCGAACCGGCGCTGCAGGCACTTGGCGAACTTATAGGTGGTGGACTCCAGCGGGGTGCCGTAGAGGGAGAAGTCGATGTTGTGCTCGGCCTTCCACTTGCGGCACGCGGCGTTCATGTGCTCCATGATGTCGAGGGCGAAGGGCGTGGCCTCAGGGTCCGTATGGCTCTTGCCGGTCATGTACTTGACGCACTCATAGAGTCCGGCGTACCCCAGGGAGATGGTGGAGTAGCCACCGTAGAGCAGTTTGTCGATGGTCTCGCCCTTCTTCAGACGGGCGCAGGCTCCGTACTGCCAGAGAATGGGGGCCACATCGGAGAGCGTGCCCTTCAGACGGTTGTGGCGGCACATGAGAGCCCGGTGGCACAGTTCCAGCCGCTCGTCAAAGATCTTCCAGAACTGATCCATGTCTCCGCCGGAGGACAGCGCCACGTCGGGCAGGTTAATGGTGACGACGCCCTGATTGAAGCGGCCGTAGTACTTGGGCTGATTGGTCTCCGGATCCACATAGGGGGTCAGGAAGCTGCGGCAGCCCATGCAGGTGTAGCAGTGTCCCTCGCCGTTTTTGTCGATCTTGAGCTCCAGCATCTTCTTCTCGGAGATGTAGTCGGGAACCATCCGCTTGGCGGTGCACCTGGCGGCCATGCGGGTCAGATAGTAATAAGGAGAGTCCTCGTGGATGTTGTCCTCCTCGAGAACGTAGATGAGCTTGGGGAAGGCGGGAGTAACCCACACGCCGGACTCGTTTTTGACGCCCTCGTAGCGCTGCAGCAGCACTTCCTCGATGATCAGCGCCAGATCCTTCTTCTCCTGCTCGTTGCGGGCCTCGCCCAGGTACATGAAGACGGTCACAAAGGGGGCCTGTCCATTTGTGGTCAGCAGGGTGACCACCTGATACTGGATGGTCTGGACGCCCCGGCGTACCTCCTCCCGCAGACGGGTTTCCACCATGGTGCTCATCTGCTCGGGGGTGGGGTTGGCGCCGATCTCTTTCATCTCGGCTTCCACGGACCTGCGGATCTTCTGCCGGCTCACATCCACGAAGGGGGCCAGGTGGGTCAGCGAGATGGACTGGCCTCCGTACTGGTTGGAGGCAACCTGGGCGATGATCTGGGTGGCGATGTTGCAGGCGGTGGAGAAGGAATGGGGCCGCTCAATCAGGGTGCCTGTGATCACGGTGCCGTTCTGGAGCATGTCCTCCAGGTTCACAAGATCGCAGTTGCCGGTGACGATGCCGTGTTCCAGGGTGAAGGAGTGGGTGACGGGCTCTTCCACGCACCATGCGTTATACTCGTGGTTTCCGTGCTTGGAAAGCTTGATGCTCATAACGCGCCAGGAGGCGTTAGCATTCTGATAGCGCATGAGGTAGTAGTAGCGTACTTCGGCGCCTTCCTTGTAGTTGGTGTCATGGACTGTGTCGTTGATGCTGGTGATGTGATATCCAGCAAGGCAGGAGACATCCTCGATCAGTTCCATGATCCGCTTGTCGGAAGTGGCAATGCGTCCGCCATTCTCGGAACCGTCAGCAGCCATGAGACCGCGGAAAAGAGCAACCTTCTGATTGAAGGACATGAAGCGCCATCCGCGCAGGTTCAGGAAGTCCTGCTTAACTGCGGTGTTTTTGTAGTAGATGAGGTCGGTGCTGTCTTTGACTGCGTTGGTACTGCGGTATCCGGCGAACCGGAAAAGATCGCCGTATTTGTTCTTATCCCCGCACAGACGGATCCGGGTGTCAGAAGAACTGTTGCTCTGCTGACGGTCACACCCGTCTCCGAGGATAAGCCCAAGGCAGAAAGCGGAGGCAAGTTCCTTGTTCGACAGATACTCGTGAAAATCATAGGCGGAGATATCCTGGAGAGGCCATAACCGATCACCTTCCGCTAATGCGGTGGTGACCGTTCCGTCCTTCAGAATCCACCGGTGGTCCGTGGTAACATGGACAACCTGCCGACTGGTGCCAGAGGCCAAAGTGACTTCCACCATCTTCTGCTTGCCGTAGTTGTGCACAGTGGCCTTACGCCATACGCCATCCTTGTCGAGGACGGTGACTTCTTCGCCGTCCAGGAAGGAGGAGAACTGCCGCAGTCCCTCGGAGGTGACGAACTTCGTGGTTCCCGTAAAGCAGTTGTGCATGTGCTGGGCGAAGTAGTCCGTATCGTGAAAGTGGATGATGCCCTGCTCGTGGGCCTCCACGATGTCTGCTGGAAGGAGGAGCCGCTCGGTCAGATCCCGGGAGACCTCCCCGGCCATGTAGTCCCTCTGCGTGGAGTTCACAACCGGGTTCTTGTTGGAGTTCTCCTGCTTGGCCTCTTCGTTACAGCACTCGATGAGGCTCAGGATCCTGTCGTCTGTGGTGTTACTCTGGCGGATGAGGGCGCGGGTATACCGATAGGTAATGTAGTTCTTTGCGACCTCAAAGGCGCCATGGGCCATGATCTGGTACTCGACCAGATCCTGGATCTCCTCAACAGACGGCGAGCGTCCCATCTTCTGGCAGGCCAGCTCGACGGACTCCGCGATCCGGTCGATCTGGACGGGAGTCATCCTGGCGCTGGCATCAATGGTGTTGTTAGCCTTGGTGATGGCGGCGACGATCTTGGAGATGTCGAAGGTCACCTCCGTACCGTTGCGTTTGATCACCTTCATCGCCGTCAGCTCCTTTCCGATTATTTAAGAGGCAGGGCCAACCACAACATCTTGTGGCTCCCAAGCCTTTTTCCTATTCTAGCATACAAGATGTAGTGGTGGCAAGACGTTTGGGCCCGTCAAAAAAGTCTCTGCTGTGAAATTTGCCGAAGGGGAGTTTTGCACTTCTGAGGAAAGGGGCTGCAGGCAGTGTCAGACAATCCGGGAAGCTTTGTACAAACTGCCGGCAACCTGGTGGGCCGATTCACGGGATCTGACCAACTCGGGGGCGTATCCCCACAAAAAACTTCGTCGCTTTCAACAAAAAGTGGACAAAGGTCAGATTACGTAATAATTTCCGGGGTCTCCCGGAACCATCAGGTCGGCGATGGTATACTTTTCCAGGTAGTCGTAGATGACCCGATCCAGCCCCTGCCACATGGGCAGCGTGCGGCACTCGGAGAGCCGGGGACAGGGGGTGGAGCCCTTGTCCAGGCAGGCTACGGGGGAGAGGGTGCCCTCGGTCAGGCGCAGGATGCGGCCCACGGACAGGCACTCCGGGCTCATGGCCAGCCTGTAACCGCCGCCCTTTCCCCGCAGGCCGGTGATGATGCCCTCCTTTACCAGAGTGCGGATGATGCTCTCCAGGTACTTTTCCGAGATATCCTGCCGCGCCGCGATCTCCTTCAGGGGGACGTAACTGTCTTTCTGGTGCTCGGCCATGTCGGCGAGAACCCGCAGGGCGTAGCGGCCTCTTGTTGAAATCAGCATATCAGATGCCTCCAGTCGGTTGGTCTCAAGAGGACCGGATTCAGTATTCCTATTATAACGCAGGGTTTGTAGGATTACAACCGGAGATTTCCAGCTTCTTCGGGGCGGAACTTGACAGGCGCCGATTCGGGCGGCTATAATCCCTGTAAACCTGCAGGAAAAGGGGCGAGGGGAAGGCCGGACCCCTGGGGCCGGGACAGAAACGGGAGGAATGAGACCATGAGCAGAATTTACACATCGGCGGAGCAGCTGATCGGCCACACGCCGCTGCTGGAGCTAAAGCGGATTGAGGAGGCGGAACGGCTGGACGTCCGGCTGCTGGCCAAACTGGAGTATTTCAACCCGGCGGGCAGCGTCAAGGACCGTGTCGCCCGGGCCATGCTCGACGACGCGGAAGCCAGCGGAGCCCTGAAGCCTGGTTCCGTCATCATTGAGCCCACCTCCGGCAATACCGGTATCGGGCTGGCCTCCGTGGCCGCCGCCCGGGGCTACCGGATCATCATTGTCATGCCGGAGACCATGAGCATGGAACGCCGCCAGCTGATGAAGGCCTACGGGGCGGAGCTGGTGCTTACGGAGGGCAGCCGGGGAATGAAGGGTGCCATTGCAAAGGCGGAGGAGCTGGCGCGGGAAATTCCGGACAGCTTTATTCCGGGGCAGTTTGTCAATCCCTCGAACCCCGCCGCTCACAGGGCCACGACGGGTCCGGAGATCTGGGAGGATACGGACGGTCAGGTGGACATCTTTGTGGCGGGAATCGGGACCGGCGGTACCATAACGGGCGTCGGCGGCTACCTGAAAGGCCGCAACCCGGACGTGAAGGTGGTGGGTATCGAGCCCGCTTCCTCTCCCTTCCTGACAAAGGGATATGCGGGTGCCCACTGGCTGCAGGGGCTGGGGGCCGGGTTTGTCCCGGAGGTACTGGACGTTTCGGTCTGCGACGAGATCATGGCGGTGGAGAACGAGGAAGCCTTTGCCGCCGGGCGGATGATCGGGCGCAGAGAGGGTGTGCTGGTGGGAATTTCCGCCGGAGCCGCCCTGCACGCCGCTCTTCAGGTGGCCCGTCGACCGGAGAACCGGGGGAAGACCATTGTCGTGTTGCTGCCGGATACGGGAGACCGCTATCTCTCCACCCCCATGTTCCAGGACTGAGCGGCAGAGAGCAGAGCCGCCCGGAGGGATTCCTCCGGGCGGCTTTCGAATCGGTTCGGGATTCAGGAGAGCTGGAACTGGCCGGTGTAGAGGCGATAATAGCGCCCCTGCTTCTCCAGCAGCTGATTGTGGTCGCCCTTCTCTTCAATCTGCCCGTGCTCGATGACCACGATGCAGTTGGAGTTGCGGACGGTGGACAGGCGGTGGGCAATGACGAAGACGGTACGACCTTCCATGAGCATATCCATGCCCTGCTGGATGAGAGCCTCCGTACGGGTGTCGATGGAGGAGGTTGCCTCGTCCAGGATCATGACGGGAGGATCCGCTACGGCGGCCCGGGCGATGGCCAGCAGCTGCCGCTGCCCCTGGGAGAGGTTGGCGCCGTCTCCCGTGACCATGGTGTTGTAGCCGTCGGGCAGGCGGCGGATGAAGGAGTGGGCGTTGGCGCTCTTCGCGGCGGAGATGCACTCCTCGTCGGTGGCGTCCAGACGTCCATAGCGGATGTTGTCCATGATGGTGCCGGTAAAGAGGTGGGTATCCTGCAGAACGGCGCCCAGAGAGCGGCGCAGGTCGTCCTTCCGGATGGACCGCACGTTGATGCCGTCGTAGGTGATCTGACCGCCTTCGATTTCATAGAAGCGGTTAATGAGGTTGGTGATGGTGGTCTTGCCCGCGCCGGTGGAGCCGACGAAGGCGATCTTCTGGCCGGGGTTGGCGTAGACGGTGACCTCATGGAGAACCCGTTTGCCGGGAACGTAGGAGAAGTCGACGTGGTCGAAGCGCACGGCGCCCCGCAGCTCGGTGAGGACGAAGTCCTCGCCGGGGACGTTGCGCACGGCGCCCCGGATCAGATGGAGAGTATCCTTTCCATCGGGGCCAGGATACTTCCAGGCCCAGCCATGGCCGGCCAGACTCTCCGGGGCCATTTCCGTGAGGGCGCCGTCGCTTCCGATGGTCACCCAGATGCCCTCTGAGGAGTCCACGTTGGGCGGCAGCAGGCGCAGACCGCCCTTCTCCCGCTCCGCCTGGCCCAGCTCCGTGAGACGCTCGTCGTTGCCCACCAGAACCGGGACCAGGAACATGCCGTTGCCCCGGGGCGTCTTCCAGGCCCAGGTCTTCGGACGGCCGGTGCCGGTGAAGGCGGAGAGGGTGCCGTTGGCGTCCTTATCCGCGGAAATCAGGGTGACGGAGCCTTCATCCATTTCGGGCTCGGTATCCATGACCTCGAAGATGCGCTCGGCGCCCGCCAGAGCGGAGAGCAGCATGGTCATCTGCTGGGAGATCTGGTTGAGGGGTTGCCCCACCTGCCGGGAGTACCCCAGATAGACGATAAGGCCGCCCAGGTCGAAGCCCTGCAGGAGGCTCAGCAGACCGCCGAAGGCCGCCGTGAGGGCGTAGCTGACGTTCATCAGGTTGTGGGACACGGGCATGATCATGGTGGAGTAGAAGTTGGCCTTCTGGGCCGCATCCCGATAGGCGTCGTTGAGACGGCGGAACTCCTCCCTGGACTGCTCCTCGTGGGTAAAGGCCTTGACCACCTTCAGTCCCTCGATGACCTCCTGGATGTTGCCGTTGACCCGGCCCAGAGCCGCCTGCTGCTGCTGATAGTACTTTCGGCTGCGGCCGCCCAGAATGCGGAACAGGTTCATGGTGACGGCCAGGACCAGGAGGGTGACCAGGAAGAGAACCCAGTTGGTGAAGAGCATGATTCCGACCAGGCCCACGAACATCAGGCAGCTGGAGAGGAGGGAGACCAGGCTCTGCTCCAGGGCCATCTGCACGTTGTCCGCGTCGTTGGTGAAGCGGCTCATCAGTTCTCCATGGGGGTGGCGGTCAAAATAGCTCAGGGGAAGCTGCTGAAGCTTATCGAAGAGATCGTGGCGCAGACGGTTGACACCGCGCTGCGCAAGCTGTACCATAACGGCGGACTGGCAGTATGTGGCTATGATGCCGAGGGCGTAGATTCCCACCAGCAGGAGGATGGACTTCCCCAGGCCGGCCACATCCCGGAATCCGGAGGCGACGAAGTTGTTGATGATTGGGCGCATCATGTAGGAGCCCCCGATGTTGCTGAAGACGGAGACCAGCAGACACAGGAACACGAAGAGCAGGGGCAGCCAGCTTCGGGTCAGATAGCCGAACAGGCGTGTCAGGGTCTTGCGGATGTTTTTCGGTTTGGGTCCGGCCCCGCGGGGCGGACGGCTTCCGGGTCCTGGCATCAGTCCTGCACCCCCTCTTGCTGCGACTGGTAGATTTCCTGATAGATGGGACTGGTTTTCATAAGCTCGTCATGGGTGCCTCGTGCGGCGATGTGGTCATCGTCCAGAACCAGGATCTCGTCGGCGTACCGGACGGAGGAGATGCGCTGGGCAATGATGATGACGGTGGTGTCCTTCAGGTTGTTCGCGAAGGACTCCCGAATGGCGGCTTCCGTAGCGGAGTCCACGGCGGAAGTGGAGTCGTCCAGAATGAGGACGGCGGGCTTGCGGAGCATGGCCCGGGCGATGCACAGACGCTGCTTCTGTCCGCCGGAGACGTTGACGCCTCCCTGCTCCAGCCAGGTATCAAACCCGTCCGGGAAGGACATGATGAAATCGTAGGCCTGGGCGTCCTTTGCCGCCTGGACGATGGCTTCCTCGGAGGCATTGGGGTCGCCCCACTTCAGGTTATCCCGGATGGTGCCGCTGAAGAGGACGTTGGTCTGGAGCACCATGCCGATGCGTCCCCGCAGATCCTCCAGTGGGTAATCCCGGACATCCACCCCGTCCAGAAGGATCTGACCGCCCGTGACGTCGTAGAAACGGGGGATCAGGTTGACGAGGGAGGACTTGCCGGTGCCGGTGCCGCCTACGATGGCGGTAAAGCTGCCGGGCTGTACGGTGAAGCTGATGTGGGAGAGCACGTCGTCGCCGGTGCCGGTGGCCACGTAGCGGAAGGAGACATCCCGGAACTCCACCTTGCCGGCGGGAGCGGGGAGAGCGGTCTCCTGAACGTTGGGGTGGTCCTGAACGGAGGGCTCTGTGTGGAGCACCTCGTTGATCCGGCGGGCGCAGGCCTGGGCCCGGGACAGCTGCAGCAGAGACATGGAGACCATCATCACGCTCATCAGAATCTGCGCAATGTAGTTGATGAAGGCCTGCAGATCGCCCATGAGGAAACTGCCGTCGCTGATCATGAGGCAGCCCACGTAGAGGATGGAAACCGTAGCAACGTTGAGGCAGATGGTCATGATGGGCATCATGGCGATGATCCGCAGTCCGACCCGCAGGCCGGCCTGCAGGAGCTCATCGTTGGCGTGGTCGAATTTTCTGCGCTCGTGGTTTTCCCGCACGAAGGCCTTGACCACCCGGATGGCGACCAGGTTTTCCTGGACGGTGCTGTTGACCCCGTCGATCTTCTGCTGCAGCACCTCGAACAGGCGGTTACACATCTTCATCAGGAGCAGCACGAGGATGACCATGATGGGGATGATGATAAGCAGGATCAGAGACAGACGGAAGTTGAGGCGGATGCAGATGGCCAGAGAGGCGATCAGCATCACCGGGGAGCGGACCAGCATCCGCAGCCCCATGGCCAGCATCATGGTCATGGCGTTGACGTCGTTGGTCATGCGGGTAATGAGAGAGGCGGAGGAGAAGCGGTCGATGTCCGCGAAGGAGAACTCCTGCACCTTGTCAAAGAGGCACTGGCGCAGGTTTCCGCCGAAGCCCTGGCTGGCGAAGGCGGCGTACTTTGCGGAACTGACACCGCAGAACATGGCGAAGAGGGACAGAACCACCATGGCAGCTCCCATCTGGAAGATATAGGTGGTATTGCCGCTGGGAATCGCGTTGTCCACTATTTCCGCCATGATGAGGGGCAGCAGGAGTTCGGAGATGACTTCCAGCGTAATGAAGAAGGGAGCCAGCACCGCCTCCCGCTTGTACCCCTCCAGATGGGTAAGAAAGAGTCGGATCAAATCGGATTACCTCCTAATCCTGGAGATTCTGCAGCATACGGCGACGGAACTCGATCAGCTGCTGGAGTTCCTCCTGGCTGAACCCGTCCAGCATGCGGCTGGCGACGGAATCAAAGGCTTCCCTGCACCCCTGAACCGCCTCCTTCCCCTTTCGGGTGAGACAGACGTGGTAGCGGCGGGCGTCCGCGGCGTCCTGCGTCCGGGTGATGTATCCACCCTGTTCCAGGGAGCGCAGAGAGTTGGAGACCGAGGGCGGAGAGATATGGAGCAGCTCCGCGAGGTCCCGCTGGGCCTGACAGGTTTTCCTCTCCGGAGCTCCCTCCGAGGTCTCCAGGATGGTAAGAAGCATGGGGTGGCCGATTTTGGAGAGATTCCGGGTGGCCAGCTCGGCGGCGACGGCATTGCGGTGGACCTGAGTGAGCTGCCGCTCCAGCAGGTCCAGATTCCGGGCGTCCGGGTTCATCGTATCCCCTCCTTTCATGGGGAAATTCGTAAGCCTGTTAATTATAAAGGCCTTAACTATTATAGCGGCCAGACGGGGCGTGTCAACTGTTCAGGCCCACTGTTCATGGAAAGTTCACAATTGGCCCCGGCGGGCGGAACCGGTCCCGGAAGGCCGGAAGGAAGAGCGGAGGAGGTCAGACATGGCAAGAGGCGAAAACATCTTCCGGCGGAAGGACGGACGCTGGGAGGGCAGGTATTTCAGGGAACCGGACGAAGACGGGAAGCGCCGGTACGGCTATCTCTATGGCAGTTCCTATGAAGAGGTCAAAGAGAAACTGGATCTCGTCAGGGCCCAGGTGAGGGAGCGGGGAAGAAACCGGAAAGCGTCCGACCTGCTGCTGAGCGTATACTGCGACCGCTGGCTGACGTCCCGCCGGTACAGAGTGAAAGAGTCCACGTTCAACCAGTACTGCAGGATGGTGGAGGACCATATTCTCCCCAGGCTGGGAAAGATGGACGTAACCGAACTGGACACGGAGACCATCGACTGCTTTACGGAGGCGCTTCTGGAGGATGACGGTCTGAGCGTGAGTACGGTGCGGGAGATTCTGGTTCAGCTGCGGGCTATCCTGCGGATGGCGGAGCGCTTCTGCCCCGGGACGATGCGTCCCATCGAGATCAACTATCCGAAGGACTTCGAGGGGAGGAGCAAGCGGGTGCTGACCAGGGAGGAGCAGAACTGCCTCACGGACGCCCTGATGACGGACCTGACGCCCCTGAACTTCGGCATTCTTCTGACCCTGCACGCCGGGTTGCGGGTGGGCGAGATCTGCGCTCTGCGCTGGGAGAACCTCAATCTTGAGGAGAAGACGCTGGAGGTCCGGAATACGCTCCAGAGGATCCGGGATCCGGACCCGGACGCCACCCCCAGAACCCGGGTGGTAGCGGGCCCCGCCAAAACCCGGAACGCCCGGCGGGATATTCCCCTGAACGATACGACGGCGGAGCTGTGCCGGAGGATGGACCCCGGCAATCCGGAGATCTTCGTGCTTACCGGAACCTCCCAGCCCATGGAACCCCGGACGGCTCAGTATGCCCTGGCCCGCATCGTGGACGTCTGCGGTCTGAAAGGGGTGCATTTCCACACCCTGCGTCACACCTTCGCCACCCGCTGCATGGAGCAGGAGTTTGAGCCCAAGGCACTCTCGGAGATCCTGGGTCACGCCAACGTCTCTACGACCCTCCAGGGGTATGTGCACCCGTCGATGGAGACCAAGCGGCAGAACATGAAGAAAGTGGAGGGCGCAATGCAGTAAACGGAAAACGCGCCCCCGTCCTGACAGGAGACGGGGGCGCGGGAAACGATCAGAGGGTGAGCGTGATGCCGCCCTGGCCGGAGGAGGATCCCTCCTGGCCGGAGGAGAGGCCGTCCATGGCCAGCATTCGCTCCAGCACCTCCACATCGGCGGTGATGTCCATGGCATCGCCCTGGAACAGCAGGTCCAGCTGCTTCTCGAAGCCCTCTACCACCTTATCCATCATGCCTTCAATACGGTGCATGGCGGAGGTGATGTTGGCGCCGGAGACCTCCTGGTCCTCCAGCTGAGCATAGGCGCGAAGGATCTTGAGGGTGGTCGGCAGGTAATAGCTGAGGAAGCTGTGCAGCTGAGGAGCCTTTTCGGGGTGGGAGCGCTGGAAGTCCAGAATGCGGGCGGTGATGACACCGATGCGGTCGATCTGGGCGGAGAGCTTCTCGTTGTCGATCATTCGGTTGACATCCCGGATTTCCTCCAGAATGGCGTTTTCCGGACTCTCCTTCGGAGGTTCGGGGGCCGCCTTCTTCGGGGGTTCCTCCTCTTCCAGCAGGCCTTCGCCGCTGAGAATCAGACGGTCGCCGCCGTAGTCCAGGAAGCCCTGGGGAAGTACGCCGCAGTCCAGCATGGTGGCCAGGTCCTCCCGCACGGTGGAGGGGGAGAGGCCGGTGGCGCTGGTCAGAGAGGAGATGGAAATCATCTTCCGGTTCCCGATCATCGCCAGATAGGCCCGGAACCGCCGGACCTGCCTGCGTCTGCGCAGCCCTACGGCCAGCGTGCCCAGGCCGGCGGCCAGGAAGCAGAGCAGAGGAATCCCGTCCAGGAATTCATTCAGGGCCCAGCGCAGAGATCCCTGCAGGAGGTAGGGCAGCACTTCGGAGGGAATGCTGAGGGCGCCCAGACCGAAGAGAACGGAGACGCCCGCTCCTGCGGCGATCAGCGCCTTGGCGGTTTTTTCCCGGGAGGCGAGAGCCTGCTCCGAGGGACTCTTCGGCGGCTGCGCGGGGGCCTGGGGCCTGGCCGGCTGGGGCTGGGGTTCCCAGGCGCGGGCGTTCTGCGGAGGAGTGGAGTACCGGGGCGGCACCGGAGCCCAGCCGGTGGTTCGGGCTCCCACAGGGCCGGCCTGCTCCTGGGTATAATAGGCTTGGCGGTTATGGCGCTTTTCGCCGCCCAGCAGTTTGAGGACGAGCATCAGAACGCCGATGGGGGCGCCGGCTCCGGTAAAGATCAGGATCAGGGCAATCAGCCAGTAGAGGCCGTCTCCGCCGTTTTTCGGTTTGGGTTGCATGGTACCGCTCCTCCCTCAGTCAGAATCAGCTGCTCCTATGATAGCAGATTATCCGGGAAAAGAAAATTGAGATTTGTTTAAAATTTTGCTGCCGTCCCTGGCGAAAGGGGCCCCGGAAGGGCCGAGGCAGGCTCATTATACTCCACGAAAGCCCGTCTGTAAACGGTGAGCTGTCGGGTTTCCCGCCGGGGAGCGGGCGCCGGAGGCCCGGGCTGGCGGCCCGGCTGGAGGAGGACAGGGAGAGCCGGCCTCTTTGTGGAAACCGGCTGTCGGCGAAATCCGTGCCCGGGGGAAATTGTGCTCATTCTGCACTTGAAACGGGATGGGAGCCGGTGGTATAATAGGGGAAAAGGAACCCCCTGCATGTAAAAACGCATGGGGTGAAGAGAAGAACGGTCCAGGAGACCGGAATGGAGGGAACCGATATGGATGGAGAACGGAAGAGCAGACCCGCCATCAGCGGCGGAACCATAGCGATCGTCATCGTTTTCGCTTTGATTGCCGTCCTGGCGGGGGTCTACCTGGGTCTTTGCACCTGGGTGAGCGCCTCGGGCAAGGTAATGCCCAACGTCACGGTGGCCGGAAACGACGTTTCCAACATGACGGAAAACGAGGTCATGGCTACGGTGGAGGGCCTGACCGCAGACAATCAGGTGGTGGAGCTGAAGGCCCCCACCGGCAGCACCTATCTCACCGGAAAGTGCTTCCAGATTGACGCCGAGCGGGTGGTGAAGGCGGCCATGACATCCGGCCGCAGCAGCTTCCTGGCTTCCGGCGCCCAGTACATTTCCCATATGCTCAATCACAGCAACCTGACCGTGGGCGACGTGTCCCTCACGGAGGAAGGCGTGGCCGAGCTGAAGCAGCAGCTGGACGCCGTGGATACCGCCAGCGGCGCGGATGTGACCGACGAATACCAGCAGGACCTGGAGGCTCAGACCCTGACCTTCACCAAGGGTGTCACCCAGATGGCGGTGGACCGCTCTGCGGTACAGTCCGCCGTCCTGGCGGCATTCTCCCGCTACACCGGGGAGGAGCCCGTTGTGGTGGAGGTGGAAGCGGAAGAGCAGCCGCCCAGAGAGCCGGACTTTGACGCCATCCACGAAGCGGTGCACACCGACCCCGTGGACGCCCACCTCTCCGAGGAAACCCAGGAGCTGGTGGAGGGCACCCCCGGCGTGGACTTTGACGTCTCCGCTGCCCGGGCCGCGTTCCAGGCTGCTACAGAAGGGGCTACCTATACAGTGCCTCTGACCATCACCCAACCCAAGGAAACCCAGGAGACCCTGAGCAGCAAGATGTTCAAGGACCTGCTGGGCGAGGGTACCACCAAGGTCAGCGGCTCCGCCAACCGCAAGCACAACGTGCAGACCTCCGCCGCGGCCTGCAACAACAAGGTCATCGTGCCCGGCGGCGTTTTCTCCTATAACAATACCACCGGCAGCCGTTCTGTGGAGAACGGATACAAGGACGCCCCGGTCTATATGGGCGGCCGGTCGGAGAACGGCGTCGGCGGCGGCACCTGCCAGGTGTCCTCCACCATCTACTACGCCGTGCTGCATACCACCCTGGAAGTGGTGGAACGCCACTGCCACCAGTTCAACACCGGCTATGTGGATCCCGGCATGGACGCCACGGTCTACTTCGGCAGCCTGGACTTCCAGTTTAAGAACAGCACCGAGTACCCCATCAAGATCGTAACCAACTATTACACCAGCAATGGGGCCAACTACCTCAACGTGAAGATTTACGGCACCAACCCCAGCGGCCGCTACGCCGAGCCGGAGAGCACCACCTATGACCGCGTGTCCCCCACCACAGTCTATGTGGCAAAGGACTCCGTGGCCCGGGGCAAGCTGGTCCTGGATCGGGAGCAGTACGCCTACACCGGCATGTCCGCCACTACCTACCGCAACATCTACGAGAAGGACGGTACCCTGGTGGAGAAGCAGAACATGGGCAACAGCAAGTACAGCATGCGGCCCAACACCTACTATTATAATCCCGCTGACGGCAATCCCAGCACCTGGGTCAACGGCCGTCCCTCCGGAAACAGCAGCGAGACCCAGGAGCAGCCCACACAGGAACAGCCGACACAACAGCAACCGACTCAGCAGCAGCCCACGCAGCAGCAACCGACGCAGCAGCCTGAGACCCAGCAGCCGGAGACGCAGCAGCCCGAGACCCAGCAACCGGAGACGCAGCAGCCCGAGCAGCAGCAGCCGGAACAGCAACAGCCCGAGCAGCAGCAGCCGGAACAGCAACAGCCCGAGCAGCAGCCGGAACAGCAGCAACCCCAGACAGTTGAGCCGCCTGCACCGCAGGATACGCCGGTTACGCCGGAGCCTCCGGTCAGCGGAGACGAAGGCGCCGGTGGCAGTGGAGAAACTCTCTGAGCGCATGTTTGAAGGCTTCTCCCGGGAATCGGTGGATTTCCTCTGGAACATCCGCTTCAACAACTATCGCAGCTGGTACCAGGAGCACAAGGAGGAGTGCCGCCGGTATGTGGACGGTCCCATGAAGGCCCTGGCCGCGCAGCTGCTGGATACCTTGAGTCGGGAACACCCGGAGATGGGGCTTGTCTGCAAGGTCAGCCGCATCTACCGGGATACCCGGCGGCTCTATGGCCGCCCGCCTTATCGGGACTGCATGTGGTTCTCCATCTTCAGCCAGGTCCGCTCCCCTGAAGGCCAGACCAGTTTCTATTTTGAGCTGGCCCCGGAGCGCTACAGCTGCGGCCTTGGCTGCTGGGGCGCCACCAGTCAGACCATGGCCCGTCTGCGGGGGATCGTGGATCGGGATCCCCGGCGGGTGGAGGGGCTGATGCGGCAGCTGGAGGCCCAGGGCGAATTCCAGCTGGAGAGCCGGCCCTACAAGCGGCCCAAAGGCGATCCGGGCCCTCTGCTCGCGCCTCTCTATAACAGCCGTTACTTCAGCATCAACTGCGATCGCAACTGCGAAGGGGAACTTTTTACCCCGGAGCTGTACGACCAGGTGCTGAGCGGCTTCCGCTTTCTGGTCCCCTGGTACAACTTCCTGCAGGAGGCTGTCTGGGATCAGAAGCAGCCTCAGTTTTCCGTCTGATCAGACCTCCCCCGGAGTTTTTACCTCGGGGGAGGCCTTGTTTTCCCATGTGTGGATGTGCGTTTTACACTGGTCAGGGGCGGAAAGACGTGCTATACTGAGGAGCGCTGGAAGGGCCGCCCCCCGGGGCGGCGAAATCACGAGACAGGAGAAGGAGGTATGTTCCATGACAGAGCAGCGAAGCGGCAGCCGCGATGTGATGGTGATCGGGCATCGGCACCCGGATACGGATTCCGTGTGCGCGGCCATCTCCTACAGCCGGCTGAAGAACCGGCTGGACCCGGAGACGGGTTATATTCCGTGCCGGGCGGGTACGCTGAACCGGGAGACGGAATTTGTACTCAAACATTTTAATACGCCGACGCCCCGGCTCCTCTCGGACGCCAGTCCTCAGCTGAGCGACGTGGACATCCGGCGCAGAGCCGGCGTGGACGGGGAGATGACGCTGCGGCAGGCCTGGCGGCTCATGCGGGACGAGCAGATCGATACCCTGTGTGTGGTCAGTGACGGAGACTGCCTGAAGGGCCTCATCACCATGAACGATATCGCTACCGCCAACATGGACCGGCTGGATCCCTATATCCTGGCCAACGCCCAGGCCTCCTACGAGAAGATCCGGGAGACCCTGGACGCGGAGGTCCTGATCGGCGATCTGAAGGACCGGGTCGTAGAGGGCCGCATCGTCATCGGAGCGGGCAGCTCGGAACAGATGGAGCGGGCCATCAACAAGGGCGACCTGGTGATTGTGGGCAACCGCATCGAAGGACAGCTCACCGCCGTGGAAATGGAGGCGGAGTGCCTGGTGGTCTGCGCCGGCTCCCGGGTGTCCCGGGCCGTGCTGCTGCTGGCGGAGGAAAAGGGCTGCATCATCATGCGCACGAAGTACAGCACCTATGCCATAGGCCAGATGATCGGACAGGCGGCGCCCATCCGCCACTATATGACCTCGGAGAATCTCCTTACCTTTAAAATGGAGAGTTCCGTGGAGGATGTGACAAGGGTAATGTCCAAGGTGCGCCACCGCTATTTCCCTGTGGTGGACGACGGACAGCACTATCTGGGCGTGGTCTCCAGCCGCAACCTGCTGAGCCTGCACCCCAAACGCCTGATCCTGGTGGACCACAACGAGAAGACCCAGGCGGCGGAGGGCATGGACCAGGCCGAGGTGCTGGAGATCATCGACCACCACCGCATCAACGCGCTGGAGACCGACGGGCCGGTCTATTTCCGCAACGTGCCCGTGGGATGCACCTGCACCATTATCTATCAGATGTACCAGGAGAACGGCGTGGAGATTGACCCGTCTACCGCGGGGCTGATGCTCTCCGCCATCCTTTCGGACACCCTCATGTTCCGCAGTCCCACCTGCACCGTGCAGGATCAGAGGACGGCGGAGGCTCTGGCGAAGATCGCGGGGGTAGAGATGGAGGCCTATGCGGACGCCATGTTCGAGGCGGGCGGCGATGTGACAGGCAAGACCGCTCACGAGATCTTCAACGGAGACTACAAGGTGTTCACCAGCGGCGAGACCCGCTTCGGCGTGGGCCAGGGCAGCTACATGTCCTCCAAGAACCAGAAGGCCAGCGAAGCGCTGGTGGGTCCCTACCTGGAGACCGCCCTCAACCGCCAGGGGCTGGACTACGTATTCTACATGTTTACCGATGTGCGCACGTCTACCACGGAGCTGATGATGGCGGGCGAAGGCGCCGAGGAAGTGATCCGGCGGGCCTTCCAGGTGGGAACAGAGAACGGCATCGCCGTGCTCCCCGGCGTGGTGAGCCGCAAGAAGCAGATGATTCCCGCCCTGATGGGCGTCATCAAGCAGATGGCGGAGGAGAAGTAAGGCCCGAAGCGGGCTGTGGAATCCCTCTTCTTCCGCCGGACCCAACGCATGACCCGGCGCTGGCCGGGAGAAGGAGGCATTCCGGATGACAGTCACCATGGATACGCCGGTGCGCAACCTGCCCCAGGTGGGCGAGGTCAGAGCGGGGAAGCTGGCAAAACTGGGGATCGCCACGGCGGCGGACCTGCTGAGCTACTATCCCCGCAACTACGAGGATCGCACCCGGTTTTCCACCATCGCGGACGCGCCCATGGATCGGCGGGTCTGCATCACGGCCACCCCGACGGAGTACCCCCACTATGCCTACCTCCGCAAGGGGCTGGAGATGGTGTCCCTCATTGCGATGGATGACAGCGGCACGATACGGCTGGTTTTCTTCAACCAGGTTTACGTGAAGAACGTGCTGGTGCCGGGCCGGGAGTACGTCTTCTACGGGATGGTGGAGGAGCAGTCGGGGAAACGGTCGATGACAAACCCCGTCTTCGAAGCGGCGGGAAAGTCCGTCGTGACCGGGCGTATCATGCCGATCTATCCTCTGACGGCCGGCATCACGAATGTCCTGATGTCCGGCTGGACCCGCCAGGTGCTGGAGGCCGGCCTGCGCCCCCCGGAGACGCTGCCCGAATCCGTGCGGAGAGCCCATGCTCTGGTATCTGTGGAGCAGGCGGTGCAGGACATTCATTTTCCCTCGGACGACCAGGCCCTGGCCCGAGCGAGGCGGCGGCTGACCTTCGAGGAGCTGTTCTATCTCTCCGCCGGTCTTCGCCTGCTGAAAGACCGTCGTAACCGGGTCGGAAAGGGACGGGAGATTCCGGAGACCCCCTGGGAGCAGTTCCGGGCCCTGCTGCCCTTTGAACCCACCGGCGCACAGCGGCGGGTCATGGGAGAGGTGGCGGCGGATCTGTCCTCCGGCCGGCTCATGAACCGACTGGTCCAGGGCGATGTGGGTTCCGGCAAGACGCTTGTGGCGGCCTATGCCGCCTGGCTGGCCATCCGGGCGGGGCATCAGGCCGCCATCATGGCTCCCACGGAGATTCTGGCGGAGCAGCATGCCCGTCTGCTGCGGGAGCTGCTGGAACCGGCGGGGATCCGGGTGGAGCTGCTGACCGGCGCTCTCACCGCCGCAGAAAAGCGCAGACGGCGCAAAGCCCTGGAAGAGGGTGAGACGGATCTGGCGGTGGGAACCCACGCCCTCATCTCCGAGAGCGTCCGCTTCCGGGACCTGGCCCTCATTGTGGCGGACGAGCAGCACCGTTTCGGGGTGGCCCAGCGCTCGGCGCTGGCGGCCAAGGGCGGGGAACAGACCCCGCCTCACGCCCTGGTGATGTCCGCGACCCCCATTCCCCGGACTCTGGCCCTCATTGTCTACGGGGATCTGGATGTGTCCGTGGTGGACGAAATGCCTCCCGGACGGACGCCGGTGGATACGTTTGTCATCCGGGACGACAAGCGGGAGCGGATGTACGGCTTTGTGCGCAAACAGACCCAGGAGGGACACCAGGTCTATATTGTCTGTCCCGCCGTGGAGGAAAACCCGGAGGAAGAGGGCGGCATGGATCTGAAGGCCGTGAAGGCCTACGCGGAGAAACTGCGTACGGAGGTCTTTCCGGATCTGGCGGTGGGTCTCGTCCACGGAAAGATGCGGCCTAAAGAGAAGGACGCCGCCATGGCGGCTTTCGTCTCCGGGGAGACCCAGGTGCTGGTGTCCACGACGGTGGTGGAGGTGGGCGTGGACGTCCCCAATGCCACCCTGATGATCATTGAGGATGCGGACCGCTTCGGCCTCAGCCAGCTTCATCAGCTGCGGGGCCGGGTGGGCCGGGGGAAGTTTCCCTCCTTCTGCGTGCTGATGACGGCCACCCAGAGCAGGAACGCCATGGTCCGTCTGCGGACGCTGGCGGATACGAATGACGGATTCCGGATTTCCGAAGAGGACCTGAAGGTCCGGGGACCGGGCGAATTTTTCGGCAGCCGCCAGCACGGCATGCCCGAGATGAAACTGGCGGATCTGACGGGGGACATGCGGGTGCTGCAGGAGGCCCAGATGGCGGCAGGAGAGCTGCTGGACGGGGATCCGGATCTGGTCCGGCCGGAGAACCGGCCGGTGCTGGAGCGGGTACGCCAGCTGTTTGCGGATTCTCCGGATATCTTCAGCTGAACAGAGAGAAGCCGGGCCCCAGGGCCCGGCTTTTCTGTCTCCCGGATGTCTTGCAAAGGGAGGGAAACTGTGCTATGCTGTCGCAAATCAAGTGGAGGAGGAGCCTTCCGTGTCTCATCAGAATGTCATCGTGCTGGACTTTGGGGGCCAGTACAACCAGCTTATCGCCCGCCGGGTCCGGGAGTGCGGTGTCTACTGCGAGGTAAAGCCGTACACCACGCCGCTGGCGGACCTGAAAGCCATGAACCCCATCGGCATTATCTTCACCGGTGGCCCCGGTTCCGTGTATCGGGAGGATGCCCCGCTGGTGGATCCGGAGATCTTTACCTGGGGCGTTCCCATCCTGGGGATCTGCTACGGCTGTCAGCTGATGGCCCACTTCCTGGGGGGTCAGGTGACGGAGGCCCAGGACGACTCTGCACGGGAGTACGGCAAGACCCACACCATGTACGACACCGGCTGCAGACTGTTCCGGGGCTTGCCTGCGGAGGGTATCTCCTGGATGAGCCACGGAGACTACATGGCGAAAGTTCCGGAGGGCTTTGCCCTCACCGCTCACTCCGAAGCCTGCCCCAACGTGGCCATCGCGGATGAGACGCGGGGCTTCTACGGGGTCCAGTTCCACCCCGAGGTCAACCACACGGAGAACGGCGTAAAGATGATCCGCAACTTCCTCTATGAGGTCTGCGGGGCTGTCGGAGACTGGAACATGGAGGACTACAAGCACACCGCTATCGAGGCCGTCCGCAAAAAGGTGGGCGACGGCAAGGTGCTGCTGGCCCTCTCCGGTGGCGTGGACTCCTCCGTGGTGGCGGCGCTGCTGGCGGAAGCCATCGGCCGGCAGCTGACCTGCGTCTTCGTGGACCACGGTCTCATGCGCTATCAGGAGGGCGATGAGGTGGAGGCCGCCTTTGCCCGCTGGGACATCAACTTTGTGCGGGTGAACGCCGAGGCCCGTTTTCTGCTGAAACTGGCGGGGGTCTCGGAACCGGAGCACAAGCGGAAGATCATCGGCGAGGAGTTCATCCGCGTCTTCGAGGAAGAGGCGAAGAAGGTGGGCCGGGTGGACTTCCTGGCCCAGGGTACCATCTATCCGGACGTCATCGAGTCCGGCTCCGGCAAGGCGGGCGCCGCCGTCATCAAGAGCCACCACAACGTGGGCGGGCTCCCGGATTACGTGGACTTCAAGGAGATCATCGAGCCTCTGCGGCTGCTGTTCAAGGACGAAGTGCGCCAGCTGGGCCGGGAATTGGGCCTGCCTGAGTACCTGGTCAGCCGACAGCCCTTCCCGGGGCCCGGCCTTGCCATCCGCATCATCGGGGATGTGACCAAGGAGAAGGCGGATATCCTCCGCCTGGCGGACCACATCTTCCGGGAGGAGGTCGCGAAGGCGGGGGAGGATCGCAACCTGAGCCAGTATTTCGCCGTCCTCACCAACACCCGCAGTGTGGGCGTCATGGGCGACGGACGGACCTACGACTACACCCTGGCTCTGCGGGCCGTCACCACGGCGGACTTCATGACCGCGGACTGGGCCCGGATCCCCTATGAGGTGCTGGATCGCATCTCCAACCGCATCGTCAACGAGGTCCAGGGCATCAACCGCATCGTCTACGACATCACCAGCAAGCCGCCGGCCACCATCGAGTGGGAATGAGCAGAGGAGTCTGTCACCAGAAGATTTCCCGCGGGAGGACCAGCTCAGTACAGATTTCAAATCCCCTTTCGGAAGAAGTTCCGGGAGGGGATTTCCTGCTGCCATGGGGGCTGGTTCCCAACGGGAATGCCGTAAAGATTTCGCTAAGAATCGAAGAAACCGTAACACAGACCGGATTCCTGCGGTATAGTAAAGAAAATATGCAGGAAGAGCTGAGACTTTCCGGGAGGCAGAGCCAGTGCAGGGAAAGGCTCAGATTCCCTGGTATCTGGGGAACAGAAGGAACCGGGGATTGTACACTGCCATGGTATCAGGATTCCGGGGTGGGTACCTGGCAGAACACTTCGGCCTGAGGCCGGACAGGGAGGGAGCGGTATGAAAGGCAGACAGGAACTGGGCAGCCTGTCCTTCTTCCGGGGAGTTGCAGACGGGACACTGCAGACACTGTGGGAAGCGGGGACAGTACGTTCCCTGCCCCGTGGCACGGTCCTCATCCGGGCCAGGGAAAAGGGAAATCAGTTGTATGTGCAGCGAACGGGCAAGTCATTTGTCTGTTCTCTGACTCACCACGGGCACCGGAGGGTCCTGTTCATTCTGGGACCCGGAGAACTGCTCAACCAGAACACCCTTGGTTCCAGTACCTCTGCCGCATGGGTGGAGATGCTGGAACCTGGCGAGGTCTTCTGTGTTCCCATGCGGGGTGTTTCCGACTGTATGCGTACGGACTTCTCTTTAACGCTGGCCCTGCTGGCTGCCCAGGAGCGGAAGCTCTGGAGGCTGGAGCATCAGCTGAAGAACACGGTAAGCAGTCTGTATCTGGACCGGAAGCTGTCCGCCAAGCTGTGGAAGCTGGCCAGGGACTTCGGACTGCGGACAGAGCGGGGGATTGAGATTGATGTGGACTTCTCTGTGAGTTTTCTGGCGGATATGATGGGGGTGCCACGTGAGACGGTATCCCGTCTGCGCAATACCCTGGTTGGCTATGGCTTTATTGAGGTAAACGGAAAGAGGATTACGGTGGTGGATTCTGCCGGCATGGCCCGTTTCTACAAAACGGGAGAGCTTCCCCGGAAAGAAAAGTGACGAAATCGAAGAGCCGAATTCTGTAAAACCAGCAGGATTCAGCTCTTTTTTTGGACAATACGGGCAAAAAATGGCTATATCCGAAACTTTCCGGTGTCAGACTCCTGAGAAAGACAATCTGGTATTTTTCTTCCATTCCGTGACGCAGGTCACAGACAGGGACCTGGTTCCCATGCTATAGTAATCACGAGAAAGGCATATGCCGGATCAGAAAGGAGAGATGGAGCGTATGGGCTATCAGCTCGGCAAAGTGCAGGCGGAAGAGGCCTTCCGCCGCTGGACCGGACAGTATGACGTATATGCACCCATGGTAATGGAGGGAGAGGGGTGCTTCTCGGATACGGATATCATCCGTTATGGGAAGCCGGAATCTCTGGATGACATCGAGTGGGAGCGGAAATCGGACTATTCCTTCAAGGAAGTCCTGCTGGCCATCAACGAAACCCTGTTCTACTTCACGGAGGACGAGACGACGGTGCCGAAGGGGCCCTCGAAGGACATTCTGCTCTTTCTGCGCCCCTGTGACATGCATGCGGTCCGGCGCCTGGATCAGGTCTACCTGGAAAACGGGAATCCGGATTATTACTATGCCCGGGTGCGGGAGCGTGTGCATTTTGTGATCATGGGCTGCGCGGAGACCTGTCCCTCCGGGTTCTGCGTCAGCATGGGGACGAATGTCTGTACAGAATACGACGCCTGCCTGAAAGTGGACGGGGACCAGGTGCTGGTGGATATTCGTGACAGTGCGCTGTTGCCGTTCGCGGAGGGAGCGATTCCCGCAGACTTTACCCCGGACTTTGTGACAGAGAATCGGGAAACGGTCAGATTGCCCCGGAATCTGTCCCCAGAGCGCTTCTCCGATGGGATCTGGAAGGAATATGGGGCCCGATGTATCGGCTGTGGCCGCTGTAACTTTGCCTGTCCAACCTGCACATGCTTCACCATGCAGGATATCTTTTACAAAGACAATCCTCGGACAGGAGAGCGGCGCCGGGTATGGGCCTCCTGTCAGGTCGGCGGGTTTGACGAGATTGCGGGTGGAATCCGGTTCCGTCGGACCCAGGGGGATCAGCTCCGCTATAAGGTCATGCACAAGATATGGGACTTTGCCCGGCGTACCGGGTACCCCATGTGTGTAGGCTGCGGCCGTTGTGACGATATCTGTCCGGAGTACATCTCCTATTCCACGCTGGTGAACCGTCTTGCAGAGGAGGAGACACAATGAAGAACGAATACATTCCCCGGCTGTCCACCATCGTGGATGTGATCCGTCATACAGATATGGAGTACACCTTTCGCATGGAATACGAAGGACCGGTGCGGCCAGGTCAGTTTTTTGAACTCTCTCTGCCAAAATTCGGGGAAGCTCCCATTTCTGTTTCGGGCATTGGAGAGGGGACTGTGGACTTTACCATCCGTCGGGTAGGAAGGGTCACAAACGAAATCTTTGAGAACTATGTGGGAGACCGGATTTTTCTCCGGGGGCCCTATGGTAATGGGTTTGACGTGGATCTCTACCGGGGAAAGGAACTGGTGGTGATCGCAGGAGGCACGGGGCTCTCTCCGGTAAAGGGTATCGTGGATTATTTCGCGGATCACCCTCACGAAGCAGTCAGTACGACGCTCATTGCCGGATTCAAGGATCCCGGAGCTGTACTTTTCCGGCCGGATTTTTTGCGATGGAAGAAGACAATCCATGTCATCCAGACAGTTGACAGCGCTCCGGAGGGCTATAACGGTCCGGTGGGAATGGTTACAAAGTACATTCCGGAGCTCACCTTCCAGGACAGCAGCAACGCAGCCTTCATCTGTGTGGGGCCTCCGGTGATGATCCGCTTTGCTGTGCGGGGTATCCTGGAGCTGGGTGTCCGGGAGGAACAGATCTGGGTTTCCCACGAGCGGAAAATGTGCTGCGGCTTAGGCAAATGCGGACACTGCCGGATTGGTTCAACCTATATCTGCCTGGACGGACCGGTGTTCAACTATGTGGACGGCAAACAGCTGGCAGACTGAGGAAGGAGAGAGGATACAGCCATGGCACTGGATATTGACACCAGAAAACTGAAGAAGAACGCCTTCCGGGTCTCTAAGGAGCGGGGCATCGGAGCGTCCCGCATTCGGGTCCCCGGAGGGTATCTGGATGCCCGGGTTTTGGGTCTGGTGCAGGAGATCGCGCAGGTTTACGGCAACGGATATGTGCACCTTACCACCCGGCAGGGCTTTGAAATCGAGGGAATCCGTCTGGAGGATATGGCGGAGATCAATGAGAAGCTGCAGCCCATCATTGACATCATCGGGACCAATCAGACAGATCCCAACACCGGCTACCCTGCATCAGGCACACGCAACATCTCGGCCTGTATTGGCAACAATGTGTGTCCTTTCGCCAACTACAACACATCTGCGCTGGCAAGAAAGATCGATGCGGCCATCTTCCCAAACGATCTGCACTTCAAGGTGGCCTGTACCGGCTGCTCCAATGACTGCGCCAAGGTGAGGCTTCATGACTTTGGCATCATCGGCATGACCATGCCCCAGTATGACCCCACACGCTGCGTCAGCTGTGAAGCCTGCATTAAGGGGTGCCGGAGTCTTTCCGTCAATGCCCTGCGGATGGAGAACTGTAAAGTGGTACGAGATGAGAACCGCTGTATCGGCTGCGGTGTATGCGTTACGAAGTGTCCTACCCGGGCAATGACGCGGAGCAAGAAGAAGTACTATAAACTGTGCATTATGGGCCGGACGGGCAAAAAGAATCCCCGCCTTGCGCAGGACTGGCTCATCTGGGCAGACGAAGAGAACATCATTAAAATCATCCGGAATACCTATGATTTTGTAGAGCAGTACATTTCGCCGGATGCTCCCGCCCGTAAGGAGCACATCGGTTATATCATAGATCGGGTGGGCTTTGATGAGTACAGGAAATGGGCTCTGAAGGATGTGGAGCTCATGCCGGAAACCATCGTGAAAAAGAGGCTCTACTGGACGGGTATCGACTACTGCGAGAAGGAGATGTGGACCTGATGCTGAAAAAGGTACAGTCCGTCTGCAATTACTGCGCCCTGGACTGTAATCTGGATTTCTACGTGGATACGGAAAGCGGCCGGATTGTAAAGACGGTACCGGTGAAGGATTATCCGGTGAACAAAGGATTCTGCTGCATCAAGGGACTGAGTCTCAGCAAACAGCAGACCACGGTGAAGCCGGACAGCCTTCCGAAAATCCGCCAGGAGGACGGTTCATTCCGCACTGTTTCCTGGGAAGACGGCTTTGCTCATGTAGCGGGTAAGATTCAGGAACTGCAGACGAAATACGGTCGGGAGAGCGTGGCCGGGATCAGTACCGGACAGCTGACGCTGGAAGAGTTTGCCCTTTACGGCCACGTCATGCGCAACTTCCTTCACACCAACGTGGATGGAAACACCCGGCTCTGCATGGCTACTGCAGCGGTGGCCCACAAACAGAGCTTCGGGTTTGATGCCCCCGGCTATACGTTGAAGGATCTGGAACTTTCGGATACCATAGTGTTTATCGGAGCCAACCCGGTGGTCAGCCATCCCATTCTCTGGGGACGGGTGCGGGAGAACCGGATTCCTGGACACAAAGTCATTGTTCTGGACCCCCGCCGGTCCGAAACCGCCCGCAATGCGGATTACTGGTACGGCCTGAAATGGCGCAGCGATCTGCTGCTTCTCTACACGGTTGCCCACCAGCTTATGGAGCGGGACTGGGTGGATCATGCCTTTGTGGATGCGCATACCGAGGGCTTTGAGGCATTCCGCGACTTTCTGGAGCCCTACACCCTGGCCAGAGGCGCGGAGGGTACAGGCCTGACGGAAACGCAGATTCTGGAACTTACAGAGCTCATCCACACCGGGAAGAAGGTCTCCTTCTGGTGGACCATGGGGGTCAACCAGGGCTACGAGGCTGTCCGCACGGCCCAGGCGGTTATTAACCTGGCTCTCATGACCGGAAACATCGGCAAACCGGGAACCGGTGCCAACTCCATCACCGGGCAGTGTAACGCCATGGCATCCCGGGTTTTCAGTAATACCACCATGCTTCTGGGTGGGGGTGAGTTTGCAGACCCTGTCCGCCGCAGGCGCCTTTCCCGGGTGCTTGGCGTACCGGAGGATATGCTGGCGGAGAAACCCACGCTGCCTTATGACCGGATTATTGAAGGGATCCGGAAAGGGGAGATCAAAGGATTGTGGATCCTCTGTACGAATCCCCGTCACAGCTGGACCAACAACGAGACGTTTGCCGAAGCAGTGAAGAAGCTGGAACTGTTTGTGGTCCAGGACATCTATGACACCATTGAGAGCGCGGAGGATTGCACCGTGTTTTTCCCGGTTGTTCCCGGACTGAAGAAGGAGGGAACCTATATCAATCTGGAGCGGCGGCTTTCCGCCATGCGCCCCGTACTGTCCAAAGGTGAGAATGAGCGTTCTGACTACGAGGTCATTCTGGGTGTAGGCCGGGCTCTGGGAATGGGAGATGCCCTGAAGGGGTGGGAGACCCCCCGGGACTGCTTTGATCTGCTGCGGGAGTGCAGCCGCGGAATGCCGGAGGAATTTACCGGCGTGACATGGGAAGCACTGGAAAATTCACAGGGCAGACAGTGGCCTTGGCCGGAGGGAAAGGAGGCGGAGCTGGCTGAGCCGGAGCGCCGGCTTTACGGGGACGGTGTTTTCTTTACCCCCAGCGGCAGGGCAAAGTTCATCTTTGAAGAGGTTCGGCCCAACCCCATGCCTCAGACTGAGGAGTTTCCCTTTGTGTTTAATACCGGGCGGGGTACGGTTGGACAGTGGCACACCCAAAGCCGGACAAAGGAAGTACGGTTTGTGGAGGATGTGTCTCTGAAGAAACCTTACCTTTACATGAATTCTCAGGTTGCTGCCCGGTACAACATCCACTACATGGACCGTATCCGGGTCTTTTCCATCAACGGACAGAATGCGGTTTTCCATGTGAAGATTACGGATGATGTCCAGCCCGGGGAACTGTATGCCCCGCTTCATTACATAGAGTGCAACAGGCTGACCCCGTCCAGCTACGATCCCTATTCCAGGGAACCGAACTACAAAGGAGCGGTGGTCCGCTTCGAGAAATGCGAGGAGGGCGAGGACTGTGTTTAGAATCCGCATCGACCGAAGCCGCTGTATTGGCTGCCTCACCTGCGTCACAGCCTGTGTGGTCAGCCATGAGACAGAGAGCGGAGATGCCCGCAACCGGGTCGTGATAGACAGCGAGACCCAGCCTGCCCCCATCTTCTGCCGCCACTGTGAGCGCCCGGAGTGTGCCATTACCTGTATGACCGGCGCCATGCAGAAAAATCCGGAGACCGGATTCGTCACGTATGACAGGGAGCAGTGTGCCAGCTGCTACATGTGCATCATGGCCTGCCCCTTTGGCGTGCTGAAGTATGATTCCGTCCACAGGAAAGAAATCATGAAGTGTAACATGTGTGTCCACCGTTCCGCAGACGGGAAGACACCTGCTCCCATGTGCGTGGAGAAGTGCCCCATGGGGGCGATTACCCTGGAGGAGGTGACGGCATGAGGTACGTTGTGATCGGATCATCCGCCGCCGGTATCAATGGCGTGCGGGAACTGCGCCGCCTGGCACCGGACAGCGGGATCACTCTTGTTTCTCGGGATCATTCCATCTACTCCCGGTGCATTCTCCACCAATATCTCAGCGGGGAGCGTACTATAGAGCGATTGAATTTTGCCGGGCCGGACTTCGAGGACCGCTACAGGGTGAACTGGAAAAAGGGCAGGGACTGTACAGCTGTAAAACCCGAAGAACACGTGGTGGTGCTGGACGGAGGAGAAGAGGTTCCCTACGACAAACTGCTGATTGCCACCGGATCCCACACGTTCTATCCACCCATCAGAAACCTGGCTGGCTCGAAGAACATGACGGGTTTTCGCAACCTTGAGGACATTGATGTTCTGAAGGAAGTGGCCCGAACCTGCCACAACATCGTGGTCATGGGTTCCGGCCTGGTAGGTATTGACTGCACAGTGGGCTTTCTGGAACTGGGGGTAAAGGTGACGCTGATAGACTTTGCCGGATGGCTGTTGAACCGCCAGCTCGACCAGCGGGCTGCCAGAACCTATCAGAATCTGTTTGCAGCCAGAGGGATTAAACAGTACTATGGAGTCGGGATGAGCGAGGCCATACGGGACGAGGAGGGCAATATCACAGCCTGCGTGCTCTCAGATGGCAGAAGCATCCCTTGCGACTACCTGGTGATGACCGCCGGAGTGAGATCCAATGTGGAATTTCTCCAGGATTCCGGTCTGGAACTGAGCCGGTTCGGTCTGGTGTTTGATGAGACCGGCCGCACCAGTGATCCGGATGTTTACGGTGCAGGAGATGTATCCGGTTTGAGCCCCATCTGGCCGGTGGCTGTCAAGGAAGGTATGATTGCCGCGTCCAATATGGCGGGAGTACATCGGAAGATGACAGACTTTTTTGCCAGCAAGTCCACCATGAACTTCCTGGGGATGCCGTCTCTTTCTCTGGGGACTGTAGTGCCCGAGGATGAAACATATCAGGTTGAGATCCGGGAAACTGCTGATTCCTATAAAAAAATCATTCACCGGAACGGGAAGATCACAGGGGCAATTCTTCAGGGCGATCTGGCCTACAGCGGCATACTCCAGCAGCTGATTGCCCGTCATATCGACGTGTCCAGAGTGAAAAAGCCCCTCTTTGACATCGATTACTCTGATTTCTTCCGTATGGGGGAAAACTTCGAATTCTACTACGATACGGAAGTCTGAAGAACGGAAAGGAGACAGCCATGATGGAACGACTGCAGCGTATGCCTGTGCCCGTTTTGCCTGCCTTTGTGGGTGCGCTGACCCTGAGCAACGTCTACAATTCCATGGGTTATCCCTGGATCCGGCATCTGACCATGTGGGTTGCCACTCTTGTACTTCTCGCATATATCGTTAAGCTGATCTGCTATCCTTCTGTCTGCTGGGGAGAGTACCAGAACACAGTCCCCTGCAGCCTGTATGCCGGCTTCACCATGATTCTTATGATTCTGGGAAGCTATTATTTCGATTATGTACCCGTTTTGGGAAAAACCATGTGGCTGGTGGCCATTGTCATTCATGCAGTGCATATAGTGGTTTTTACTGTGCGTAATGTATTACGCAACAGGGATCTTAATACCATGGTTCCAAGCTGGTTCGTTACCTATAACGGAATTATGGTCAGCTGTGTGGTGGGTGGAGCCATGAATGCTCCCTCTGTGTTGAAGATCATTCTCTGTTACGGAATTGCAGTTTACTTTATCCTGCTGCCCTTTATGCTGTGGAGGTTACTGACGATTGAGGTAAAACCTCCGGTTTATCATACCATGGCAGTTCTGCTTGCGCCATGCAGCCTGTGTGTCGTGAGCTATCTGAATGTAATTCCTGAGCCCATCCCCGCTCTGCTGTATCTGCTCTACTTTTGCGTGCTGGCTTCCCTGGCGTTCATTATCATCATGCTGCCGAAGTTCTTTTCCTTTCCGTTTACTCCGGGATATGCGGGCCTGACCTTCCCCATGTGCATCGGGATTGTGGCCACTACGCGGATGAGCAGTTATCTGAGCGCGCATGGCCAGGAAAGCCTTGCCGGTATTCTGACCCAGCTGAGTGGATTTCAGCTGTATATCACCTCCATGCTGGTAGGATATGTGCTGTTGAATTTCCTGATGATGGCTCTGAGGGTGAAACGAAAGTGACACTTGCGGGTCTTATTCTGGCTGGGGGGCGTGGGAATCGCATGGGAGGAAAGACTAAACTTTTCCTTCCGTACCAGGGCGGTACCTTTCTTGATCACCTTCTGAATGCTCTCACCCCCCTGCCCAGAGTTCTTCTCTCCGTAAATAATCCTGATCTCTTCCAGGCGGTTGGTCTGCCCCTTGTGATGGATCGATGGCCGGACAGTGGGCCCATGGGCGGGATCTGTTCCGCACTGGAGCAGGTTCCCGAAGATGCGCTGTTTGTAACCGCCTGTGATATGCCACATCTGGACCGGGGAACGGTAGAGGAGATCATGAAGCGCTTTGTGGAGACCGGTGTTCTTACGCTTGGCCGGACGGAGAGCGGAGTGCAGCCCCTGCTGGGAGTCTACCCCCGGTCCATGCTTCCTGTGCTGCAGGGGTTGCTGGCCGCGAGATGCCTGCGTATGAAATCCCTGCTGGATCGGGTGCCCTGTGAAACGGTTCTGCTGGGAAACGGTGGACGGGCAGCAGATAATATCAACTTTCCTGCGGAGTACAATGCGCTGCTCCAGGAGGAGAATCTGTTCTGAGCCGGGGATCGGTTCGGGAGTGGAAGAACAGTCCACATAAGGAGGCAGATTATATGGTTTCACTGGAAGAGGCGGTTGGCATCCTGCAGGAGGCAACGAATCCCATTCCGGAGACAGAAGTTCTTCCACTCAGGGAGGCCATCGGATATACACTGGCTGAGGATGCGACAGCACAGCTTGACCAGCCGCCTTTTCCCCGCTCTCCTCTGGATGGATATGCGGTACGGGCGGCGGATGTGGCTGGAGCGAGCCGGAGCGATCCTGTCCGGCTGCGGGTTTGTGGAAGCGTGTGGACCGGCAAGGTGTATACCAGTACGGTGGAGCCCGGGACGGCAGTGCGCATTCTTACAGGAGCTCCTGTTCCGAATGGAGCTGATACGGTCATCCGGCAGGAGGACACGGACCGGGGGATGGAGAATGTCAGTATCTTTTCCGCTTCCAGACCCTATGAAAATTATTGCTTTGCCGGAGAGGACTGGCGTGCCGGCGATGTGCTTATAAAACGGGGTATGGTGCTGCGTGGGGCGGGGATCGCCCTTCTGGCAGGTCTTGGCCGCAGTTCCGTGACAGTCTACCGGAAGCCGAGGGTGACGATTATCCTCACAGGGGATGAAATTGTGATGCCCGGCCAGCAACTTGCGCCGGGTAAAATCTATGATACCAATGGATTTTACCTGGAAACCCGTCTGATGGAGATGGGGATACCGCCGGAAGCCCGGATTCATGCCGGTGACGAACTTGCTGAGATTCTGCTGGAACTGGACAGATTCGGCAGTAGTCAGGACTTGGTCCTGACAACAGGAGGGGTTTCCGTGGGAGAGCGGGACCGGATTCCTGCTGCGTTGTCCGCTGCGGGGGCGCAGCCTCTTTTTCAGGGGGTGTGCATCAAACCAGGGGCCCCTGTCATGGCCGCGAAGCTGGGATCTACGATTCTGCTGTGTCTGTCCGGAAACCCTTATGCGGCTGTGGCAACTTTTGAACTGCTGGCCCGGCCGGTACTGGCCCGGATGACCGGTAATCCGGCTCTGGAGATGGTCCGACAGCGGGCGGTTCTTGAAAGCGATTTTCCCAAACGAGCAGGTGTTCGCCGGTTCCTTCGGGGATTTGCGAACGCGGGCAAGGTGCGGATCTCCGCAGGGAACCAGGCATCTGGAGCACTTTCTGCACTGGTGGACAGCAATTGCCTGGTGGAGATTCCAACGGAGCTGGCAGGGGCAGAAAAAGGCAGAGAGGTGTGGATATATCTTCTGTGAAAAAACCATATGTTTTCTGTATTTCAGGCTATAAGAATTCCGGAAAGACAACCCTTATGACGTCCCTGACTGGAGAACTTTCCCGCAGGGGTATGAGAGTTGCTACCATTAAGCACGATGGTCATGACTTTGAGCCGGATGTACCAGGGACGGACAGCTGGAAGCACCGGAAGGCCGGGGCCTATGCTGCTGCCGTGTTTTCCTCCTTCAGAGTGATGCTTACACGGGAATGGGAAAAACCGGAACTGTCTGTTCTGTTGCAGGCCTTTTCTGACGCGGATGTCATCCTTGTGGAGGGCTTGAAGGACAGCGATTACCCCAAGGTATTCTGTGCATGGCCCAGGGTGCCTCTGCCGGATCCTGTCTGTCTGGCAGATCGGATTCTGGCGGAAATGGGCAGGGCTTCAACGGAAGCGGAGATACAGAGTGATGGGCCTTTATTTGGAGGAGCTGTGGACGGGCAGAAGGGCAGAGTCTGAAGATCTCTTAAACTGTATGAGCGGTATACCGTCTGCGCAGCTGAAGGGCTGATCCATGCCACTCCCGGCAGCTGGCTGAGCGGTCGGTGTGCATGAAGTCTGCCCGGATGCATTCCGGCTTACTGTCGGGGGGACTGACAGGGACTGCGATTCTTACAGAGGACGCAGAACAGGGAAATGTGCTTGCAGTTTCCGTGGCACTGTGATATACTGACTCACTTCATTTTCGGGAAAAAGACCCCGACTGACCTTTTTCCGGTTGGAACAGCTGACCGGGGGCAGGAACCTGGGGCCGCCAAAGGCAGGGCGGCCGTATCATTGTGAAGGAGGCAGTTATGGCAGACGAAAGAAGACCGGAGGGTATGACGCGGATCACCACGCCGGAACTGGCCAGGACGTTTATCGAGGAGCAGGTGGAGGCGCTGCGCGGGCAGATCGGGGATCAGAAGGTTCTTCTGGCCCTCTCGGGCGGCGTGGACTCCTCGGTGGTGGCGGCCCTTCTGATCCGGGCCGTGGGGCAGCAGCTGATCTGTGTCCACGTGAACCACGGACTGCTGCGCAAGGGCGAGCCGGAACAGGTCATCGAGGTGTTCCGCAACCAGATGAACGCCAACCTGATCTATGTGGATGCGGTGGACCGCTTCCTGGATAAGCTGGCGGGCGTAACGGACCCCGAGCAGAAGCGGAAGATCATCGGCGGCGAGTTCATCGAGGTGTTCGCGGAGGAGGCCCGCAAGCTGGACGGGATTCGCTTTCTGGCCCAGGGCACCATCTGGCCGGACATCCTGGAGAGCGAAAAGGGGATCAAGGCCCACCACAACGCCGGCGGTCTGCCGGAGGACATGCACTTTGAGCTGGTGGAGCCGGTGAAGATCCTCTTCAAGGACGAAGTGCGGGTTGTAGGTAAGGAACTGGGTCTGCCGGACAACATGGTGTTCCGTCAGCCGTTCCCGGGCCCTGGCCTGGGTGTCCGCTGCCCTGGAGCCATCACCCGGGACCGCCTGGAGGCGGTTCGGGAGTCCGACGCCATCCTGCGGGAGGAGTTCGCGAAGAACGGTCTGGAGGGCAGGGTGTGGCAGTACTTCACTGTAGTACCGGACTTCCGTTCCACAGGCATCCGGGACGGCAAGCGGGCCTTTGAGTGGTGCGTTATCATCCGGGCGGTCAACACCACGGACGCCATGACCGCCACGGTGGAGGAGATTCCCTTCTCCCTGATGTCCACTCTGGTGCAGCGCATTACCTCCGAGGTGCCCGGCGTGAACCGGGTCCTCTACGACTTCACCCCCAAGCCCACCGGAACCATCGAGTACGAGTAAGCAGAGATATGCCGGCTCGGAGCAGCCATCAGACTGCCCGCGCCGGCTCTTTTTTTGGAAGAGAAGGGAAAGAAGGACAGGCGTAGAGGGGGTCCGGGCTGCCGTGGAGCGTGCCTGCGGATTCGGGAAGATGGAGGAATGGAGGAGCGGGAGATACAATCAGCGGAGGGGAATCATCTCCGAGAAGTACTTCACGAAGGCCTGCACCGCCGCAGACGTGTATTTCCGCTCGGGCAGCAGGATGTAGAACAGACGCTCCGCCAGCGCGGTGTCCAGGCGGTAGTAGCAGAGGTGGTCGCTTTCGCTGTTTACGAGCCGGTCGCTGACGAAGGTGGCCGCCATGGCGTGGTCCGCCAGGTGGTAGGCGGTCACCAGCTGGGAGACCTCCATCTTGATGTGTGGGTGGAAGCCCGCCTCCTGAAAGAGCTGGTGGCCCCGTTCGTGGAGGTTGTTGCCGGGGGACAGGAGGAGAAATTCCATGTCTTCGAAGTCCTTCAGGTCCACGGATGGGCAGCTCTCTTCCAGGTGTCGTCCCTGGAGAATATCTGCAGAGCGCAGGGCGGCGGCGCTGTGGAGGGCGTTGACGGGGTCCTCCTGCGGAATGGCCAGCAGAATGTGATCGTAGAAAGCCGGATAGCGTTTGAAGTTGAGCAGAAACTTCGGGTCGCAGTTGAAGGTCAGGTCCAGTTCCCGGTCCGAGAGCTTCTGCGCCAGCTCGGCGGAACTGGCCTCCACCAGTTCCAGATGGATCTTCGGGTACTTCCGGTTGAAGCCCGTGAGCACTGTGGGCAGGATATAGGCGTTCAGGTAGTGGGAGCCGCCGATGCAGAGGGTGCCGCTTTCCAGATTGCGGATGTCCTCGATCTGCTGCTCCAGTTCCTGCTCCAGAAAATGAACCTGCCGGGCCGTTTCCACGTAGGCGCGTCCTGCCTGGGTAAGGGTCAGCGGGCGGGTGCTGCGGTCGAAGAGGGGCATTCCCAGCGTGTGCTCGATCTTCTGGATGGAGAGGCTCAGGGCGGGCTGGGTGATGAAGAGGTGCTCGGCAGCCCGGGAGATGCTGCCGTCCAGGGCGACCTGGTAGACGTATTTCAGTTCCTGCTGCATGAGAAGGCCTCCTGGCGCCCAACAGTATAAGCTGGGCAAATATAAATATAAATAATATAAATTTGCGCTTATAGTAGATCGGTGGTATCCTGAGGACAACGACAGAAGAGAGCCGAACATGGATCGAATGTTCCGGAAAGGAGTCATGTACGATGGAAGTCAACGCGTTGCTGATGGACCCTGCCGACAACGTGGTCACCTGCGTCACGGAAGTGAGCGCCGGTACGGCGGTGGTCTACCGCAAGGGAGAGGAAATGCTCACCCTCACCGCTCTGGAGGACATCCCCTACTGCCACAAGATCGCCCTGGTGGACATTCCCGAGGGGGGAGAGGTCATCAAGTACGGCGAGAGCCTGGGAAAGACCTCCGAGGCCATTCCCGCGGGACACTGGGTGTCCCATAACAACCTGTTCAGCGTACCGCGCGACTACGACAGCGAAATGCTGCCGTTGTGAATGAAGGAGGGACAAGCAATGGAATTCTGGGGCTATAAGCGCAAAGAGGGCCGGGCGGGCATCCGCAATCACGTCCTCATTCTTCCCACCTGCGCCTGTGGAAGCGAGAGCTGCCGGGTCGTGGCCAGCCAGGTCCGGGGCGCCGTGAATATTGTCTTCAACACCGGCTGCTCGGATGTGGCCGCCAACACCGCCATGAGTCAGAAGGTGCTCACCGGCTTTGCCTGCAATCCCAACGTCTATGGCGTGGTGATCATCGGGCTGGGCTGCGAGACGGTTCCTCACATGGAGCTGCGCAAAAAGATTCAGGCCATGACCTCCAAGCCCGTGGTGTCCTTCGGCATTCAGGACGAAGGCGGCACGCTGAAAACGATCGAGAAGGCTGTGCGGGCGGCTCGGGACATGGCCGCCGAGGCTGCCATGCAGCAGAAGGAACTGTGCGACATCTCCGAACTGCTGCTGGGCATCGAGTGCGGCGGTTCCGACGCCACCTCCGGCATCGCCTCCAACCCCGCTGTGGGCGAGCTG
This sequence comes from uncultured Oscillospiraceae bacterium, assembly GCA_947629775.1. Lineage (GTDB taxonomy): Bacteria > Bacillota > Clostridia > Oscillospirales > Oscillospiraceae > Lawsonibacter. The sequence goes on from CANRFA010000002.1 coordinate 110,879, forward strand.
AGCGATCTGCTGGTGGATATGGGTGCCTCCACCATGATGAGCGAATCCATCGAGTGGATCGGTGGCGAGCATGTGCTGGCCAAGCGGGCTGCCACGCCGGAGATCCACAACCAGATCATCCAGGTCTGCAAGGACTATGAGGAGCATCTGAAGGCCGCCGGCCAGGACTGCCGGGCCGGTCAGCCCACCCCCGGCAATAAGGCGGGCGGTCTGTCCACCCTGGACGAGAAGAGCCTGGGCTGCATCCGCAAGGGCGGCACCCGTCCCATTGTGGAAGTTCTGGCCCAGGGTGAGCGGCCCACGAAGACCGGTGCCGTGGTGATGGATACCGCCGGGTATGATATCTCCTCCATCACTTCCATGGTAGCGGGCGGCTGCAACGCCATCATCTTCACCACCGGCCGCGGTACTCCCACCGGCAACGCCATTGTCCCCGTGCTGAAGGTTACCGCCAACGCCCGGACCTATCAGAAGATGGAGGACAATATGGATGTGGACCTGAGTGCCATCGTGGCTGGAACGAAGAGCTACAAGGAGATGGGCGCGGAGCTGGTGGACGTCATCGGCGATGTCTGCAACGGAAAGCTGACGAAGGCGGAGGCCTTCGGGTTCTCCGATGTGGCGGTGGACCATGTCTGCCGGTTCGTGTAAGCGGAATTGAGAAAGGTACAGGAGGGAAACCATGAATCACCTGGTAATCTGTCTGGTCATCAGCGTTCTTACGATGGCCAGCTATGTCTGGGGAAAGATCCCCATGGGCCTTACGGCCCTGGTCAGTATGGCGGCCTTCATCCTCACCGGATGCCTGGATCCCGCCACCGCCGCCGGCTACTTCGGCAATGGCAACGGCATCATGATGGCTTCCATGTTTGTGGTGGCCGCCGGCTTCAACCGGACCCAATTCGTCAAACAGTGCGCGGCCAGCGTCAATAAGATCGCCCGGGGCAGCCTGACCCGCATCATGCTGGGCTATGTGCTGGTGGCTGCTCTGCTGGCCCAGTTCATCCAGTCCTCCATCATCATCTTCGGCATCATGGCGCCTCTGATGATCGCCAGCTGTGAGGAGCTGAACATCAGCCCGTCCAAGACCCTGTTCCCCATGGCCATCGTCAGCATCGCCACCATCTCCGCCCTGCCTCTGGGCAGCGGGGCCACCCAGTTCGCAGAGCTGAACGGGTATCTGGAGGCCAACGACTACACCGAGTATGTGGTTGCCCTGACGGATCCCATGAAGGCCCGTCTGCCCATGCTGATCTGCGTGATCATCTACTGCATCTTCTTTGCCACAAAGTTCGCTCCGGACAAGCCCGTGGTGGCCGTCTCCGAGGTTAAGACCCGCAAGGACGATAAGGAAGCCCTCTCTCCCTTCAAGGAGCGGGCCGGATACATCATCTTCATTCTGACCACCGTTGCTCTCATTCTCCAGCAGCAGCTGCACATCGAGACCTGGGTCATCTGCATCACCGGCGCTCTTCTCATGGTGGTCTTTGGTGTTCTGACCGAAAAGGAAGCGGTTGGCGCCATCAACTGGCCCATGATGTTCCTGTTTGTCGGGTCCCTGTGTATGGGCGGAGCCCTGTCCCAGACCGGCGCCGGCGAAGTGGTCGGCGGTCTGCTGGCGGACTTTGCCAATAAGCTCAACAATCCCTATCTCATCGGCTTCGTCTTCTTCATTGTTCCGTTCCTGCTGACGCAGGTGATGATGAACCGCACCGTCATGATCATCTTCATCCCCATCGCCATTCTGGCCTGCAAGGCGCTGCATGCCAACCCCATCGGCATCATCATCCTGGTGCAGTCTGCCTGCCTGAGCTCCTTCATGACCCCCATGGCCACGCCCGCGGTTCCCATGTGCATGAGCCTGGGCGGATACGATCTGAAATCTCTGGTCAAGCAGTCCATTCTCCCCGCGTCCATCCTGTGCCTGGTCTCCGTATTCTGGATCATGACCGTCTTCCCCATGTATTCCTGAGCGACTGGAAGGAGTATCTGCAATGGAAGTCAAAACATTTCCGGCGCATCCCGGCGATCTCGAAATTGACCACAGCGAGCTGAGGAAGTGCCTGTTTTCCGGCCTCTTTGAGGAGACCTTCGAGTTCAACGGTGCGAAGCGCAGCTTCTACACCTACCTGACCCCAGGCCTGCTCTACAACCGCCCCTGCCTGGTGGTGGCCCCTCCGGACGGTGTTTCCGCCCTGGAGTACCTGGAGCGCAGCCCCTGGATGGCTCTCGCCGACCGCGAGAAGCTCTTCCTTCACGTGATGGTTCCCCAGGAGGGAGGCTGGAACTTGGACGGTTCGGACGGAGACTGTATGAACAAGGTCTACATGGAGATTCAGTCCCGCCGTTTCTACATCACGATGCAGGATAACATCTACGCCGCCGGCGTGGGGCGGGGCGCCATCGTTGCCCAGCAGGCCGCCATGAAGATGACCTCCGAGTGGTCCGGTCTTGCCACCTTCGGTGAGATGGAGGAGGCGGCGCTTCTGAACGCCACCGTCACCTCTGAGGCGGAGAACACCGGCGCCACCGAGCTGGCCATCAGCGCGGCCAAGGTCCAGCTGCCGGTTTGGATGGCATGGGGCGAGAACAGCGGTGCCAACGCGGATGTCTGTGCCTACTGGAAGGCCCAGAACGACGTGGATCCTGAGACGTTCGCCTGCGAGGCGGCGGATCAGGTCTGGTTCCCCCGGACCCTCTGCCGGAAGAGCCAGGTCAACGAGGAGAAGATCGCCCAGGTCCGTGTGACCAACCGTTTCCAGGGCGAGCCGGACGGGAAGCTGGCGGACGCCGTGTGGGCGTTCCTCAGCCAGGCCCGGCGCCACAGAAGCTTTGGAACGAAGGCTTTGCGCAACGTGGTGGACCCGGAACCCTACGGCGCCGAGAAGCACAGCATGGAGATCGGGGGCTTCACCCGCATCTGGTATGAGTATGTGCCGGAGAGCGTGAAGAACAGCGGGCAGCCGGTTCCCCTGGTGACAGTCATGCACGGCCGGGGCGGCAGCGCGGATACTTTCCTGGACCTGTCTGGTATGACCCGGGTGGCGGAAGAGCGGGGCTTCATCGCCCTCTTCCCCGAGGCTGGCGTCTATCAGCAGCGTCCTGGCGGACTGCGGAACGTACTGCTGTGGAACGGTATTTATAAGGAGGAGCGCGTGGACGATGGAGCGTTCATTCTGGCTGCCATTGCGGATGCCCGCTCCCGGTACTCCATAGATCCCACCCGTATCTATGCCTGTGGCCAGTCCAGCGGCGGCATGATGACGGCCTCCCTGGCCCTGCGGGCGCCGGAGCTGTTCGCGGCGGTATCTCCCTGGTCCGCTATCGTCAACCCCGAGTTCCCGGATCCCCTGCCGGAGTCCCTGGAGCCGGCCGTGCCCTTTATGTTCCTGTTTGGTGACAAGGACTGGCTCTGTGTGGACCGCAAGAACGGCGAGCTGGAGTACCATGTGGCCAAGGATATCGCGGCATACCTGAAGAACCTGATGAAGCTCTACCACCTGGAGGAGAAGCCTCTCCAGTACGTCTGCGGCGAGATCAGCTGGTTTGTCTATCGCAACGCGAAAGGCGTGCCCATGCTGACGGTGGGATCCGTGAAGGACATGACGCATGCGAATTATCCTCGGGAGAGCTGGATCGCCTACGATGAGTTCCTCTGCCGGTTCTCCAAGACGGAAGACGGCACGCTGCTCTACATGGGTGAGCCGGCGGTCTGAGCGGAGCCCCGGTTTCCCAGTCCCTTTCCCGGTTGAAGAGTCGCGGAAGGCTCCAAAAACATATCTGATTCTGGAAGGATCGCAAAGAGCGGTCGGGTCCGGGCCCTGTGTCCGGATCCGGCCGCTTTGGCATTCCAGAGGATGCGTGCGGCCCATTTCCTTTGAACATCTGGCAGATCATCCTGGAGATCCGGCTGACGGCCACCAATCCCGCTCCACAGAGGACAGGAAGAGTTCGGACCTGGCGCTCAGGAAGAGGGCGCCTCGCCTGCGTCCGCGGGTTCCTCCGGCAGCAGCTGGGCCGCCAGGGCGTGGCAGCCGCGCAGATTTTCCAGGAAGAGCCGCATGTAGGCGGCGTCCGTGCCCCGAACCTGGCCGAAGAAGGCCTGACCGGCCTCGGAGCGGGCGAACCGGACGGCAAAGGTTTCGGAGAAGCGGGACTCCAGAAGGGAAAAGACCTGCCAGCGGGCCTCCGGGGTATCGGCCCGGGCGGCCTGCTGAAGAAACCAGGATTCCGCCGCAGCCGGAGTCAGAAGGTCCAGTTCGTCGTCGGTCCAGTCCTTCTGCGGAACCTGTTCCAGCAGTCCACTCTGGAGTTTGCTGTTCACGTAGAAGACATCGTAGCGTTTCCAGTCACCCGGCCGTACCCGGGTGCGGACCAGGGGCTCCGAGCCGTTCTCGAGGGGCAGCATGATCTTCATCAGGGATTCCAGCAGGGGAACGGCAGCGGCGGGACGAAGGAACCCACCCTGCCGCAGCTTTGTCTCTATGCGGGTCTGGGAACAGTTCCGGGGAGCCAGCAGGCGGACAATATACAGCTGCGCGGGGCTGAGGGAGAGAAGGACAGCGCGCTGCTGCTCAGCCAGGTTCCACCGCTCCTGCTCCGCAGCCCGGACCTGCTCCAGAAGAGCCAGGAAGCGTCTGCGGAGATTGACATGGTCCCCCTTCTTCACTTTCCAGCCCGCAGCGGGTACGGTCTTTTCGTGGAAACGGATGTGGGAGATCTCGTGGCGGGCATTGAAGAAAAGCTGGATGGCAGGTTTGGGAAGCTGCTTCCAGTTCTGAGCCTGGTACAGCCGGTCCGCCTCCTGGCAGAAGCGGCAGAGTCCGCCCGGATCCTGGGGCATGACATACCGCTGGGAGAGACCAAAGGGCATTCCCAGAGCCTTGCGGAAGGCGGGGATATCCAGAGAGAGGATCTTCTCCGGTTCTTTCCCCAGCTTCGATGCCGAAAGAAGCTCCAGCTCCCCGCTTTCCCGCAGAAAGATCCGGCGGAACGCCGGGCTGTCCGACTTCCGGTCCGGAAAGAGGGGATTGTACTCCAGAAAGACCCCCGAGAGGGCACCCTGCAGGAGCGTCTGGTGGACCGGGAGGGGAAGAACGGGATTCTGTCCCTCCGGGAAGGTGTCCGGGGGCAGGACCTCTGCGGCGGGAAGCCGGTCCAGAATTGCCCGGGCCAGGCGATCCGTCAGGTTTTCAGCGGCTTGGAAGATCCGGCTGTCCGTTTCTTCCGGGGGAGTTCCCCGGAGCTGCGGGGAGAGGTGATGAGAAGTTACGGTCAGGTTGCAGGGAATGGCCGAGACGTACTGGAGCGCAAGAGAGGCGGAAAGGGAAAGGGTCCCTTCCTGGTTTCCGCCCGCGCGAAGCGTGAGGCCGGTGAGCACAGGGAGGGAGAGCCCCGGTCCCTGAAGAGCGGGGGCTTCCATCCGGGCCTGCAGAGCGTTCCGGACGGTTTTCCATACACGCTCCTGCAGATCCTGCAGCCTGCCGCTCAACGCATGCTGTACGGCCTGGGGAAAGGAGGCGCCGGTGCGGCCCAGGACAAAGCCGTCGAAGGTCACCTGCTGGAAGGAGGCGGCGAACAGCTGGTCATGAGGGGCGCTGGAGGAATAGCGGCTCGGCAGACCGGCGGTGAGTGTTTTGAAAAACCCGGGGAGCTGCTGCTTCAGGATGTCGCGCAGCCGTTCGGTCCGGATCCTGAGAACCGTGTCCGCGGGAATTTCGTTGAGGGAGATGCGGCTCTCCCGAACACGGGCAGCCTGGACGCCGCCGTAGTCCAGAGTGGCTTTGCAGCGGATCACCAGATGGTTCACCGGCTGAATCTCCATGGCCAGCTCCAGCTTCATCAGCCGGGGGGCCGGGGAGACATCCTGAAAGAGATCGTCCAGCTTCTGGCGCAGGAGATCCTGAGCCCAGGACTGGGCTCCGCCCGGGAACATCCCTTTCGCTTCCCGCAGCGCTTCCCGATTGCTGCGGCGCTCTCCGCTCCTGCGGCTGGATTCCGATTTTCCCATTCTGTGTCCTCCTGTCCGTTCTGATTTCCCGGTGTCCGGGATCTGTTTTCAGTATAGCATCCGGAGAAATCGGAGACAAGATGGAGTTGTTTTTTCGGTCCGGACCCCAGCTGGGAGGGGATTCGGCCCGGAAAGACGGCGGAATCGCTGTAGAAAGCGGCCAGGCCGGTGCGCTTCACCGGAAAAGGTGCGCTGTACAGGAGCGGGCAGACAGCAGAGGTCCCCACAGACGGGTTTCGTCTGCGAGGACCCCAGGATCATGGCCGGTTGTCAGGTTTGCGTGGCAGGAGGAGGCGGTGTGCGCTCAGCAGGTCGCGCCGCCCTTGACGGTCTTCTGCAGAACGGCGGCCTTGTCGATGGTTCCGCTGATGAGCTTCTCGTTGATGTAGTCGAAGCCCAGACGGTCCATGGTGTCCGCGAAGCGCTCGCCGGTGAGGCCCTCGTCCCGGAAGAGAAGGATGGCCTTCTCCACCACGTCCAGGATCTCCTCCTCGGAGGTGAAGATCCGGGTCAGGGGTTTGCCGTGGGCGATCTTCTTGCCCCAGCGTCCGCCAACGTAGACCCGGTAGCCGCTCTGGTACTCCTCCAGGGCGCCGAAGGGGCACTTGCCGGCGCAACGGCCGCAGTTGTTGCAGGCGTTGGGGTCGATGTGGATCTTGCCGTCGACCACCTTGGCCACTTTGATGGGACAGTTCTCCGTCACCTGGCACTTTTTGCAGCCCCGGCACTTCGTGTAGTCGATCATGGGGATTTTCTGGCCCATGATGCCCAGGTCGTTGAGGCTGGGCTTCACGCAGTTGTTGGGGCAGCCGCCCACGCAGATCTTGAACTTGTGGGGCAGGGTGACGCCGTGATATCCCACGTAGAACCGCTCGTGGATCTTCTCGCTGAGGTCGAAGGTGTCGATGAGGCCGTACTGGCAGGTGGTGCCCTTGCAGGAGACCACGGGGCGGACCAGACTGCCGGTGCCGCCGGTGGACAGGCCCCGCTCCGCCAGGAAGTCGATGAGCGGCTGGATATTGGCGTAGTGTACGCCCTGAATCTCCAGCGTCAGACGGGTGGTCAGGGTCACGGCGCCGGAACCGAACTTCTCGGCGGCCTCCGCGATGGTGCGCTGCTCTTCGGCGGAGATGAAGCCGTTGCGGGTGATGACGCGCACGTTGAAGACGTCGGGATAGCGCTTGTCCTGCAGGCAGCCCAGGCCCTTGACCCGTTTGATCTCCTCGGGAGGCAGGACGCCGCCGGCGAAGGACACTTTGACGTTGTTGACGAAGAGGCCGCCCTCCAGAGCCAGGGTATTCGTGTAGCCGAAGGCCTTCAGGCGGTTCTGGAGGAAGTAGCCCCGCTTGCCCTTGGCGCAGACCAGCAGCAGCTTGTCCTCCAGACCCAGACCGTCGATGGGACCGTTCACCTTCGCCAGATCCACCCACTTCGCGCCGGGGATGGCGGGAGCGGGGCTGACGTCGATGATCCGATAGCCTTTGGCCTTGCCGGTGACGTATTCGGCGGGGGTCACGGTCTCATAGGCGCCGCTCAGCTTGTTCTCCAGGATGTAGCAGGCCTGAACAAAGGGGTGAATGGCGGTGGAGAAGGGAGGCGCGTAGGCATAGTCCAGGGTGTTGAAGTCCTCGACCTTCGCGCCCATGGAGATTCCGGTCACGGCGATATCCACCATCTTGTCGACCGCGCCCGGGCCCAGTACCTGGATGCCCAGCAGCTGGTGAGAGTTCCGATCCGCCACCAGTTTGGTCAGGAAGGTGCCCGCGTCGGGATAGTAGTGAGCCTTGTCGTCCGTGACGCAGGTGGCGGTGATCACGTCGTATCCCGCCGCTTTGGCCTGGGCCTCCGTGAGGCCGGTGCGGCCGGCGTTGAGATCGGCGGCCAGCTTCACGACGCCGGTACCCAGGCAGCCGCCATAGGGGGCGTCCTTACCGGTCAGATTCAGAGCCAGCAGACGGCCGGTGATGTTGGCGGTGGAGCCCATGGCGGACCACTGGCCCTGGGCGGTCAGACGGTTGAAGACCTGCGCGCAGTCCCCCACCGCGTAGATGTCGTCCAGGTTGGTCTTCTGATACCGGTCCACCACAATGGTGCCCCGGTTCATTTCCAGGCCGATTCCGGTCAGCCATGCGGTTGCGGGCCGTACGCCGATGGCCAGAACCACCGCGTCTCCCTGGAAACTGCCCACCGTGGTGGCAACTCCGGTCGCCTTTTCGCTGCCCAGCACTTCGGTCAGGCCGGCGCCTGTGACAATACGCATGCCCTTGGCCTGAAGCTGCCGGCGGATGTAGTCCGCGACTTCTGCGTCGAAGAGGTTGGGCATGACCTGGGAGGCCATATCCACAACCGTGACCTTCAGCCCCCGGGCCATCAGGTTCTCTGCGATTTCCAGCCCGATGAAGCTGCCGCCTACCACTACGGCGCTGCGGCATCCGCTCTCCTCCAGCGCGGCGCGAAGGGAGATGGCGTCGTCGGGGGTGCGCATGGTAAACACGCCCGGAAGGTGGACGCCCGGCACATCGGGCACGAAGGGAACTGCGCCGGTGGCGAGAATCAGCTTATCGTAAGAGACGGTCTCCCCGTTGGCGAAGGAAACGGTCTTCGCCGAGGCATCCAGGGAAACGGCCTCCATGCCGGTCCGTACCGCCACGCCGGTCAGGCCGGTGTATTTCTCGGGGGTATTGACGATCAGGTCCTCCCGGCTTTCGATGCTCCCGCCCACATAATAGGGGAGACCGCAGCCTGCATAGGAGATGTCCGTGCTCTTCGTGTATACGGTGACGCTGGCGCTTCGGTCCTCACGCATCAGTTTCGCGGCGGCCTTGGTGCCGGCGGCGACGCCGCCAATGACAACAACGTTCATATAACTGCTCCTTTCTGGTGAGGTTCTGGATTTCCCTCCATCTGCCTTGATTCTATTCCTCTTACATGATAAAATCAACTTAAATGTTTTTATAACCTGATAAGGAAAACTTATCACAATGAGGAGGAAACCGGCATGCTGGACCAACGGATCGACGCCTTCCTGACGCTCTGCGACTGCATGAACTACCGGCGGGCGGCGGAGGAGTGCCACCTCTCTCAGCCCGCGGTGACGCAGCAGATTCAGTCCCTCGAGCGGCTTTACGGATGCAGGCTGTTCTCGTACGAGAACCACAGGCTGAAAAAGACGGACGAGGGCCTGATTCTGGAGAAGTACGCCAGAGCGGCGCGGACCCAGGAGCGGGCCCTGCGGGAAAAGCTGACGGACCGGAAGATCAGCACCCTGCGGGTGGGAGCGACCAAGACCATTGGGGACTACTTTCTGGAGGACTACATCTGCCGGTACCTGCAGGACGAGCGGAATGCGCTGACCCTCATCGTGGACAACACGGAACATCTGCTGCACTCTCTGCGGGAGAACGAACTGGATTTCGCGGTGATCGAGGGCTTTTTCGACAAGGACAGCTTTGACAGTATCCTGCTGCGCCGGGAGCCATTTGTGGGCATCTGCCGGAAGGATCACCCCTTCGCGGGCCGGGAGGTTACCATAAGCGAACTGCTGCAGGAGACTGTCATCCACCGGGAGGCCGGCTCCGGGACCCGCGCCATCCTGGAGCGGGAACTGAGCGGCTACAACGAGTCGCTGCAGCGGTTTCAGCGGCACATCTGCATCTCCAGCTTCCGGCTGATCCTGGATCTGGTGCGGAAGGGCTATGGAATCTCATTCGTCTACAAGATTCTGGCGGATTCGGACCCGGAGCTGGCCAGATTCACGCTCCAGGGGGAGACCGTGGTGCGGGAGTTCAACATCGTCTTCCTGAAGTATGCGGATATGCGGGATAAGGTGGCCTCCCTGTTCCGCCCGGAAGGGGAGCAGCCGGTCGAAGGTTCTGCTGTCTGAGCCTTTCGAGGCAGGCCGGAGGTCCGCAGCATGGCGCGGAGAAACCGCCAGATCGGTAGAGGGGAAGTCAGAGCCATCTATGATGGTTGTTATGAAGGTACGCCCTGCCCTGGAGCGAGGAGCACAGGTCAGGGGCGCGCAGAAAGGGCTGGTGCACGAGGAGGGAAAACCGGGAAATCGGATACCTGGCCTTCCTGATTCACTCCGCTTCACCACCCGGATTCCCCATATCAGGAAAAACGCCCACAGGGAGAGATCCCGTGGGCGATTCCTGTTCCTGTCTGTGTGCATCCCTGATCTGCTCTGGAGCGGGAAGCTAAGCCCGCCGGCCCCCCGTTTCCGAGGATCCGGCCCCTGGACGCAGTCCGGCAACGGGTGAGAGAACAGGGCCTCGGGCTGGCGGGTCTCAGAGGGCTGGAAGAGGAATCCGTCTGTGCCAGATGAACCGCCTCCGTACTTTGTCGCGTCCCTTCCGATACCCGAACGGCATGGGAAGACCCACACAGGAGGCTCTGTACAGAAGAATGGATTCCCTCTAGCCCTGGGACGAGGGGCGGATTGCTTCCACGCAGGTCTGAACCCCTGTTGCCTCCCTGCGGAAGACCCTTGGGATTGCCGGATTTCTGCGGTAATGCAGGGCAGCGCCGCAGGTGGAGCGCTCAGTTGTGGCAGGAGTGCCCGCCGCAGGAGTGTTCTCCGCAGCCGTGGCCGCCCTCGCCGTGCGTATGGTCGTGGTGGTCGCAGTGCACGTCGGGGTCATAGCTCAGCGTGCCGGCGAGGAACGCAGCTACAGCAGCGTCAGCTTCGCCCTGCACGCCGCCGCAGAGCCGGATGCCCGCTTCGGCCAGGGCCATCTGCGCCCCGCCCCCGATGCCCCCGCAAAGCAGCGTGTCCACGCCATGGGCGGCCAGCAGCAGGACAAGCGCTCCGTGGCCGTGGCCGGCTGTGGGAACGACCTGAGAGGAGACGATGCTTCCGTTCTCCGTCTCGTAGATGGTGAACTGCGCGGTATGGCCGAAATGCTGGAAGACCATGCCGTTCTCGGTGGGAACTGCAATTTTCATATGGATTCCTCCGGATTGATGGTCAGGCCCGCTTTCAGGCGGTACCTGTCGATAATATCCTGCAGGGTGATGGCGCGCATGCGCTCCTCCGCAGCCTGTTGGACTTCGTCGTAAAAGTCCCGCAGGGCCAGCTGGATGTTGACCCCTACCCCGCAGTCGGGATTGGTGTGGGTATCCTGGTGCAGAATGGGCTTCTCCCCCTCGATGGCCCGGTACACATCCAGCAGAGAAATGTCGTCGGGCTCTCTGGCCAGAGCGGGGCGGGGGTGTCCCTTTACGGTGTCGGTCAGGCCGGCCTTTCGCAGGGCGGACATCAGCTGCCTGACATAGGCGGGGTTGGTCCGGATGCTTTCGGCGATCCGCTCACTGGTGAGGGCAACCCCCGGATGGAGCGCGAGAAAGGCCAGCACATGGACCGCGTCGCTGAGTCTGGTGGAGTATTTCATGGTCGTCCCCCGTTCGTTCAGGATGTGTTTTTTCGCGGCACCCGGTTGACAGGGGCGCGAGGGTGTGGTATTCTTCTCGCTGTAATTTAAAAACTAACAGCAGAGGAAAGGCGGGATTGCTGTGAGTTACTACGACAACCTGGTCATGCAGGCGCAGATGAAGTATTCTCTGTACTATGACACCTATGCCTCGGGAGGTACGCCCTATCGGCTGTCCACCAGGCCGCCGCAGCCCTACACGGAGCAGATTCAGCGGCTGGTGGAGGAGATTGCCACGGCGGATTTCGTGCTTGTGGGCGGGGCCTCCGGTCTGTCCGCTGCGGGAGGCGGCGATTTCTACTACGAGGACAATGCGTCCTTCCGGAAGTATTTCAGGAAGTATGCCCGAAAGTATCACTTCCAGGGCGCATTTGCCGGTATGATGCACCGTTGGGAGACCCGGGAGGAATTCTGGGGCTATCTGGCTACCTTCCTTCACACAACCCAGACCGCGCCCATCCGCAGGCCCTATCTGGATCTGGATACGCTCCTCAAGGGGAAGGACTTCTTTGTCCTTACGACCAACCAGGATACCCAGTTCGTCAAGCTCTATCCGGAGGCGAAGGTAGCGGAGATCCAGGGGGACCACCGCTTCTTCCAGTGCGCGGCCTGCTGCACGGACGACACCTGGGACGCGGTTGAGCCGGTGCGGGCGATGATCGAGGCGATGGGAGAGGGGACCGCCGTTCCCCGGGATATGGTGCCGCGCTGCCCGCACTGCGGAGGCGAGGCGTTTCCGTGGGTGCGTGGCTACGGCAACTTCCTGCAGGGGAAGAAGTATGAGGAGCAGTACGAAAAGGTCTCCCGGAGCATCCTGGCCCACAAGGGGGAACGGATCCTCTTCCTGGAGCTGGGAGTGGGCCGGCTGACGCCCATGTTCATCCAGGAGCCCTTCTGGAATCTGACGCTGGCGTTTCCCCAGACCCGGTATATCGCCGTCAATGACCGGTATTCCTATCTGCCGGCCCAGATCGAGGACAGAGGCATGGTGATCAAAGCCGACATCGCGACCGTGCTGCGGGATGCGGTTGCGGTAAAACAGAAGGAGGAAATGGCATGAACCTGGAACCTGTTGCGGCAAAGATAAAGGAAGCGGACGCCGTGCTGATCGGAGCCAGCAATGGACTGTCCATCACGGAAGGGCTCCACCTGTTTGCGGACAACGCGGCCTTTCAGGCGCTGTTTGGGGACTTCAGGCAGAAATACGGTCTGCGGTGCATCCTGCAGGGAGCCGCGGCCCGCTGGCCCAGCGAGGAGGAGAAGTGGGCCTTCTGGAGCCGCCTCATTCATCACTACTGCGGAACGTATCAGCCCACGCAGGTCATGAAGGACCTGCGGGCGATTGTGGGCGGGAAGGACTGCTTCGTCCTTACCTCCAACGGAGAGGGCCACTTTGAGATGAGCGGCTTTGATCCGGAGAAGATCTATGAGATCGAGGGAAACTGGCTGACCATGCAGTGCGCCGCTGCCTGCCATGATACCCTCTATCCCACCCTGGAACTGGCGGAAACGCTGGTATCAGCGGAGCGGGATGGCAGGATCCCTGTGGAGCTGGTGCCCCGCTGTCCCCGATGCGGCGGACCCATGTGCATCCACATGGTGGGAGAGAATTTTCTCCCGGACGATGACGCCCGGATGCGGCTGGAATCGTTCTTTTCCCGGTATCACGGTAAGAAGCTGCTCATCCTGGAATTGGGGATTGGCTGGCGCAACCGCCTGATCAAGGCCCCGCTGATGCGTCTGACTGCCCGGGAACCCCAGGCGACCTACGTGACCATCAACCTGGGGGAGGTTTACATTGCCCCGGACATCCAGGAGAAGTCCTTCGGGCTGGACGGTCCGCTCAGCGAAGTGCTGTCCGCTCTGCGGAAGGCCTGCGGGGTTTAAGCGGCCGGGGGTCCGCTGTGTAAAACTGCGGGATCCGGCGGCAGTCAATGGGTTTCGGACCAATGCGGAAGGTTCCTGTGTCTCTCCCTGGGACATGGGACCTTCCGCTGCGTGTTTCCTGTTGCATCCGGATTCTCACCGCAGCAGGAACGACAGATTCCGGACGCAGAAAGGAACCGGTTTGCTGAGCTTGCGCACAGATTACGGCCCGCAGATCAGAGCCTGTGGCACGGTCCCCGGGAGAACCCGGGGAAAAAGAAATCCGAACCTGTCTTCCGGAGAGCACGGGTTCGGATTCTGTATGGTACGGGTAGTGGGGGTCGAACCCACACGGATCGCTCCACAGGAACCTAAATCCTGCGCGTCTGCCAATTCCGCCATACCCGCGTATCAGGTTGTTTCTTCTCCGGGATTCCACCGGAACTGTTCCAGGTCCACCGTGCCATCCAGATGGAAGAGAACGCCTTCCGCCTCCAGCAGGGCCCGCTGGGTTCCCGGCGCGAAGGTGTCAAAGGCGGTCTTGGTGCCGCCGAAACGGTCCACCACCCGGTGGCAGGGAACAGAAGGGTCCGTGCAGGCCGCCATGGCGGAGCCCACAATCCGGGAAGCGCGAGGGGAGCCGGCCAGCAGGGCCAGCTGTCCATAGGTGGCTACCCTTCCCTCCGGAATCTGACGGACAAGAGCCCAGACCCGCCGGTAGAAACTGTCCATCCTGTCTGTCCCCCGATTCCGCCCCGGGAAGGGTCCGCAAAAACCGCAGGGAGTATTCTAGCATCCGGGCGGGAGCTTGTCAAGCCGGGATTTGCAGAAATGCGGATTTTCGCAAAGCGGCAGGAAGAAGCCGGTTCTCCTGGAGCGGGAAGGAGCGAGCGCACCGGGCAGGGGCCGGGAGCGTGACCTGGGGGGAGCCGGCAGAGTGCGGGGAACGGAATTTCGGGAAGGAGCCTGCCGCTGAACCGGAACGTTCTGCAGGTCCGGAGAACGCTGCGGCCATTTGGCCTCCGTATGGTTCACGGCGTTTGGGGGCATACTGCCCCCGGAGGTGAAGACAATGGACGCAATGGATCTTCCTTTGGGATTCAGCATGGCGCTGGCCATGAACAGCTCTGCCAGGCGGGCCTTCGAATCCCTGACGGACGAAGAGAAGCGGCAGGTGCTGGAGCGTACCCACGGGGTGCGCTCCAAAGAGGAGATGCGGGGCCTGGTGAACAGTCTGCTGGGCCCGGAAGGCCTGTTCTGAACAGGAAGAGCGGGAGAGAAAATCCCCTGCCGGAACGGAAAGAGCTCCCCTTCGCGGAATGCGCCGCGGCGGGGAGCTCTCTGCGTATGGGGAAAGGTTATTCCAGCAGGCCCAGCAGGTCGTCCCTTGACATGGAGAGCAGGCTCTGTCCGGTTCCGGCGGAGAGAGCGTCCATGAGGCCGGCCTTCTCCTGCTGCAGTTCCATGATTTTTTCCTCGATGGTGTTCTCGGTGATGAGGCGGAAGACCTGGACTGTGTTTTCCTGGCCGATGCGGTAGGCGCGGTCCGTGGCCTGGTCCTGGGCAGCCTGGTTCCACCAGGGATCGAAGTGAATGACCACGTCGGCGGAGGTGAGGTTGAGGCCGGTGCCTCCGGCCTTCAGGGAGATCAGGAAGATGGAGACCCGGTGGTTGTTGAACTCCCGGACCAGCCGGGCGCGGGATTCCTTGGAGGTGGAACCCTGCAGGGTGTAGGAGGAGATGTTCATGGCCTTCAGGCGCGTGCGGATGCGGTCCAGCATGGTGGTGAACTGGGAGAAGAGCAGAATCTGGTGTCCGCCCTCCACCAGGGTGGAGCAGAGCTCCATACAGGCGTCCAGTTTGCTGGTGGGACCTTCGTAGTTCTCAAAGCAGAGGCCGGGATCGCAGCAGATTTCCCGCAGCTGGGTAAGACCGGCCAGAAGGCGCATCTTACCCACCTGGACGCCTCCGCTTCCGCCGCCATTGGCGGCGTCCAGTATCCGCTTGCAGGTGGCGTGATAGACCATGAGCTCCCGTTCGGAGAGGGAGATGCGCTGCACCAGCTCGATCTTGGGCGGCAGCTCCTTGAGCACGTCCTTTTTCAGCCGGCGCAGCATGAAGGGCTGTACCAGGCGGCGCAGCTGATCCAGGGCCTGGGGATCCTTGCTCATCACAGCGGGACGTTCCAGTTTTTCCAGGAAGGTGCGGTGAGAGAAGAGGTAGCCGGGCATGAGAAAATCGAAGAGGTTCCACAGTTCGCTGAGCCGGTTCTCGATGGGAGTGCCGGTGAGGATGAAGCGCTGGCGGCAGTCGATCATCTTCACGGCGTGTGAGATCTGGGTGGAACTGTTCTTGATGAACTGTCCCTCGTCCAGAGTGCAGCAGTAGAAATGGAAGGGGGCGTAGTGCTCGATATCTTGACGCAGCAGTTCGTAGGAGGTGATGGCCACATCCACGCTCTCCAGCTTCTTCATGCGCCGGGCGCGCTCCGCGGCGGGCCCGATGACCGCTACGACCTGCAGATGCGGCGCGAATTTGGAAAATTCGTCCATCCAGTTGAGGACCAGGGAGGACGGGCAGACCACCAGACTGGGTGCGCCGGTGCTGGAGCGGGGGGAGGAGGCGAAGAAGGAGATCATCTGCAGGGTCTTTCCCAGTCCCATGTCGTCCGCGAGGATGCCGCAGAAGCCGCAGCTCTCCAGGGTCTTCAGCCACTGGTATCCCTGGAGCTGATAGGGCCGCAGGAGAGACGCCACGCAGTCGGGCGGGGAGTAGTCGCTGTCCGAGAAGGACCTGAAGTTGCGGACCATGGAACGGAACTGGTTGTCCCGGGTGAGGCGGAAGCCATCCTGGTCCGTGAACGCGCTGTCCAGGTAAAGAGCCCGGAAGGCCGGCAGCTCGATGGTGCCCTTTTTCAGCTGATCCCCGGTGAGGCGCAGCATGTGGGCCACCTCGGCCAGGCGCTCCAGCGGCGAGCCGTCCAGAGCCAGGTAGCGGCCGTCCTTCAGCCGGTAGTAGCGCAGCTTTTTCAGCATGCTCTCGTAGAGATCATCCAGTTCCTCCAGAGGAAAGTCTCCGGAATCGATGTCCAGGGTCAGTTTGCTGTTGCGGATGGAGATCCCCACTCGAGGGGAGACAGGCAGAAGGCGCCGTTTGCGCAGACGCTCGGAGATGAACACGTCGCCCCGGTTGCTGAAGGCGTCCAGGGAGGAGCTGAGAAAGTCGAAAATGGCGTCGTCGCCGGACAGGCGGAAGGGGGCTTCCCTGTTCTCCCGGTTCGGGAAGAAGGATCTGGCGAAATCCAGGGAGTTCTGTTCGCTCACCAGGTCCCGGCGGATGCCCTCGGGGTTCGCCAGACTGTCATGGCCGGAGATTTCCCGGTCGCCGTAGAGGAAGCCGATCTTTAGGGTGAGGGCGTCCCGCACCAGATCGAAGTAGAAGCGGGTGTAGCACTCGTCCGGCACGTACTGGTCCAGAATGGAGCCGTCGGTCTCCAGGTTGGCGCAGTTCTGCAGGTCCGGCAGGACGCAGGAACAGAAGCCGGGCATATCCGCGTCCGAGAAGAGGAAGCGCTCCTGCCGCAGGGACAGCAGGGGATAGATACTCTCCCGGAAGGTGGCGGAACAGCGAAGCAGGGCTCCCTGTCCGTATGCGTAGAGGTTGGAGCGGGTGGAAAAGTAGACGGTATCTTCCGGGAACTTGAGGGTCATCTGGGTGCCGGTGGCGATCCTGGACAGACGGATATGGATCTCCGGATCTCCCTCCCGGACCGTGATGGGAAGAGTGGTGCTGGAGTTCCCGCCGGCGAGGGTATAGACCTGGGGGAACGAGGTCAGCAGAGTAAAGAGGGAGTCAAAGGCGGGGCCGTCCAGGACAATCTCCGAGCGGAGACTGCCGTGGGGCCAGCCGGGGATCACGTTCTGCCGGGTGACTCCCATGGTGCGGAACTGAGGAAACTGGTCCATCAGCAGCCCGATCAGCTGCTGGGAGGGGAGATCGAAGTTGTGAAGGGAGTGGTTGATGGCCAGATTCCGTCCGTAGATCAGGGTTTTCTTTCGCTCCACCGCTTCCAGGAAGGATTGGATGTCCCGGATCACGTACATGCGTTTGATACCGAGGGCCAGAGAGAGGGCGGGAAAGCCGTTTCCGTCGCTGAAACCGGTGAGCCGGGGGGAGAGGTGACAGTCGCCGACGGTGGAGAAGGAGAGAGCCTTCCGGCGGGACCGGTCCAGATAGAGTTCCAGCAGGCGCCGGGCGTTATCGTCGCTGGTGGTGTGAAGCGGGGACGAGAAGCTCTTCTGGCGAATGCGAGGGGCGTCCGGCCCGATGGAGGCCAGCAGGGCCGCCGCCACATGGGAGCAGGCGCCGGTGGAGGCGAAGTCCTTGCAGGTGCAGGTGGCGCTGAGACTGCACAGGCTCTGCTCCAGATTCAGCTGTACAGTCACCGGGCAGTCCCGGACCTGGCAGACGATTTCGGTGGCAGGTCCGCACTCCGTAATCTGAAGGTTCTTAACCTCGTGGTTCAGGTAGAGGGCCTGTCCCAGATAGTAGTTCTGGAAGTCGTCCGCGGCGAACAGTTCCTTGATGTTTTTCAGAGAAGGCAACATGATGATCAACCGCCGTTTCGTTCAGACTGGGCAGAAGGTGGGTCCGGTCCCGGGAGCCATGGGAGCGCTCGTCTGGAGGACCGGCGCGCTTCGTCCGTTTCCCGGCGGAAGCCGGGGGGAAGAAGCATGCAGTTCCCTCCATAATAACATTTCGGGAATGGCATGTCAAGCTGTTGAAGTCCGGAAACCGGGACCGGAGAGCGCTGTCCCGGAAAAAAGCCTCCAGGGGGGCCGCGCCTCTTGCGCCGGAGTCGAAGCCGGGGTAAAATGGGAGAAAGACGACAAGGAGGCGCGTGGAGTGGGAAGCTGGGATACGGAATATCCCCGTCCGCAGCTGCGGAGGGAGAGCTTTCTGGCGCTGCACAACGGGTGGAAACTGAACGGACGTCCGATTACCCTTCCCTGGCCGCCCCAGGCTGCCCTGTCCGGGTATACGGGTACGGTGGGAGAGCGGCTGGAGTATGAGACGTCCTTTGTGCTTCCCTGGGATTTTGTGCCGGATGGGCACCGGGTGCTGCTTCATTTCGGCGCGGTGGACCAGATTGCCCGGGTGGAGCTCAACGGCCGCCGGGTGACCGTCCACGAAGGGGGCTATCTGCCCTTCGCCGCGGACGTCACGGACCTGCTGCGGGAGGGAGAGAACACCCTGATCGTACATGGGAAGGACGCGCTTTCCCACGACTATCCCTACGGCAAGCAGCACGCCAGGCCCCACGGAATGTGGTACACCCCGGTGTCCGGCATCTGGCAGACCGTGTGGCTGGAGGCGGTGCCGGAGCGGGGCGCCGTGATGGGAATCCGGGTGACGCCGGGTCTCTCGGGCATCACCCTGGAGGTGGACACGGCGGCGACGGAGTACATGGTCCGTATCCCGCAGGCCCACCTGCGCCAGACCTTCCGGGGACGGAGCAACCGGATCGTGATTCCGGAGCCCCACCTGTGGACCCCGGAGGATCCCTTCCTCTACGATCTGGTGATCACCACGGATACGGACCGGGTGCGCAGCTATTTCGCCCTGCGGACGGTGACCACCCGGCAGATCGGGGGACATACCCGGCTGTGCCTCAACGGGGAGCCGGTTTTCCTCCACGGGGTTCTGGATCAGGGATACTTTCAGGACGGGCTCTTCCTGCCCGGGGACCCCGAGGAGTACGAGCGGGACATCCAGCGGATGAAGGAACTGGGATACAACACCCTGCGCAAGCACGTGAAGATCGAGCCGGAAGCATTTTATTATGCCTGTGACCGGCTGGGAATGCTGGTGCTGCAGGACATGGTGAACGCCGGTTCCTATGACTACGTCCGGGATACGGTGCTGCCTACCCTGGGGCAGAAGAAGCGGGGAGATACCCGCCGCCGGGTTTCGCCCCGGCGCCGGCAGATCTTCGAGCGGCATGTGCGGGATACCATCTCCCATCTGTACAGCCATCCCTGCGTGGTGGGCTACACGATCTTCAACGAGGGCTGGGGCCAGTACGACTCGGACCGCATCTACCGGGACTGCAAAAGGGCGGATCCCACCCGCTTTTTTGTCAGCACGTCCGGATGGTTCGCCCAGAAGGAGAGCGACGCGCAGAGCGAGCACATCTACTTCCGTAACGAGGTTCTGCGGGCCACAAAGCCAGGGCAGTTCCTGCTGCTCAGCGAGTGCGGCGGCTTTTCCCGCCGGGTGCCCGGCCATGTGACGGAGGAGCGGAAGAACTACGGGTACGGAAAGACGGAGGAGACCGAGGAAGGGCTCACCGCCCGGATCTGCGCCCTCTACCGGGAAATGGTGCTCCCCTCGGTTTCGCGGGGGCTGTGCGGCTGCATCTACACCCAGCTCAGCGACGTGGAAGGGGAGACCAACGGTCTGTACACCTGGGACCGGCAGGTCTGCAAGGTGAAGAAGAGCGCGCTGACGGATATGGCGACCGCCATCCGCAAGGCCTTTCGGCAGGCGACCCGGGGACAGTGAAGAGGAACAGCCGGACAGGGCCGCGTCTGCGACTCCGTCCGGCTGTCTGTTCCGGGATTGGTTTGCGCCCGGGAAGAAAAGCGGGGTTCCGCCCCATCCTGCACCCGAAGCGGGTCAGGAGGGGGTATCGGGGGACGCGGCCTTTTTCCTGCCCCGGGTGATCTTTTTCGGAAGCTCCCGGGCTTCGGGACGGAAGTTGTAGCGGTCCATCTCGCCTTCGTAGCCGCAGACGCCCATGCGGGGGGAGTTGGTGATGGCACTCATCATGTCGTAGCCGTACTCCCCGTCGTGCTGCTCTGCGCACTCCTCGCAGACATAGGGGTCGTCTTCGTCATACACGAGTTCCGTCAGGATATACGCGGCCGGCTTTCCGCACTGCCGGCAGGGGTATTCCATGGGGACGTTGCGGGCCACCAGGTCCACCTTATCGAAGGGGAGGGGAACGTGGTCCACGACGGTGAGGAGACACTCGGTGGTGGAGCCGAAGTCGTACTGATGGATCAGCTTCACGTCCGGGTCCGCATCTGCCCAGGGAATGGAAAGAGGGAGTTCGAAGCGGTCTCCTTGCACGTTGAACTCGCTCAGATGGTTGCAGCATTCCAGCCAGATGTCCCGCAGGAACTGGTCCATATCCCCCAGAGTGCAGGTGAGGGGAGCAGCCACGTAGAGCCAGTAGAGGTCGGACTCCACCTTGACCAGGGCGCAGGGTGTGGCGCCCTCCTGGACATGGTACTTCATGATGTGATTTTTCATGGCGCTTTTGCTCAGTTCGGCGCCGCAGAGATAGCAGTAGCCTTTCAACTGCATGATGGCTCTCTCCTTTTTCTGTCTCATGCTCCGCCCGGTTTGGGAGGAGGGAGAGGAAAATGCTGGTGCAACCAGTATAGCACTGTTGGAGGGGGTGGTCAAGAGGAGAAAACGGCCCGTCGGGAAGATGGGGTGTTCCGTCCGGAGGACTCCAGGGTGCGCAGGTCCAGGCGGGCGATGAGCCCCCAGAGAATCACCACTCCGATCCAGCCCAGACCGCTGGCCAGGGCCACGGCGGGGAGACCCAGGACAGGGGCAAGCAGGGCGGAGAGAAGAACCCGCAGCGTGATGTGGCAGGTGGTGCCAAGGACGGGGATGTTGACCAGACCCCGGCCCTGGAAGTATCCGGAGAGCCCGCTGCCCAGGAAGTTGAACAGGTAGAAGGAGGCCACCAGACGCAGGTATCCCAGAGCAGGAGCCATGCCCTCCGCTCCCTGGGCGGGAAAAACAAGCGTCAGACAGGGATGGGCGAAGAGGACCATGACAAGGGAAATGGCGATGCCGAAGGCTCCCAGTTGAAGCAGTGCGGTGCGGAAGCCGGCGCGGACGCGTTCGGGCCGACCCGCTCCCGTGTTCTGGCCGATGAACAGGGAGACGGCGGTACAGCCGCTGCTTCCGAAGGAGTTGGCAAAGCCCTCCACCCGGGATGCGGCGGTAAACGCGGAGATGGAGGCTTCCCCCAGGGTATTGACTGTCCGCTGTACCAGCAGCTTTCCGATATACAGACTGGCCATGTGCAGGGCGGAGACGGCGCTGAACCAGGCGGTACGGCGCAGAAGGGGCAGGTCCAGGACCATATCTGCCCGGTGGAACATGAGGGAAGGGAAGCGCCTTGCCAGATACCGGAGGCAGAGCCCCGCTGCCAGGGCCTGGGCCAGGACTGTGGCGAGGGCGGCACCGGCGGTGCCCAGCCGAAAGCCGGCCACAAAGAGGAGATCCAGCCCCAGATTGACGCCCATGGAGAGCATCAGGAACCGGAGGGCGGAGCGGGTGTTGCCTACGGCCCGGAGCACGGAGGAGCCCAGATGGAAGCCGAAAGCGGCGGGAAATCCCAGGAAGATGAGGCGCAGATAAGCAGTGGCGTGGAAGCGGAGGGTGTCGGGGGTCCGCAGGGCGGTGAGAAGCGGAGAAAGGGCCAGCAGTCCAAGGGCCGCCATGGCGAGAGAGATCAGACTGCCGAAGAGTGCGGTGAGGAAAAAGTCCCGGCGGAAGGAGGGCAGATCCTCCGCCCCATAGAACTGGGAGAGAAGCACGCCGGCTCCGGCGCAGCCTCCGCTGATGAGGAAGAGAAAGAGATCCATGACAGCGCCGGAGACTCCCACGGCGGCGAAGGCGCTCTCGCCTACTGCCCGTCCGACAATGACGGCGTCGATGGTGTTGTAGAACTGTTGGAGCACATTGCCTGCCAGCAGAGGGATCGCCAGGGCGATCAGCCGGGGCCCGATGGCCCCCTGGGTCAGAGGGGATGTGGAGGACATGGGAATCCGCCTTTCCTGTTTGGTGCCTGCAGGATAGCACGAAATAAAGCTCTTGTAAAATGCCGATTTCCGCCGTAAAATATAAGGGAATTCTGATATTTTCCCCTGGGAACCAGAGAGGAGGCAGGGAGATGACCGAACTGGAGCTTGAGGTCTTCCTGGCGGTAGCGGGAAGCGGAAGTCTGTCTGCGGCGGCCCAGGGGCTGCACATTACCCAGCCGGCGGTGAGCCGGCACATCCGGGCGCTGGAGGAGGAGCTGGACTGCACGTTGCTGGTTCGGGGCCGGGGCGTACGGCGGGTGGAGCTGACGGAGCAGGGACGGGACTTCATTGAAGTGGCGCGCCGCTGGCAGCAGGTGTGGCGGGAGGCCCGGGAAGTGACCGCCCGGGGCCGGGAGCGGCGCCTCAGCGTGGCCTCCGTGGGCAGCGTCAGCACATCTCTGCTGCCCGCCGTATTCCGTACCTTTCTGGAAGAGGACGGGCGTCGGACCCTTTCATTCCACAGCGCCCATTCCTCGGAGGCATATCCCATGGTGGCGGACGGCGTGGCGGATCTGGCCTTTGTCACGGACCACATGTACCATCCCCAGGTGGAGGCCGCTCCGGCCTTCCGCCAGAGCATGGTGCTGCTGGCGGGGCGGGAGAGCGGACTGGGGGAACGGGTGCATCCGTCCCAGCTGGATCCCGGAAAGGAGTTGCGCCTTCCCTGGTATCCGGAGTATGATCTGTGGCACACCGGGTGGTTCAGCGGCGCGGCCCGGCCCCGGGCGGTGCTGGACCAGATGTCTCTGCTGGAGGAGTTCCTCCGCTGGGAGAACTGGGGGGACAGCTGGGTGATTGCTCCGACCCTGGTGGCGGAACGGCTTCAGGAACGGACGGAGGTGACGGTCCATCTTCTGGAGGAGGGGCCGCCGGATGAGATCATCTGGTACCTGCTGCGGCGCAGGCGGAAGCCGGAGCTCATCCGGGCCTTCCTGAACTGCCTGGAGCGGGAACTGGCGCGACGCGACGGGACGGAGTCCCTCCTGGGGAAGGAGGGCAGCGGTCCGCTTTCCCCTTGACGGAGCGGGGGCTCTTTGGTATAGTGGGGGCGAAAAACCGGACAGCGGTCCGTATGGGGGCCGAAAGGGTCCTCACAGAAAGGAAAGTGGACGGAAACTTGAACATTTATCTGGATCTGTTCCTCACCTTTGCCAAGGTGGGGGTGTGCACCTTCGGTGGCGGCTACGCCATGCTCCCCATTCTCCAGAGAGAAGTGGTGGAGAAGAAGGGCTGGGCCACCGACGAGGAACTGACGGACTACTTCGCCATCGGGCAGTGCACGCCGGGCATCATCGCCGTCAACACGGCCACCTTCGTAGGACATAAGTACAAGGGGAAACCGGGCGGTGTCCTGGCCACGCTGGGCGTGGTTTTCCCCTCCCTGATCATCATCACCATCATCGCCGCCTTTCTCAGCAACTTCGCGGACATCCCGGCGGTCCAGCACGCTCTGGCGGGCGTCAATGCCTGCGTGGTGGCCCTGATTGCCTCCAGTGTGCAGAAGCTGGCGAAGTCCAACGTGAAGAACCGTCCCTCCTGGTGCATCTGCCTGTGCGTGCTGCTGCTGGCAGCCATCGGGACCTTTGTCCCCTTCCCCGAGGATCAGGTCTGGGGTCAGGTGCTGGATACCGTGCTCTCTCCGGCGGTGCTCATTGTGCTGGCCGGCGTGGCGGGTTTTCTGCTCTGGGGCAGAACGGAACAGGGAGGTGACCGGACATGATCTTCCTGCGTCTGTTCTTCGAGTTTTTCAAAACCGGTCTTTTCGCTGTAGGCGGAGGCCTGGCTACCATCCCCTTCCTCCACGACATGGGGGCCTCCACCGGGTGGTTCACCAACGCGGATCTGACCACCATGATCGCGGTCTCGGAGTCCACCCCGGGTCCCATGGGGGTCAACATGGCCACCTATGTGGGATTCCACATTGCCGGGATCCCCGGCGCGGTGATCGCTACCCTGGGCCTCATCACCCCTTCCGTGATCGTCATCCTCATCATTGCCGGCTTCCTGCAGAAGTTCCGGCAGTCCAGGACGGTGGACGCGGTCTTCAAAGGCCTGCGTCCTGCCTCCACCGCCCTCATTGCCATTGCGGGCCTCAGCGTGGCGAAGAGCATCTTTCTCTTTCACGAGCGTGGTCATGCTCTTCCGGACGGAACCGGCGTGCCGGTGGTGGATGTGATCTACGTGCCCGCCATCGTGCTGGCCGTGGTTGTCTTTGCTTGCATGCAGAATAAGAAGCTGAAAAAGCTCCACCCCATTGTCTTTATCGGCATTTCCGCCGTGATCGGCGTCCTCCTGCAGCTCTGAAGCGGGAGAAAGCGAAAAACCGCCCCGGGATTCTCGGATCCCGGGGCGGTTTCTTCGATTTTGCAGGGGAACTGGCCGCTTACGCCTGGGGGCGGACCTGGGGGACCGTACGGAAGGCGTACACACAGTAGTTATCGTTCCCCCAGCGGGCGCTGATTTCATAGACGAACGCTCCATCTCCCAGGGGCAGGAGCGTAAAGCCATCGGAACAGTCCACAGGAACTTCTTCGCTCCAGAGACCGTTCAGATCAGACCGGCCCAGGTCCTCGCTTTTCCAGCGGTGGGCGGTCACGGAGTCCGGGGGACAATTGCCAAAGTCCAGGGTAAATGCGGGCGCAAGGCCGCCCGGGGAGGTGCCCTCTGCAGCCGGAGGCAGAGTTCCGGCTGGAAAGGCGGTATAGAGGACAGCGTCCAGGGATTCCATCTGCATGGGTTGGACCCCGCAGGCGATCCGGGAAGATTCCATACCGTCCGGCAGGACAGTGGTCCAGGCGTAGGTGAACGTGGTTGCCTGTACCCGGTCTGCGTCATACTGATTGCGGACGATGAGCGCGGGAGGCTCAGTCAGGGAAGAGGGGTCTGTCCGGGAGGTGGATTCGTTGGATGCGGGGGTCTGGGCCTCCGTCTGAGCCGATCCGGTTTGCGTTCCGGGGGCAGGTTCCGGGAGAGCGCTCTGAGACGCGGAAGAACCCGGGTCCGGAACGGGAGCGGCAGTCCGGGCAGGAAGAGCGAGGACGCCCAGTGTCAGGGCTGCGGCCAGCAGAAGAGACAGTTTCATGTCTGGTTCACTCCTTTTTCACTTTTGTTCGGATAATAACAGGGGAGGTCAGGTGTTCAGGGTGGCTTCCACCAGACTCCATACATACTCCGCCGTAACGCCGGAGCAGTCGTAGCTGACCAGGGTGCCGTCCGGGTGCAGGACGCCGAAGCTGAACCACAGTCCGCCGGTATCCTTGGGATTGGCCCGGGCCTCCACGATGGCGAGGCTCATGTCCTCCGCCCGGAAGACGGGGTGCCCGATGGTTTCCTGATACGCTTCCGGCACGGTTTCCGCCCAGGGAATCTCATAGAGGCGCAGGTCATAGGCGGCCGGATTTGCGGCGTCCGTTACCTCCCAGACGGTGTCGCCCTCCGGCAGCTGCACATGGATCTGGATATCGTCATAGCCCCGGCTCCAGCGGACAGTGAGGGTGTGCTCGTTGCCCTCCTGGTATGTGAGATGTCCGGAAAAGTCCCCGTAGCCGGCGGGGTCCTCTGCGGGCAGGAAGGGGGCGAATGCGCTCTCCTGCCGGGCCTCCGTCAGCGAGGCGAAGTCCGCGCTGCGCCAGGCGGGCACATGCTCCGCCTTACGCAGAGCATCCAGGGAGAGAGGACAGTCCTCATACGTCATCCAGTTGGCGAAGAGTACGGCCAGATGGCAGGCAGCATCCAGGTCCGTCTTGCCTGCAGAGGCTCCCCGGGCGGTAAAGAGGGCTCCCGCCTGGCGGGTGACCAGTTCCACGGTTGCGCAGGGGACATCCGGGTCGCTCCAGCCGGTAACCTTTACGCTCCGGAGCTCCGTGACGGCGGCATCCGGGTACCGGCCGCAGCCGAGAGGGGCCTTTTCGGGGGCCAGAGAGAGGGAGAAGGAGACGGTGTCCCGCAGGCCGGTCAGATCAACCTGGATCAGGTTGCCTCCGGCATCGTAGAGAGCGCTGCCGGAGAGCGTGCATCCATCCCAGCCCAGCAGCCAGGGGAAGGAAGCGCCTTCCGAAGCAAAGAGACCGGCGATCCGGGAGGAGGTCAGGGGGACAGAGAAGGATCCCTCCTGGAGCATGGGAAGACCGCAAACTTCCGGCGTATTGCGGATATCCGGCAAGGCCACATAGGGAATCATGGGCCATTGGACAGTTCCTTCCGTCTGAATGGGCACCATAAAGGAGGTGTCCGTATTCGTGGCCGGAGTCTGAGGGGTGGAATTGGAGCTGTCCGGGGCGGCAGTCTGAGCCGCAGGCGGAGTCTGGACAGGTGTGGCAGTGCGGGCGGGCAGCGCAAGAGATGTCAGGGCCACTGCTGCGGCCAGCAGAAGAGACAGTTTCATGTCTGGTTCACTCCTTTTTCATTTTTGTTCGGATCATGACAGGGAAGGTCAGGCGTTCAGGGTGGCTTCCACCAGACTCCACACATACTCCGCCGTAACGCCGGAGCAGTCGTAGCTGACCAGGGTGCCGTCCGGGTGCAGGACGCCGAAGCTGAACCACAGTCCGCCGGTATCCTTGGGATTGGCCCGGGCCTCCACGATGGCGAGGCTCATGTCCTCCGTCCGGAAGACGGGGTGCCCGATGGAACTCTGATACGCTTCCGGCACGGTCTCCGCCCAGGGAATTTCGTAGAGGCGCAGATCGTAAGCGGCGGGATTTGAGGCGTCTGTTACCTCCCAGATGGTATCGCCCTCCGGCAGGGATACGAAGACATGTACGTCGTCGTAGCCCCGGCTCCAGCGGACGGTGAGGGTGTGCTCATTGCCCTCCTGATAGGTCAGATGCCCGGAAAAGTCCCCATAGCCGGCGGGGTCCTCTGTGGGCAGGAAGGGAGCGAAGGCGCTCTCCTGCCTGGCCGCCGCCAGCGAGATGAAGTCCGCGCTGCGCCAGGCGGGCACATGATCCGCCCGGAGCAGAGCATCCAGGGTGAGAGGGCAGTCCTCGTACGTCATCCAGCTGGCGAAGAGTACGGCCAGCTGGCAGGCGTTCTCCAGGCTGTTTTCCCCGCCGGAATCCGTATTTGCGACGAAGCGGGCTCCCACCTGATGGGCCATCAGCTCCACGCCTGCGCAGAAAAGTTCCCGGTTGCTCCAGCCGGTGACCTCTACCCCCTGAAGCTCCGTGACGGCGGCGTCCGTGTACCGGCCGCAGCCGAAGGGCATTTTGCCGGGAGCCAGCTCCAGCGAGAAGGTGTCTGTTTCCCGCTTTCCGGTGAGACTGACCTGGATCAGGTTGCCTCCGGCGTCATAGAGGGCGCTGCCGGAGAGGGAACAGCCGTTCCAGCCCAGCAGCCAGGGAAAGGAAGTGCCTTCCGGGGCGAAGATGGCAGAGATCTGCGCTGCGGTCAGTTTTGTGGAAAAGGATCCCTCTCCCAGAGATAAGTTGGGGTCGGCCTGCAGAGACTGACTGACGTCCGGAAGAGCAACAGCGGGGATCGTGGGCCAGCTGCCTGCTCCTTCCGCCGGAGCGGGAACAAGGAAGGCAGAGTCCGCTCCGTCCTGGATATCCGACTGAGACTGGATATCCAGGCCCTGCCCGGAGCTGTCCGTGGTGGGATTCTGTTCTGAGACAGAGGCAGAGCCGGCAGGATCAGATTCCGGAGCAGAGGCAGAGCCAGGATCACCGGATCCGCCGGGACCCGTCAGCGTACCGGGCAGGATCGCCCACAGCCCCAGGCCGGCGCAGAGCAGGCAGCAGGCGGCCAGTGCGGCGGGTTTCTTCCAGGAGGGCGGTTTCCGGCGGACAGGTCCCTCCCGGGCCAGGGCCATCAGCCTGGCGTGGCCGGTTTTCGAGATGGATTGCCGGTCCATATATATCTGATAGCGGTTCAAGAGATACTCCTTTCATGGACCGTCCTGTTGGGACGGGTCGTCCATCAGCCGGCGCAGCTTCTTCCGGGCCCGGGTGAGGCGGGAGCGGACGGTGCCGGGGCGCAGCCGGAGCATGCGGGCGATCTCGTCCGTGGACCAGCCCTCGTAGTAAAACAGGTGAATCACGGTGCGGTCCTCCGGCGGCAGGGAGTACAGTTCTTCCAGGTCCTCCCGCTCCTCCGGTCCGGAGACGGACAGGGTGTCCGGGAGAGGAACCGTTCTGCGCCAGGCGAGCCGCAGGCGGCTGCGGCAGCCGTTGACCAGGACCCGGGTCAGCCAGGCGCCGGGGCTGTCTGGATGCGCCGGAGCTTTTTCCAGGTACGTGAGAAATGCGTCCTGGACGGCATCTTCTGCCTCGTGGGGATCTCCCAGGATGGCGAGAGCCGTCCGGTAGAGGCGGTTTTCGTGTTCGTTTACCAGGGCCTCCCAATCCACCGGCCGGCTGGAGTCAAAGGCCATTGCGCGCTCGCCTCCCTTCTGCTTATTATGACGCATCAGCCCCTCGGATTGCTGCGGGAAGAAAGTGAAATTTTTCTGTTCCCTTTCCGGGGGTTTCGGGTTATAATGACTCGAACGAACCTGTACCCAAGGAGGACGTCCCATGTTCCGTAAGGCAGCCAGCGCCGATTCCCGGGAGAAGCTGGGGATCTACATTCACATTCCCTTCTGCAGAAGCCGGTGCGCTTATTGCGACTTCTATTCCCAGGCGGGACGGGACGAGCGGATGGACCCCTATCTCAAGGCCCTGGTGGCCCATATCCGGGAAACGGCCCCTCTGGCGGAGGGGACGCCGGTGGATACCATCTATTTCGGCGGCGGCACCCCCAGCTGGTTTGGGGCGAAGCGCCTCAAGGTTCTCCTCGGCGAGCTGAAGAAGCGCTTTAAAGTGGAAAAGAGCGCGGAGATTACCCTGGAGGCCAATCCGGACAGCGTCAACCCCAAGGACCTGCACCTTCTGCGCCGGGTGGGCTTCAACCGCATCTCTCTGGGCATGCAGTCCGCCTGTCCGGAGGAACTGGCGGACATCGGACGGCCCCACACCGTGGACCAGACCCGGCAGGCGGTCCGGGATGCCCGCTCCGCGGGGTTTCAGAACCTCTCTCTGGATCTGATCTACGGACTGCCCGGTCAGACCATGGAGCGCTGGCGCCAGAATCTGGAGCAGGCCATCGCCCTGGAGCCGGAGCACCTCTCCTGCTATGGCCTCAAGGTGGAGGAGGGCACTCCTCTGGCCTGCCGGGTGGCGGCGGGCGAGACGATGCCGGACGACGATCTGCAGGCGGACATGTACCTGTGGACCGTGGAGCGCCTGGCGGAGGCCGGCTACGCCCAGTACGAGATCTCCAACTTTGCCCGGGAGGGATTCCGGTCCGTCCACAATCTGCGCTACTGGCTCATGCGGCCGTACATCGGGTTCGGACCGGGGGCCCACTCGGACTTCGGCTCTCGCCGCTATTCCTTCGTGCGGGACCTGGACCGGTACATCGACGGCTTCGAGAAAGGCGTGCCCATTCTGGACGAGGACGAGCTCATTCCCGAGCGGGAGCGCTGCAGCGAGTATCTGATGCTGCGCCTGCGCACCGTGGAGGGCATCGAGGAGTGGGAGTACCGGAGCGCCTACTTCATGGATTTTTCGCCTCTGGAGGCCCGTCTGGAGGAGTTTGCCGCCCAGGGATGGGCGGAAAAGACCCCCGAAGGCCGCTGGCATCTGACGCCCCGGGGCTTTCTGGTCTCCAATTCCCTGATCTGCGACCTGCAGGAGCACCAGGAGCAGGGGGCCTTGGCCGAGCTGCTGCCCCGGGCCCTGGCGCGCTTCGGCAACCGGTGAGAGCGCCCCTCCGCCCCGGATTCTGTCAAGGTGCGAGACGATGAAAATCGCATCGAATCCCGCGCCGCTCCGGTCATTTTGACGATTTCGGAGGGGGCCCGCAATTTCAGTTGCACTCCGGGTATAATAATGTTATACTGTAGTGTCTGCGTGCGACCGGTGTGTGTGGCCGGCGTTCATGCATTTCTGAATATACATATGGCTCTGCCATATTTTCGATATGCCGCTCTGTTGCGGTACTCAGAGAGGGTGCTCATTTTGACCAAGTACCAGATTCGCGGAGGGAACCCCCTCCACGGCGAGATTGAAATCAGCGGCGCAAAAAACGCAGCCGTCGCCATCATCCCCGCCGCTCTGATGGTGGAAGGCGTGTGCCGCATTGAGAATGTTCCCCAGATCAGCGATGTGACTCTGATTCTGCAGATCCTGCGGGAGCTGGGCGCCAATGTCCGGATGGTCAACCGCTCGACCATGGATGTAGACTGCTCCCATATCATGAACCGGCGGGTTCCCTACGACCTGGCGCGGCGCATCCGCGCCAGCTACTACCTGGTGGGCGCTCTGCTCGGCCGTTTCGGGTGGGCGGAGGTTCCCCTCCCCGGCGGCTGCGACCTGGGCGGCCGCCCCGTAGACCAGCACATCAAAGGCTTTGTGACCATGGGCGCGGAAGTGGAGGTCCGCAACGGTCTCATCTGTGCCCGGGTTCCCGACGGACGTCTCTCCGGCGGCCAGATCTATCTGGATATGGTCTCCGTGGGCGCCACCATGAACATCATGCTGGCCGGCACCCTGGCCCATGGCATGACGGTCATCGAGAACGCCGCCAAGGAACCTCATATCGTCGATCTCGCGAATTTCCTCAACTCCATGGGCGCCAACATCATGGGCGCCGGTACCGATGTCATCAAAATCCGCGGCGTGGACCACCTGCGCGGCGGCACCTACTCCATTATTCCCGACCAGATCGAGGCCGGAACCTATATGACCGCCGTGGCCTCCGCCGGCGGCGAAGTTCTGATCCGCAACGTGATCCCCAAGCACCTGGACTGCATCAGCGCCAAGCTCATCGAGATGGGCGTGGACATCGAAGAACACGACGACGCCGTTCTGGTGCGGCGCTACGGGCCCCTCAACCGGGTCAATGTGAAGACCATGCCCTATCCGGGCTTCCCGACGGACATGCAGCCACAGATCGCGGCGGTTCTCTGCCAGGCCCGGGGCACCAGCGTACTCACGGAGGGGGTCTGGGAGAACCGCTACCGCTACGTGGACGAATTCCGGCGCATGGGCGCCCATATCCAGGTAGACGGCAAGGTGGCGGTCATCGAGGGCACCCGCTTTCTCACCGGAGCGCCCCTTCACGCCTGCGACCTGCGGGCCGGCGCCGCCATGGTGGTGGCCGGACTCTCCGCTCAGGGCGTGACCATAATCGACGGCATTCACCACATCGAGCGCGGCTACGAGATGCTGGTGGAGAAGCTGGCGGCGGTGGGCGCCGATATCCGTATCATCAACACCCCGGACGAGGACAGTCAGTCTCAGGTGGGGTGACGACCTTCCCCGGAAGGTCGGGGAGATTCAGATCGGAGGAGCGATTTTCTTGCTCACCTTCAAGACACTGGCCAGTGGTTCCAGCGGAAACGCCACAGTGGTCTCCCATGGGGACACCCACATTCTGCTGGACGCCGGAATTTCGGCCCGGCGCCTGACCGCCGGGCTGCGGCTGATGGGGCTGGATCCGTCCAGGCTGAGCGCCATTTTCATCACCCACGAGCACAGAGATCATATCGCCGGGCTGGAGGTGCTGACAAAGCGCTGGCGGGTTCCCGTTTACGCCAGTCCCCTGACCTGCGCCCAGCTGAATTACCGCATGGTGCGCATGGAGGATCTGCTGCGTCCCCAGACGCCGGGAACCGGCGTCGACGTGGGCAGTCTCCATGTCCGTTCCTTTGCCACCCTCCACGACGCCGCGGAGAGCGTGGGGTACACCGTCTCCTGCGATGACGGCCGGGTGGCCCTCTGCACGGATCTGGGTTATGCGACTCCCGAAGTGCGGGAGGCCGTGAAAGGCGTGAACCTTCTGCTGTGCGAGTCCAATCACGACGAGGACATGCTTCTGGCGGGGCGCTACCCCTTCCACCTGAAAAAGCGGATTCTGGGAGACCATGGTCACCTCTCCAACGAGGCGGGGGCCCGACTGGCGGCGCTTGCCGTGGAAGCCGGGGCCAGAACGGTTATTCTGGGGCATCTGTCCGCAGAGAACAATACGGTTCAGCACGCTCGGGCGGCGACGGAACTGCAGCTGCTGGCCCTGGGGGCGGATCCCGTGCGGGATGTGGACTTGTGCGTGGCTCCCCGGGGAGAAGCCGGTCCTACCTTCTGCCTGAACCGGGGCGTTTCCATGCGGGAGAGCGATCAGGCATGCGCGATCTGCATCTGATCTGCGTCGGAAAGCTGAAGGAGAGCTTCTACCGGGAGGCCTGCGAAGAATACCGCAAGCGCCTGGGGGCGTTCTGCCGGCTGACCGTGACGGAACTGGCCGAGGAGCGTCTGCCCCAGAACCCCTCCCCGGCGCAGATCGCGGCGGCTCTGGAGAAGGAGGGCGGAGCCATCCGCTCCCGCATTCCGGCCTCTTCCCGGGTAATCGCCCTGTGTGTGGAGGGGAAGCTGCGCTCCAGCGAAGAGCTGGCGGAGATGCTGCGGGACTGGGATCAGAGCCCGGAGCGGTCCCTGGTGTTTGTGATTGGAGGATCTTATGGCCTGGCGGAGTCGGTGAAGCGGCTGGTCCAGGTCCGTCTCTCCATGTCTCCCATGACCTTTCCCCATCATCTGGCCCGGGTGATGGTGCTGGAGCAGATCTACCGGGCTTTTAAAATCGGGGAGGGTTCCGCCTATCACAAGTGAGACGGACCCTTTGAAGAATCCAGAAACTGAAAGCCTGGCGGAGAACCCGCGAGGCTTTCTGGTGTTTCTCCGGAGCCCAAAGCAGGGGGGCTGCCGGGCGGTTGGGTGCCGTTGGAACGGGAGACCGGCCGGACTGCGTATGTCCCTCCAGGGGCCGGTCCTGGAGTCTGCGATCCTGGGTCAGAGGGTTCTTCTGCCGTGCTCTTTCCAGGCTGGTATGGCATACAAAAAGCAGAGATCGCCGGGAGGATGCTCTGCGGGGAACATCCGACCAGACGAAAACTGCGAAGCCGCCCGGCGGTCCGGGGACTTCGCAGTTTTCTTTTTGTCGCGTCTACATGCGCTCTTCGGGCTGAATCTCCCCGAAGACGTCCCACAGAGGGATGGTGCATCCGGGAAGGACCGAAACCGGGATGGTATCCGAGGCCCCATATCGGGGCAACTGCTCGCGGAAGCGGCTGTCGTCCTGGAGCCAGACCCGCACCGTCCGGAGGACCGGATCCACAATCCAGTACTCCCGGACCCCGGCGGATTCGTAGAGATAAAACTTTGTGGTGAAATCACGCGACCGGTGGAGGGGGAGAGAATTTCGACAACCAGATCCGGCGCCCCCGGATTCCGGTGGGAGTCCGTTTGCGCGGGTCGCAGACGACAATGAGGTCCGGCTGCACGACCGTGTCTACGTCTTCCGGCCGGTCCCCCTCCTGCTCAAAGAGGCGAACATCAAAAGGGGCAGAGCGGACCACACAGGGTTTGCCCTTGAGGAACGGGAAGAGCAGGGAGCTCAGTGCCATCCGGATTGCCGCTTGAGCGGAAAAGGAATCCGAAAGGAGAAAGGGCTCTCCATGGATCAGTTCGTACCGTTCTTCGCCTTCCAGGCAGAGAAGGTCCGCGTACGTGTAATGGGTGATTCCCTCAGGCAGTGGCATGCTGTCCCCTCCAATCCACATTATTCTTATCTGTTCTGTCATTTTACCAGCCTTCCGACGGGAAAGCAAGCCGGAGCTTTCGGGTCGTGACGGGGGTTCATGGCCCGCATCCCTCCTGCCCGGGTGGATGGCTGCGCTTTGGGCTGGTGCCGCCAGGTTTTGAGGGCAGAGACCTCATCAGCGGGCCGGTTTTTCCCGTGAGACAGTACCAGGAAGGGGCACTATGAGGGCGCTTATACGTAATCCCGCCGGATCTGTGTCCGGAGGGACCGGAAGGGGCTGTACCGCTTCGGTCCCTCCGGATTGTTCTCCCGGAGGAGCGAAAGAAACTCCCCTGCGGCAGCAGGGGAGTGAAGAAAATCGTAGAGATGCCGGCGTTTCCGGCGACAGGACGGGCAGAGCGCGGTCCATCAGAAGACGGAGATCAGGTTCCTGTCGTTCAGCTGGCGGGGAATGACGCCCATGCGCTGCAGAATGGGCAGCAGGGCCTGGTAGGGGATGTACATGAGGATCATCTTGGGGATGATGGTGACCAGATTCTTGCTGAGACTGACGGTAAAGAAGCCCCAGTAGCCGGCGCCTCCGGCCAGAATGGTGGACCAGAGGGAGCCCATGAGGGCGTTGACCACCACGTTGACCACAAGATTGGCAAGAAACAGGCGGAAAATAGTGATCCGGGCGCGGTAGAAGCAGAGCCCGTAGACCAGCATGCCCGCCATCGTGGAGATGGTGTAGCCGAAAAAGAAGGCGCCGCTGGGGGAGATGGCGTAGCCCAGTATGTCCTCCGCGAAGCCGAAGACCACTCCCACCACGGGGCCGCAGACCATGGCGCACAGAGCCCGGGCGATGAAGCCCACCGAGAACTTTGTGTGAGCGATGGGGATGGAAGGGATCAGGGAGAGGGCGCGGGTCATGGCGATCATCAGGGCGGCGAAGACCAGCAGCCGCAGGGACTTCATGCATTCCGCAGCGTCCCTCCAGTAGGAGGGAGAGAAGGGTGTGGCGTAGAGACGGGTCGATTTTCCCTTGTACATCGGGTAAGCTCCTTTCCGAAATGTCCATTGTCGCAAAGGAACTCCTTATACGACAGCGGAAGCGGGACACTACCGCAGACCCCGAAGGTCTTTCGTCCGCCGAAAACTTCCCATCCGACGGCACTTTACGCAGTGGCCCTGTTCTGTCAGTGTGCGGAACGTCTGCGCGTTCCGGGATTCTCCGGCCGGGAAAGGCCGGGTTCATTCAGGCGCAGATCACGAAAGCGGCGAGGGCTTCCGTGCCTGCTTTGCCGGCGCAGAGGCCGGCGCATATGCCGGGGTTTCCGGCACAGGGGAGGATTTCCGATCCCGGCGGTAAGGCCGGAGTCTGGAAGGGAGAGCAGACCCCGGACGCAGAAAAGGACCAGGGTCTGGTCGCAGACGGGCACTCGCTTCGAAGGGAAGCTCTGTTTCGCCGCTCCGGTCCGGGAACAGGGCCCTCGGGCTTCTCCGGCACCGGTTTTTTGCGGACTATGAGAGTGATATCGGGGCTGATTCCCCAGATCCCATCGGAATGCTTCCGTCAGAGGCGCGGGTCGAACCGGGGAAGCGGTGAGTGGGGCGCTTACAGGCCGGCCAGGACGGTGTCATAGATGTGATCCGCCAGCGGCAGAGCCTTTTCCAGCAGCGCTTCACCCCGGCGCCTGTAATCCTCCGCCAGGTCCCGATCCTTGAGGCTGGCGATGTTGATGCGCACGTTGAGCCAGGCCCCCTGGATGGCGGCCTTCAGGGAGAGGGCGGAGACGCCCAGATCGCTGGCGGCGCTGGCGTTGGTTCTGCCCAGCAGGGAAGCGGTGAGCTCCAGGGACTCCAGAGCCAGTTCCATCATCTCAAAGGGGGTCTCCGTGCAGCCCTTCAGGGCCTTTTGCATCGCGGAGGAGCGGGCGGCTTTCTCTTCGGGGGTGGATTTCGGCATGGCGAAGACGGCGGAGACGGCGTTGAAAGCCTCGGTGTCCCGGTCCATTACGTCCAGAAAGCGGCGCTTGAGGTCCGAAGCCTTTGCCTGGGCTTCCTCCGCCAGCTCCTGTGCGTCCGCATACTTCTTTTTGCCCACAGTCAGGGCGCAGACCATGGCGGTCAGGGCGGCGCCCAAGGCGCCTTCCAGGGCTGCGGCAGAGCCGCCGCCGGGGGCGGGGGCGTCCGAGCCAAGGAGATCGGCAAACTGTGTGACCTGCAGGGAAGCCAGATGCATGTTGTCCTCCTCCGCTCTCATTCCATGGCCACCAGGTGATACTCCATCACCTGTTTACGGCAGTCAAAGTTCTCCAGTTTCAGGTAGTACTCCGCGCAGTCCAGGAGGGCCTTGGCGGGGGTGAGGCCAACCAGTTCGGAGCCGATGATGCGCACGCCGTAGCGGTCCGCCAGGGCGCGGATCATCTCGAAGACATAGTAGAGCGGGGTGCCCTCGTAGTTGACCATGTTCATGGAGACCTGGGCGATGTTGCGGTCTTCCAGCCGGACCCCGATGGCCTTGCAGTACTTAAAGCCGCCGGAGGAGCCCCGGATGGCCCTGGCGATTTTACTGGCGATGCTCAGGTCCGACGTGTCCAGGTTGACGTTGAAGGCCACCAGCGGCATGCGGGCGCCGATGGCGGTGATGCCGGCGGTGGGATGGATCTTCCGCTCCCCGAAGTCCGGGGCCCACTCGAGCTGCAGCAGCTTTTCGGGCATGCCCTCGAACTGGCCCTTGCGGCAGCTGGCCAGGTTCCGGCGCTCCGGCACCCGGGCGGAGTCCTCATAGAGGAAGGAGGGTACCTTCAGTTCCTCCCAGATGCGCGCGGCGACCCGCTCGGAGATCTCCACGCACTCCTGGATCGTGACGTCCAGGGTGGGGACGAAGGGGATGACGTCGGTGGCGCCCATCCGGGGGTGCTGGCCCACGTGCTTTGTCATGTCGATGGTCTCGGTGGCCTTCTTACACAGCTGGAAGGCCGCTTCCTCGATGCCCTCCGGGGAGCCCAGCATGGTGAACACGCAGCGGTTGTGGTTACCGTCGGACTGGACGTCGAAGAGGGTGACGCCGGGGATGCTGCGGGCTGTGTCCACAAGGCCCTGGAAGACCGGCTCGTCCTTTTCTCTGCTTACACTGAAGTTGGGGATACATTCGACCAGCTTTGCCATAGGATTACCTCCAATTGAAAAGAATATCTGTCTGCGGCCATGGGCTGCGGAGCGCGCGGGGGAAGGGTCCGCCCGGACTGTCGCTGCAAAGCATATCAGAAACGACATCGCTTTGCAAGAAAGCGGGCAAGGTTTTTTCCGGGCCGGGCTTAAAAATGTTAAGCTCCGTCAGAACGGGCGGGGAAAGGCCACTTCAGGCCTCGAATTCCGAGGCCACCAGGTCCAGAAAGTTCCGTACGCAGACAGGAAGCGAGGGGTCCGCGCTCCAGAGAAGCGCGGGCCGGGAGACGGCGTTCACGCCGGCTACCGGCTTGGTATAGACAGCGTTGCTGCTCTGATTGGTGACAATGGAGCGGGGGAGAAAGCTGACGCCCAGGCCCGAGCGCACCAGCTGCATGGCCATGGGGGTGTCGTAGCAGCTGCAGACCGTTACAGGTTCGAAGCCAGCCTCCCGGCAGGCGAAGGTGAGGCTGTCCGTGTAGTTCCAGGGGTCCTCCCGGGGGAGCAGGCACAGCGGAGTGGTCCGCAGGGCTTCCAGAGGCACCACATCCCGGTCCGGCGCCGGGTCTGTCTCCCGCACCATGACCAGTTCCAGAGGGTCCTCGCCCAGAACCCGCTTGCGGAAGCCGGGAATGCGTTCCATGCGGTCCCGCAGGAAGAGAACATGGAGCCGGGCCTGCTTCAGCTCCGTCAGCAGGTCCTCCGGGGTTCCCTGGCGGACGAAGAGCTCCACCCGGGGATAGAGGCTGTGGTACTTCTTCAGAAGACCGAGGGCCATGGGAGCGCTGGAGTAGATGCACCCCAGAGCCAGCCGGCCTCCCGTGCCCTCCCGCTCTTCCTGAACCCGCTCCTCCAGCACCTGGAGGCTGTCCAGAATGGGGGTTACCTGCCGGTAGACCCGGGCGCCCGCTTCCGTCAGGGCCATACCCTTGTTGCCGCGGGTGAAGAGGGGGACCCCCAGCCGCTCTTCCAGGGCGGCCAGCTGGCGGCTCAGCGGGGGCTGCGCCATGTTCAGGCGTTCCGCAGCCCGGGAGATGCTGCCGGTTTCGGCGATGGCGGCGAAGACCTCCAGCTGGCGAAGCTTCAGTCCCAGGGGCTTTCGAACCCAGGGCCGGGGGGAGGCGGAAGAGGAAGAGGGGTCAGAACGCATTTTACCATACCCTTTCGGTATATCTAACATACGGAAAACGGCTCTTTTCATTATAGCAGCTTTCCCTTATAATACAAGGGAAAAACCTGAAAATCCAGCAGGGTTTTCCAGAGGCCAAATCGGAACGAACGGAGGATAATTCCATGAACGTAAACGATGCCATGACGATCCGGCTCGACTATGAGCTGCCGGAGTATCCCGCCTTCGTGGAGGGATGCCGGAGAGCCCCCCGCCGGGAGTCCCACCTGTCCGAGGCGGACAAGGCTCTGGCTATCCGCAACGCCCTGCGCTATATTCATCCGGACCATCACGCGCAGATGGCGAAGGAATTCGCGCAGGAGCTGGAGGAGCACGGACGCATCTACGGCTACCGCTTCCGCCCGGAAGGACGGATTGTGGGAAAGCCCATCCAGGAGTATAAGGGAAACTGTATCGAGGCGAAGGCCTTTCAGGTGATGATCGACAACAACCTGGATTTCGACGTTGCCCTCTATCCCTACGAACTGGTGACCTACGGCGAGACCGGTCAGGTCTGCCAGAACTGGATGCAGTACCGCCTGATCCGCAAATACCTGGAGGTCATGACCGACGAGCAGACTCTGGTGGTGATGTCCGGCCACCCGCTGGGCCTCTTCCACTCCCACAAGCTGGCCCCGCGCTGCATCATCTCCAACGGCCTCATGGTGGGCATGTACGACAATCAGAAGGAGTTCAACCGGGCGGCCGCCCTGGGCGTCGCCAACTACGGGCAGATGACCGCCGGGGGCTGGATGTACATCGGGCCCCAGGGCATTGTGCACGGCACCTTCAACACCCTGCTCAACGCCGGCCGTCTGAAGCTGGGCATTCCCGAGGACGGCAACCTGGCGGGGCGGCTGTTTGTCTCCGCCGGACTGGGCGGCATGAGCGGCGCCCAGGGCAAGGCGGCGGAGATCGCCGGCGCGGTCTCCATCATTGCCGAGGTGGATTACTCCCGCCTCATGACCCGCTATACCCAGGGCTGGGTCAGCGAGAAGACGGACAGCCTGGAGGAGGCGCTGCGGCTCGCCCGGGAGAAGCTGGCCGCGAAGGAGGCCTGCGCCATCGCCTATCACGGCAACGTGGTGGATCTGCTGGAGTATCTGCTGGAACAGAACGTCCATGTGGACCTGCTTTCGGACCAGACCTCCTGCCACGTCCCATACGACGGCGGCTACTGCCCCCAGGGCCTGACCTACGAGCAGCGCACCGAGATGCTGGACCGGGATCCGGAGGGCTTCCGGGTGATGGTGGATCAGAGTCTGCGCCACCACTACGAGCTCATCTGCCAGCTCCACGACCGGGGCACTTACTTCTTTGACTACGGCAACAGTTTCCTCAAGGCCGTCTACGACGCCGGCGTGACCTCCATCTGCCGCAACGGCGTAAACGACCTGGACGGCTTTGTGTTCCCCTCCTACGTGGAGGACATTCTGGGGCCCTGCCTCTTTGACTTCGGCTACGGGCCCTTCCGCTGGTGCTGCCTGTCCCGCAATCCGGAGGATCTGGATAAGACGGACGCGGCCGCCGCGGCCTATATCCTGGAGCACAACCGCCGCTACCAGGACTACGACAACTACGTCTGGGTCCGGGACGCCAAAAAGAACCGCCTGGTGGTGGGCACCCAGTGCCGGATCCTCTACCAGGATGCCATGGGCCGCATGAACATCGCCCTGAAGTTCAACGAGATGGTGCGCAACGGCGAGATAGGACCCGTCATGCTGGGCCGGGATCACCACGATACCGGCGGCACGGATTCCCCCTTCCGGGAGACCTCCAACATCCGGGACGGCTCCAACATCATGGCGGAGATGGCCACCCAGTGCTACGCGGGCAACGCGGCCCGGGGCATGAGCCTGATCGCCCTTCACAACGGCGGCGGCACGGGAATCGGCAAAGCCATCAACGGCGGGTTCGGCATGGTGCTGGACGGTTCCGAGCGGGTGGATACCATCCTGCGCATGTCCATGCCCTGGGACACCATGGTGGGTGTCTCCCGCCGGGCCTGGGCCCGCAACCCCAATGCCCTGACGACCGCCGCAGAGTACAACCGTATGTACGCCGGCCAGGACCACATCACGCTGCCCTACCTGGCGGATGACGCGGTGGTGGACGAGGCCGTAAAGGGCATGAAGAAGTGAGAAACCACGCTTCCGGGAGGGGGACAACGTCTCTCTCCCGGACTGTGGGATCCGAAAACCGGGAAACAGGGAGGGAAACCTGATGCATTCACTGCTTGTGACCAATATCGGCCTGCTGGCCACTCCCGCCGGCAGCGCCGCCCACGGGGGCGGAGAACAGGGAGAGATTCGTTTTCAGAAGGACGCCTGGATCTACATCAAAGACGACCGGATCGCCCGGGTGGGGACCGGCCGGGCCCCGGCGGCGCCTGGAGTGAGGGTGGTGGATGCCGGCGGATGTCTGGTAACCCCGGGCCTGGTGGACGCCCACACCCACCTGATCTTCGGCGGCTGGCGGCAGAACGAACTGGGCATGAAGCTCCATGGCGTGCCCTACCTGGAGATTCTGGCCGGCGGAGGGGGGATTCTCTCCACCGTGACCAGTACCCGGGCCGCCACCCAGGCCCAGCTGGTGGAAAAGGCATACCGGGCCCTCAACGAGATGCTGCGCTTCGGGACCACCACCTGCGAGGCCAAGAGCGGTTACGGCCTCAATCTGGAGGACGAGCTCAAGTGCCTGCGGGCCATCCGGGAACTGAACCGGCATCATCCCATCGACCTGGTGCCCACCTTCATGGGGGCCCACGCCGTCCCGACTGAATGGAAGGAAAACCGGGAAGAATATATCCGCCTGCTGTGCGAGGAGATGATTCCCGCCGTGGCAAAGCAGGGCCTGGCCCGCTATTGCGATATCTTCTGTGAGACCGGCGTCTTTACGGCGGAGGAATCCCGTAAGATCCTGGAGTGCGGAAAGCGCCATGGGCTGCTCCCCAAAATTCACGCCGACGAGATCGACCCTATCGGGGGTTCCGTTCTGGCGGGGGAGATTGGGGCGGTATCCGCCGAACACCTGATTGTCTGCCCGCCCGATGGGATCGCCAGCCTGGCGAAGGGCGGTACGGTGGCCTGCCTGCTGCCCGCTACCAGCTTCTATCTGGGCGCTACCTTTGCTCCCGCCCGGGACATGATAAAGGCCGGCGTGCCGGTGGCCATGGCCACGGACTTCAATCCCGGCTCCTGCCCCTGCCTGAACCTGCAGCTGGTGATCAACCTGGGCTGCCTGAAGTATCGGCTGACCCCGGAGGAGGTCCTGACCGCTGTGACCCTCAACGCCGCCGCCGCCATCGGCGAGGCGGAGAACGTGGGCAGCGTGGAGGAAGGCAAGCTGGGCGACCTGGTGATCTGGGATGCCCCGGATCTGGATTATATCTGCTACCGCATGGGCAGCAACCTGTCGAAGACCGTCATCAAGCGGGGCGCGGTTGTCTGACTCACAGAAGGGGGCCGGCATGGATCGGACAGACTATCAGATTCTCAATATCCTGCAGCGGGACTGCCGGACCACCCTGAAGGTTATCGGAGATCGTGTGGGGCTCACCGCCCCTGCCGTTTCGGAGCGCATCCGCCGCATGGAGGAGCGGGGCGTGATCCGCGACTTCCGGGCGGAGATCGACCGGGAGCGGATCAACTGTTCCATGACGGGATTCATTCTGGTGGCCCTGGAGCCGGCCCGTTACAACGCCTTCTGTCAGTTCTGTGAGGAGCACCCCGCCATCGTCGCCCACTATCGGATCATCGGGGTCTACAACGGCCTGCTGCGCTTCGCGGTGCAGGGCACCTCCCAGCTGGAGCGGCTTCTGACCGCCATCAGACAGTATGGGGATTCCCGGACCTCGGTGGCGCTGCAAACATACTTCGAGTACAAGGACATTCCGCTGCCGGACTGAGCGGCCCGGCGGCGATCTGCGGAGAGACGGTTCAGGCGGTCTCTCCGCTTTTTTCGGCCCGG
The DNA here is from genome assembly GCA_947629775.1 of uncultured Oscillospiraceae bacterium. Taxonomy (GTDB): domain Bacteria; phylum Bacillota; class Clostridia; order Oscillospirales; family Oscillospiraceae; genus Lawsonibacter. Next base: position 152,945 of record CANRFA010000002.1, read on the forward strand.
GAGGGGTCAGAATCGGGCCCGAAACCTCTTTTTGGCCGTGCTCCAGTCAGCGGGCAGGAACGGAATTGCCCCGAATGGGTTCCGGGGTCCTTTGTTTCGCCCCGTAACCCGGGTTTCATCCGAAATTAACCGCAGCTTAAGGTTTTCTTCGCATGAATTTAAATTCCCTCCTCTAAAATGGAAGCAACAGAGGAAGGAGGGAGAACCATGCGCAGCGATACGGCGGTTCTGCCGGCGGAGCCGCTTATCTGTGACAGTCCAAGGAGGGAGCCGATGACCGGTGCCATGCTCTTCTGGATCTTTCTGGCCGGCAGTGTGGCGGGTTTCTTTCTGGAGGGTCTGTGGTGCGTGCTGCGGAAGGGGGTCTGGGAGAGCCATCCGGCGACAGTCTGGGGGCCCTTCTGCGTCATTTACGGCGCCGGGGCCCTGGCGCTGACTCTGGCGGCCCCCTGGCTGCAGAGCAGAAGTCTGTCTGGACAGTTTGTCCTCTGCGCCGGAGTGGGGACGCTGGTGGAGCTGGCGGGCAGCCTGGCGCAGGAGAAGGTCTTCGGGTCCGCCTCCTGGGACTACAGCCGCCATCTTCTGAACCTGGGTGGCCGGGTCAGTCTGGGCATGACCCTTCTCTGGGGATCGCTGGGCCTTTGTTTCGTCCATCTGGTGCTCCCCGCAGTGCTGCGGCTGCTGGAGGGGCCGGAGTCGGGGCTGTGGAGGGGCATCCGTCTGGGACTGACTGTGTTTCTGGCGTTGGACCTTCTGGTTTCCGCCGCGGCCATGATTCGCTGGCGGGAGCGGACAACCGGATGCGAAGGGACGGACAGCGCGCTGGAGCGGTATCTGGACAGGGTCTGGGACAACGGGCGCATGGAGCGCCGGTATCCCTCCATCTGGTTTGAGGAGTCCCGGGTATCCGTGGACGGGGAGAGTGACGGGCTTCCCGGAACAGCATGAAACCGGAAAAGCGGCGCTCCGGAGAAGAGAACCTCCGGGGCGCCGCTTTGCAATACAGGGAAAGACAGGCCAGAGCGGGGAAGGAGCGACGATGGTCAGTCCCCGCTTTCTTCCTCCTCGTCCCCATCCGGGTCCCCCACAAGCCAGAAGGGGTCTTTTGTGGCGTTGAAGGACTGGAACGCTGCCTGATCCACCGAATGCTCCCGAAAGAAGAACAGGGCCTCCCGGAGCAGGGTCAGACTGTCCCAGGCAATCACGTCGAGGTAGACGTTTTCGTCCCCCATGGCCCACCCGATGGACTGGAAGGCGTCCGGGCCGGCGGTCTGCGCCAGGTGCTTCTGGAGCTCATCCAGAAGCTTCCACGAGCCGTCGTCCCCGCCGTCCGGGTCCAGGCCGTGCCGGGAGAACCAGAAAAAGCCCGTCAGAATGCCCGTATCCGCCCACATATCCACTACATCGTTCCAGCCGGTCCGGAAATTCGCAAGCATTTCGGGAAGAGCGGAACTGCCCAGCGTGACGTCCGAGCGCAGGCCCTGGGTCGGGACCCGATTCGAATCGGTGTCATCGTAGGTTTCGCTCCAGTCTGCCAGCAGGGCTTCCGGGCTGTCGCACAGGGAAATGCCGAGATCGGTCAGGCGGGATCGGAGCTGACGGAGAGGGAAGAAATCTTCCGTACGCGCTTCGACCACCCGGAAACCCAGATTCAGATCCAGCGCGGAAATTTCTCCCAGAGTCGCGTCGGAAAGCAGCGACAGAATGTCGGTCAGTCTTTGCGTGTACCTTCCTGCCTTCCGGTACATGGAGAGCAGGACGTTGGCGTGGAAGTCCAGTTCCACAGTATCCTCGTGAGCGCTGCGGATCCGGACATACACGTCCCGGGAGTTCAGGTGGCAATCCGGTTCATTGATGATAAACTCCTCCATCGGATGGAGACCGAGGGAGAACTTCCAGTGCTCTCGGATGCCGGCGGGGGCGTGGTCCACGAAATAGCGCATCTGGTACAGGCGGAAGACCGTGCCGCTGAGCAGGAACTCAATCCCGGCCTTTCCGTTCTGGAACCGGAACTGGCAGCGCTGGGGCGCTGTGAGAACCGGCGCAAACGTATCGCCCAGAATGGCATGAAAGGCCTGGGATTCCTCGGGCGTCATCTGCGGCCCCTTACAGGCCTTTACAATAGCGCGAAGCCGGGGCTCGATCTCTGCGAACTTCTGCCAGACCTGTACGGTGCGGGCCCGGTAGGTGGCTTCCGCACCGCTGTCTTCCGCCAGGTTCCGGGCCTGCTGAAGGACTTCCCGGATCTCCTCGCTGTCAGGCTGGAGGCGACTGGCCTTTTCCAGCCAGAGGAGGGCCTCGTCCCCCCGGTCCAGCTGCAGAAGGGCAGAGCCGTAGGTCAGCATCCAGGAGGACTCCTGCTGCATGGTTTCCGGCAGTCCCAGCAGCAGATCCCGGGTACGGCCCGCCATCCGGCGCCGCTCTTCGGGATCGGATTGCGATGCGAGCTGCAGGCAGGCCGCGGCCAGATTCCAGTCCAGCTCCGGGCTGCGGTCCGGAAGTCCCTCCAGGGTGTTATACACCTTGCGGAACTTTCCCTGCTGATTCCATGCCTGAACCTGGCGCAGCAGCTTTTTCGGTGTCATGGCGATTCCTCCCGGATTTCCGCGGAAAAGACGCGGTGAGATACGGGAAGTATACCATGGGGAAGAACGGAGTGTAAAGAAAAATGTGCCGGCAGGCCGCAAAAGGGATCAAAAGACGGGGAATCAGCGGAAGGCGGGAGGTTCCACGTCCGGGTGACAGCCCGGCTCCGGCGAGGGTTCCGAGAGGCTGAAGTACATCTTCGCCGCCTTCGTGGTCCCAAAGTCGCGGTTGGAGCCGGTCTTCTGGACCCGGTTGAAGGCGTCCCGGAACATGGCGTTGTGGGCCTCCTCCCGGTTGAGCAGGAAGTCGATGGTTTCCCGGACCTTTTTGTCGCTGATCTGCCGGTAGAGGTACTCGTAGACAACCTTGGCCCGCTGCTCCGAGGCGATGTTGGAGAGCAGATCCGCGCACAGATCTCCGGTGACGGTGACGTAGTCCGCCGTCCAGGAGTATCCGGAGGCGTTGATGAGCCCCGGGTTGAGGCCCAGCAGCACATGGGTCTGGATTTCCCCGGCGGGAACCTTTGCGGCGTCCACATCGTGGCCGTTCAGCAACGAGATGGTCTGGGCCACCATTTCCAGATGCCCAAGTTCTTCGGCAGCGACATCCAGAAACAAATCCTTAATCTCCGGGTCTTTAATGCGGAAGCTCTGGCTCATATACTGCAGCGCCGACTTGAGCTCTCCGTTCGCGCCGCCGAGCTGTTCCTGCAGCAGAGCGGCGTACTGGGGGTTGGGCTTCTCTACCGCGATGGGGTGGAAGAGCATTTTTTCGTGTCTGAACATGGGTTTCACCCTCCTTGTGGGTCCAGTGTGCCCCGGAAGCGGAAATCCTATGCCCGAAAAGAGAGGCCATGCAGAGAGCCGCGGCGAGAGAGGACGCTCAGGCAGAGAGGATGGAAGGAGGAATTTCACAGATATTGCAGGATGAACGGGGAATGCAAGAAAAGCGGGAGGAGGCCGAAGCCCGGGGAGGGTCGGAATCGTTGCATGCTTTCGGAAAAGGATTGCATATTGTGAAAATCTGAAAGAGACCCCAGGAGGACCCCCGAAATTCAGAGGAGGTTTGTGCGCTTCTCCAATGGCCGGATGGGGGGGTCCGGAGTAGAATACAGCTACCGGAAGCAGATGATTTCACTTCCGGTGAAAAGTGGAACGAAAAAGCGGGAAACAGGACAGAGAGGAGAGGCGTCATGAGAATCGGATTTATCGGACTTGGGATCATGGGAAAGCCCATGGCCCGCAATCTGCTGAAAGCCGGGTACGAGGTGTGGGTCAACAACCGCAGTCGTGCCCCCATGGATGAACTGGCGGCGGACGGAGGACGGCCGGCCACGCAGCAGGAGATCGGGGAGAACTGCGAGCTGGTGCTGACCATGCTGCCCAACAGCCCCCACGTGAAGGCGGTCATGCTGGGCGAGAATGGGGTTGCGGCCCACATGAAGCCCGGCTCCGTGTTTGTGGACATGAGCTCCGTGAACCCGGTGGCCTCGAAGGAGATCGCCGCGGAGCTGGAGAAGCGGGGCATCCCCATGCTGGACGCGCCGGTCTCCGGCGGAGAGCCCAAGGCCATCGACGGCACCCTGTCCTTCATGGTGGGCGGTTCCCGGGAGGTCTTCGAGCGCTGCCGGCCGGTACTGGAGGTCATGGGCGCCTCTGTGGTGCACTGCGGAGACGTGGGGGCCGGCAACACCACCAAGCTGGCCAATCAGATCATCGTGGCCTGCAACATCCGGGCTTTGGCGGAGGCGCTCACCCTGGCGCAGAAGGCCGGCGTGGATCCTCAGCTCGTTTATGAGGCCATCCGGGGCGGCCTGGCCGGTTCCGTGGTGATGGACGCCAAAGCTCCCATGATGATCGCCGGGGATACCCGGCCGGGGTTCCGGGTGGACCTCCATATCAAGGACCTGAACAACGCGCTGGACTGTGCCCATGCCGTGGGGGCCACCCTTCCCATGACCGCCGGAGTACAGGAGGTGCTCCAGTGGCTTCATGCCCAGGGAGACGGCGCCATGGACCACAGCGCCATCGCCCGGTACTACGAGTACCTGACCGGCATCACCATCGGGCGTTGAGAAAAAGAGAGCCCTGCGGGACCTGGTGCGGCGGGCCGGCAGGGAAGCGGAACGCGCGCGGAATCCGTCTCTGGACGGGCTCCGCGCGCATTTTTTCAAAATCTGCTGCCTGGATGCGCAGGGACACCCTTATGGTGCAGCGGGAACCGGCTTTGCGGGGAGGAGAGTCTCTGTTCCATGGAGAACAGGACACGGTCGGAGGCAGAGTAACTGCACGTTTCATCCGGTTCACACTGTCCGGTTGGGAAAGACCGGTGGCTGGACAGTCGGCTCAGCCATGGAACCAGCATCCTGCGCTGGCCTGCCTGGGGGTAGACGGAGCGGTCTCCATCCGGAAGGCGGACAGATGGAGCGAAGCGCATCAGAGGCCGGTGTGGGATGCCTGCGGGCGAAAAACAGAACGTGCGGAATCCGCTCTCGGGCGGATTCCGCACGCATGTTTCAGTTCAGTCCAGGGCGCTGAGGCTCAGCCAGAGAGGAATGTCGTCCAGACCTTCCACCCCCTCCGGGTACGTGACGTAGGCGCTGGCGAAGCTGTTGGCACCCTTCATCAGGATCAGGATATGGACGCTGCCGGCCTCGCTCCAGGTAGCGGACCAGTTTCCGTAGGGATCCTCTTCGTAGGAGCTGCCCTCCGGCAGGTCTGCCTGGGCTCCGCTGTATTGCGAGTACTCCTCCACGGTATCGGGCATGGGGGTATTGGCTGCTTCAAAGACTTCCGGGCCGAAGCGGTTTACCTGAATGAGGATTCCCTCCCGGGTGAAGCTGACGTAGGGGATGGAAAGTTCCTCCTGGGTGCCAGTGGTCACTTCAAAGCCCTCCGGCAGGGAGAAGACGCCAATGCCGTCTACCAGGTAGTCGGTCAGGCGGCCGGAAAGGGAGGAAGAGGCAGCGGCCTGGGAGGAAGCACCCTCAGCGGAAGAATCCGAGGCGGAGCCGTCTTCGGAGGCGTCAGACCCGGAAGCGCTGGCGGAGGAAGCCTCCGAATAACTTCCGGAGGGTGTGCTGTGACCGAAATAAAGCTTGGCGTTTTCGAAGTTACACCCGGTCAGAAGTCCCGCGCACAGAGACAGGGACAGAAGCAGGACTGGGATGCGTGTACTCAAGGGTATTGCCTCCTTCCAGATGGCCGGGACGGGAGAGATCATCGTTCCGGCTTCTTTGTACCAGGAAAAGCGATGGCAGGCGGATCTGCCTGGAAACAGGCGCTGGAGGAGAGGTCAGCTCGCCTCCAGGGCGTGGTTCAGGATGTCAGGGGTCTCAGTGACGCAGCTGTCCACATAGCGTCTCACGCCTCTGTGGAAGTACTGATAGAGGACGCCGGACTGCAGATTACCCTGGCCGTCTGTTCAGCAGGAATCAGTCTTGCGGCAAAGTTCAGGACGATGAGGGCACCCAGGTGGCGGCTTCGCCGGAGGGTCGGGTGCGGACCAGCCGCAGCAGACGGGCGACGGAGGGAGCGAGGAAGCCCGGATCCGCCAGAAAGGAGAGACCGTCCGCTCTGCTTTTCCGGATCCGGCTGCGCAGTTCCTCTTTGGATTTCAGGGCCAATCCTGCCCAAAAAGCGTTGATTTTCAACCAGTATATATCAGATTTCCTCCAAAGTAAAGGGCCGGGAGGAGAGAATCCGGGAAAACAGGGCGGACAGAGCGGGAAAAGCGCCTCTCCTCGGAGGAGGAGAGGCGCGAAAGAATCAGATCTTCGTGATATCGATGGGGCGCAGGGAGACAGAGCGGCTCTGCTGGCGAACGGTGAGCAGAGCCCGGGCGGTGTCGATGGCGGTAACGCAGCAGACGGAGTGCTCGACGGCGCTGCGCCGGATCCGGAACCCGTCCGTATCGTGGCGGCGTCCCTTGTTGGGCGTATTGATGATGAGACTGACGGTACCGGAGGCGATCATATCCAGAATGTTGGGGTGGGCCTGGGAGATCCGGTTCACCCGCCGGCAGGAGATGCCGTGTTCGTTGAGGTAGTCGCAGGTGCCGGAGGTGGCGTACAGTTCCACGCCCATGTCATCGAAGCCTCGGGCGATGCCCAGCAGTTCCGGCTTGTCCTCGTCCTTGACCGTGACGATGACCCGGCCACCATACTTGGGGACCCGGAGGCCGCAGCCCTTGAAGGCTTTCAGCAGGGCCTGAGGATAGGTTTCGGCCAGGCCCAATACTTCGCCGGTGGATTTCATCTCGGGACCCAGGCCGGTATCCACGTCGGTGAGCTTCTCGAAGGAGAAGACCGGGGCCTTGACCGCAAAGTAGGGCGCTTCCCGCCAGATGCCGGTGCCATACTCCATGTCCTTCAGCTTTTCGCCCAGCATGACCCGGGTGGCCAGGTCGATGATGGGGACGCCGGTGACCTTGGAGATGTAGGGGATGGTGCGGGAGGAGCGGGGGTTGACCTCGATGACGTAGATGTCATCGTCGTAGAGGATGTACTGGGCGTTGATGAGGCCGATGACCCCCAGATGGCGGGCCATGTTTCGGGTGTGGCGGAGGATAAGATCCCGGTGCTTCTGTTCCAGGTGCAGAGGCGGATAGACGGCGATGGAGTCGCCGGAGTGGACGCCTGCCCGCTCCACGTGTTCCATGATGCCGGGGATGAGGATATCCTCCCCGTCGTAGACGCCGTCTACCTCCAGCTCCCGGCCCATCAGGTACTTGTCCACCAGGATGGGGTGCTCCTGCACGGTGAGGTTGATGATGCGCATGAACTCTTCAATGTCGCGGTCGTTGTAGGCGATCTCCATGCCCTGGCCGCCCAGTACATAGGAGGGGCGGACCAGTACAGGGTAGCCCAGTTCGTGGGCGGCGTCCAGGGCCTCCCGGGTGGTGAAGACGGTTTTTCCTTTCGCCCGGGGGATGCCGCACTGCTGGAGGATTTCGTCGAAGCGCTCCCGGTCCTCGGCGGCGTCCACGCCGTCGGAGGAGGTGCCCAGAATCCGTACGCCCATGTCTGTGAGGGCTTTGGCCAGTTTGATGGCGGTCTGCCCGCCGAACTGCACCACGGCTCCCCAGGGCTTTTCCTGTTCCACGATGTTCTGTACGTCCTCCGCCGTGAGAGGCTCGAAGTACAGTTTGTCCGCCACATCGAAGTCGGTGGAGACAGTTTCCGGGTTGTTGTTGACGATGATGGTCTCGTAGCCCCGTCTGGCAAAAGCCCAGACGGAGTGGACGGAGCAGTAGTCGAATTCGATGCCCTGGCCGATGCGGATGGGGCCGGAGCCCAGCACCAGGACCTTCTTTTTCCCGGAACCGGAGTCCACCGCTTCGTTTTCTCCATCGTAGGAGGAGTAATAGTAGGGGGTTTCCGCGTCAAACTCGGCGGCGCAGGTGTCCACCATTTTAAAGGAGGGGACGATTCCGTACTGTTCCCGCAGCGCCTTGACCTCCGCCTGGGTCATGTGAAGCAGAGTTCCGATGTAGCTGTCCGCGAAGCACATCTCCTTGGCCCGGCGGAGAAGATCCGCGTCGGGGATGCCCCGGCAGGCCTTCAGTTCCTCCTCCATGTCGATGATGCGGCGAAAGCCGTCCAGGAACCAGATGTCCATCTTGGTGATGTGGTTGATCTTCCGGGGGGAGAAGCCTCTGCGCAGAGCCTCCGCCACCACAAAGAGCCGCTCATCCGTGACGTTGACCAGCAGATCCTCGATCTCGTCCGTGTAGAGGTGCTCCAGTTTGTCCAGCTTCAGGGCCCGGACGTTGAGTTCCAGGGAGCGGATGGCCTTCATCAGGGCTCCCTCGAAGGAGTTGGCGATGGCCATGACCTCGCCGGTGGCTTTCATCTGGGTGCCCAGGGTACGGCTGGCGGTGGTGAACTTGTCAAAGGGCAGGCGGGGAATCTTCAGCACGCAGTAATCGATAGTGGGCTCGAAGCAGGCCGTGGTTTTGCCGGTGACGGCGTTGGGAATCTCGTCCAGGGTGTAGCCCAGGGCGATCTTCGCCGCCACCTTGGCGATGGGATAGCCGGTGGCCTTGGAGGCCAGGGCAGAGGAGCGGGACACGCGGGGGTTGACCTCGATGACGGCGTACTCAAAGGAGTCCGGGTTGAGCGCGAACTGGCAGTTGCAGCCGCCCTCAATCTCCAGGGCGGAAATGATATCCAGAGCGGCGGTGCGCAGCATCTGGAACTCCTTATTGGCCAGCGTCTGGGTGGGGGCCACTACAATGGAGTCACCGGTGTGGACGCCTACGGGATCGATGTTCTCCATGGAGCAGACCTGGATCACGTTGCCCGCAGAGTCCCGCATGACTTCGAATTCGATCTCTTTCCAGCCGGCGATGCAGCGCTCGATGAGCACCTGGCCCACCCGGCTGAGGTTGATGCCGCGGTCCGCGATCTCCCGCAGAGAGGGTTCATCGTAGGCGATGCCTCCGCCCGTGCCGCCCAGAGTGTAGGCGGGACGGACGATGACCGGGTAGCCGATGCTGCCGGCGAAGGCCACCGCGTCCTCCACGTTTTCCACCACTTCCGAGGTGACGCAGGGCTGTCCGATGGATTCCATGCAGTCCTTGAAGCCCTGGCGATCCTCCGCCTTGCGGATGGACTCGGGGCTGGTGCCCAGCAGGCGGACCCCATACTGCGCCAGCGTGCCGTTTTCATGGAGCGCCATGGCCATGTTGAGGCCGGTCTGTCCGCCCAGAGTGGGCAGGATGGCGTCGGGACGCTCCAGGTCGATGACCTGGGTGATGGAAGGGATGTTCAGAGGCTCGATGTAGACGTGGTCGGCGATGTCCTTGTCGGTCATGATGGTGGCCGGGTTGGAGTTGACCAGCACTACTTCGATGCCCTCCTCTTTGAGGGCCCGGCAGGCCTGGGTGCCGGCGTAGTCAAATTCGGCGGCCTGGCCGATGACAATGGGGCCGGAGCCCAGAACCAGGACCTTGCGGATGTTGGGATCCTTCGGCATTACTGTACACCTCCCATGGATGCGATGAAGCGGTCAAAGAGATATTCCGTGTCCCGGGGGCCGGGGCTGGCTTCGGGATGGAACTGGGTGGAGAAGCAGCTGGGACGGCGGTAGCGCAGCCCTTCGCAGGTGCCGTCGTTGACGTTGACATGGCTGACCTGGGCGATGGCGGGATCCACGGTGTCCGAGAGTACCATGTAGCCGTGGTTCTGGCTGGTGATGAAGACCCGGCCCGCTTCCAGATCCCGGACGGGATGGTTGCCGCCCCGGTGGCCGTAATCCAGCCGTCCGGTGCGGGCGCCGGTGGCCAGAGCCAGCATCTGGTGGCCCAGACAGATGGCGTAGATGGGGATGTCGGAGTTGTAAAGCTTCCGGATCTCCCGGATGATCGCCGTGTTGTCCGCCGGGTCGCCGGGGCCGTTGGTGAGCATGACGCCGTCGTATCCTCCGGCGAGGATGGTTTCGGCGGGCGTGGAGGCGGGGAATACCGTTACGGCGCAGCCGCGGCGGCGCAGGCACTCCACGATGTTGCGCTTGACGCCGTAATCCAGGACCGCGACCCGGTGGGTCCGGTCGCCGTGGGCTTCCAGGTCCGTGGGCTCCGCGCAGGTGACCCGCTCCACAGTATGTTCCACCCGGTAGGCGCGGATCCGTTCCAGGGCTTCCTCCACATGAAAATGCTCCGCGCAGGTGAGCATTCCGTTCATGCTCCCCTGACTGCGGAGTATTCTTGTCAGCGCCCGGGTATCCACATCTTCTATACCGGGAATGTTATATTGTTTCAGATAAGCGTCCAGCGTGCCCTCGCAGCGGAAGTTGCTTCCCCGGGGGGACAGATGACGGACGACGAAGGCAGAGGCCCAGGGACGGAGGGACTCGTTGTCTTCATGGTTGACGCCATAGTTGCCGATGAGAGGATAGGACATCACGATCCCCTGTCCCGCATAGGAGGGATCGGTGAGAATCTCCTGATAGCCTGTCATCGATGTGTTGAAAACCATTTCGCAGACGCACTCGGCGGTGCTTCCGATACTTCTGCCGGTAAACACGCTGCCGTTGGCCAGAATCAGTGTTGCCTTCATATGGTTCACACGCCTCCTCTTTCTGAATTCTAAATTTTAGCGGAAAACCATCTCGGGCGCAAGAAGCGGTTTTTCCGGAATCTGCAGGCGGGAACGGCCTGCTTTTGGGTATTTCGCAGTATGAAAGGAGGGAAAGCGGGGTATACTTCCCGGCGCGGGCCCCGCCCGCGGATTTCAGGACGGAGGTGTCCCATGTTTACCGGTCTTATCCGCACCATGATCTTCTATCTGGTCATTATTGTGGGCATCCGGCTCATGGGGAAGCGTCAGGTGGGAGAGCTGGAGCCCTCCGAACTGGTGCTGTCCCTGCTGATTGCGGATCTGGCGGCCGTACCCATGCAGGACTACGGGATTCCCATCACCACCGGAATCTTCCCCATCCTGACCCTGCTGTGCCTGACCATGATCCTCTCGGTGCTGACCATGAAGAACATCCGCTTCCGGGCTCTGCTGTGCGGGCGGCCCAGCATCGTGATCCGGGACGGGCAGATCCAGCAGCAGGAGATGGCACGCAACCGCCTGACCGTGGACGAGCTGCTGGAGGAGCTGCGCAGCCGGGGGTACACGGATCTCTCCGTGGTGAAGTACGCGGTCCTGGAGACCAGCGGGCAGCTGTCCGTGCTGCCCTATGCCAACCAGAAACCGCCCACAGCCCGGGATCTGGAAGTCTCCGTGACGGAGGGAGGTCTGCCTCTGGTGGTGGTCAGCGACGGATGCCTGCTGGAGCACAACCTGGAGGCTCTGGGACGCACCCGAACCTGGGTGGAGCGGGAGATCCGCAATCGGGGGTGCTCCGGCCTGGAGGACGTCTTCCTGCTGCTGGTGGACCAGGCCGGGGGTGTCTATCTGGCCCCGAAGGAGGAGTAAAGCATGACGAAACCGAGGCGGGAGCACCCCATGTTCCGTCTGTGGAGCGCGGCGGCCATTCTGGCGTTGCTGCTGGGACTCTCTCTGGCGAACGCCTGGTATGTCCGGCGTCTGACGGCCGGGATCGGGGCACATCTGGAGCAGGCGCAGCTGCTGGCGGAAGCGGACAGCTGGGCGGAGGCGGAGGCTCTGACCCGACGGGCCTGGCAGGACTGGGATGGGGAGAAGCGTTATGTCTACTCCCTGCTCCAGCACGAAGACGCAGACCAGATCCTGCGCAGTTTCCGGGCCGTGCTTCAGTATGTAAAGATCGAGGAGATGGACCAGTACGCCGCCGCCAACGCGGAGCTCATTGCCCAGCTGGAACTGCTCAGCGAGATGGAGCAGCCTTCGCTGCTCAATGTATTCTGACCTCGCCTTCGCACACCCAGCGGGCGGGGCCGGTGAGCAGCAGACGCCCATGTTCCATTTCGGTCTCCAGAGTACCGCCTGGGAGCCGGAGAAACAGGTGCGCTCCGCACAGGCCCAGAGCCCGGGCGGCGGCGTGGACAGCGCAGGCTCCGGTGCCGCAGGCCAGCGTAATGCCGCTGCCCCGTTCCCAGACCCGCACGATGGCGTGGTCCCGGTCCGGGACGGCGGCAAATTCCACATTGGAGCGTTCGGGCAGATCCGGATGTCGCTCCAGAAGGGGGCCCAGTCGCTCCAGCGGGATGGTGGCGGGATCCGGACAGAAGAGAACGGCGTGGGGATTGCCCACGGAAACGGGGATGGCAGTGAGCGCGGTGCCTTCCACCGGCAGAGTGACTGCCGGGGCCAAAACGGCCTCACCCATATCCACCGTAACGCGATCCACTTCGCCGTCCAGGATCCACAGCCGCAGACGGCGGGGGCCGGCGTCCGTGTCGATGGTGAGGGACGTGCGGTCCGTCAGGCCTTTTTCCCAGACATAGCGTCCCAGACAGCGGATGCCGTTGCCGCACATGGCCCCCCGGGAGCCATCGGCGTTGTACATTTCCATGGCGAAGTCTCCGCCCCGGCCGGGACAGATACAGATCACGCCGTCTGCCCCTGGTCCGAAGTGGCGGTCCGAGAGGCGGACCGCCAGAGCGGGAAGATTCTCCGGCTTTCCGGCCAGGCAGTCGAGGTACAGATAGTCGTTGCCCAACCCTTCCATTTTAGCAAAGCGCATAGTCAGCCTCCTGATCCGGCGGAAGCGATGGAGAGACCGCCGCTTCCGGATGGTTCCGTGTTCAGGCTATGCACGCGAAGGGGCGGGGGTGCGTTCAGGGCTGCACGCCCAGGTCCCGCAGGATCTGGCGGGCGGCTTCCGCCGCCCGGAGGCCGGAGTCCATGGCCCGCTTCTGAATGGAGCGGTGGGCCTCCTCCTCGGTCAGTCCCTTGCGCTGAATCAGCAGGTTCTTGGCCCGGTTGACCAGTTCCTGTTCGGCGCTGGTACGGCGGGGCCGTACGTATTTCTCCAGCCGGTGGCCGAACTGCAGCAGCAGACGGACCGTGGAGAGAGCCTCTTCCCGGGGCAGGGGAGTGGCCAGTTTATAGATTTCCGGACTGTCGCAGGCATCCAGCATGTGCTGCGGGCCCACCAGAAGCAGGGAGCAGATCGGGGGAAGATCCTCGAAGAGCCATTCGGCGGGACCGTCCGGAAGATGGGGAGAGCAGACGACGCAGTAGCAGGTCTGTCTGGACAGAAGTCTGCGTATCTGGTCTCCGGAGCGGCAGAGAACGCAACGGGCGGTTCCGGAGCTCTCGATCAGAGAGCAGAACTGTTTGCCCGCGGCGGGATTCTCAAACGCGACGATCACCGTATCCAAGACGAACCTTCCTCTCCGGCGCAATCCGGCCCATCAGTAGGTTACAAGGTATTTTTCGATCTCCCAGCTGGAAACCCGGGTCTGGTATTCGCTCCACTCCCGACGCTTGCCTTCGATGTAGTGGCGGGAGACGTGGGGACCCAGTACGTCCAGAAGGAGGGCATCCTTCTCCAGGGCGTCCAGGGCGTCCTTCAGGGTTTCCGGCAGAACCTCCAGCTTCTCCAGTTCCTGGGGCTGGAGGGCGTAGACATCGCCGACGCGCTCGGCGGGGGGCGTCAGATCCCGGCGGATGCCGTCCAGTCCGGCCGCCAGGCAGGCGGCGATGGCCAGATAGGGGTTGCAGGCAGGGTCCGGGCTGCGCAGTTCCACCCGGGTGGCGTGGCCCCGGTCGGCGGGGATGCGGATCAGAGTGGAGCGGTTGGAGGACGACCAGGACAGATAGCGGGGGGCCTCGTAGCCGGCGCCCAGGCGTTTGTAGGAGTTGACCAGGGGATTGGTGAGCGCGGTCAGCCCCTGGGCGTGGGCCAGCAGGCCGGCGATGAAGGCGTAGGCGCTGCGGGAGAGCCCCTTCTCTCCGGCTTCATCGAAGAAGACGTTGCGTCCGTCCTTGAAGAGGGACATGTTCAGATGCATGCCGGACCCCGCCACCCCGTAGATGGGTTTGGGCATGAAGGTGGCGTGAAGGCCGTTCTTCTGGGCCAGGGTCTTGACCGCCAGCTTCATGGTCATGATCTTGTCCGCTCCGTCCAGGGCGTCCACATAATGAAAGTCGATCTCGTGCTGACCCCGGGCGCACTCGTGGTGGCTGGCCTCGATGACAAACCCCATGCTCTCCAGGTTCATGCAGACCTCCCGGCGGGTGGATTCCCCGTGGTCCAGGGGACCGAGGTCGAAATAGCCCGCCTCGTCCCGGGTCTGCGTGGTGGGCCGGCCCTGCTCGTCGGTCTCAAAGAGGAAGAACTCCAGCTCCGGACCGATGTTGAATACGTCGAAGCCAAGGTCCCGGGCCTCCTGGATCTGCCTGCGGAGAATCCGGCGGGGATCTCCCACAAAGGGGGAGCCGTCGTGGTTGCTTACGTCGCAGATCATGCGGGCGACCTTGCCCTGGGAGGGCCGCCAGGGGAAGATGGCGAAGGTGTCCAGGTCCGGGCACAGGCGCTGATCCGACTCATAGATGCGGGTGAACCCCTCGATGGAGGAGCCGTCGAACATGACGCCGTTGTTGACTGCCTTCTCAATCTGCGAGGCTGTGATGGCCACGTTTTTCAGCTGGCCGAAGATGTCTGTGAACTGGAGGCGGATGAATTCGATCTCCTCTTCCTCGACCATACGGACGATGTCTTCTCTGGTATATCCCATGTGCGATCGCTCCTTTCCGGGGCCGCCCGCGGGGGATGCGGGTGTCCTCCAGGGGCAAGTATTGCACGGAACCGGGGGGCTGTCAAGTGTGGATTTTGAAGGATTTTTTCAGGAACTTTCATTTATGACGCTCCAGAGGGCCTGATTTGGTGGGAAACTGGTAAAAACATGCAGGATTTTAACCTGGGCTTGCATAATGGGAGGGCTGCTCTTGTGGAATTTCCCCAGGAAGGGTTCCGGATCGGGCGGTTTTTTTGTGAGCTTGCCGTATTGCAAAAAGCCCCCCGCTGGAGTAGAGTAATGACAGCAGAAACAGAGAGCTGCTGTTGAGACAAGGACGTCTTCAGGGGGGTCCTTGTCTCTTTTTTCATATTCCCTCGGGAAAACGGGAAAGGAAACCATCATCAGAAAGGGTTGAACAGCATGAGCGTGAACATTTCCGAAATCTTTGGCACCAACGTATTCAGCATGGCTGTCATGAAGGAGCGTCTGCCGAAGAAGGTCTTCAAAGAGGTTGAGGACGTGATGGAGAACGGTGGCAACATCTCCATGACCACCGCCGACGAAGTGGCCAATGCCATGAAGGACTGGGCCGTGGAGAAGGGCGCCACCCACTACACCCACTGGTTCCAGCCGCTGACCGGCGTGACGGCGGAGAAGCACGACTCCTTCATCACCGCCCCGGAAGACAGCAAGACTCTGCTGCAGCTGACCGGCAAGCAGCTGATCATGGGCGAACCGGACGCTTCTTCCTTCCCCTCCGGCGGTCTGCGGGCCACCCACTATGCCCGTGGCTACACGGCCTGGGACATCACCTCTCCCGCTTTCGTCAAGGAGATGTCCGCCGGCACCATCCTCTGCATCCCCACCATCTTCGTCTCCTACACCGGCGAGGCGCTGGACAAGAAGACCCCGCTGCTGCGCTCCATGGAGGCCATTGACGAGCAGGCCCGCCGGATTCTGAAGCTGTTCGGCAAGACCGACGTGAAGAAGGTCACCCCCTCCGTGGGTCCCGAGCAGGAGTACTTCCTGGTGGACCGGGAGAAGTATCTGAAGCGCCGCGACATGATCTATACCGGACGCACCCTGTTCGGCGCTCCCGCCCCCAAGGGTCAGGAGCTGGACGACCAGTACTTTGGCGTCATCCGCGAGCGCGTGGGCGCCTTCATGGCCGATCTGAACAAGGAACTCTGGAAGCTGGGTATCCCCGCCACCACGCAGCATAACGAGGTGGCCCCGGCTCAGCACGAGATGGCTCCCATCTACGCCCAGGTCAACCTGGCGGTGGATCAGAACCAGCTGACCATGGAGACCATGAAGCGGGTTGCCACCCGTCATGGCCTGGTGTGTCTGCTCCATGAGAAGCCCTACGCCGGCGTCAACGGCTCCGGCAAGCACAACAACTGGTCCATCAGCACCGATACCGGTGAGAACCTGCTGGATCCCGGCGCTACCCCCAACGAGAACCTGCAGTTCCTGCTGGTCCTGGCCTGCATCATGAAGGCCGTGGATACGCACGCCGATATTCTCCGCTGCTCCGCTTCCTGTGTGGGCAACGAGCACCGTCTGGGCGCTCAGGAGGCGCCTCCGGCCATCATCTCCATCTTCCTGGGCGACCAGCTGGACGACGTGGTCAACCAGATCGTGGATAACGCTGAGTCCATCAACCTGCTGACCGCCGGCCATCTGGATTCCGGTGTCTCCACCGTGCCCATCATCAATAAGGACGCCACGGACCGCAACCGGACCTCTCCCTTCGCCTTCACCGGCAATAAGTTCGAGTTCCGTATGGTCGGCTCTTCCGACACCATCGCCGACGCCAACATCACCCTGGACGCCATCGTCGCCGAGGCCATGTCCGAGGCCGCGGACATCCTGGAGAAGGCTGACGACTTCAACAGCGCGTGCCGCAATCTGATCCACGAGTGGATGGTGAAGCATCACCGCATCATCTTCAACGGCAACGGCTACTCCGATGAGTGGGTAGCGGAGGCCGAGAAGCGCGGACTGCCCAACCTCCACTCCCTGGTGGACGCAGTGCCCTCCCTGACCACCGAGAAGGCGGTCGCCCTCTACGAGAAGTTCAACATCTACACCCGGGCCGAGCTGGCTTCCCGGGCCGAGATCCGCTACGAGACCTACGCCAAGGTTCTGCGCATCGAAGCCCGCACCATGGTCCACATGGTCAGCAAGCACTACATCCCCGCGGTGATCCACTATAACACCCGCCTGGCCAACTCCATCTCCGCCGTGACGGAGGCCGTTCCGGACGCCAATGTCACCGTCCAGAAGAATCTGCTGAGCCGCTGCTCCGCCCTGCTGGCCGAGACCGCCAGCGCCCTCGCCTCCCTGAAGATCATCCACGCCAAGGTGGATGCCATGGAGAACATGGAGGAGATGGCCCACGCCTATCACGACCAGGTCGTTCCCGCCATGCAGGCCCTGCGCCGTCCCGTGGACGAGCTGGAGCTGCTGGTGGACAAGGACATGTGGCCCGTGCCCACCTACGGCGACCTCATGTTCGAGGTGTGATTCCTTCTTTCTTTCGCGAACCCTTTCCTTTCCTGATTCCTTTCCAAAGGAGAACCCCGCGCCTTCGGGCGCGGGGTTCTCCGACTTGTGTGCCGGGCATGACACCTGTTGCCAGCTGGTGAGTCCAGTCACGGGTAGCTATCGCCAAGTGTAGCGAACCG
>CANRFA010000003.1 GCA_947629775.1 uncultured Oscillospiraceae bacterium
TTATTTCCGAGAGGCAGGTTTATAAAGTCTCAACTTTTTAGGCAAGTTTACCCTCTCTATGCAAAAAACGCGTATTGGAGTATAGAATGCAAGCTTCACTGGCGACTGGATGTTGTTTATAACGAGGATGCCTGTAAGATGAAGAAGGGCCAGGCCGCGGAGGTCCTCAATGCGTTGCGGCAAATGTCTGGGAACCTTCTGAAGACTACCGAAGCTTTAGCGAAGTACAGAAGCGAGAAGTCAAAGCGCAATCGCTGCGGATGGTTCAAGCCCTGTTTTGATGAGGTAGTGGCGAACGTAATGGTGGGCTGAGGGCGGCCTATATGGGGTGATCACTTTGTTAAAAACTTAACGAAGTGATTGCCTCTCCGCGGGAATGGATGCCCCTTTTTCTATATAATATATAGCATAGCTTGTCATATTTGAAACAACAAGTAATTATAACATAGTACGTTGAACATCATATATTAAATATATATACTTTATGGTTTTCAAAACCAGATTCGTTGCAACGCCGTGGGGTACAGGCAGCTCTTAACTCGACGCGGTTCGTTGTTCGCTTCGTATTCCAGCAAGCGAGGAAGCAGTGGCTCACGTGACATGCTGATCACCTCGTATCTGATTATACCACCATCTTTTCTAAAATGGAAGAACTTTTTACGATATAAAATATTATATATTTAGAACATCGTATGTTGTACATCCAACATCCTATGTTGGCAAATATACCATTATGGTTTTCAAAACCAGATTCATTGCAACGCCGTGGCCACCTGGCCAACATCCCCCTGTACTATGAGTACAAGGACGCCGGCATCACCGTAGGCGCTCAGCCCGCCGAGATCACCGGCACCTATCTGGACAACTTCCGCAACATCTGGGATCTGTACATCACCGACACCGCCGCCAACCCCACCAGCCTCTCCTCCAGCACCGGCGACGAGTCCGAGGCCGAGTTCGGCCAGGGCAAGGCCGTGTTCTATCAGAACGGCGACTGGGAGTTCGCCAACCTGACCGGCGCCGACAAGGGCTTCAATCTGAGCCCCGATGATCTGGCCATGATCCCCATCTACTGCGGCGTGGCCGGCGAAGAGAAGGCCGGTCTGAACTGCGGCACCGAGAACTGCTGGGCCATCAACGCCAAGGCCTCCGAAGAGAACATCAAGGCCTCCGAAGAGAACATCAAGGCCTCCGAGGACTTCCTGTACTGGCTGGTCACTTCTGACGAAGGCACCACCATGCTGGCCGAACAGTTCAGCGGCATCCCCTTCAAGGGCGCCAAGGACTCCACCAACGTGTTCGGCGCTGACGCCGCCGAGTACGCCTCCGCCGGCAACTACACCATGTTCTGGGCCTTCAACGACACCCCCAACGTGGACAGCTGGCGCGCCACCGTGGTCACCGCTCTGACCGCTTATTCCGCCGATCCCACCGACGCCAACTGGGATCAGGTCAAGACCGCCTTCGTCGACGGCTGGGCCTATGAGTATGGCGTTGTGAACGGCTGATCGTTCCGCCCATGAGGGCGGGCCCCGGGTCCGCCCTCTTTATCACCGCCCGCCCGGAATGTCCCCTTCCCGGTGCGGGCGGTCCTCTTTCCTGAAGGGAGTGAACACCAAATGAAAAAAAAGAAAAAGACCTACGACGGCACCTCCGTCAACTGCTGGCTGGTCCGACGGCCCATTCAGCGCTGGTTTCCTCTGTTCATCCTGCCCACCTTTCTCTGCTTCCTGATCGGCTTCGTCTGGCCCTTCCTGCAGGGACTCTACCTCTCGTTCTGCAGCTTCAACACGCCCACGGACGCCAAGTGGGTCAACTTCGACAACTACATCAAGGCCTTCAAGGACGCCAGCTTCGTCCACGCCTTCAAGAACACCGCCGCCTTCGCCGTGGTCTCCATCGTCGTCATCAACGTGATCGCCTTCTTCATCGCTTACGCCCTGACCCAGAAGATGCGGGGGGCCAACCTGTTCCGCACGGTCTTCTTCATGCCCAACCTGATCGGCGGCGTGGTGTTGGGCTACATCTGGTCCATCATTTTCGACGCCATCCTCAAGGGCTACAGCACCTACCTGACCGCCAACGCCACCTACGGCTTCTGGGGTCTCGTGATTCTGGTGGCCTGGCAGCAGATCGGGTACATGATGATCATCTATATTGCGGGCCTGCAGGCGGTGCCGGGGGAGATCATCGAGTCGGCCCGCATCGACGGCGCCAGCGGCTGGCAGACCCTGATCCACATCACGATCCCCAACATCATGCCCTCCATCACGATCTGCACGTTCCTGACCCTGACCAACTCCTTCAAGATGTTCGACCAGAACCTGGCCCTCACCGGCGGCGCTCCCTCCGTGATGATGGAAGGAGCCAAGGTCAACATGACGGAACTTCTGGCTCTCAATATCTACTCCACCTATAACATCAGCCGGAACTACCACGGCGTCGCCCAGGCCAAGGCCGTGATCTTCTTCCTGCTGGTGGCCGTACTGGCCATCGCCCAGCTGACCGCGACCCGCAGCAAGGAGGTGCAGCAATGAAACACAGAAAATCCGAATACACCACCTTCAGCCGGATCCTCACCGTCGTTTTCATCCTTCTGTGCCTGGTGTGGATCATGCCCATCGTGGAGGTCTTCATCAACTCCCTGAAGAGCAACGCCGCCATCAACCTCAACGCCTTCTCTCTGCCGGACGCCGAGAGCTTCGTGGGCCTGGACAACTTCAAAAAGGGCGTCACCTTCGGTAACTACCCCTTCTTCAAGTCCGCCGCCTACAGCGTGATCATCACGGTGCTCTCCGTGACCCTGATCCTGCTCTTCACCTCCATGAGCGCCTGGTACATCGCCCGGGTCAACTCGAAGTTCTCCAAATTCTTCTACTACCTGTGCCTGTTCTCCATGATCGTGCCCTTCCAGATGGTGATGTTCACCCTCACCTTCACCGCGGACCGTCTGAAGCTGAACACCCCCTGGACGATCCCCATCGTCTATCTCGGGTTCGGGGCCGGGCTTGCCATCTTCATGTTCGTGGGCTTTATCAAGGGGCTTCCCCTGGAAATTGAGGAGGCGGCGGCCATCGACGGCTGCGGCCCGGTGCGCACCTTCTTCCTCGTGGTGCTCCCCATGCTCAAGCCCACCCTGATCTCCGTGGGTATCCTGGAGACCATGTGGGTGTGGAACGACTATCTGCTGCCCTACCTGGTCATGGACGTCAACGAATACAAGACGATCCCCATCCACATCCAGTACCTGAAAGGCAGCTATGGCAGCGTGGATCTGGGGGCCTCCATGGCCGTCATCCTGCTGAGCATCATCCCCATCATCATTGTCTACATCTTCTGCCAGAAGTACATCATCAAGGGCGTAGCGGCCAGCGCGGTGAAGGGCTGAAAAATCCCGTGACAAAACTGCTCCGCCGTGGTAAGATTCGATGAGTTTTCTGCGGTAAAGGAGAGTTTTCCATGACCATTCGAGACGTAGCCGAGCGCACCGGCTATGCCATTGGAACCGTTTCCCGGGCCCTGAACAACAGCCCCGGCGTCAGCGAGGCCACCAGGAAGTACATCCTGGAGGTCGTGAAGGAGATGGGGTTCCAGCCCAATTCCAACGCCCGCCAGCTCAAGCAGCGGGACCGCCAGGGGTACAGCATTATCGTCAAGGGAACCAAGAACCGTCTCTTCGCCGTGATCGTCGAACAGATGCAGAATCTCCTGAAGCAGTCCAACAAGCCGGTCTCGCCCTACTACGTGGACGAGGACGCCGACGAAGTGGAGCTGGCCCTCCAGGTGTGCCACAACCAGAAGCCTCTTGGCATGCTGTTCCTGGGCGGCAACGCGCGCAACTTTGCGGAGCGCTTCGCAAAACTCACCTGCCCCAGCGTGCTGGTCACCACCCGGGCGGACACCTTCGGCTTTTCCAATCTCTCCAGCGTCTCCACCGACGACGTGGAAGGCGCCGAGCGGGCCATGGGACATCTTCTGGACGCCGGCCACCGGCAGGTGGGCATCATCGCCGGGACCGACGCCTTTACCCCCCAGGGCTTCAGCAATACCAGCTATCTGCGCATGAACGGTTGCCGGAACGCCTTCCTGCGAAGGGGAATCCCCTTCCAGCCCGAGGAGCAGACCGTCTGCGCCCGTTTCTCCCTGCAGGGCGGATATGAGGGAGCCAGCGCCCTTCTGGAGCGGCTTCCCCACCTGACCGCCATTCTCGCCATGTCGGACATCATGGCGATCGGCGCCCTGCGGGCCATCCACGACCGGGGCCTCCGGGTTCCGGACGACATTTCCCTTATCGGCTACGACGGCATCGAACAGGCCGCCTACTGCATCCCCCGCCTCACCACCATCCGCCAGGACGCGGAGCAGCTGGCCAGACGCAGTCTGGATATTCTGCTGCAGCAGGTGGAGGACGGCACCATCGTCCACGAAATCGTTCCCTTCCAGCTCGTGGAAGGAGAAAGCGTGCGCTCCCTCTGAGCGAGGGAAGGCGGCCCTGCCGTCTGCGGAGTCTCCCCGACCGGGGCCGGCTCCACCCCTTTCGACAGGAGTTACCCATGTTTTTACAACGAACCAGCGGCATTCTGATGCATCTCACCAGCCTGCCCTCGCCCTACGGCATCGGGACCATGGGGCAGGCCGCCCGGGACTTCGCCGCGTTCCTCGCCCGCAGCGGGCAGCGCTGGTGGCAGATCCTGCCCATCGGCCCCACCAGCTACGGGGACTCCCCCTACCAGAGCTTCTCCACCTTCGCTGGAAACCCCTATCTCATCGATCTGGATGACCTGGTGGCGGAGGGGCTTCTGGAGCGGGAGGATCTGGAGGGCGTCTTCTGGGGCGCGGATCCGACCCGGGTGGATTTCGGACTTCTCTACCGGGTCCGGTTCCCCGTCCTGCGCAAAGCCGCCCGGCGCCTGCTGCAAAGCCCGCCGGAGGACTGGTCCTCCTTCCTTCGGGAAATGGAGGACTGGCTGGGGGACTACGCCCTCTTCATGGCCATCAAGGACGAAAACGAAGGCCACCCCTGGTGGGACTGGCCCGAGGAACTTCGCCGCCGGCAGCCGGAGGCCCTGGACCGGGCCCGGGCGCGCCTGGCGGTCGACGTCGCCTTCTGGGAAGCGGCGCAGTACCTCTTCTTCCGCCAGTGGCGCGCCCTGAAGGACTACGTCAACCGGCTGGGCGTGCTGTTCATCGGGGACCTGCCCATCTATGTGGCGGAGGACTCCGCGGACGTCTGGGCCGCCACAGACCAGTTCCAGCTGGACGGGCGCCTGCGCCCCATCGAGGTCGCCGGCTGTCCCCCGGACGCCTTCGCCGCGGACGGCCAGCTCTGGGGCAATCCCCTCTTTGACTGGGACGCCATGGAGGCGGACGGCTTCTCCTGGTGGATCCGCCGCATCGACCGCCAGCGGGCCTTCTACGACCTGCTGCGCATCGACCACTTCCGGGGACTGGAGAGCTACTACGCCATCCCCTTCGGCAACGCCACCGCTCACGGCGGACGCTGGCGCAAGGGCCCCGGTATGAAGCTCTTCCGGGCCGTGGAACAGGCTCTGGGTCCCCAGAACCTGATCGCCGAGGACCTGGGCTACGTGACCAAAGAGGTCCGGCAGCTGCTGCGGGACTCCGGCTACCCCGGCATCAAGGTCCTGCAGTTCGCCTTTGATACCCGGGAGAGCGGAGACTACCTGCCCCACAACTACGACCGCCACTGCGTGGTCTATGTGGGCACCCACGACAACGACACCGCCCTGGGCTGGCTGAATTCCGTGGCCCCGGAGGACCGGGCCTACGCCGTCGACTACCTGAAGCTCACCGAGGCGGAGAGCCTCCACTGGGGTCTCATGCGGGGCGCCTGGAGCACCACCGCCGAACTGGTGGTAGTACAGGCCCAGGACCTGCTGGGACTCGGCAGCGACTGCCGAATGAACATCCCTTCCACCGTGGGCTGCAACTGGCTCTGGCGGGCTCTGCCGGGGGTCTTTACCCCGGAACTCTCCGCCAGACTCTACCACGAAACGAAACTGTACCAGCGGCTTCCGGGACAGGCCCCCTCCCCGTCGTAAGGCGGGACCCACGCATCAGACCGAATGAAACAGCGGGAGAGAATCCGAAGATTCTCTCCCGTTTCTGCTGTCTGCGGGCAGGTCGTGCCTCTTCCGCAGATATTTTATTTCTGTATGGAAGCCCTGGCAGGAGCCCGGATTACGGGTCGCCCTGGTCGGAGTCCGAGGAGGGAACCGTCGCGCCCGTCCCGGCTTTCTTCCGGAATATCCCGGAGTCCGGTTCAGGCGAAACCTCCGGATTCTCCTCCGGGCGATCCTCTTCCGATGGAACGGGCGGCTCCGGCGGCAGGTCCGGGACAACCGGCTCTTCCGCCTTCTTCTTCCGCTCCGCTTCCCGCTTCCGGGCCCGCCGCTTTTTCCTGTGGCGCAGCGCCAGAAGGAGAATCACCAGAAGCATGGCCCCGCCTCCCGCTCCCGCCAGAACCGGCAGGGGCACGGGGAGCGTTTCCATGGTGGGCTCCACGCAGAAGGTCCCGGAGGTGCCCTCCATAGACACCAGCAGGTAACTGCCGTTGGTCTCCGCCTTCTGCTCCACCCAGCGGCTCCCCTCCAGGCGCCACACCGTGCAGCGCTGTCCAGAGCGGTTCAGAAGCCGCACCGGGACAGAGCCGGTCTCTTCCGCCCCGTCCAGGGTCAGGGTCCAGACATCCAGGTGTTCCCCGCCCCGCGGAGGCGTCTCCGGACTGTCCGTCACATGGAGCGACCCCTCCTCCGTAAACTGTCCTTCCGCCAGGGCCAGGGAGCGCTTTCCGTCCATCTCCGCGCTGGAGACCAGCGTCACCCAGGGCGTGTAGACGGCGTCCACCACCAGGTCCGAGCGGCTGTCCGCCCCCTGGAGAGAGGGCCATCTGCCGTAGGATCCTTCTTGCTCCGGCACCTGGGGCAGGGCGAGGGCGCTCAGATCCGCCCCGTATTGGAAGGGGATCTGCTCCACCACCGTGTCTCCGGCCCGCAGGGTAAGGGTAAAGGAGAGAAACTCCGCCGGCGTGCCGGCTTCCGCTTCAATCTCCTCCAGGGACGCAGGCTCCGCCACCCCGCTGTAGCTGACGCCGTCAATGCCGGCCGCCCCGGCGGGGACAAAGCGGTTGCCCCGCACCTCGCCGGTTTCCAGATCCGCGCCGCCGGCAATGCTGCCCACAAACTCGGTTCCCGCCCGGATGGTGGTCACCGCCCGGCAGTCCGTCAGCCGAACGGCCCAGCCGGCGATTCCCCCTACGTACTCGCTGCCGGAGAGGGAGCATCTGGCCCAGCAGCGGCGCACGGAGGCGTCCGCAGAGCCCGCGATGCCCCCCACATAGCCGCTGCCCGTACTGGTCACCTGACAGTAGCTCTGGCAGCCCACCGCCGCTCCCATGTCCATGCGGCCGGCGGCGCCGCCCACGCAGTCCCGCTTGCCGGTTATGTCTCCATAGTTGCGGCTGTTGAGCAGCACGACCCGCAGCTCGTAGGTGCTTCCGAAGCTGATTCGGGGGGTGTCGTCCTCCGGATCCAGGCTGTAATCCACGCCCACGGCGCCGGCAATCCCTCCTGTGTTCCGGTCTCCTTCGATGGCCCCGGTGTTGACGCTGTCCGCCACCTTCCCCAGGCGGGTACTCTCGTAGTCCGTCTCGGAGAAATCCCCGTAGAGGGACTCGGGGTCCGTCACGGTCTGGGCGCTGTCCAGGGTATCCACCATACCAACCAGAATGCGGCTGATCTGGTGGCTGATAGCCTGCAAGTCCGCGGAGAGCTGGTCTCCCGCTCCATCCACAGAGCCCTTCAGGGAGCTCATGGAACCGGACAACACGGAGAGCGAGGCGAACAGGCCGTCCGCCGCTTCCCGCACCGGTTCCCCCAGAGGCGTCAGGGAAACATCCCCGTCCTGGGACAGCTTCGCCGTCACATCCCGCAGGGTGTCCACCGCCGCCTTCAGGTCCTCGGTCACCGCCCCGCCAGCCGAGGCCGTGTCCGCCAGCTGGTTCGCCACATCCCCCAGGGCTTCCGTCAGGGGATTGACGGTAGAAAAGGTCTGGTTCAGTTCCTCCAGCACATCGTCCATGGAGTGAATGGCGTCCGTCAGGGAACCCATGGAGCCGTCTACCCCCTGCAGGGCGTCCTGCACAGCGGACCAGTCCAGCTCCACGTTGTCCAGCAGGGTATGAATGGCGCTGCCCATCTGGTGGAGGGCGCTGCCGGCGCTGTGCAGAGAGGTGCCGATCTGGCGGATGGAGTCCACCGCCGCCTGCATCTGCGCCCTTGCCTCCGGGCTCCACTCCGGCAGCAGACTGCCGCTCCCGCTCCAGGGGAAGTCCAGACCGGGCAGAATTCCTCCGCCGGTTCCGGGGTCTGTACCGCCGCCCGTTCCGGGATCCGTTTCTCCGCCGGTACCGGGGTCCGTGCCGCCACCTGTTCCGGGATCCGTCTCCCCGCCAGTGCCAGGGTCCGTGCCGCCGCCTGCACCGGGGTCTGTTTCTCCGCCGGTGCCAGGATCCGTTTCTCCACCAGTGCCGGGTTCTGTTTCTCCCGTGCCAGGGTCCGTTTCCCCGCCGGTGCCAGGATCTGTTCCTCCGGTGCCGGGGTCCGTTTCCCCGCCCGTTCCGGGATCTGTGCCTCCGGCACCGGGATCCGTACCGCTTCCCGGGTCCTGGGGCCGCTCCAGGGCGGCCAGCAGATTGCTGAGGGCCACGTGGAGGGAATCCAGCGCTCCCTGGGCATGCTGCAGGGAACTGCCGAGATCCTGAATGCCGCTGGACAGGGAGCGGATGGCGGCGTGGATGGCGGTCTCGTCATGGAGTATCACGGCGTCCTGCAGGGAGCGGGAAGCCTCCTGCACGAAGGCCGCCGCGTCCTCCAGCTCCGGCCCCAGGGTCCGCAGGGTCTCTACCGTCTGCCGGGCCTGGGCCACGATGTCGTCCGCCAGATGCCTGGAGTCCCCCAGGGCCTGAATGGCGTTCTCCAGCCGGTCCGCCGTCTCCCCCAAGTGGGAGGAGGCGGTGGAAAAGGACTCCCAGGCCGGATCCAGTCCGTCCAGCGCCCCGATGATCGCCGAGGAAAAGGTGTTGATGGTATCCAGGTTCGTATCCGTAAAGTCCGTCAGGTGATCCAGGAGCGTGCGGGCGGATTCTTTGGCTCCCTCCGTAGAGGACCCGATGGCGCTCAGCCGGGAGGAGATGTCCGAACGGCTGGCGTCCGTATGGCTGAGGGCCCGGTCCACCAGGTCCTCCAGGTCCGTCAGCTGTCCCCGCAGGGTGGCCAGGGTATCCCCGTCCGTATTGAGGAGGATGTCCGGCTCCGCCTGGCCCACGATGCCCCCTACGTCCTTGCGCCCGCAGATGAGAGCGCTGTTGGAGCAGCCGGTCAGGTAGCCGGCCTGCCGGCCGGCGATGCCGCCCACGTTATAGCCCACATGGCTGTAGCCCACGGCGCCGGAATTCGTACAGGCGCTGACGATCCCCGCCGAGTAGCCCACGATGCCCCCGGTATCCATGTGGCTGGCCAGAATGCCGGCCCGCTCCTCCTCCGTCTCCGGGGAAGTCAGGCGGTCCAGGGCGCTGCTCACATCCGAGGTGGAGGTTCCGGGACCGGGATCCGAGGTGTTGACCTGGGCAGCGTTCTCGCACTTGAGCACCGAACCCAGACTGCGTCCGCAGATCCCGCCGGTACAGGTCTCGCCGGTGACGTTTCCGGACACGGAGCAGCCGGAGATCTCCCCGGAGATGGTGTTCCGCCCGACGAGCCCGCCGGTGTTCGTGTTGCCCTCCACGGTCCCCTGAAAGCCGCAGTTCTGTACGCTGCCGCTGGAGGAACCCACAAGGCCTCCCACATTGACGGCGCTGCCGGCGGGAGCCACCCTGCCGGTCACGTTCAGGTTCCGCAGAACGGCCCCCTTCTGCAGAAAGCGGAAGAGCCCCATGCTGGAGCCGGCCTCCGTAATGGAGAGGCCGGAGATGGTATGTCCGTTTCCCTCGAAGACACCGCCAAAGGTGGGGATGGGCGCGAAGTCCTTCCCGGCGAGGTTCAGGTCTGTCTGGAGAACCGCCGTTTTCCCCTGGGACCAGGTATCCAGGGAGCACTGCTCCGCGAAGGCGAGAAAGTCCTCCAGATTGTGGATGGCGATCTCCTCCCCGGAGGAGCCCTCTGCCCCCAGGGCGGCGGGCAGGGAGAGGGAGAACAGCAGCCAGACCGCCAGAAGAGCGGCCGCCGCCCTACGCGTCCGGCGTTTCATCTTCCTCCCCCTCCTTTTCCTCCGGATTCTTCGGATGGTCCCCGGAACTGACGGCGGCCTGCAGGCTGCCCCGCAGCGTCCCCCGGAACTCCGCGTCCACCATGCCGGAAACGTAGCCCCGCACATGTCCCTCCAGGCGCATGGTGCCGGTCCGGGTCTGCACGGGAAAGTGAGATTTCAGCGTAAAGGCCGTCTTCTCGATGATGAGATCCCCCAGCATGAGAATCTGTGGCAGTACCCCCATGACGAGGAAGATGGATATCACGGTGCCACGGCCCAGACAGATGCCGATGGAGGCGATAGCCGGGCTGGAGGACAGAAAACCGATGAGAATCCCCGCCGAGGCCAGCATGATTCCCGAGGTGACGATGGTGGGAAAGGCCTCGTTCAGGGCCTCCACCACCGCGTCCTTCAGGGGCATCTGCTTCTTCAGGTCCGTATAGCGGGTGGCAAGCACAATGGCGTAGTCAATGTTGGCTCCCATCTGGATGGAGCTGACCACCAGGTAGCTGAGGAAGAAGAGGCGGTCGTCCATGAGGTACGGGAAGGAGAAGTTGATCCACACGCTGCCCTGGATGACAAGGATCAGGAGCACGGGCAGGCCGGCGGACTGGAAGGTGAACATCAGGACCACCACCACGAAGATGATGGTGAGGATGCTGATCAGGAGGTTGTCGTTGGAGAAGGAGGCGGAGAGGTCGTAGCTGCTGGTGGAGTCCCCCACCAGCAGGTAGTCCGTGTAGTACTTCGCCGCCGTCCGGTGCAGGGTCTCCAGGAAGGCGAAGGTCTCCTCGCTCTCGATGGGCAGGGCCAGCTGAAGCACCAGGCGGCTGTAGGTGGTACCCTTCAGCTGCAGCTGGGCGTCCGTCAGCTGGACGTAGAGGTCGTTGATGGTCTCCGTCAGATCCTCCTCCAGGCTCACATAGCCCTCCTCCATCTGATCGTGGACGAAGAGGAACATCTCCAGCAGGGGGACGCTGTAATTGTCCACGCCGGACACCAGCTGGCCGTAGGTCTCCTGGTTCACGGCGTAGGCGGAGTAGAGCAGGCGCGCCACCTCGATATCCAGGTCCGCCAGCTCGGCGAACTGGCGAGGCGTGAGGCGATCCGTCAGCACATAGCCGTCCCGGGCCTCCACGTTGGCGAGACCCAGCACGGACTTCACCTCCGGCATGGCCGCCAGCTCCCGCAGTAGCCGGCCCTCCTTCTCGTAGTCCCCGGCCTCCACCAGCATGGCGAGAGTGTTCTCCGCTCCGAAGGTCTCCGCCACCTTTTCGTCCGCGATCTGGCTCTCGTTTTTCGCGAAGGTCTCCAGGCCGTCCTGGGTATAGGCGTAGGGGCAGCGGTTGGAGAGGAAGAATCCGACCACCACCACCGCCACAAACAGAGGTGGCAGCACGAAACGCAGCCGGACCACCAGGCGGCCCCAGAGCGTGATCCGGGGCACGAAGCTGCGGTGATGGGTGCGGTCTATGAGGGAACTGAAGCTCATGAGCAGGCCGGGCATGAAGGTGAAGACCGCCAACAGACTGAGGAGGATGGCCTTCATCAGCACGAGGCCCAGGTCCCGCCCGATCCCGAACTGCATGAAGCACATGGCGCCCAGACCGGAGAGGGTGGTCAGGGAACTGCCGGAGATCTCCGGAATGGACTTGCTGAGGGCGGCGATCACGGCGTCCCGGGCCTCGTGAATCTCCCTCTCCTCGCTGTAGCGGTGGCAGAGAATGATGGCGTAGTCGATGGCCAGGGCCAGCTGCAGCACCACCGCCACAGAGTTGGAGACAAAGGAGATCTCCCCCAGCAGGAAGTTGGTGCCCTTGTTGAGCAGGGCCGCCAGCCCGAAGGTCATCAGGAGCACGGGAACTTCCATATAGGTCTTCGAGGTAAAGGTCAGAACCACCACGATGATAACCACCGCCACTACCACGACCACCCGCATCTCCTCGTTGAGAATCTCCGAGATGGAGTAGCCGGTCTCGCCGGTGACGTAAGTATCCAGACCCTCCAGGGTCTCCTTTACCCGGGCCAGGCCGTCCAGGCTCACCTGGTCTTCCGCCGAGCCCTCGTAGGTAATGGTGAAGAGGGCGGCGCCATCCCGGAAGTGCTCCTCGGTGCCGTCAAACTCCACGCTCTTCACGCCCTCCAGGGCCTCCAGCTCCCGCCGAAGGGTCTCGCCCTGGGCCCGGGAGATGTTGTCCACCAGAATGCGGTTCGTCCCGAAGGTGACAAACTGCTCCTCCATGGCGGTCAGGCCCCGGCGGGTCTCCGTGTCGTCCGCCAGATAGCTGGTGATGTCGTTGTTCACGCTCACCCAGCCGGTGGAAAAGAGACAGAAGATGGCGAGACCGATGTAGAACAGGTAGAAGGCCTTCCGCTTATCCACAATGAAGGCGGCCACATGCTGAATGGGGGTCATGCGCCCGGATGCTGCGTGGTTCTCCGCCATCGTCGCTTCCTCCCTTCCGAAGGGGCTTCTCCGCCCCCCGCCTACTATACACCCGTACATCGTAAAATACAAGTTATGGGGGCTGCCGGCTTCTGTCCGCGCCGGAAGCTCCTTCCGGGCAGAAGGAATCCCCGCCGGACTCCAGAGAAACCCGGCGGGGACGGAAAAAGCGGGATTACTGAATGGGCTCGAAGTCCGCGGCGCCGTGCTTGCACAGGGGGCAGACGATGTCCTCGGGGAGCTCGTCCCCTTCGTAGACATAGCCGCAGATCTTGCACACGAAGCCCTTCTTGCCGGCGGTCTCCGGCTTGGGCTTCACGTTCTTCTGATAGTAGGTGTAGGTCATGGTCTCCTCGTCCGAGATCACCCGGGCCTCGGTGACGGTGCAGATGAACATGCCGTGGGTATCCAGGTCCACGTACTGCTCCACCTTCAGGGACATGAAGGCGTTGATATAGCGGTCCAGGAAGATGAGGCCGTTATCCGAGCGCATGGGATCCGGCATATCCGCGAACTTGTCCGCCGTGCGGCCGCTCTGGAAGCCGAAGTTTTTGAAGATCTGGAAGGGCGCCTTCACGGACAGGCAGTTGACGTTGAGGATGCCGGTCTGCTTCACGATGTGGTAGGTGTAGTTGGCCTTGTTGATGTTGACCGCCACCCGGAAGGGGTTGTCCGTCAGCTGGCTGACGGTGTTGACAATGCAGCCGTTGTCCTTGTCGCCGTCCTTGGTGGTCACCACGTAGAGGCCGTACCCGATCTTGAACAGGGCGGTCATGTCGCTCTTGTTGGCGGTCTCTTCCCGCTGGGCCAGGTAGTCCTTGCACAGCTCCTCGGCCAGGTCCTCGATCTGCTGACGGCTGTCGTCGTTCAGGGCGGAGAGGATCCGCACGGAGTTGGCGGTGAAGGTGATGTTCTTGCTGCCCTCCAGCATCTTCTTCATGGTGCGGGCGGCCATGGGGGCCCAGGACCCGTTCTCCATCAGAGCCACGGTGCGGTTCTGGAAGTTGCGCTCGGTCAGGTGATCGATGAAGGTGCGCATGAAGGGGAAGATGTCCGCGTTATAGGTGGTGGTAGCCAGCACCAGCTTGCCGTAGCGGAAGGCGTCCTCGACGGCCTCGGCCATGTCGTCCCGGGCCAGGTCCGTGACAACGACCTTGGGGCAGCCCTTGGCCTTCAGCTTGGAGGCCAGCAGCTGCACGGCCTCCTTCGTGTGGCCGTAGACGGAGGTATAAGCGATGAGGATGCCCTCGGACTCCACCCGGTAGGAGGACCAGATGTCGTAGAGGTTCAGGTAATAGCCCAGATTCTCGGTCAGAACGGGACCGTGGGTGGGGCAGATGATCTGAATGTCCAGACCGGCCGCCTTCTTCAGGAGCCGCTGGACCTGAGCGCCGTATTTGCCCACGATGCCGATATAGTACCGGCGGGCTTCGCATGCCCAGTCCTCTTCCACGTCCAGAGCGCCGAACTTGCCGAAGCCATCGGCGGAGAAGAGCACCTTATCCGTGGAGTCATAGCTGACGATGACTTCCGGCCAGTGAACCATGGGAGCGGTGATGAAGGTCAGGGTGTGCTTCCCCAGAGCAAGGGTGTCGCCTTCGCCCACGACCAGGCGCTGGTCGGACCAGTCCTTGCCGAAGAACTGCTGCATCATGGTAAAGGCCTTGGCGGAAGCCACGACGGTGGCGGCGGGATAGACCTTCATGAAGTTGGCGATATTGGCGGCGTGGTCCGGCTCCATGTGCTGAATGAGCAGATAGTCCGGCTTGCGGTCGCCCAGAGCCTTTGCCACGTTGTCCAGCCACTCGTGGGTGAAATTCTTATCCACCGTGTCGATGACGACGGTCTTGTCGTCCAGGATCACATAGGAATTGTAGGCCATGCCGTTGGGAACCACATACTGCCCCTCGAACAGGTCCACCTGGTGGTCGTTGACACCCACGTAGAGGATGTCCTTGGTCACGTTGTTACTCATATAGAAATAAGACCTCCTGATTGTTAAGGGATCTGAAGCCGGTGCTCATTATACACCGGCCCGGCGGGAAAAACCAGCCCCCGCGGGATTTTTCCTCGTTCCCGGAAAGACGGCCTGCGGTAACGTCAAAGCGGGAGCCGTCCGGGGCAATTCGGGCACCTCGGGGCCCAAAAACTTGCCCCCTCCCGCCGTAACCGGACAGGAGGAGGCATGTATGGTCATCCGGAAACGCTCAGGCGTAGCCCACCGCCAGACCCAGGAGAAGGATCAGGGAGGTGAGCAGCAGATTGGCCAGCTGGAACTTCCCGCTCCAGCGGGCCCAGCGGCCCCAGTTCACGTCCGCCATTCCCAGAGAAATCAGCAGCACCGGGTTCGTGGGATACAGGGCGTTGGAGAAGCCGTCCCCGAAGGCGTAGGCCAGCACGACGAGCTGGGCGGAGATCCCGAACACCCCCGCCAGAGGCGCCAGCAGGGGAATCAGCAGAAAGGCCTTGGCGGAACCCGAAGGAATGAAGAGGTTCATCACGAGAGCGCAGGCGTAGACAAAGAGGATCACGACCCAGCGGGGCAGAGTTCCCGCCAGCAGCACGGCCCCGTGGAGGATGGTATCCAGGATGTTGGCTTCCTCCAGGGTAAACCGCACGGAGTTGGCCATGAGGATCATGAGAACCGCAGGCAGAATGCTGAGCACGCCATCCAGGAAGGTCCTTCCCAGCCGGGCGGGCTTCATGCCGGCCACCAGGCAGGCGGAGAGTCCCGCCGCCAGGAACATGACCGCCACCACGATCATCGTATAGTCCTGCAGCGCCCGGATGAAGATGGAGCTGAGCACCAGCAGAATGCCGGCTCCCATCAGCAGGCAGAAGCACAGCAGCCCCCGGTCCATGGCGGGATTGGCCACAAAGTCCGCCCCGGCCCGCTCCTGTGTGAGAGGCCGCTCCACCTGCCGGGCGTGGCGGCTCAGGAAGGTCAGCAGAAGGGCGTAGATGAGGACGAAGCTGACAATCCGCAGCCAGATCCCCGAGAACATGGGCAGCCCCGCCAGTTCCTGGGCCACTCCCACGGTAAAGGGATTGCAGACGCCGGCCGCGAAGCCGCAGCCCGCCGCCAGAATGCTCATGCCCATGCCCGTGAGGGCGTCCCAGCCCAGACTGCTGGCCAGCGCCACCACGATGGGAACCAGGGGCACGCACTCCTCGAAGGAGCCGATCAGAGAACCCATCCCCATGAAGAACAGCACCACGGCGGCCATCAGGCGGTAGCGGCTGCCCCCGAAGCGATGGGTGATGCGCTCCAGCATATAAGCCATCAGCCGGCACTTGTCCAGGCTGTTGAAGATTCCGCCTATCACCAGCAGAAAGACGATGACGGCGATCAGGGAACCGCTGCCGGATGCCCCCAGCACCAGCACCGGGGAGAGCAGCCACTTCCAGAAGGGGATGCCGCCCTTCACGGCGTGGAAGGAGGCCGTGTTCAGCACCAGGTTGCCGCTCTCGTCCGCGACCCGCTCATAGGCCCCGCCGGGTACGATGAACGTCAGGAGGTAGGTCAGCGCCATAAGGGCGAACAGCACCGCGATGGCCGTCACAAAGGAGCTGGCGCTGATGTTCAGCCCCTTCTTCTCCCGGTTCTCTCCGCTCATGCCGGCAGCTCCTTCAGCAGGGTCCGGTAGAACTCCACCGCCGGAACCAGGGTCTCCAGATCCAGGTTCTCGTCCACGCCGTGGATGCTGTCCAGCTGGGCCTGGCTGATGCGGAAGGGGGCGAAGCGCAGGTTGTGCTCGGAGACCCGGCTGAAAAATCGGCTGTCGCTGGCGCCGGTCATGATGTAGGGCAGCGAGACCACGCCGGGGAACACCCGGGACACTACCCGCTCCACCAGCCGGAAGGGCGCCCCGTTGCAGTCCGTCACAGGAGAGTCGAAACCGAGCTCCAGGACCTCCGTCTCCACGCCGTACTTTGCCGCCAGCTTCGAGATGGCCCGGATGCTCCCTTCCCGCCCCTGATGGTGGGAAAAGCGCATGTTGCCCACCACCCAGGCCTCCTGGGGCAGCACATTGCGCCCCTGGGAGCCCTGGGCCATGGTAAAGGCGAGCGTGGTCTTCAGCATGGCGCCCGCAGTGGGAGAAATGCGGGGCATCAGCTCCCGCAGCAGAGGCCGGAACTTCTCCGGGCGGGCAAAGATCTTCCCCTGGGGGCCCTTCGTAAAGGGCGCCACCCGGCGGAACATCTCCTCCACCTCCGGCGTGACCTTCGCGGGGAAGACGCCGGAGCGGTCCGCCGCCGCCATGAAGCGGCCCAGGCGCACCAGAGGGGTGTCCGTCCCCGGCGCCGAGGCGTGGCCGCCCCGGGAGCGGGCCGTAAACCGCAGATCCGCGAAGCCCTTTTCGCCCACGCCCACCATGGCGAAAACCCCGTCCGCGCCCCCGATGGGATCATAGAGCATCATGCCGCCCTCGTCCAGCGAGAACAGAAAGCGCGTTCCCCGCCTCTTCAGCTCTTTTGAAATGGCATCCGCGCCCCGTCCGCCGGTCTCCTCGTCGCAGGCGGACTCGAACCAGACGTCCCGCGCCGGGATGAACCCCTCGGCCAGCAGTTCCTCCGCCGCCTGCAGCATGGCCCACAGATTTCCCTTCGTGTCCAGGGTGCCCCGGCCCCAGATGCGCCCGTCCGCCACCTCGCCGGCAAAGGGCGGGTGACTCCAGGCGCCGGTGGCCTCCACGGTATCGTGGTGGCTCATCAGGAGCACAGGCTCCAGGGTGGAATCCTTCCCCTTCCAGCGCAGCAGCAGACTGCCGCCAAAGCGCTCCGTCTCCACCGTCTCAAAGAGCCGGGGGAAGAGCGTCTTCAGCACATTGAAAAAGCGCTCGGACTTCTCCGGAGTTTCCTGATCCGCCAGGGAAACCGTCTCCACGCGGATCATCTCGCCCAGAATCCCCGCGTACCGTTCCGTTTGCGTGTTCTCTTTTTCCATACAGTACCCTCTCTTTCCCGCAGATCCTCCGGCGGTCTCCCATCGGCGCCCACCCCCGGTTCCGGAAGCGCTCCCTCCCCGGCGGCCGGGAGCCGCCTGCATGACAACAGAAAAAGTATACACCCGTCAGGAAGAAAAATCCAGACGGTTTTCCAGTTTTTCCTCTATTTTCCTCCCGGCCTGATGCAGGTTCTCTTCCCCTCTTCGGTCCGGAAGCCCGGCATCTCCGGCCTTGATTTCACATTTTCCTACTATGTAACTTGGTTTATTGTTTTTCTTCCGCGGCAGGACCTCCCTGAAAATCCGCTTGCAAAATGGGAATCCTTCCTTTATACTTAGGGCAGCGTTCTCCGCCGGGCCGCAGCGTCCCGGCGTTCTTACGGATTCGCGCCGCTTCCCGCGTCCCCGTTGCCGCGGGCGGCGGATCAGATAAAGGAGTTATCAGTCATGCTGGAAATCAAAAACCTTTCTTACCAGGTCGAAGAGAACAGTAAGGAAGTGGGCATTCTCAACGGGGTGAACCTGACGGTGAAGGACAACACCTTCCTGGTCATCACCGGTCCCAACGGCGGCGGCAAGACCACCCTCGCCAAGGCCATCATGGGGCTGGTGCCCGCCACTTCCGGCGAGATCTGGTGGAACGGCACCAACCTCACCCCCCTCAGCGTCACGGAGCGGGCCCGTCTGGGCGTCAGCTACGGCTTTCAGCAGCCGCCCCGCTTCAAGGGCATGCGGGTGCGGGATCTGCTGACCCTGGCCGCCGGCAACGAAACCCTCACCCAGGACGAGGCCTGCCAGTACCTGACCCGGGTGGGCCTCTGCGCCAACGACTACCTGGAGCGGGAAGTGGACACCTCCCTCTCCGGCGGCGAGGTCAAGCGCATCGAAATCGCCACCATCCTCTGCCGCAAGTCCGGCCTCATGATCTTCGACGAGCCGGAGGCCGGCATCGACCTGTGGTCCTTCGCCCGTCTGACGGATACCTTCCGCATGCTCCATCAGAAGCGGGAGAGCACCATCATCGTCATCTCCCACCAGGAGCGCATCATCGACCTGGCGGACGAGATCGTGATGGTGGACCGGGGCGAAATCGTCCACCACGGAGCCCGGGACGAGATCCTGCCCCTCATTCTCAACACCACGGAACCCGGCTGCAGCTACATGTGAGGAGGTATGACGCCATGAAAACACCGAACATGACAAAGGCGGACTGGAAACTCCTGAAGGAGATCGCGGAACTGGAGCAGACTCCCATGGG
This sequence comes from uncultured Oscillospiraceae bacterium, assembly GCA_947629775.1. Classification (GTDB taxonomy): domain Bacteria; phylum Bacillota; class Clostridia; order Oscillospirales; family Oscillospiraceae; genus Lawsonibacter. Next base: position 18,919 of record CANRFA010000003.1, read on the forward strand.
GGCCTATAATATCCGCAAAAACGGCCAGCTGGCCGGCCGCAGCAACACCTCCAGCATCGAGATCGTCAGCAAGACGGACAAGCCCGGCATCGACATCCACGTGAAGGACGGCACGAAGAAGCAGTCCCTCCACATCCCCGTCATCCTCACGGAGACCGGCCTCAACGACCTGGTTTATAACGACTTCTTCATCGGGGAAGACTGCGATGTGGATATCGTGGCCGGCTGCGGCATCCACAACGCCGGCTGCGAGACCTCCCAGCACGACGGCATCCACACCTTCTACGTGGGGAAGAACTCCCGGGTCCGCTACGTGGAGCGGCACTACGGGGAGGGCGAGGGCACCGGCGCCCGCATCCTCAACCCCCAGACCATCGTCTATCTCCAGGAGGGCGCGTATATCGAGATGGAGACCACCCAGATCCGGGGCGTGGACTCCACGAAGCGCTACACGAAAATCGAGGTGGACGCCGGCGGCGAAGCCGTCATCACGGAAAAGCTGCTGACCCACGACAACCAGACCGCCATCTCCGAGATGGATATCATCCTCAAGGGCAGCGACGCCAGGGGCCGGGTGATCTCCCGCTCCGTGGCCCAGGACCACTCCCAGCAGACCTTCTATCCCCGGATGACCGGCTCGGCGAAGTGCTTCGGCCACGTCCAGTGCGACTCCATCATCATGGGCGAAGCGAAGATCAAATCCATCCCCGCCATCATCGCGGAGGACACGGACGCCCAGCTGGTCCACGAGGCGGCTATCGGCCGCATCGCCGGCGATCAGATCCTCAAGCTTATGACCCTGGGTCTCACCGAGGAGCAGGCGGAGGAGAAGATCCTGGAGGGCTTCCTGCGCTAAGGCGCAGCCCCAAAGCGGCGATCTCTCTCCGATCGCTCCCCCATCCTCTGCCCGAGGCCATCCAACCGCGCAGTTCTGTCTGAACCAATCAGGGCCCGAACCGGTATCTTCGCCGGTCCGGGCCCTTTCGTTTTCTCGGTACCACGCAGTCTTCTCCCGGCAGGCGGTCTGAACCGTCGCTGGATTCCTTCCGGAAAGGGAAGGCTCCTCCCGTACGTTCAACCTGTGGATACTCGCTTTGCTCAGCGTCCTGGCTGCCGGGATCATCAGGTCCCGCCCTCAGCTTCGCTCCGGGGCTTGGTCTTCCGAAGCGAGCCGGCGCAGTTCTCCGCAAACACCCGCAGCTTTCCGCCCTGTTCCCGGAGGAACTGGCCCATCACCGCCCGGCGGATCTTCCGCCGGATCATCGTCGCCTCCGGTACGGTTCTGCGGGGCGGGTCCGGTGCGAAGAGCGCCTCCTCCACCAGAGAAGTCAGGGTCTCCAGGGCGGTGGCCAGCTCCGGGTCCCCCGCCGCGCTCTCCCGCAGCCGGCAAAGGAACGCCCGGGGCGTCTCCCCCGGTCGCTGGCGCCATGGACCAAGCCGGCAGCGGCGAACGAGGATATAAAAGAGACCTGCGGGGGTGTTCTTCTCCCGGCGCAGAAAGCGCCTCATCTGAAGCCAGGAGCGGACGGTCTCCCGGAGCCGCTTCAGGGCCTCCCACAGGGAGAGGCGATGCCGGCGTGTCCGGGCCGCGGTCTTCTTCCCTCCGACCTTTCCTCCCACACGCATTCGCAGCAGATTCCAGACGAGAAACGCCACCAGCGCGATGGCGCCCACGATGCCAAGAACGATCAGGAGCGTGGGGTCTCCGGGTTCCACGGGATCCCGCTCCGGGATCTCGGGCAACGGCACGTCGCCGGAGATGTCCCCCGGTGGCACCTGGAACAGCTTATCCAGCAACCAGAGCAGCAGATAGAGCAGCCGTCTGCCAACGTTCACCAGGGTCTCCCAGAGACGAACGAGAGCCATGCCCGTCGGGGCGGCCAGGGTCAGCAGCAGCCAGGTCCCCGCCAGAATCCCGGCGAAGGCCAGCCCGATCATCCCCCAGTCCCGGAGGCCCGGCACCCGGTTCGTGCGATAGAGGACCAGTCCCAGCACGGCGGCGGCCAGCCCCGCCGCCATGGGAATCCCGCCCTCCGGGGAGGCTCCGCTTCCCGCCAGGTAGCCGGTCCAGATGAGCAGCAGCACGACGCTGATGTCTACGCAGACAATCATGGTCCGCAGGGGCACCGGGCGCAGGATCCCGTTGGCGCCGCTGACGGCCGGCCACACACAGAAGCAGACCTGGAAGATGAGGCCCGCTCCGTCCGGAAAACCATCCAGGCGCCAGCTGGCCAGGAGCACCGCCGCCACCAGCGCGGCGTTGAGGAGGATCAGGGCCAGCATGCTCCTCTGGCGACGCAGGAAGAGCCGGTTTACCAGAAAGACCGCCGGGGCGAAGGGCAGCAGAACCAGCGGAAAGAGGTCCAGCGGCAACCCCGGCTCCTGGAGGAGCATGTTCCAGACCGTACAGAGGCAGCAGGCTGTGGCAAACTGCAGGGCCAGACCGGGCAGCATGCGGCGGTCATCCATGCTCTCCGCCTCCCTTCCGCAGCCGGCCCAGGGCCACCACCTCGAATTCCCCGAAGGGCTCCGGCTCCTTCCAGGTGAGGATCGTGGTCCGCTCCCCGCCCAGCCGCAGCAGCAGCCACCGGTCTTTCAGGCAGTCCGTGTCGTACGCGATATAGTAGAAGCGCCCCACCCGGTGCTCCGCCTCCAGCAGCGGAGCGCTGTCAAAGACGGGCTTCTGGGGCAGGATGTGTTCGATGTCCGCGTCCCACTCGTCCGGCATGGGCTCGTAGACCGCCAGCGCCCCCAGCAGGGCGGACAGGTCTGCCGGCGCGAAGAGGTTGCCGGCCGGGCCGGCGCTTCCCCGGCAGAGGCTGAGCCCGCAGCGGACGGAGGCCTCCTCCAGGCAGAGAAGTTCCGAGCCCAGAATGCTCAGGGCATCCTCCATCTCCTTCGGGTGGGCGTCCGGGCCGGAAAAGCTCTCCCCGTCAAAGAGAAAGTGCACGCTGCGGGGCAGAATGTCCTCGTAGACGTTGACGCTCAGGGGCAGGCCCCGGGCCGCCAGGCGCCAGTTGATCCGCCGAACGGAGTCCGTGGTCTGGTAGTCCCGAGTGGAGCGGATCACGGTGGGATCCTCCATGACGCCCCTGGCTCCGGTGTCCGCGTTCCAGAGGTTGCGAAGAAACAGAGCGGGACTCACCTCGGTCCGGGCCGGATACACCAGAAACCGCTGGGCCTGATCCTGGGGCACCGGTCCCTCCACCTGGGCCAGCCCGAAACCGTCTCCGGTCCGCAGCCTCCAGCCGGCCATGGAGTACGCGCCCCGCCGGTGGGCGATCCAGCGGGTGGTAACCCGCGTGGTCTCGTACCAGAGCAGCAGCGAGAGGCGCTGCTCCCCCACCAGCCGATCCGAGGCTTTCTGATCCGCCAGGTCCGCGAGTTCCCAATCCTCCGGTTTGCGACTGCCCTCCGGAACCAGACACAAGGTGGGGGCCAGGGGGAAGAAGAGTTCCATCCAGATCACCGGCAGGAACTTTTCGTTTCGTACTTCCAGCTCGATTTCCGCCGTATCCCCGGGAAAGAGCCCATCCACGGCGCTGACCACGGAGAGGGAGAGCCTGCGCCCGGAGAGCTTCGCCCACACCCGGGCGCAGAGCGCCAGCAGAAAGGCCAGCAGCAGCGCGGCGGCCACCCAGGGCAGGCCGAAGAAGGCCGCCACACATCCCCCGACGCCCAGTACCACCAGGGCCGGTCCGCAGACCAGCGCGCTGGAGCGGGAGAGGGCCAGTTTATCCACGACCCGCCACCGTCTTCACATCCGGCGTGGCCGGCACCTGCTGCAGGATCTCCTTCAGGACGCTCTCCGCCGTGGCGCCGGAGAAGCGGGCCGAGCTCTCCACCAGCAGCCGGTGTTCCAGCACCGGACGGGCCAGGGTCTGCACATCGTCCGGGGTGACGTAGTCCCGTCCCTCCATGGCGGCCCATACCTTGGCCGCCCGGTAGAGACCCCGGGTGGCCCGGGGGCTGGCGCCCATGGCCAGTCTGGGATGATGGCGGGTGCGGTCCGTAAGGGCGATCATATAGTCCGCCACCGTGTCCGAGACGTGAACGGCGGCAATCTCCTTCCGGGCCTCCAGGAGGGAGGCGGCGTCCGTCACCGGCTGCACGGTATCAAAGGGGATCTCATCCCCCAGATTGCGCAGCATCTGCCGCTCCTCTTCCGGCTTCGGATACCCCATGGTGAGGCGAATCAGGAAGCGGTCCATTTGGGCGGCGGGCAGCCGGAAGGTGCTCTCGGACTCCACGGGATTCTGGGTCGCCAGCACCAGGAAGGGCTCCGGCAAAGGGATCTGCTCCCCGTCAATGGAGACCTGGTGCTCCTCCATGGCCTCCAGCAGGGCCGCCTGGGTGCGGGGAATGGCCCGGTTGATCTCGTCCGCCAGCAGGAGGTTTGTCATCACCGGCCCCGGACGCAGCTCGAAGTCTCCGGTCTTCTGATTGAAGATCTTCATGCCCAGGATGTCGCTGGGCAGCAGATCCGGCACGAACTGAATCCGTCCCGCCCGGCAGCCCAGGGCGATGGAAATGGTCTTCACCAACGTGGTCTTGCCCACCCCGGGCAGGTCATCCAGCAGCACATGGCCGTCCGCCAGCACCGCCATGATAAGAAGGCGGATCCGGTCCCCCTTGCCCACGATGATCTTCTCGGTTTCCCGCAGAATCTTCCGGGAAAGCTCTGGAATGTCCATGGTTTCCTCCTTGCCGCTTCTTCCGAAGCTTCTCTCTCCGCCATGTGGGAACTCCGTTCCGGAAGCGGAAACAGCTCCCCGCAACCCGTCCGGGTTCTCCCGCTCTGTCTGGCCTTTTCGCCCAGTATATCACAGATTTCAACGTCCCGCATTCGCTTTCCGGCCTTGCCGGGCAGGGAAAAAAAGACAGGTCCTCCTCCGGAGAGGGGGACCTGCCGTTCAGGGATCATTCCGAGACGTCCGTAAAGTCGAGCTTCGTCTTGCGGTCGTGCCAGGAGACATAGAGCTCCTCGCCCCGGTTCGTCCGCTCCTGGCGCACGTTCTCCAGGAACCCCTTCCAGAGGGCCTCGTCGGGCTTGGGGACGCCGGACTTGGAGACCGTGAGCGCCTCGGTCAGGTGCTCGTCCAGACTCCGCAGGGCGTCGCTGTCCAGCCAGGGCAGCAACGGCGTAACGAACTGGACGATCCTCCCGGGCATGGCCCAGCGGCCCAAGGCGTTATGGACAGCGGAGGTCAGAACAAAACCCAGTTCTCTGTCGTCCGCGCGGATCATGGGGACTTCCTTTGTTCCCATCTTCGACACTCCTTTCCCTGATCATGGCTGCCGGCATTTTCGGCGTTCTGCACAACCGGTCGCGCAAACAGCAGCTCCTTTCCCGTCAAGTATACCACCGAATCTCCGCTGTTGCAAGAAGTGCGTCAGAATCCGCGCGGATTTTTTTGGGCAGGTTTCCACTCCCCGGGAAAGGGACTCTTCTTCGGGGCGAGAGATCTGAGGCGTGCCGGGTCTGAACAGCCGCTCTTCTCATGAGCAGTCCGGCGGCGGGGCTTATCCGCCGGTCCCCTCCATCCGTTCCGTTCCCAGGGAGAGACCGGAGACCGTCAGGTTGCCGCCGACCAGGAAGAAGCCGAGGCGCCGGCCAAGCCAGTTGTACATGCGAAATCCGAAGGCCAGGTCCCGGTTTACGTAGAGAAGGCCCAGAGTGCCGTCCACGTAGAGATCCAGCGCATACTCCCTGCCGGCCTCCAGGTCCAGGGGGCGCTCCATCTCCACCCCGTAGGGGAACATCTGTCCCCCGTCCTCGTACATGCGAAGGCCGGAGCGGAACTGGATCCGGTGGTACGCCGGCTCGAACATCAGGTAGTACCCGAAATCAAAGGCCTCGTCCACCTGCAGAGCCAGCCCGAAACGCTCCGGGCTGCCCTGAAAGACCAGAGTCGTCTGAATCCGGCAGCGCTCCGGAATGGATCCGCCCAGGGCCGACATGTAGCTGCCATCTGAGGTTCCCGTCAGAACACCGTCCGCGCTCTGCCAGGAACCGCTCAGGGGCACGACCTCCACGGTCCGCTCCGCCGGAAAGAGCGCCGAAAGGCTGTCCGGGGGACAGACCCCCAGCGTCCCGTCTCCATGCTGGACGATCTGATGCACCACCAGACTGCCACCCCAGTTCCAGGCCCGGTAATCCTTCCCGAAGTCCTTCCCCGGATCAAAGCCCTTGGCATTTTCCCCTTTGGTGGGATTCCAGCCATAGAGATACCGGTGCGCGCCGTCCCAAGCTGTCTTGGCGGCGTAGAAGGCCCGGCCATCGAAGGTATCCACCTTCGGGCGCAGCCAGGGACCGGAGGGCGAGCGGCTCATGCGGTAGAAGGTGCCAAACCCGTCCGAATAGTTGGAGTACAGGAGATAGTACCAGTCCCCCATGCGGAACAGATCCGGACACTCGTGGGCGCTGGGATTGCGGTGGTCCGAGTAGAAGGGCGGCCGGTATTCCCAGCGGGAGAGATCCTTCGAGACGCAGAGGCCCACACAGCCATTGCGCTCCGTGGGACCGTTCTTCCGGGCCGCCACCAGCATCCACCACTCCCGGGACTCCTCATTCCGGAAGACGAAGGGATCCCGCCAGTCCGTCCGGCGGTAGATCACCCCGTCCGGCCCGAACTTCTCCTCCGGGCGGTCCGTCCAGTGCTCCAGGTCCGGACTGACCGCGTGGCGCACCCACTGGGCCACCGGCGTCTGATCAAAGTCAAAGCTGCAGTAAAACATGTGGTACAGACCATCCACCCGCAGAATGGAGCCGGTTCCGCCCTCGATCCCGGCGGGGCGCTCCTCTGTCACCCGGTGGCCCTCCATGGAGATCCGGTGCCAGCCCCGTATGACACGATCCCCTGGAGCGTCCGGGTTCCAGCCCTTCAGGTAGAAGTTTTCCATGCGGCCGGTCTCCTCGTCAAAGAAGGGGATCACGTCCCCCACCTTGGCGTATTCCGGCTCAAAAAACAGCGTGCATTCCGGCATTTCCATCCCCTCTTTCTTCCGTCCCGCCCTGGCGGGTAGCCGCGCATGGACCCGCCCGGGAAACCGGCGGCAGGCTCTCCCTCCGAACCGCTCTTCGGCGGCCCCGGGATCTGTACCGCTCCTTCTTTGTCTGTCCGGGAAGCGACCCTCTCCTAAGAAAAAACGTTCCGGAGAACTCCGCGAAGGGGCTCCCCGGAACGGTTTTCTGTCTTCCGCAGGCGGAAATCTCTCCCCCTGTCGGGTCCGAACCCGGAATACGGCGGTTCGGGTGATCAGCTGCGGTGCATGGGCACCTTGTCCGCCCCCTGCATCTTCAGGTTCTCGATCACGCCGCGGCCATCCGCCTGACCGATCAGCTTGTCCCGGAACTTCTTGGCCTCCAGAACCAGCATGTTCTTGCTGGGGCCGCCCACGCAGCCGCCTTCGCAGACCATGCCCTCCACGAAGTCCGCGGGGAGCTTGCCGGCCCGCAGCATCAGCAGGGCTTTCCTGCACTCGGCGGCGCCGCTGCACTTCATGACGTTGGGACTGATGTCCTCCCCCATCTCCTTGAAGCACTGTACCACGGCCGCAGTCACGCCGCCGCCGTCGCCGAAGCGCTTGCCGTAGACGGAGCTGGCCTGGTAGCTGTTCTCCTCGGGCTCCAGCTCGATGCCCTTGCCGTACATCAGGGAGCGGATCTCGCCGTAGGTCATGGCGTAGTCCGCGTTGCCCTCGATGTGGTGGTCCTTGGCCTCGCTCTTCTTGGCGATGCAGGGCCCGATGAACACGGTCACGGTCTCGGGATCCTGGGCCTTCAGCATGCGGGACACGCCGCACATGGGAGAGACCGTGGTGGACATGTTGCCCTTGAGGGTGGGGAAGTGCATCTGAATCATGTTCACGAAGGCGGGGCAGCAGGAGGTGGTCATCTTTTTGCCCTCCTTGTAGGCTTCCGCCCACTCGGCGGCCTCGGCGGCGGCGGTCAGGTCTCCGCCCAGTCCAACCTCCACCATATCCGCGAAACCGGCCTTCTTCAGGGCGGTCCGCCAGCTGGCCATGGTGATGTTGGCCCCGAACTGTCCCTCGGTGGCGGGCGCTGCCATAGCGACAACCCGCTTGCCGGCCTTGATGGCGTTAATCACTTCCACGATGTCCGTTTTCGTGCCGATGGCGCCGAAGGGGCAGGTGTGGATGCAGGCGCCGCAGCGGATGCACTTTTTCTCGTCAATGACGCAGATGCCATAGTCGTCGTAGGTGATGGCGTCCACCGGGCAGACCTTCTTGCAGGGGCGCTCCAGGTGGGCGATGGCGTTGTAGGGGCAGGCAGAGGCGCACTTGCCGCACTCCTTGCACTTGTTGGGGTCGATGTAGGCGTGGTGCATGCCCATGGTGATGGCGCCGAAACGGCAGGACTTCTGGCATGCCTGGCCCATGCACTTGCGGCAGTTGTCTGTGACGATGTAGGAGGCAATGGGACACTCCTCGCAGGCCGGCCCGATGACCTGTACCACGTTGGAGGATTCCTTTCCGGTGGGGCTCTTGCCCTCCGCCAGACGGATCCGCTCCCGGATGATCTCCCTCTCCTTATAGATACAGCAGCGGAACTGGGCCCGGGGGCCGGGAATCAGCTGATAGGGCAGGACGTCCCGCTCCTCCTCCAGCTTTCCTTCCCAGGCCAGACGGGCGACCTCCAGCATGACCTGGTGCTTGACTTCCAGAATGGTGGCGTCGTTGGTTACCATACGGTCTCTCCTTCCTTCTTTCCTTATAAGGAAACTTGTTCGTCGGCGTGTCCCTTTTTCATCGGCGTTCCGCCCCGACCGCGGTTCCGAAGGCCATCCACCCCTTCGGAGCGCTTCGGCAGGCCAGACGTTCCCAGGCCCGGCGATCCGCACCGGCCCGCCGCAGCCAGCGGAGCGCGCATCTATCCATTCCGCCGTTATGATACCAGAGGATTACCTGTCTGTCAATCCATGCATGCTATACTGTTTTTTCAGGTCAGAACGCGGAGATGGGCAAAAGCGGGAGGATTCTGCCCTTTGGCTTCCCCGGAACCCGGCGACTCTGCCTCCTGGAAAGATCTTCTCCCCTCCCGTCCCATACATCGCCCATCTGCGGGAACTCCATCCCCGCTCCGCTGCCACACCCCTGTTTTGCAGAACGCGGCCGGAGGGCCCCCACGCAGCGGAAGGCGATCCGGCCGTCTCCTCCGGTCCAACCACTGCCACTTGGCCGCTACGGGGCAGCGGGCATCCCCCGAATCGGCTCCTCCGGAACATCTGTATTCGCAAAACACTCTTTCCTGAAAGACTTTCCCGCAGGCCCACCTTCCTCTTCCGGAGTTCAGACAGATCGCCTCCACAGGCCGGCAGTTCTCTTCGCCCCCCGCGCGCCCTGGTCCGGACGCAGAAAAAGCGCCGGTCTCCCCGTGTCCCGTGACACGATGGGAAACCGGCGCCTGGCTGGCACCCTCGATGCGATTCGAACGCATGGCCTTCCGCTTAGGAGGCGGACGCTCTATCCTGCTGAGCTACGAGGGCAGATGAGGTCTGGCGGAAGATCTGAAGGGGTCCGCCGCACAGACTACGGTATTTTACTCCAGCCCTTCCGGGCTGTCAAGCCCCAATTTCGGGGAAGATCCGGATTCCCGAGCCGGTTCCGCCGGAACCGGCCCGGGAATCCGAACCATACGGAAATGGTCTCAGATGCCAAGCTGCACCCAGAGCTCGTTGTAGAGCGCCCGGGTCTCGGGAGGCAGGCAGACGTACATCTCGCAGCGGTCCAGGACCTCCTGGGGCGCGGCGATGATATTATAGATCTCCTCGTCCAGAGGTTCGTCGTACTGCTCCTCGTACCATTCGGGGTACATCTCCAGGGCCTCCTTATTGGGAGAGGCGTACCAGATGAAGTCCATGTTGGCCAGGTTGGCGTCCGTGGAGGCGATGAAGTTGATCCAGGCCTCCGCTTCCTCCTTGTGAGGAGCGTCCTTCAGCACGCACATGGCGTCCACGAACCAGTTGGTTCCTTCCTTCGGCCAGGCAAAGGCCAGGTCCTCGTTGTTCTCCAGCATGGTCAGGTAGTCGCCGGCGTAGTAGGTGGCGATGGCTGCGTTGCCGCCCTCCATGGTCTGGAAGACCTCGTCCATGACCTTGCCCTGGAAGACTCCCCGGCGGTTGGCGTCCGCCACCAGCTCGTAGGCCTCCCGGATCTCGTTTTCATCGGTCGTGTTCATGGAGTAGCCCAGATACTTGAGGGCGATGCCGAAGGCGTCCCGGGAGTTGCCGATCAGCAGGACCTTGCCGGCGTATTTGTCGTCGTACAGGCAGGACCAGCTGTCAATCTCCTCGTCCACCATGGTGGAATTATAGATAATGCCCACTGTGCCCCAGGTGTAGGGAACCGTGTACTTGTTCTCCGGGTCGTAGGGCAGATACTTGAAGCGGTCGTCGATCAGATCGAAGTTGGGAATGTTGTCGTAGTCGAGCTCCTCCAGCATGTCCTCCTCCAGCAGCTGGGAAATCATGTAGTCCGAAGGAACCACCACGTCGTAGTCCGCGCCGCCGCTCTTCAGCAGGGAGTAGAGGGTCTCGTTGGAATCCGTGGTCTGATAGTTGACCCGGATGCCGGTCTCCTCCTCGAACTGGTCGATGAGGTCCGTGTCGATGTACTCGCCCCAGCTGCAGACGTTGACCACAGGCTGGGAGGAGGTGAAGGCGGTCAGGGAGATGACCGTCACCAGGAAGACGGCGGTGGCCGCGAAGGCGCCGCCCCAGCGGATGTACTTGCCCTTCGGGGAGGAGAGGGTCTGAGAGACCTTCTCCACAATGGGAGACTGCCGCACCGGCTGGCCGGCGGCGATCAGTTCCCGCTGCCGCTCCAGGCGGGCTTCCCGCACATTGTTGATCACCAGCACGGCCAGCACCACCAGGAAGAGGATGGTGGAGACCGCGTTGACCACCGGCGTCACCCGCTTCTTGGTCATGCCGTAGATGGCCATGGCCAGCGTCTGGGTGGAGGAGCCGGCGGTGAAGTAGGAAATCACGAAGTCGTCCACGCTCATGGTGAAGGCGATCAGGGCGCCGGATACGATACCGGGCTTGATCTCCGGCAGAATCACCTTCCAGAAGGCCTGCATCCAGGTGCAGCCCAGGTCCATGGCGGCGTCCACCAGGTTCTTGTCCATCTGGCGCAGACGGGGGCCCACGTTGAGGATCACATAGGGGATGTCAAAGGCGATATGGGCCAGCAGCAGGGTTCCCATGCCCATGGTAAGACGGGTGGGAAGCTCCAGGAAAGACTGCTGGGCATTGAACCACTCGGCAAACCCGCCCCAGAGGCCGAAGAAGGCCACAAAGAACAGACACATGGAGACGCCGGTGACAATATCCGCGTTCATCATGGGAATGTTGTTGACGGTCAGCAGAACCTCCCGGCGACGGCGGCCCAGGGAGTAGAGCCCGATGGCGGCGAAGGTGCCCGCCACGGTGGAAATGGCCGTGGCCAGCAGGGACACCAGCAGTGTGGTGGCCACCGCCTCCATGATCAGCCGGTTCTCCAGCAGATCGCCGTACCACTTCAGGGAGAAGCCCTGCCAGACGGCGGAGCTGTTGCCGGCGTTGAAGGAAAAGATGATCAGCAGAAAGATGGGCAGGTAGAGAAAGAGGAAGCACAGGCCGATCAGCAGGCGGCCGCCCAGACGTCCGTTCTTCTTCATAACATCACCGCCTGTTCTTCGCCCTCACCGAAGTGGTTCATGACCACCATGCAGACCACGACGATCACCATCATCACCATGGAGATGGCGGCGCCCAGGTGGGGGTTATAGGCCCCGCCCAGGAACTGGTTCTCGATCAGGTCGCCCAGCATCATCTGGGTGCCTCCGCCCAGGAGGCGGGAGATGGCAAAGGTGGACACGGAGGGAACAAATACCATGGTGACCCCGGAGAGTACGCCGGGCAGGGATAGGGGCAGAATCACCTTGCGGAACACGTTCACGGAGTTGGCGCCCAGGTCCTGGGCCGCCTCCAGCAGGGAGTTGTCCAGCTTGAGGATCACGGAGTAGATGGGAAGAATCATGAAGGGCAGGTAATTGTAGACCATGCCCAGCACCACGGCTCCGGGGGTGCGCAGCAGCTGGAAGTACTCGATATTGGACCCGGTGACGGAATTATAGAGGCTGATGAGCCCGATGCTGCGGAAGAGCTGGTTGAGCAGGCCGTTGTTCTCCAGGATGGACATCCAGGAGTAGGTCCGCAGCAGGAAGTTCATCCACATGGGCAGCATGATGAGCGCCATGGCGACCCGCTGGAACCCCTGGCCCTCCTTGGCCATCATGTAGGCCACCGGATAGCCGATCAGCAGGCAGACCAGCGTGGCGAGGATCGCCAGCCAGAAGGAGCGGACGAAGACCACCGCATAGTCCCCCATGCCCACGAAGTTCTCGCCGGTTACGAGGCCGTCCGCGCTCGTGACGGAGTAGACCGCCATAATGAGGATGGGAACCACCACGAAGATGGCCATCCAGATCGTAAAGGGGATGGAGAGCCAGGAAAGTTTATTCTTCATCGTCCCCGACCCCCTGACTGATCTCGTCGAACTCCTCGGAATAGGAGGAGTAATCGCCAAACATGCCGGAGTATCTGGACTTCTTCATCACATGGAAGCCATCCGGGTCGATCTTGATCCCGATGTTGGACCCGACGGGGGCCAGATCCGTGGTCTGGATCAGCCACTTGAACCCATAGAAGTCCACGATGATATCGTACTGCATGCCCTTGAAGGTCACGTCCGTGACGGTGCCCTTCAGCTGGCCCTGCTCCAGGGGGACGATGTCCACGTCCTCCGGGCGGATGACCACGTCCACCGCCTCGTCCTTCTCAAAGCCGCTGTCCAGGCACTGGAACCTGCGGTTGAAGATCTCCACCACGCCGTCGGCGCGCATGATGCCGTCGATGATGTTGGACTCGCCGATGAAGTCGGCCACGAAGGCGTTCTGAGGCTCGTTGTAGATGTCCTTGGGGGACCCGATCTGCTGAATGCAGCCCTTATCCATGACGACGATGGTGTCGGACATGGCCAGAGCCTCCTCCTGGTCGTGGGTCACGTACACAAACGTGATTTCCATGGCCTTCTGGATGCGCTTCAACTCTTTCTGCATATCCTTACGCAGCTTCAGGTCCAGGGCGCCCAGCGGTTCGTCCAGCAGAAGCACCTTGGGCCGGTTCACCAGGGCTCGGGCGATCGCCACCCGCTGCTGCTGGCCGCCGGACAGGGCGGTGGTCCTGCGCTTCTCAAAACCCTTGAGGTTGACCACTTCCAGCATCTCCATAACCCTGGAGTGGATCTCCTCCTCCGGCAGCTTCACCTTCGCGCCGTTCGCATCCGTCTTCGGGATGCGCAGGCCGAAGGCCACGTTCTCGAATACGTTCAGGTGCGGGAACAGAGCGTACTTCTGAAAGACCGTATTGATGGCACGCCTGTACGGTGGGACAGAATTGATCCTCACACCATCGAAAAAAACATCCCCAGAGGTGGGCATCTGGAATCCGCCGATGATTCTGAGCGTCGTGGATTTGCCGCACCCACTGGGTCCGAGCAGCGTGAGGAACTCCTTATCCTGGATATTCAGATTGATGTTGTCGAGCACCACGTCCTCGTCGAAGACCATGGTGCACCTGTCCAGACGGATCAGCTCCTTGGACATGTATCCTCCCCCATTTCTTACTTAACGATGTCAGCTCCCTTGTTTTTTCATCCGTCGCCGCGGGGACGCGGGGTTCGACGACGCGTCCCTCTCAGCCGGACTTCCACGGATAGCACGGATAGCAAGGGCGACTATATCACCTGCACCCCCCGCTGTCAATCGTCTTTCGGCCTTTTTTTCGTCAATTCGTCCTTTCCACTTCTCGAATGCTTCGCCCCCGGAACCGGGGCCCTCCCCGGACCTCTCCCACCCCGTTCCGGGGGGACGGACAGGAGCCTGACCGAAGCCGGAGCAAACCGCTTCCACACCCCGGACAGGGACCGATTTCCGGGGCAGAACCCGGAATTTTCTGTCATTTTTCGCAGTAAATCTCCTGTTTCGCCCGCTTCCCGTCCGTTTTCAGCCTCTTTCCCTGCCCTGCCGCTGTCCGCTTTTCGGCGGACATCCTCTCCGTTTCAGCTCTTTTCCCCCGCAACGGAAGAATTCCGGTCCGGACAGACTCCCCTCCCGGGTCTGCCCGAGCCGCCCGTCCAGTCCGCTTCGCGGCGGCCTGCCTTCGCCTGCCCTCCGAAGAAATGTCCCCGGACACTCCGGCTGCCTCATCCGGCTGAGAGCGGGCGCCATTAAAAAGACAGCCCTCCGCCGGGTGGCGAAAGGCTGTCTTTTCAGAGGAAAACCATAAGAGCTTTCCCGTATCTTCTCAATACGTGTGGTTGCAGATTTCCCGGATCCGCTCCCGTACCTTCATCAGATCCACAAAGGTCTCGGGGCGCTTGCCCGGATCCCGCAGCACGGCGGCCGGATGATAGAGGGCCATCATGTGCACCCCCGCCCGCTCGAACCACAGTCCGTGTTCCCGGGTGATCCTGAAGTCGGGGCGGATGATCTTCATGGCGGCGATCCGTCCCAGGCAGAGAATGATCTTCGGACGGATCAGCCCCACCTGCGCGCGCAGATAGCCGATACAGGCGTCCTGCTCGTCCGGCAGGGGATCCCGGTTTCCCGGAGGACGGCACTTGACAATGTTGGCGATGTAGACGTTGCGGCGCCGGTCCAGGTCGATCACTTCCAGCATCTCGTCCAGCAGCTGGCCGCCCCGCCCCACAAAGGGCTCGCCCTGCAGGTCCTCGTGTTCACCGGGGCCCTCGCCGATGCACAGCACCTCCGCGTCCCGGGGACCCACCCCGAACACCACGTGGGTGCGCCGCTCCGCCAGCCGGCACTGCCGGCAGGACAGGCACTTCTGCTCCAGGGCCGTCCAGGCCGTATCTTCCATGCTCCTCCCTCCCTGTTTCTGTCCGGCGGAGATTCAGGCACCTTCCGCCGGTGCTCCCGGAGTCTGCGCAGGGGGCTCTCCGCCCTCCGCCGCCTCCCCGGGAACCTGGGCCGCGGTCTCTCCGCCACCTTCCGGCTCCCCGGGCGGCTGGATCGCGGGTTCTCCGCCGGCTTCCGGCTCCTCCGTCCCGGTCTGCCCGGTTTCGTCCGGCTCCGTTCCGGTCTCTCCTTCTCCCTCCGCAGGCATGCCGCAGCGGGGCAGGGTATCCGTATTCCAGACGCAGCCCGTCTCGGTCATCTGAGCGTCCGAAAGGAAGATGGTTTCCTGATCGAGGGACCGGGTCAGGTCAAGATGCATCCAGCCGCTCTCCGTCTGTACCACGTTCCAGCAGTGGAGCTCCCCGTTCTGTGTCCCGATGGCCACCTGGCAGGGCAGTTCCAGGTCCTGGCAGAGAAGCGCCACGGCCAGGGCCAGCCCCTGGCTGTCCGCTCCCCGTTCCATGAGCGCATGATAGGCGGTGGATCCTCCCTGGGGCTTCCAGCCCCCCTGGGCCAGAACGGTCCGGGCGATCTCCAGCAGCTGTTCGTCCCCGGCGTACTCCGCCAGGCGGCGGTTCTCCTCCAGGTCCCGGGCCCGGTTCCCAAGGCGCTCCACCCGGCTCTCCAGTTCCTCCCGCTCCTGATGGTAGGCCAGCAGCACCTCCACGATCCGCTGCCGGCCGCTGTCCGGATAGATGGAAACCGTGAGCTCCGGCATGTCCACCGAGGTCTCGGGGTTGGCGCAGAAGGCCTCCCGGCACAGCCAGCGGATATACGCCTCGTCCCGGTCAAAGTAACTGATGCGGATGGCCAGCTCGCCGGAGAACTCCTGCAGGGCCTTCTCCAGGGCGTTGCGTATGGCGGTGGCTCCGGTGGCGGAGGTGATGGACGCCACCTGCTCCCGGCTGCGCCGGTAGGTGATCTCCACCTTCACTTCCTGATAGGTCACCAGAGGAGACACGCTGTAGCGGATGTTGTCCACCGCGTAGGCCCCCAGCGGGTCCTCCTGGTCCACTTCCAGACAGGCGTCCTCCAGGTTCTGCGCCACATCCTCGCTCTTCAGATAGAGCCGGATGGTGCCCTCCTCCGCCCCGCTGGTCACGAGGTACAGCAGGGCGTTCACCAGCTCCTGATAGCTCTCCGCCCGCAGGGTGGACAGATCCCCCTCCGCCATGGGGGCGGCGTTGTGGGCGGTTACTTCCACGTATTGCCGGTTCAGAAGGGAGGCGCACCCGCTCAGCAGCAGGGATGCCGCCAGACAGACCGGCAGAATTCTTGCCCGCAAGGCGCCTTCCTCCCTTCGCTCCCCGGCGTTACAGTCCCAGATCCTCGTCGATCAGGACCACCGTCATCTTCTCAAAGGCCGTGGGCTTCTCCCACAGCACCACCAGTCCCCGGCAGATCCGCTCCGGGCTCTTGCAGTCGTAGCAGCGGTCTCCCCGCACGGCGCAGGGGGTCTTCCGCTTCAGCCGCTGGGCGTTCTTCGGGGCCGCCACGTTGCGGGCCCGCCAGAGGGCGGCGTCAAAGTCCGGCGCCACCTTGTTGCGCCCCACTACGAAGTACACCTCTTTGGGGCCCCAGAGGGTGGCGCCCACCCGGTTGCCGGTGCCGTCGATGTTGATCAGCTCCCCGGTCTCCGCCAGGGCGTTCACCGAGGTGATGTAGACATCCGAGCGGGAGGCGTCGTCCCGGCTGTCCCCCTGCCAGTGCCAGAAGCACCGGTTGTGGGCGGACAGGCGGGGGTAAAGCCCCATCTGCTCCGCCGTCAGGCACCCGCCGAAGCCCACGCTTACGCCGTCGATGGCCTGATCCATCCAGTCCGCGGCCTCCGCCGCCGTGGCGAAGCGCTCCACCGTGAAGCCCCTCCACTGCAGGGCCTTTGTCAGTTTCTCCACATCCATGTCCGTTTCCTCCTGCTTCCGGTTTCATCAGATTTCGTTTCCGGTATAGGTACCAAATCCGTCGCCCAGAATCTCCCGGGCGTCGCAGACAATGAGAAAGGCCTCCGGATCCGTCTCCTTGACCGCCCGCCGGATCTCCGGGATCAGCCGCTGCTTGAACGCGCACAGCAGCACCCGCTTCTCCTCGCCGCTCCAGCCACCCTCGCCGTGGAGAACCGTCACGCCCCGGCCCAGGTCGTGGACCAGAATGCGCAGCACCTCGTCGGGGCAGCGGGAGATGATATAGGCGACCTTGGCGGTATCCAGCCCGTAGAGGACGGTGTCCGTCATCCACGAGGACACCGCCAGGGCCAGAATGCCGTAGAGGGCGGAGTTGAGATCCCCGAAGGCGACGGCCACCGCCACGATCACGATCAGATCGATGGCGAGCAGCACCTTGCCCAGAGGCAGCCAGGCCAGCTTCAGTTTCACCAGCCGGGCCGCCAGATCCGAACCTCCGGTCGTGGCTCCCTGCTGGAAGATGACCCCCAGCGCCAGACCCAGGATGGCGCCTCCGAAGAGGGAAGCCAGCAGCGGGTCCTCCATGGGATGGAAGGCGTACAGGGAAGCCAGGGCGTCCAGTCCCACGGAGGTGAGGGCCATGGCGAAGAGGGACGACACCAGCAGGTGGCCCCCCAGCAGCCGCCACCCCAGCAGGAACAGGGGCAGGTTGAGGGCGAACACAAGCGCGCCGATGGGCAGCGCCGGTGCCAGGGCGTGGATCACCTGGGCGATGCCGGTGACGCCCCCGAAGCCGATGTGGTTGGGCTCGAACAGCCAGTTGAAGCCCAGGCAGTACAGCGCCGCTCCCACGGCGATCCAGAGATACGAGAAAAGGCTCTCGCTGAGGGTCTTTCTGATCATGGTCCTCCTTAAAAATGATAAACGGTCAGTCCAGGAAGCTCATCTGGGTCTCCTCGTCTCCGTCGTCGTCCCGGGACGCCGGCGGGGCGGGCGTCTCCGCGCCTGTTCCGGCGGTCCCCGGATCCTCCGACTGCCCTCCCAGAAGGGAAAACCGCTTCCGGGGGGCGCGGACCGTCTTCTTCCTCGGCTTCGGTTTCGGCTCCTCCATCGGGGCCTGGCCCGTCAACGTGATCTGCTCCGGCGTCTGTTCCGGCTCCTGCATCGGTGCCTGCTCCGGTCCGGGCTCCTGCTTCGGCTTCCGACCCCGCCTCGGCTTCGGCTCCTCCATCGGGGCCTGGCCCGTCATCGTAATCTGCTCCGGCGTCTGTTCCGACGCCTGCATCGGCGCCTGCTCCGGTCCGGGCTCCTGCTTCGGCTTCCGCCCCCGCCTCGGCTTCGGCTTCGGCGCTTCGAGCAGGGACATCTGCTTCTCCTCCCGTTCTTCCTCGTTCAGAGGCTCTCCCCGAGAGGGCAGCCTGGTGACCCGGTAGAAGTCCGCGTTGACGATCTCGGTGTCCTCCAGGGCGCCCACCATGCGGACCCTGTCTCCATCCGGAATCATCATGGCCCGGATCCCCTGGGAGGTCCGGGAGGTCTTGGGCGCGATCCATGCGGTGTCGAAGATCAGGCACTGTTCCTGCTGGGACTGCATCACCACTTCCCGATCCTCCTGGAGCAGCATGATGGACACCAGGGGACTGCGATCCGAGTAGGCGGTGCTCAGTTTCCGGCGCCGGCCCTGGTAGGAGGACAGCGGCACCCTGCAGACCCTGCCGTTCTCATAGAAAAACATCAGGCTTCCGCTGTAGTCGCCGGGCAGGCAGGCCCACACCACCTTCTCCTCCGGCTCCATGTTCAGCCGGGTGGGCAGATACTCGCCCAGCACGCTGGCCTTGGTATCCGACAGGTCCGAGATCTTCCCCCGGTAGCACTGGCAACGGTCCGTCAGCACCAGCAGTTCCGCGCTGTTCGTGGTCTCCCACTGGCAGAGAGGACCGTCGCCCTCCTTGTACTTCTGCTCCCCGGACATGCGCAGGGACTGGGGGCTGATCTTCTTCACGTATCCCTGCCGGGACAGGAAGAGATGGACGGGATAGTCCGGCACCGGCTCCTCCCCGTCCGGCTCGTCCGTCCTCTCGTGCTCGTAAACAATGGCGGTGCGGCGGGGCACGGCATACTTTTTGCGCACGTCCTGCAGCTCGCGGATGATGATCCGGCGGATCCGTCTGGGGGAGTTCGCCACGTCCTCCAGATCCGCGATCTCCTTTCGCAGCGCGTCCACTTCCTTCGTGCGCTTGAGGATGTACTCCTTGTTGATGTTGCGCAGACGGATGTCCGCCACATACTCCGCCTGGATCTGGTCGATGGAAAATCCGCTCATCAGGTTGGGAATTACCTTGGCGTCCTCCTCGGTCTCCCGGATGATGCGGATGGCCTTGTCGATATCCAGCAGGATGGCCTGCAGGCCCTCCAGCAGGTGGAGTTTCTCCTTCTTCTTATTGAGATCGAAGAGGGTGCGGCGCTTCACGGACTCCATGCGCCAGTCCGTCCACTCCTTCAGGATTTCCCGGATCCCCATGACCTTCGGCATGCCGTGGATGAGGATGTTGAAGTTGCAGGACTGGCTGTCCAGCAGGGGGGTGACTTTGAAGAGACGGGCCATCAGGCGATCCGGATCCGTCCCCCGCTTCAGGTCCAGCGCCAGCTTCAGGCCGTTCAGGTCCGTCTCGTCCCGCACGTCCGAGATCTCCTTCAGACGGCCGGTGCGGATCAGATCCGTGATCTTGTCCAGGATGGCCTCGGTGGTGGTGGAGTAGGGGATCTCGTAGATCTCGATCATGTTCTCCGCCTTCAGGTAGCGCCACTTCGCCCGGACCTGGAAAGAACCCCGGCCGGTATTGTAGATCTCCGTCAGAGCGGCCTCGTCGTAGAGCAGTTCGCCCCCGGTGGGCAGATCCGGACCCTTGAGGGTGGACATGATGTCGTGATCCGGGTTCTGCAGATAGGCGATGGTGGTATCGCAGACCTCCCCCAGGTTGAAGCCGCAGAGGTTGCTGGCCATACCCACGGCGATGCCCTGGTTGGCCGCCACCAGCACGTTGGGGAAGGTGGTGGGGAGCAGAGTGGGCTCCTTCATCTTGCCGTCGTAGTTGTCGACGAAGTCCACGGTATCCTGGTCGATGTCCCGGAAGAGCTCGTTGCAGATGCCGTCCAGGCGCACCTCCGTGTAGCGGCTGGCGGCCCAGGCCATGTCCCGGGAGTAGACCTTGCCGAAGTTGCCCTTGGAATCCACCAGGGGGTGGAGCAGCGCCCCGTAGCCCCGGGAGAGGCGGACCATGGTGTCGTAGATGGCGGCGTCGCCGTGGGGATTGAGCTTCATGGTCTGCCCCACCACGTTGGCGCTCTTGGTGCGGGCACCGCCCAGCAGTTTCATCAGGTACATGGTGTAGAGAAGCTTGCGGTGGGAGGGCTTGAAGCCGTCGATCTCCGGGATGGCCCGGGAGACGATGACAGACATGGCGTAGGGCATGTAGTTGAGCTCCAGCGTCTCCGTGATGGGCTGCTCCAGCACCTCGGCCCGCAGGCCCATCACATTGGGATTGGTCACCCTCACTTTGTTTTCGGGATTGGTTGCTTTTTTTCTGGCCATCAGACTGTCCTCGATTTCACTAGAACTGAATTAGGTGCTCAGCCCGCCAGGGAGGAGAGCACGACAAAGATCCCCAGCATGGAGAGCCCGGTGATGGAGACCACCGCGGTCACCAGAATCAGAACCGTTTTCACCCAGATGTTCAGATTGGTCCGGTTCAGGGCCCGCCAGACCAGCCAGGTGAGCACCAGCGCCAGCAGTGTCATCGGCAGAGCCAGCATGAACATGGAACGTCCCTCCCTTACGAAATGTCCGCCAGATCCAGATACTTGTACCCGTTGTCCGCGATGTGGCCCTTACGCCCCGCCAGGTCGTCTCCCAGCAGAAGATCGAAGATGTACGCGGTGCGCTCCACGTCCTCCGGCATGACCTTGATGAGGCGGCGGGTCTCCGGATTCATGGTGGTCAGCCACATCATGTCCGGCTCGTTCTCGCCCAGGCCCTTCGAGCGCTGGACGTCGTACTTCTTATTCTTCAGCTTCGCCACGATGTCGTTCTTCTCCTTGTCGGAGTAGGCGAACCAGGTCTTCTCCTTGCAGGTGATCTCATAGAGGGGGGACTCGGCGATGTAGACGAATCCCTTCTGGATGAGGGTGGGGGTCAGACGGTAGAGCATGGTCAGCACCAGCGTGCGGATCTGGAAACCGTCCACGTCCGCGTCGGTGCAGATCACGACCTTGTTCCAGCGCAGGGCGTCCAGGTTGAAGTCCGTCAGGTCCTTGGCCCGCTTGTCCCGGATCTCCACGCCACAACCCAGCACCCGCAGCAGGTCCGTGATGATCTCGCTTTTGAAGATGCGGGCGTAGTCCGCCTTCAGGCAGTTGAGGATCTTGCCCCGGATGGGAATGATGGCCTGGAACTCCGCGTCCCGGGCCTGCTTGACGCTGCCCAGAGCGGAGTCGCCCTCCACGATGTACAGCTCGCTGCGGTTCACGTCCTTGGTGCGGCAGGGGACGAACTTGGCTACCCGGTTGGAGAGGTCCATGCTTCCCGTGAGCTTCTTTTTCAGGTTGAGCCGGGCCTTCTCCGCGTTCTCCCGGGAGCGCTTGTTGATCAGCACCTGCTCCCCGATCTTCTGGGCCTCCTGGGGCTTCTCCAGGAAGTAGACCTCCATCTGCGCGCGCAGGAACTCCGTCATGGCGTCCTGCACAAAGCGGTTGCTGATGGCCTTCTTCGTCTGATTGGCGTAGGAGGTCTGGGTGGAGAAGTCGTTGGTCACCAGAATCAGGGCGTCCTGCACGTCCTGGAAGGTGATCTTGCTCTCGTTCTTGTTGTACTTGTTCTCCTTCTTGAGGTAGGAGTCCAGCGCGGAGACGAAGGCGCTGCGCACCGCCTTATCCGGAGAACCTCCCTGCTCCAGCCAGGAGGAGTTGTGGTAGTGCTCCATGACCTGCACCCGGTTGGAGAAACAGAAGGCCACGGAGATCTTCACCTTGTACTCGGGCTTGTCCTCCCGGTCCCGTCCCCGGCGCTCCGTCTGCCAGAACACCGGCGCGGTCAGGGCCTCGTCGCCCGCCAGCTCCGCCACGTAGTCCACAATGCCGTTCCCGTAGCGGAACTCCGTGGTCTCGAACCCCTGCTCCGTCTCGTTGAGGAAGCGGAAGAGGACTCCCGCGTTGACCACCGCCTGGCGCTTCATGACGTCCAGGTAGTACTCCGGGGGAATGGCGATGTCCGTGAAGACCGAGAGATCCGGCCTCCAGCGGATGACGGTGCCGGTCCGTCCGGGCTGGTCCGTGGGCCGGACCCGCAGGCCGCCCACGTTCTCTCCCCGCTCAAAGTGGAGGTCAAACCTGCGTCCATCCCGCCAGACGGTCACATCCATGTACTCGCTGGTGTACTGGGTGGCGCAGGCCCCCAGTCCGTTGAGACCCAGGGAGAATTCATAGACGTCGCCGCCGTTGTTGTCGTACTTGCCGCCGGCATAGAGTTCGCAGAAGACCAGTTCCCAGTTGTACTTCTGCTCGCTCTCGTTCCAGTCCACCGGACAGCCCCGTCCCAGGTCTTCCACCTGGATGGAACCGTCCAGGAAGCGGGTCACGGTAATGAGAGAACCGTGCCCCTCCCGGGCCTCGTCGATGGAGTTGGACATGATTTCGAAGACCGCGTGCTCGCAGCCCTCCAGACCGTCCGAACCGAAGATCACGCTGGGGCGCTCCCGCACCCGGGCCGCCCCCTTGAGGGCGGAAATGGAGTCGTTGCCGTAGGCTTTTTTCCTGGGCATTACGTACACCTCGCTTCGCTCGTCAATTCACATTGACTGAAATTGTACCAGAGAGATGGCAGGCTGTCAAGCGAACGCCCGCCGGACCCCGCCTGCCGGAGGACCCGTCTCCTCCCCCTCGCGGGAAGCGGGAGGCGGCTCCTCTCTCCGGCTGTCTTCTATCTTACAGCACCTGCTGTCCCAAAAAACGGACTTTTCTCATATTTGAGCAAATATTTTTTCCGGACATCAGAATGCCAGAAAGAACACCTGACGCTCCCGCATCAGGTGTTCTTTGTAGAGGTGCCACCCAGATTTGAACTGGGGGTGGAGCTTTTGCAGAGCTCTGCCTTACCACTTGGCTATGGCACCTTATTGTATGGGTCATGGGATCATCGCACGGAAGCGGATCCGGTCCGCGGGAAGCTCCGTCCTGCGGACGGAACTTCCCGGGGCCATGCTCCGCATGGAGCGAGTGACGAGGCTCGAACTCGCTACCTCCACCTTGGCAAGGTGGCGCTCTACCAGATGAGCTACACTCGCATGGATGGTGCCTCCGGTCGGAATCGAACCAACGACACGGGGATTTTCAGTCCCCTGCTCTACCAACTGAGCTACAGAGGCAAATGGCGACGCGGAAGGGACTTGAACCCTCGACCTCCGGCGTGACAGGCCGGCGTTCTAACCAACTGAACTACCACGCCATTTAGTAGGGTGGATTCCCTACCCCATGGTGGGAACAACAGGGCTCGAACCTGTGACCCCATGCTTGTAAGGCATGTGCTCTCCCAGCTGAGCTATGCTCCCCTGTCTGCCGCCCTCGTGCGACAGCTTCTCAAGTATAATCAATCCGCCCCGGATTGTCAACGGGAAATATTCCGTCATTTTAACCAAAAAATCAGGCGTCAGCCCCCGCCCGGCTGCGGGATCCGTCAGTTTTTCCTTTGACCGTCTCCCTCGCTTGACATCGTAATCGGGCGGGTGCCATAATGCCTCCGTACTTCAGCTGCCCTCCCCGGAGAGGGAGACGCAGCGACATAGGGAGGTTTCCGGGTATGAGCAGAGAGATCAAACGCATCGGCGTCCTGACCAGCGGAGGCGATGCCCCCGGCATGAACGCGTGTGTGCGCGCCGTCGTGCGCACCGCCACCAATCACGGCATCGAGTGCGTCGGCATCCGCCGCGGCTGGAGCGGTCTGATCAACAGCGACTTTGTTCCCCTGAACGGCAACAGCGTTGCCCATATCATCAACAAGGGCGGCACCATCCTTTATACCGCCCGCTGCGCGGAATTCATGAACCCCGAGGGACGGGCAAAGGCCATCAACACCTGCAAGCTTCTGGGCCTGGACAGTATCGTCGCCATCGGCGGCGACGGCACCTTCCGGGGCGCCCTGGCCCTCTCCCGGCAGATCGCCGAGAGCGGCCAGAAGCTTTCTGTCGTGGGCGTGCCCGCCACCATCGACAACGATATCGGGTGTTCCAACTATACCATCGGCTTTGACTCCGCCTGCAACACGGCCATCGAGGCGATCGACAAACTGCGCGACACCATGCAGTCCCACGAGCGCTGCTCCGTGGTGGAGGTCATGGGACGCCACGCCGGCTTCCTCGCCCTGTACGTGGGCATCTCCGTAGGCGCCACCGCCGTCCTGATCCCGGAGCGGGAGCTGGACTTCCAGAACGACGTGGTGGAAAAGATCCGTCGGGCCCGTCTGGCCGGCACCACCCACTTCATGATCGTGGTGGCGGAGGGCGTCGGCAAGGCCTACGACATCGCCAAGCGCATCGAAGAGGAAGTGGGCATCGATCCCCGCGTCACGGTCCTCGGTCACATCCAGCGCGGCGGCGCTCCCACCGCCCGGGATCGGGAGACCGCCAGCCGCATGGGCTACAGGGCCGTGCAGGTCCTGCTGGAAGACACCGGCAACCGGGTCATCGGCACCCGGGGCGGCGATATCCTGGATATCGAGATGGAAGAGGCCCTGAACATGGTCAAGCCCCTCCAGATGTACCGCTACGAGGTCCTGGAGAACCTGACCCAGGGCGCCCGCTTCCGCACCTGAGCCCCGTTCTCCCCTCTCCGCTTCCCGACCCGCTGGCCCTCCGGGGCCGGCGGGCCGTTTTCGTTCTTTGGAAGACGCTTCCAGCATTTTTCAGAAAAACTTCATACATTTCCCTTCGCGCCTGTGCTATACTGAAGGAAATTCCCGGAAGGAGTCGAGTCGTGAACAGAACAAAACGGATCCGGGTCCTGGCCGTACTGGCCGCCGTCGTCCTGCTGGCGGGCGGTCTCCTCTTCCTGCGGGGCAGCGGCTTCTTTGCCGCCGCCTCCTCCGTGGACGGCCTGCGGACCTATATGGAGCAGTTCGCTCCCTATACTCATCTGTCTTTCTTCCTCATTCAGCTGCTCTCCGTCGTGCTGGCCCCCATCCCCAGCAATCTCACCGCCGCGGCCGGAGGCGTTCTCTTTGGCACCTGGCCCTCTTTCCTTCTCACCTTCGGCGCCGTGGTGGCCGGCTCCCTGCTGGTCTTCCACCTGGCCCGGGCTCTGGGCGGCGGCTTTGTGGACCGGGTGGTAAACCGGGCCCTGTCTTCGAAGTATCTGGGGATCATCCGCGCCAAGACCGTCCCCTTTCTGGTGCTGGCCTTTCTGCTCCCCTTCTTCCCGGACGACATGCTCTGCATCCTGGCCGGCCTGACCACCATCTCCCGCAGGCGCTTTTTCTGCGTTCTGGTGATGGCCCGTCCCTGGGGCCTGCTCTTCGCCAGCGCCCTGGGCGGCAGTTCCCTGTCCTTCCCTCTCCCCGTCCTGATCCTTGTGGGCGTCGCCGGCGTGCTGCTCTTCCTGGCGGGCATGAAGTACGGGGACCGGCTGGAGCAGGCGGTGCTGCGCCGCCTGGGGGCCTCGAAAAAAATCTGAAATTGCCTCTTTACAGGGTCCCGGATCTGTGCTAATATGGAAGCCGTAATAAGAATCATTCTTATTAAGGAGGACGCCATGGAACGTACCCAGCGCTACAGCCGGAAACGGGACGCCATTCTCACCGCCCTCCGGGCAACCGACCGCCACCCCTCCGCCGAGTGGCTCTACCAGAATCTCAAGGAGGAACACCCGGACCTGAGCATGGGCACCGTCTACCGGAATCTGAACCGCTTCCGGCAGCAGGGCCTGATCCAGAGCGTGGGGGTGGTCGGGGGACAGGAGCGCTTCGACGCCGTCACTTCCCCCCACAGTCACTTTGTCTGCGACCGGTGCGGCGAGGTTCGGGATCTGCCGGACATCCGTCTGGAGGAGGACCTGGACCGGACTGTCGGCCGGCAATACGGGCTCACGGTATGCCGCCACGAGCTCACGTTCCACGGCGTCTGTCCAATCTGTATGCAGAAAAATTCAGCTGAGGAGGAAACATCCACATGAAGAAGTTTGTTTGCACGATCTGCGGATACGTCTACGAGGGCGAAGCCGCTCCCGAGTTCTGCCCCGTCTGCAAGGCCCCCGCCTCCAAGTTCCAGGAGCAGGCCGCCGAGATGTCCTGGGCCGCCGAGCACGTCGTGGGCGTCGCCCAGGGCGTGGACCCCGAGATCCTGCAGGGCCTGCGCGAGAACTTCCAGGGCGAGTGCACCGAGGTCGGCATGTATCTGGCCATGGCCCGCGTCGCGCACCGCGAGGGCTATCCCGAGATCGGCCTGTACTGGGAGAAGGCCGCCTATGAAGAGGCCGAGCACGCCGCCAAGTTCGCCGAGCTGCTGGGCGAGGTCGTCACCGACTCCACCAAGAAGAACCTGCAGATGCGGGTCGAGGCCGAGAACGGCGCCACCGCCGGCAAGTTCGAGCTGGCCAAGAAGGCGAAGGCCCTCAATCTGGACGCCATCCACGACACCGTGCACGAGATGGCCCGCGACGAGGCCCGCCACGGCAAGGCCTTCAAGGGTCTGCTGGAGCGCTACTTCGGCTGATTCTTCCGCCCCTCTGTCCATATGCGAAGCGGCCGGGCTCCGGCCCGACCGCTTTTCTCCGTCTCTTTGGACGCCCCACCGGATCTGCTCCGGCGGGGCGTCTTTCGCGTTCACAGGGCGCAGGCCCCTTCTTTCCCGTTCTCTCCGGCGCCGGCCTTCTCCCGGTCCTCCCGGATGGCGTTCACGATTCCCTCCGCGGAGATCTCCTTCGCCTCCAGGACCGGAGCGCGCAGCTGTTCCCGGGCGGCGCGGGCCGTCACCGGCCCGATGCACACGCAGCGGGTTCCCTCCGGCACACCGCCGCACGCCTTCCGAAAGGCGGTTACCCCTCCGGCGCTGGAGAAGGTCAGATAGTCCAGCTCCGGCAGAGGACCCGTCCGCTCCGGGACGGTCTCGTAGAGTGGAACCTCCGTCACCGCCGCTATCTCCTCCAGGGTCTCCCGCAGCAGGGGATCTCCCTGCCGGGAGCGGAGAAGCCAGACTTCTTCGCGCGGACGCAGAAGGGATCCCAGTTCCTCCCCCAGCGCCCGGGTCGTGGCCTCCCGGGGCACCAGGTCCGCCAGAAACCCGCGCTCCTCCAGAGCCTCCGCCGTGGCGGGCCCCACGCAGGCGAAACGGCAGGCGCTCAGCCGCCGCAGATCCACCTTCGCCTCCCGCAGCCGCCGGAAGAACACCTCCACTCCGTTGCCGCTGGTGAACACCAGCCAGCGGAGCGTTCCGTCCGAGAGAAGGGTCAGGTCCTGTTCCAGGGGAAGGGGCGCGACGGCGCTCTCCAGCACCCGCAGGACCTGGGCCCCCTCCCGCTCCAGGGTGCGGCGCAGTCTCTCCGCGTGGCGGGCCGTCCCCGTAATTCCCACCCGGACCCCGGCAAGAGGTCCCAGATGAGTGGAGAGCAGGTTGAGTCCCGCCGTCTCCCCGATCACGATCACCGCCGGGGGCCGCACCCCCGCCTGCCTGGTCCGCACCCCGATGTCCCCCAATGTGCCCCGTACCGCGGCCGGATGGGGGGAATTGCCCCCGGAGAGTACGGCGGCGGGGGTATCCGGTGCCATCCCCGCGTTCAGCAGGCGCTCCGCGATGCGCTCCAGGCGAGACAGACCCATAAGGAAGACCAGGGTGTCCCCCTGCCGGGCCAGTTCCTCCAGTCCCTCCGGCAGGTCCCCATCGGCCGTATGGGCGGTCATAACATGAAAGCCCCGGCTGAGGCCCCGGTGGGTCACGGGAATCCCGGCGAGCTCGGGAATCGCGATGGCGGAGGAGATGCCGGGCACGATCTCATAGGGGATCCCCGCCCGCTCCAGAGCGATGGCCTCCTCGCCGCCCCGTCCGAACACAAACGGGTCTCCTCCCTTCAGGCGGACCACCCGTTTTCCTTGCCGGGCCAGTTCCACCAGCAGGGTCTCGATGTCCTCCTGGGCGGCGCTCTCTCCCCCGGCCCGCTTTCCCGCGGGAATGCGCCGCGCCGAGGGCGGAGCCTCCCCGGACAGGGCGGGATCCACCAGGGCGTCGTAGACCACCGCCTCGCAGGAGTGCAAACGCTCCAGTCCCCGGAGGGCAATGAGGTCCGCCGGCCCGCAGCCGGCCCCCACCAGAGAAACGAATCCGCTCATGCCATGCCCTCCTTCTCCGCCAGCCTCTCCAGGATCTCCCTCTCGGAGAGAGGACCGCCCCGGTCCAGACAGACCGCCAGCAGTTCCTTCCAGAACGCCCCGCGGTCCGCCTCCCGCTCCATCCGTGCCCGGACCAGGGGCCTGGCCCGCTCCAGACAGCGCAGAATCTCGCCGAAGTTCTCCGGCAGATCATTCTGAATCGTTCTCCGCAGCCAGGCGGCGGCCGCCGGACTGGCCCCGCCGGTGGAGATTCCCACCGTCAGGGGGCCCTCCCGCACCAGCGCCGGAAAGAGGAAGGTACAGGCCTCCCGGTCGTCTACCGCGTTCACGGGGATCTTTCGGGCCCGGCAGGCCCGTGCGATCTCCCGGTTGACGGCCCGGTCATCTGTCGCGGCGATGACAAAGGCCATGCCCTCCAGCATCTCCTCCCGGAAGGACTCCCGCCGCAGCGTCAGGCCCGGCAGGTTCTCCAGCTCCGGCCGGAAGGCCGGGGAAACCACGGTCAGCTCCGCGCCGAAGGGCAGCAGCGCCTCCACCTTGCGCAGCGCCACCGTTCCGCCCCCCGCCACCAGGCCGGGGACGCCGGTCAGGTCCACAAAAAAGGGAAAGTATCCCACTCGCTCCGCCTCCTCACACCAGATAGTAGCGCCAACCGGCCTCGGTCTCCACCCGGCCCAACCGCACGCCCAGAACCCGCTCCAGGCATCCGCTCCGCCAGATCTCCTCCGGCTCGCCCAGCGCCTCCAGGCGGCCTCCGTACAGAAGCGCCACCCGATCCGCCCCCGGAAGGGCCAGACACAGATCATGGAGCACCAGACCCACCGCCTTACCCTCCCGGGCCAGCGCCCGGGCCAGGGCCATCACCTCCAGCTGGTGTTTCGCGTCCAGGAAGGTGGTGGGTTCGTCCAGGAGGACCGTCTCCGTCCCCTGGGCCAGGGCCATGGCGATATAGATCTTCTGTCGCTGCCCGCCGCTGAGAGAGGAAAGGGGCCGCTCGGCCAGGTCTTCCGCTCCCACCCAGGCCAGGGCCTGGCGGACCGCGGCATGGTCCTCCTCCCGGTAGCGTCTGGGGTACGAAAGCCAGGGGAAGCGGCCGTGGAGCACCATCCGCCGGGCGGTGATCTCCGGCACCGGCCGGCTCTGGGGGAGCACCGCGACCTTCCGGGCAATCTCCTTCGGGGTGTACGCGTTCAGGGGCCGCCCGTCCAGCCACACCTCCCCCTTCGTGACCGGCAGCAGACCGTTGGCGGTGTGGAGCAGAGTGCTCTTGCCACAGCCGTTGGGGCCCAGCAGAACCGTCACCTGTCCGGGGACAAAGGAGAGGCTCACATCCTCCAGCACCGGGCGCCCCGGGTAGCCCGCCGCTATGTTCCGCAGCTCAACCATGGCTCCGCCCTCCCCGCTGGCGCAGCAGCAGCCACAGGAAGAAGGGACCGCCCACCAGGGCCAGGGTCACGCCCACCGGCAGCTCGAAGGGGCGAAAGAGCATCCGGGACAGAAGGTCCGCCAGGGTGAGAAAGGCCGCGCCTCCCAGGGCCGTAGCCAGCAGCAGGGCGCCGGCGCTCTCCTCCCCCACCAGCCGGCGGGTCATGTGGGGGACGATGAGGCCCACAAAGCCCAGCAGGCCGGCGAAGCTGACGGCAAAGCCCGCCAGCGCCGCCGCGAGGGTCAGAAAGAGAAGACGGCGGGAGGCCACGGGCAGGCCCAGGCTGTGGGCGCTTTCCGCCCCCAGCCGCAGCACATCCATATCTCCGGCCATCCAGAGCAGAACCAGGGAGGCGGCCAGTATCCCCCAGAAGACGCCGCCCAGGCGCTCCATGGAGAGGTTCTGCAGTCCCCCGATCCGAAAGTCCGTATACCCGTTGAGGGCGTCCGGCACGAAGGTGAGGACGGCGTCGATGCCCGCGCTGAACATGCTGGAAATGGCTACCCCCGCCAGTACCAGGGTCATGCGGGAGGCGCCGGCCCGGCTGGAGATCCCCAGCACCAGCATCACGCCCGCCAGCGCCCCCAGAAAGGCCGCCAGCGGCACCAGCCCCGCCGTCCGGGTCCCGAAGGCCGCGCACAGGGCCAC
Organism: uncultured Oscillospiraceae bacterium; assembly: GCA_947629775.1. Classification (GTDB taxonomy): domain Bacteria; phylum Bacillota; class Clostridia; order Oscillospirales; family Oscillospiraceae; genus Lawsonibacter. The sequence goes on from CANRFA010000003.1 coordinate 49,245, forward strand.
CCCGAAGCCCGCTCCGGCGTTGACCCCGATGACGTTCGGGGCGGCGAGCGGGTTATCCAGTACGCTCTGAATCACCGCTCCGGAGACCGCCAGGGCCCAGCCCGCCAGCAGGCAGCCGCAGGTGCGGGGCAGGCGGGCCAGCAGGACGATGCGGCGGGCGGTCTCGTCGCCGCCGCCCGTCAGAGCCGAAAGCACGGAGGACAGAGAGAGGGACACCGGCCCCAGACAGAGGCTGGCCGCCCCGCAGAGCAGGACCGCCGCCCCCAGGGCGAGCAGGATCCCCCGTACCCGCTCAGGTCCCGGGATAGAGGATGTCTGCCAGCTTTTCATAGGACTCCCCCCAGCGGGCATTCGGTTTCAGGTTGTAGAGCCGGTGCTCCAGGGTGTAAAAGCGATCCTCCTGAACCGCCCGCAGGGACTGCCAGGCCGGGTTGGAGAGCAGCGTCTTCTCCAGGGTCTCCTGAGCCCGGGTGGCGTCCGCTCCCTGGAGCACCACAAAGATGTAATCCGGATCCGCCGCCAGAATAGCCTCCAGGCTCAGGTCCTCCAGCAGGGCCCCGTCCTGGTCCGCCACATTGACGCAGCCCAGATCCGCCAGCATCTCGCCCAGCACAAAGTCCTCGCTGCCCTTCACCTTGCAGCTGCTGCCGGTGGCGCGCATGCAGAGCACCGTGGGGGCGGACCCGTCCTGGCGGGCGATGGCGGTCTCCACCTGCTTCTGTACCTGAGTTCCATACTGCTCCAGGGCCTCCGGATGACCCGTCAGCCGCGTACAGATCTCCAGCATGGAACAGTAGTCCTCAAAGGTCTGGATATCAAAGAAGGCCACCGGGATTCCCGCGCTCTCCAGGGTGGGCAGCAGATCCACGTCCGCCTGGGTGTTCGTGCTGGCCAGCACCAGATCCGGCCGGGCCGCCAGCAGCGTCTCCAGGTCCGGCTCCTTCACCGGCCCCAGGTCCGCCACCGTATCCCGCAGGGTGAGGTCAAAGGAGGTCCAGGCGTCCGAGGCGGCGGCCACCAGGGTATCCCCGCCTCCCGCCAGATTCCAGACATCCGCGAAGCTCCCGATGAGGGCCGCCACCCGTTCCGGGGGCGCGACGCTCACCTCCCGGTCCAGACCGTCCCGGAAGGTAACCAGGCCGGATTCCGGAGCGGACTCTGAAGCGGAGGAACCGCCGGAGCTCCCGCCGGCAGATGAAGGGGCGGACGAAGCCGGCCCGGAGGAAGAAGCGGACCCCTCCGTCGCGGAACCGGCGGAACGACCCGACGAGCAGGCGCTCAGCAGCAGGGCAAGCGCCAGGACACATGCGAAGAAACGCGATTTCATGACAGTCATCCTTTCCCCGCGCCCCTGTTGGCCCGGGCGCAATCCGGTTGCCGCGCTCCGGCGGCAGAACGCCGGGCCGAAAACTTCCGGAAGGCGCGGGGCGCTTCGTCCCTCCGGAAGGCAATGGAAAACGGTCCCTGTCCCATGGCATCTGTGGGCACAGGGGCCAAAACGTCAGGCGTCCGGACACAGCCCGCCCCGCAGGACGGACCCCTCCGCGCGCGAAATCCGGGTCATAAGCAGCCAGTTGTGGAGGTTCTCCCCCTCCGCCGGCACCGTGACCTCCTCGTAGCGGGGGGTATAGCCCCGCCAGAACCCGTCCCGCTCCTCCTCGAAGAGCACCGGTACGGTCTGTCCCACCCGGCGTTCCAGGAAGGACGCCTCCAGCTCCGCCGCCACGGCGGAGGCCCGACGGGCGCGCTCCTCCTTGACCGCGTTGCGCACCTGGTCCGGCATGTCCGCCGCCGGAGTCCCGGGACGGCGGGAGTAGGGAAAGATGTGCATGGCCGAAAAGGCGCATCGGCGCAGGAAGGTCAGGGTCTCTGTAAACTCTTCCTCCGTCTCGCCAGGGAAGCCGACGATCAGGTCCGTGGTGAGGCCGGGGTCGTCAAAGTGCGAGCGCAGCAGGCGCACGCTCTCCAGATAGCGGGCTGTGTCGTATCTGCGGTTCATGCGCCGCAGCACGGTGTCCGAACCGCTCTGCAGGGACAGATGGAAGTGGGGACAGAGGTTTTCCAGCCGGGCGACCCGGGCGCAGAAGGCCTCCGTCACCGTCCGGGGCTCCAGGGAGCCCAGACGGATCCGGCAACCCGGAGCGGCGGCGCAGACCGCCTCCACCAGATCCTCCAGCGTGGCGTCCCGGCCCAGATCCCTGCCCCAGGAGGAGAGTTCGATGCCGGTGAGCACGATCTCCCGGTAGCCTTCCCGGGCCAGACCCTCCGCCTGGCGGGCTGCCTCCTCCACGGACAGAGAACGGACCGGTCCCCGGGCATAGGGGATGATGCAGTAGGAGCAGAAGTTGACGCAGCCGTCCTCCGCCTTGAGCATCGCCCGGGTGCGTCCCTCCAGGCCGCCGGCGGGCAGCACCTCGAAGACCCGGCGGTCAAAGACGTTGTCCAGGGCGGTCATGGGCCGGCGCAGGCGCCAGGTCTCCTCCAGGCGGTCCACAAACCCCAGCCGGTCCCCGGTGCCGGCCACCAGGTCCGCCTCCAGGGCGTCCATATCCGCGGGATGGGTCTGGGCGTAGCAGCCGCAGACCGCCACCACCGCCTCCGGCGCCATCTTCCGGGCCCGGCGGATCATCTGCCGGGACTTTTTGTCGCTGATGGCCGTCACGGAGCAGGTGTTGATCACGTAGGCGTCCGCCTCGCCCTCAAAGGGAACCAGGGTATGCCCCCGCTGTACCAGAAGCTGCTCCAGCGCCTGGGTCTCGTACTGGTTCACCTTGCAGCCCAGGGTACAGAAGGCGACTTTCATCTCAGGCCCCGTGCTCCGGCACGACGGCGAAGAAGACGAGATCCGCCTGGCTGTCGTTGATCAGGCTGTGGGAGTGGCCCTTGGGGCAGTAGTGGCAGTCTCCGGCGGCCACCGCCTCGTACTCCCCGTCGATGAGGACCTTTCCGGTCCCGGCGAGGACGTAGATGATCTCGCTGTTCGTCTCGTGGAGATGATAGCCGATCGTGCTGCCCGGTTCCAGACGGCCGTGGAGGATGCGGTTCGTGCCGTCAAAGAACATCTTCGCCATGAGCGCGCCCTCGCCCCCCTTGAAGTTGGGGTTGGCGGTCTCCGGCATCTCGTTATAGTGGATAACCATTTGGATATACCTCCTTATCTCTGCGCGGACATGCGGTCTCTTCCCCCGGCCCGGTGCCGGAAGAGGAAGCTCAGATGCCCGCCTCTTCCTTTTCGGGTTCTCCCTTCTCCTCCAGGTCCTCCTTCGTCAGCTCCATGAGCTGCTCCTTCGTGGGGGACTCCAGGAGCGCCACCCGGTCCGCCTGGCGGGCCACCGCCTTCTCGAAGAGGTTGCGCACCTCCCGGGCGTTGCCGAAGTTCTCGTCCCGGGTGGCGTACAGGAAGGTAAAGCGGTCCTTCGCCCAGGCCTCCGCTTCGGCCGAGAGGCTGTAGCCGTTGCGGGAACACTGGCTGCGGAAGATCTCCAGCAGCTGGCCCGCGTCGTAGTCCTCGAAGAAGAAGTACTTGTTGAAGCGGGACTCCAGACCGGGGTTGGCGTGAATGAACTTCTCCATGGGGCCGGTGTAGCCGGCGACGATCACGATCAGGTCGTCCCGGTGGTCCTCCATGTTCTTCAGCAGCACCTCGATGGCCTCGCCGCCGAAGTCGTTGGCGTTGTCCCGGTTGGCGAGGGCGTAGGCCTCGTCGATGAACAGGACCCCGCCCATGGCCTTCTGGATAACCTCCTGGGTCTTGGTGGCGGTCTGCCCCACGTAACCTGCCACCAGGCCGGAGCGATCCACCTCCACCAGCTGCCCCTTGGACAGTACCCCGATGGCCCGGTAGATCTTCGCCAGCAGACGGGCCACCGTAGTCTTGCCGGTGCCCGGGTTGCCCAGGAAGACCAGGTGCAGCGAGAGGGCCGGGGCGGGCAGTCCCGCCTCCTGGCGCAGCCGGCGCACCTTCACCAGGTTCACCAGACTCCGGACGTCCTTTTTCACCCGCTCCAGGCCGCACAGGGCGTCCAGTTCCGCCAGGACCTCCTCCAGAGTGGGCTCCGGCTCCGCCGGGGCCGCCTCCGCCTGAGGTTCCTTCGCCGCCGGCGTGGAGGCGGGGGCCACCGGGTCCGGGGTCTTCGGAGGGGCGGACGGCTTCCCGGAAGGGGCGGCGGACTTCGTAACAAAATCCGCGGCGTTCACGCTGTGGTGGCCGCTGAGGCCGTCTTTGGTGCAGCGCTCCAGCAGCGTATCCGCGCAGGCGTTCACAAACCCCGCCTCGCTCTCGCTGACCGCCCCGTCCGCCGCCGCGAAGAGCAGCAGGATGAGGGTCAGCTGGTCCGCGAAGCGCCGGGCCAGGGTGGTTCCGTGGCCGCGGTCATAGCGGATCAGGTCCTCGTAGAAGGCCGGCGGCTGGAAGAGATCGTACTCCGCCACCTTGGCCGCCAGCTCGAAGAGCAGGGTGGTCTCGCGGGGGTTCTTCGCCGAGTGGATGGCCTCGTAGAACTCCACATGCCGCTCGGACACGGCGCCGGCCCCGTCCGCCTGCCACACCCCCAGCACGCAGCGGCGCACGAAGGGGTCTATCTGGCGGCTGAACTTCATGCGCAGCGCGCCGTCCGGTATATAGCGGCGGAAGGCCGTCACCATCTCCTCGTACTGCTTGTGGGCCTCTCCGGCCGCGAACGTGCCTTTCATGGTATTCCTCCCCGATTTCGTCTCCTCTTATTATAGGGGAAAGGGAGCCCGGGGTCAAGCGCAACGCCGAATCTGTGAACTTTTTGCATTTTCGAGTCTTTTCCCGTTGACGAAACACGGTTTTCCAGGTACAATGAAACTGTATAGGGAATGACAGGTTCAGTGGCCCGCACGGCCGCTGTTTTATGTGTACAAGCGGAGGTTTATCATGTCTGACTATCCTGACCAAGGCCGGCGTACCGCACCGCCACCCGGCAGTACGGATCCGTCCCGCCTCGCTTCTTCCTATGGCTCCCCCGCGCCGGCCAGGCGCCCTTCCGCCTCCGGCGGATCCGGAACCGTCTCCCGCGCCCCGTCCTCTCCCGGCCGTTCCACCCCCTCCGGCAGTCCCCGGCCCCGGCGCACGGACGTACGCCGCTGCGAAACCTGCGGGGAGGACTACTCCGTGACCTACCGGGACTGCCCCTTCTGCGAGGAGGACCAGTCCACCCGGAGAGCCGGAGGCCGCCGGGTGATCCAGGCCAACGTCCGTCCGCAGGGCAGCCGAAGTTCCGGCAGTTCCGGCGGCTCCCGTCCCACCGGCAACCGTCCCCAGGGCGGCAGCCGGACCCAAGGCGGTTCCCGCGCCCAGGGAGGCTCCCGGACGCAGGGCGGTTCCCGTACCCAGGGGGGCAGCCGAACCCAGGGAGGTTCCCGGGCCCAGGGCGGGTCCCGCGCCTCCGGCGGCTCCCGGAGCCGCGGCGGGGGCGGCTACTCCGTCAACACCTTCCAGGTGGTGGGCGTGGTCGTCATTCTGGCCCTGTTCATCGCCGTCGCCTTTCTCGTGGTCCGCTTTGTCAAACCGATTCTGACTCCCCAGGATTCCGCCAGCGGCTCCGGCAGCGTCTCCACCAGCCAGGCCGCCGGCTCGGGCTCCGCGTCCGGAAGCCAGGGCTCCTCGTCCCAGAGCGCGACCCCCGGTCCCGCCCCCACGGGCATCATCCTGGACCGGCAGGAACTGGAGCTGCGTCCCGGTGAAACCTGGCAGTTCACCGTCAAGGTCTCTCCCGAAGGCGTCACGCTGCCCATCACCTGGACCAGCAGCGACGCCACCATCGCCACCGTCGACGCCTACGGCACCGTGCGCATGGTCTACTCCGGCACGGACGCCGTCAGCGCCACCATCTCCGCCACCTGCGGCACCCAGCGCACCGACTGCATCGTCCGCTGCAACAGCGCCAGCGGCACGGGCACCGGGACCGGTACGGGAACCGGAACGGATACCGGAACCGGTACGGGCACAGGCACGGGGACGGGGACGGGAACCGGCACAGGAACCGGTACCGGCACGGTCGCCAGCGGCTCCAGCGGCCGGATCGTCAACGCCAGCGGCGGCCTCAACATCCGCTCCGGCCCCGGCACCACCTACGACATCATCGCCAGCGCCACCAACGGCTCCAGCGTGAAGGTTCTGGAGGAATCCAACGGCTGGTATAAGATCGACTACGGAAACGGCAAGACCGGCTACGTCTCCAAGGACTTTGTCTCTGTCAGCTGAACAGTTGTCCGCGGACCGCCCTCCCAGGGCGGTCCGCTTTCTTTTTTCCGCGCTGTGCGGCTTTGAATCCTGCCCCTTCTCAAAAATTTTTCGGGTAAATTTCCCCACAGGAGATTGCATTCTTCCGGCTGGATGGTATAATGTTGATCGCTGAGGACTGTTTATGGGCGGCGATGCCAAGCGCCGCAGAATTGAAAGGAAGATGGATATGGCAAGAAAATATCTTTACCTCTTCTCTGAGGGCAACGCCAACATGCGTGAGCTCCTGGGCGGAAAGGGCGCCAACCTGGCCGAGATGACCAACATCGGCCTGCCCGTGCCCCAGGGCTTCACGATCACCACGGAGGCCTGCACTCAGTACTACGAGGACGACCGGACGATCAACGACGAGATCATGGGTCAGATCATGGAGTACGTGGGCAAGATGGAAGAGCTGAACGGCAAGAAGTTCGGCGACCTGCAGAATCCTCTGCTGGTCTCCGTCCGTTCCGGCGCCCGCGCCTCCATGCCCGGTATGATGGACACCATCCTCAACCTGGGCCTCAACGACGACGTGGTCGCCGCCATGATCGCCGGCAATCCCGACCCCAAGTTCGAGCGCTTCGTCTATGACTCCTACCGTCGGTTCATCCAGATGTTCTCCGACGTGGTCATGGAAGTGGGCAAGAAGTACTTCGAGCAGCTCATCGATAAGATGAAGGCCGAGCGGGGCGTCACTTACGATGTGGAGCTCACCGCCGCCGACCTCAAGGAACTGGCCGCCCAGTTCAAGGCCGAGTACAAGGCCAAGATCGGCGCCGACTTCCCCTCCGATCCCAAGGTGCAGCTGTACGAGGCCATCCGCGCCGTGTTCCGCTCCTGGGACAACCCCCGCGCCAACGTCTATCGCCGTGACAACGACATCCCCTATTCCTGGGGCACCGCCGTCAACGTCATGCCGATGGTGTTCGGCAACCTGAACGACAACTCCGGCACCGGCGTCGCCTTCACCCGCGACCCCGCCACCGGCGAGAAGAAGATCATGGGCGAGTTCCTGACCAACGCCCAGGGCGAAGACGTGGTGGCCGGCGTCCGGACCCCCATGCCCATCGCTCAGATGGAAGAGAAGTTCCCCGAGGCCTACGCCGACTTCGTGAAGGTGTGCGGCATCCTGGAGGACCACTATCGCGACATGCAGGACATGGAGTTCACCGTGGAGAACGGCAAGCTCTACATGCTGCAGTGCCGCAACGGCAAGCGGACCGCCAAGGCCGCTCTCAAGATCGCCTGCGACCTGGTGGACGAGGGCATGATCGACGAGAAGAAAGCCATCACCATGATCGACCCCCGCAACCTGGACACCCTGCTCCATCCCCAGTTTGACGCCAAGGCGCTGAAGGCCGCCACGCCCATCGGCAAGGGCCTGGGCGCTTCCCCGGGAGCCGCCTGCGGCAAGGTGGTCTTCTCCGCGGAGGACGCGGAAGAGTGGGCCGCCCGGGGCGAGAAGGTCGTCCTGGTCCGTCTGGAGACCTCTCCCGAGGACATCACCGGCATGAAGGTCGCCCAGGGCATCCTCACCGTGCGCGGCGGCATGACCTCCCACGCGGCCGTCGTGGCCCGCGGCATGGGTTCCTGCTGCGTCTCCGGCTGCGGCGCCATCCTCATGGATGAGGAGAACAAGCGCTTCAGTCTGGGCGGCAAGGTCTATCACGAGGGCGATGTGATCTCCATCGACGGCACCACCGGCAACATCTACGACGGCGCCATCCCCACCGTGGACGCGGAGATCGCCGGCGAGTTCGGCCGCATCATGGCCTGGGCCGACAAGTACCGTCAGCTGAGCGTACGCACCAACGCCGACACCCCCCGGGACGCGAAGAAAGCCCGCGAGCTGGGCGCCGAGGGCATCGGCCTGTGCCGCACCGAGCACATGTTCTTTGAGGCCGACCGCATCGAGGCCTTCCGCGAGATGATCTGCTCCGACACCGTCGAGGAGCGCGAGGCCGCGCTGGAGAAGATCCTGCCCTATCAGCAGGGCGACTTCGAGGCCCTGTACGAGGCACTGGGCGGCTATCCCGTCACCATCCGCTTCCTGGATCCTCCTCTGCACGAGTTCGTTCCCACCGAGGAAGCCGAGATCGAGCAGCTGGCGAAGGCCCAGGGCAAGAGCGTCGACCAGATCAAGGCCATCATCTCCTCCCTCCACGAGTTCAACCCGATGATGGGCCACCGCGGCTGCCGCCTGTCCATCACCTATCCGGAAATCGCCGTCATGCAGACGAAGGCCGTCATCCGGGCCGCCATCAAGGTTCAGGCCGCTCACCCCGACTGGAACCTGGTGCCCGAGATCATGATCCCGCTGATCGGCGATGCCAAGGAGCTGGCCGTGGTCAAGAAGATCGTGGTGAAGACCGCTGACGAGGAGATCGCCGCCGCCAACAGCACGCTGAAGTACGAGGTCGGCACCATGATCGAGGTGCCTCGCGCCGCCCTGATCGCGGACGAGCTGGCCAAGGAGGCCGAGTTCTTCTGCTTCGGCACCAACGACCTGACCCAGATGACCTACGGCTTCTCCCGCGACGACTCCGCCAAGTTCATGGGCGCCTACTACGACGCCAAGATCCTGGAGTCCGATCCCTTCGCCAAGCTGGACCAGATCGGCGTGGGCAAGCTGATGAAGATGGCCATCCAGCTGGGACGCGCCAACAACGACAGCCTGCACATCGGCATCTGCGGCGAGCACGGCGGCGACCCCGCTTCCGTGGAGTTCTGCCACGAGATCGGCCTGGACTACGTGTCCTGCTCCCCGTTCCGTGTTCCCATCGCCCGTCTGGCCGCCGCGCAGGCCGCGATCAGGAATCCCCGCGCCTGATCCCCGCCGGATCCCGACGTAATCATAAAACCTGCCCGGAGCGGCCCTGCGCCGCTCCGGGCAGTTTCTGTCCCGCTCCGCCCCGGTCCCCCGGAGGCAGGAAAGCGGGAGTGTGGACCGCTTCTCCCTTCCAGGCCGTCCCAGGCCCGAACTCTCCGCTCCCCGGAGCCCGTAACCGAGAACTGCCGCAGCCTCTGAATCGCAGAAATCACACTTCTGTCCGGACAAACCCTGGCGCAATCCACCTTCCTCCTGCCTGCAGCACTTCTCTGCACACGAAAAAGACCTGCCCGAAGGGACAGACGTCCCCGGGCAGGCCTTTTTGCGCTTTCATCCCGGGCCCCGTAAACCGGGTCCCGATTCTGAGCGTAATGCGAACGCTTCCCCGCTGATTGGTCACGGTCTCAGCAGGACTCCAGGCAAAAACACGTTTTCCGGACGGCAGTCCTCAGAACCAACGCCAGCCGGGCCGGGAAGGGAGCGTAAGCCCTACCTCCCTTGCTCTCTTCCGGCAAACGGCTCATCCGCCCTGCGTCGTCCGGGTCCGCAGGACTTCGTACATGCGCCGGGATACGGGGGCCTCTACGCCCAGGCGTTCCGCTTCCCGTACGATATAGCCGCTGAAGGTCTCCACCTCGGCGGGGCGTCCGGCGTGCATGTCCCGCTGGAGGGAACTGCCGGCGTCGTCCCGGTATTCGTGGTAGAAGCGGTCGATCATCTCTGTCCGGTGCTCCGGCAGAACAGGGACACCCTTCGCCCGGGCCACCCGCCAGGCCTCGTCCACCAGGGCCTCGTACTCCTTCGCCCTCTGTGGGTCGCTGCGCAGAGGTCCTATGGTACAATCGTAGAAGGCGGTCTCTACGTTGTAGGCGCAGTTGAGGATGTACTTGCGCCAGATCTCCAGCTCGATGTTCTCCGGCACGCTGTGATCGATACCGGCGGCCGTCAGAACGGCGGACACCTCCTCCACCGCCCGCCGGACCGTCTCGTCTCCGTTCCGGGTTCCGACGCGCAGATTGGCAAACTGCCCCTGCTGGGTGATGGAGTAATCCGCCCCGGCGAAGGCCACAATGTAGATGAGGGCGTCCACCACGATCCCCTTCCCCAGGCAGGCCCGCACCCGGTCTCCACAGTCCACCCCGTTCATGACCGGCACCACAATGGTGTCCTCCCTCACGGCGCCCGCCATCTCCCGGCAGACCTCCTCAAGCGAGTAATTCTTGACGCAGACAAAGATCATGTCCTGGGGGCCCAGCTCCGATATGGGCGCCGCCGTCTCGGGACGGACCCGGATCTCGCCATGGTAATCGCTGTGCAGGAGCAGCCCATGGGTCCGGATGGACTCCATCCGGGCGCCCCGCACCCCCAGGCTCAGATGGGGAAAGGTCTTCCCCAGCATGCCGGCCAGATAGCCGCCTACGCCGCCCGCACCCAGGACGGCAATTTTCTTCTCCAGAACGCTCATGTTCTCTTCCTTTCCCTGCCCCGCATATACGCGGGTCTCTGCTTCTCTAAAGGGGCCACCGGAAAACCGGTTTGAGGTCCACCGTCAGGTTCTCCAGAACGGAAACCAGAATCGACTCCTCCGCCCCGTAAGTCCTCTGCTCACGGTAAACGCCTTCCGCAAGAAGGAACACCTCTACCGTCTGCTCCCTGGGGCTGACCAGCCAGTACTCCTTCACCCCGGCTCGCTGGTACATGTCCTTCTTCCGGACTCTGTCGTTGTTCTCCGTAGCGGGAGATAGAATCTCCACAACCAGATCCGGAGCGCCGCAGCATCCATAACGGTCCAGTTTCGCCTCATCGCAGACCACCGTCAGGTCAGGCTCCAGCACATCCGAAATGTCCTCCGGACGGTCCGTCCGCCTGGCAAAGGGCCGCACCGAAAAGGGAGCGGAATACACCCTGCCGCGCTTCCCCTCCAGATATCCGGCAAACTGCCGCATCAGCTCCCGGCTGATTTCCTGATGAACCCGAATGGGCGTTTCCAGCCTCACGGGTTCTCCATGAATGATTTCAATATTTCCCCTGCCCTCCCAGGCCAGGAAATCCGCAAAGGTCCAGAGAGCGGTTTCCTCTTCCGTATTCATGCTCCGTCCCTCCCTGACAGATACCTCTCTTCCCGTTGCCGCAGCCAGGCCCAATCCCGGACAAGGCCCTCCACGTCTGCGGCTTTGTACTCCAACGTCAGAACGGCTTCCGGGGTATGCCGGACCGCTTCCTCCAGGAAGGTCTCCCAGCAGATTCCCCCGGGCACCCTCTCGGATATGGACAGGTGGCGGTCCTCCACGCCGTTGTTGTCATGGATGTGGTACTCCAGAATCCGCCCTCCCAGGGTCCGCTGCATATTGGCGAGATCAAAGCCCTCCACATGGGCGTGGCCCGTATCCAGCACGCAGCTCAGGTCCGGCTGCGCCTGAAAGAGGGCCGGAAAGTCCTCCGGGCCGAAGAGGGCCAAGCCGCTCATAGGCACGTTCTCCACCAGCAGGAGGACTCCCTCCTCCCGGCAGAAGCGGCTGGCCTCCGCCAGGCGACATCCCGCCTGTTCCCGGCGGTGTCTCTGCTCCTCCTCCGTTCCCCGGGCAGAGGCGGGAACGTTGGTATGGACGATGTACCGGGAAGCTCCAAAGCGATGATACAGACGGAAGGATTCCCGCAGCCGCCGATAGAGACTCTCTTCCGTCTCTTCTCCGGCAAAGTCCAGGTCAGATGGCCCGTGGATGCCCAGACTGCCTGTACGCCCTTCCAGAAGTTCCGGCAGCAACGCCGCCCAGAAGGCCTCGCCGCCCCGCTCGAAGAAGATCTCGATCCCCAGCTCCGGCGGCAGAGTTCCCATCTCCCGCTCCCGGCCTCCGGAAAAGGGCAGCGAACTGACCGCAAACTCCATCCGGCACACATCCTTCCCGCCGGCTGGCCGGCGCTCCGGCCCCGGCCGGTAACTTTTCCGCTTCTTCCCGGCTGTCATCCGTCCCAATCCCGGACATACTATCCCTGCCCGTCCCATGGACGGAACTGAGGAGAAGGAGCGTGGAGCGATGAACGGCAGGCAGGCCCAGCAGATCCGGGAAGACGCGGTGGTCCGGACCTACGTGGACATCAGCAAGCGGGTCAACGGTTCCCTGGAGGACACCGTGGCCCTGGTGCAGGAAGACCTTGGCTACGCCCCGGAGGACGCCCGGCAGCGGGTAGTCCGCATCTGGTAGAATCCCTCATGGCGGGTCAGAGCGTGCTCTGGCCCGCTTTTTCTGTCCTGGACCTGTTCCTCTCCGCCGGAAACCAGAGAGATCGAACAGACCATCCTCTAGCGCTCCTGTCCACACCCCCGGACATCTCCTGTATTTTACCCGGATCCACAGACCCGCGCAAGCCCTGATTCCGGCTCCCGGACCGTTCTTTTCCTGCCGCACAATCCCACCGCTTTTCGTTCCCGGCCGGAATGTACAAAAGGCGCCAGGTTCCGGCCGGACGCCTTCCGTATTCTCCCGCGGGAGACAGATGTACATCTTTTCCTGGCGGAGGCCCCGGACGCGAGGTCCCCTGTCCGGTCCCTCCGGCACCCTCCTCAGCTCTCTTGAGGGGCCTCCTTCGCCTGCGGACTGCCGGAGAAGCAGCGGCGCAGCAGATACACCGGGGTACAGCTCCAGGCATGGCAGAAGCTGTTGACGATGAGGCCTCCGTAGGGGGAGCCATCCGGATGGGCGGGATCCCAGGCCTCCCAGAAGGTGTCCGCTCCCGCCTCCAGCATGCCGCCCCAGTAGTCCCGGATCACGGCCAGGGCCTTCTCCGCCAGACCGGCCTGCAGCAGAGCGGAGACATAGTAGTGGTGCATGTAGGGGGTCTGCATGGGGAAGTTCTCCAGAATGGCGTCCGAGCGCTCCATCACATCCCGGGCCTCCTCCGGCTTCAGGACCCCCGCCAGGATCATCCACACCTGGCTGGCGATGGAGATCTGCCCGCCGGAGACAAAGAAGCCCTGCTCCGGATCCCAGAAGGTCTCCCGGGCGCCGTGCTCCAGCCGCTCTGTCAGGACGGTCAGGTCCGCTTCCCGCTCCCGGTCTCCCATGCGCCGGGCCAGATTCCGGCCATGGCGGGCGGCATAGAGGAGGATCGCCTGGGCGCAGGCCCGCTTGTCCAGGCCGTCGCACCAGTCCACGAAGGTGGCCTCTCCGTCCTCCGGCCTGGGCAGAATCCCGTCCGTAAAGCGGGCGCGGATCAGATCAATCTGCTCCATGGCCGCGGGATAGAGATCCTCCAGGGTCTCCGGATCGTCCCGCTCCTCCAGATACTCCTCCAGGGCCACCGGGAAAAAGAGGGAGTAATCCAGCAGCCAGGTGTCGTCCGCCTCGGGCGCGGGCTTCGTAAAGACGCATGCGCTGATCCGTCCGTCCGGAAAGCGGGTGCCCGCGAAGAGGTACAGGCAGCGGCGCACCAGATCCAGGCTGCGGAAGCTGGCGTAGCTGGCCAGGGCCTGCAGGCGCAGATCCCCCATCCACAGCCGCTGGTCCCGCTTGGGCCCGTCCTCGAAGATCTCCTGGGTGCAGTCCGCCAGGGTGCGCAGACCGGCCCGGTCGATGCGCTCCAGCAGTCCGTCCCCGATGGACAGCGGGGTCACCTGGCTCAGGTCCGCGGAGGACTCCGTCACACAGCGGACCTCCTGCAGAAGGAGGCGGTACTTCGGGGAGGTATCCAGCACCTCCAGCTCCAGAAAGCGGAAGGCGCAGCGGCGGGGCAGGTCCACCCGGGCCGGCAGTTCGTCCACCCGCAGTGTTTCCTCCTGAATCCAGCTGCGGGAAACCCAGCCGTGGTAGGCTTTGGGATCCTCCTCCAGCTCCCGGCGGATCTCCGCCAGGCGCACCTGGAAGAGAGCCGGCGCGTCCGGATGGCTGCCGGAGCTGCCCAGCGACAGGGTAATCCGCCCCACCATATGGGTCCCGAAATCCAGACAGATCCGGTCTCCAGGTCCCAGAGGCCGCCGGGGCAGTTCTTCCAGGGAAACGGGACGGTCTCCCGTCTCCTCCCGCACAAAGGCCTCCATGGGGCCCGCCACCCGGTAGTGAAGGACAGGGCGCAGCTGCTCCGCCTTCCCCAGAAGCCGAGGGTCGTTTTTCGGGGTGAATCCTTCAATCCTCTGAATCAGTTCCATGTTCGTTTCCTCCTGACTGCAGACAGACATACATTAAGCTGCGACAGTATAGCCTCCCGCCCCGGATCTGTCAACCGTTCCCCGGAATCTGTGCGCTCGAAAAGCGGCCCGCCCCACGAAAACCGGGGACGGGCCGCCGACGAACGGAACAGAGGCTTACATGATCTTGCGGAACAGCGCCTTGAAGTCCTCCACGCTGGCCTCCTTGGGGTTGCCGGGGGCGCAGGCGTCCGCGGCGGCGGACTGGGCCAGGAACTCCAGATCCTCTTCCTTCAGCTTCTCCAGCTTCGTGGGGATCCCCACGTCCACGGACAGCTGACGGACGGCGTCGATGGCGGCCTTGCGGTAGGCGGCCTGGTCCATGCCGGTGGTATCCACGCCCATGGCCTCCGCGATATACTTGAACTTGTCGCCGGTGGCATCCTGGTTGTACTCCATGACGATGGGCAGCATCATGGCGCAGGCGACGCCTTATGTTAATTTGTGCAACGTCCGGCCCACTCCAAAACCGGCAGGCCAGCCCTGAGAGGCAGTATATAGCCTGACCGCCCGGATGTCAAGAAAGGAGACCACCCACGTCAGGCGGTCTCCTTTTGCTTTCCATGTTCAACGGTGAACTCCGCTTTCCCCAGATACAGCTCGTTCATCAGGGTTACGGCCAACCACTGCCCAAACTCTTTCCGCTCCTCCTCCGTCAGGTCCTCTACTCTGGTGGTCCCTCCATCGGAAGTCCTGACGTAACGGGAGACGGTGATCTGCTCCTGGCCTCGCTTCATACGCCTGCCACCCCCTATACTGACGGGGCTGCGGAGAACCCGCAGCCCCCTCCGGTTTACTCGGCCCTGTCCAGGTCTCCCTTATCCAGCAGCACGCAGGCCCGCTCGATGAGGTCCTGGAGTACGTAGAGCATTCCGGCGGGCATGGGTCCCATTTCGGAGATATACGCCTTCAGGGTCGCATCGATCACCGCTTGCGCTTCATTCATGAGGTTCAGAGCCTCTTCCATGGACTCGTTCATCATATGCCATCGCTCCGCTCATTCGTAGTATAGGTCGTGTATGCGTTGACGGAAGCACAACGGGCGTCTCTACCTCTGCTCTCCAGATAGTGCCAGCATCTGACGGTTCCCTGTGTTTGCCGTCTCCTCCCTTGAGGTTTTTGCCTTCCGCTTCCGCACAGTTTATCATATATCTGATGTACCGGCGCAGGAGAAGCGCTGTTGGAAGGACACACGGAGCCCAGGCCCGCAGAAGCGGGCACCGCCGTACAATCGCAATACACACGACCTCTTCGCCGTGATAATACAGAGCTGCATGATACGCAGGCCCCAGCCCGCAGAATCATGCCCGCTCTTCCCGGTGGGAAGGTACTTCCCACCCTACGGCAACAGTATAGCTTCGAATTGGCAATTTGTCAATCTGTAATATCACAGTTTTCACGCCGTTCTCTCCTGCCTGATTGGCATTTTGCCAATACGGAAAGGCAGGTCTCCCCGCCTTTCCGTATTTCTCCCCCGGCTAAAAGCGCCCCTGCTCCCTGCACCAGTCCTGGTACTGCTCCTCCTCCCTGGCCCGGACGAGCTCCTCCAGCTCCGGCTCGTCCAGCCAGTTCATCTCCTCCTCCGTGCAGTACATAGCCAGGTACCTGTACCGGCTGATGTACATGTCCAGCTCCATATCCGTCATCCTGAAGTTCATGTTACCATTCCCCTTTCTTTCAGACCCTGGGGCTGCTTACGCAGCCCCCGCCGGGATGTTGTAGGTCCAGGTGCAGCCCGCCATGAGGAGCGCCTCCTGGTAGTTGTCCAGGCTCTCCTGGTACTCCAGCTCGTCCCGTTCGCGCCTGTCCTCCAGGGTGGCTTCCAGGGTGTTGTAATCGTAGTTCATTGTTACCTTCCTTTCTGCCCCGGTGGGGCGTCCGTGTTTCCTGTTTCCTTCGATGATGGGATTATAACTCTGACCGCCCTTCCTGTCAACCCCAAAAAGCAACTTTTTCAAAAAATTTTCAAGCGCTTATCGCCTTTTCAATGGCAATCCGCCAACCGCAGGGGTGGGTCCTGCCCGCCGGGGGTATGTCACAGGCCCGGCTTCAGCGCTACCCGGATCCCGAAGAACTGGAACCCGGCTCCGTCCATTTCCTCGCCGAACTCCCTGGCAATGGCGGGCAGGTCCGTTCCCGGCGCTACCAGAATCTCCACCAGGTCCCCTTCTGCCCGTACTCCCGTAAACTCCGTGGCCGGCGCTATCCACTGTATGTTGCGCACGACGTTTCCTGTATCGAGGAGCTTCTGAGCCAGCTCCATGCCGTTCATATCCGTTACCTCCCTGTATGGCCGTCCGGTCCGCCGACGCCCCCAGGTCCTGGAGGCCCGGCGGTTCCCGTCTATTCAGCTGTCTGCTGTTTTCGGCCTCTTATGTTTCCACCCCTGGTCATTATGGCGAAGCCCCGTCGCCGTACAGCGACGGGGTGAAATGCTCAGACCCAGGAGATCTCCAGGTACGTGTTCTCGCCCACCTGGGTCCTGTAGTTCTCCTTGCCTTCCTTTTTCATCGCCCGGACGGCAGCCCGGAGAGCAGGGTCGCCCACTTTTTCGATCGCTTCCTTACGGAGGATCCGGCGGGTTTCCCCGTTCTCTGTCCAATAGTAACGAACCATCTATGTTTCCATCCTTTCTTTTGTGTTCGTACATTCTACTCCGTTGGAGCTGATTTATCAACCCCATTTAAAAATATGTCTTCCGCCGGCCTGCGCAGCCCCCGCTGTTTTCACGCACCAGGGGCTGTCAGCCTGACGAGGCCATTACATCTCCCGGATGGCTCTGGGGGTATGCATACCAGCCTGGAGCATGGCCCTGAGTACTCTGTCCTGGTCTTCCGTGCAGAGGCCAAGGGCTGCCAGGTTCTCCCGGACAGAGCAGGAAAAGCAGACCTCTTCGCCGGTAACCCGGCCTCTGACGGTAGGACCCCAGGTGTAATAGCCACACCTGGGGCACTGCCAGAAGGTGGAGATGCGAGGTTCAGCCATTGACTGCCACCCCCAGATCTCTTCCTCTTTCCCCCATATGCTTGAAGGAGTGCTCCACGGCCTTCCAGATGGCGTCCGGGTTGAATCCCATGTTGCGATACCCCTCCAGGCAGACAGCTACGTATCCCCGGCTGGGCGGTGCGATCTCCCGGTCCTCGTGCATGATATAGGCGAAGCAGTGCAGCTTGCCTACCCGGATATCCTGTTTGTAGTAGAACCGGGGGTAGCCCTCGTACCGGTCCAGGTTCCGCTCATCCTCCTCCGTAACCTGCCAGATGGCGACCGGAACCCGCCCGTCCCGCTGGCGCTCGATGGTCAGATAGCTGCCCGTCATGCTCCCCCGGAACCGCAGGGTCCAGCCCCGCAGGGTAGCCCCCCGGATCAGCCTCGCCCCCGGGCACCGGTAGGCCATCTGCTCCAGGTTCAGGTTGCTTCCGTATGCGATATAGTATTTCATTGTTACCTTCCTTTCTCCCCCGCACCGGGGGCGTCCCTTCGTTTTTGACGATGTGATTATAACTCCATCAGCGTTATCTGTCAACCCCGTTTGTGGATTTTTTGAAAAAAGTTTTTTGCCCTTTCCGTTTCCGCTGGCGGATTGCCAACCCGGAGGCGTGATGTCTCCGGGTTGGCAGGGTATCTCAGAGGTTCCGGATAGAAGCCATGTAGTTCCGGTTCTTTTCCATGAGGAAGTTGTACCGCTCCCGGAAGGCGGGCGCCAGGGGGTGGTTGATGCGCTCCAGGGTCCGGGTCATCTTGTACTGGGACAGGTACCAGTAGGCGTAGGAGCCTCCCGTGATGAAATCCGGGATGATCCAGGTGGAGACGAACTCGCCCGCCGGGTCCGCCTTGGCGAGCCTGTAGAAGTCCCGCTGGTATTGGGTGGTCCCCCGGTAGTTCGTGGAGCCCCAGGGGCCGTCCGGGTACTCCTTCAACTCCTTGCTCCTCATTTCCCGGCTGATGTCGTAGGCCTTCATATTGTTACCGTCCTTTCTGCCCCCTTAAGGGGCGGTCCGTGTTTCCCTTCGTTTGATAATGGGATTATACCTCTGAAGGCTGTTTCTGTCAACCCGGTTCCGTAACTTTTTTCTATGAATCTTTTGCATAGGTTTCTACCCGCTTTGGCAACTCGCCAACCCCCGAGGAGATCGCAGGCCTGCCCATCCTCCTGGGATTTATCGGAAAACCGTCCGTGACCCTCCGATAAACTGCCGGGCCTGGGTGTGACTGCCACCAGGTCCGGAACGATCCAGTACTGGGCCCCCGGCGTGCCGACGCTTCCAGATGCTCCCAATCCTGACTGATACGGTCCATCTCCAGTTCCTGGATGGGGGTTACTGGCAGTATCTCCGCAGACACCCAGGGCTGGACCCCGGCGTCGCAGCGCTTCCAGTATTTGTAACTGATTGCAGTTAAACCCTTTTTCTCGGGAGAGGGTCCAGGAATGGGTGTTGATGGGTTATTACCAACCAGAACCCATCGATTGGTGATACTGGAGGGATTGTAAGTAGCACCCATATAGCTCTGTTACTGGAGATATTCCATGATAATACCGGTTATGGGTGTACATGGACAATGTATAATATGGCTCCAGTCATGGGTTATCCTGGCTTTGATAGGTTTTCAACCCTGTTCTGGAGGTTACTGGACCATATGTAAATCAGATTGGAATATGGGTTGAACTGGAGCCATTGTAAATCAGGTCGCTTTCTGGGTGACACTGGAGAGAATGGAAATTCGGAAAGAATACGGGTTATGCTGGAGTCAATGGAAATCAGGTGACAATATGGGTAGAGCTGGCCTGAATGTCATCAGCCTCCGGATTCGTTTTATCCTGGGTATCCTGGTATTCCAACCCATCAACGGGTGTTTACAGCTATCCTGGGTTTATAACCCATTATCGGACCTTTATAGCCGTATTGGGCGTAATACCCATTATCGGGTTCTCGACCCATCACCGGGTGATTATAGCCATTTTGGGTTTGTAACCCATCACCGGGTTCCCATGGCTGTTTTGGGTCTGCAACCCATTAACGGGTGATTATAGCCATCTTGGGTTGGATACCCATATTGAAAGCGGGTTGGGTGGACTGTCAGAAAGGCCCATTTTCAGGGGCGATGGGTGTGAGCGGACGAACTGTAAATCGGACCCATCCAAAAGGCGGATGGGTTTATCTGGACAACGTGTAAGGGGGACCCAAGCGGGTCCCCCTTTTGTCGTTCCTGTTTTGTCCCCCCCTAGGGGGCTTCCTTACATGGAAGCCGCCTGGGTCTGCTGGAGGGAAATGGTGGGCAGGTTCCGGGTCATGTGGTACATGGCGTTCTTAAAATCCTCCCCTTCGAACCCGTACCGCCGGAGCCACGCCCGCATGGTATCCCGGGGGCGGTTCGTGGTACAGGGGCTGGGCGTGGTATTGCGGGCGTATACGCTACCGCATACCATAGCAAGGGAAAACAGCACCCACGCCTTTACCATGCCCGCATGGAGCCCGTTTTTCTTGCCGTTCCCGGGTTCCTCAAAGTTGAACAGCCGGAACTCAATGGTTCCTTTTGTGAAAAGGGCGTGGAGGTTAACCATATGGTAACGGCTGGGATTGTAGTGTGCGGTCCGGGGCGTGTAGTGGTAGTTGGCGTACCACAAGTCGCTCACTTCTGCCAGGGACTGGGGGAAGTCCTTGTTCATACCCTCCAGGAAGTCCCTGTCCGCCCGGGCACAGTAGGTCATCCGGCTTTCCGGAATTCCGATGGCAGTAACTAACAGTTCCTCGTGGCACGCCATCGTATTGGAGAGGTTGCGAATGTCAGTTGGTCCCAGGTTTTTCCCGTCAATGTGAACGTGTACCCCGCAGCCGTTGGAGGCATAGGACTGCGCCCCCGCGCCCCGGAGGGCACGGATGACTTTCTGGAGGGTATCCATATCCTGGAGGTACAGGGGAGGCGTTGCCATTTCGCAGCCCCCGCTGTAATCGAGGTCGTGGAGGCTTGCGTCAGACATGAAGCTCCACTCGCGCCCCTGGGGGTCCGTCACCGCCCACCGGTCGTAGCTGGGTCCCGCATAGCGGACGGTCCCGCCCAACACGTCCCGGGCGACGTTTGCAGCCTTGTCCCGGGCGATGCCCGTCATTTCAATTTCCACGCCATAGGTGCGGTCCAGCATATCACGCTGGATTTTCATGGAGAGGTTCGTCATTGTTGCCATTCCTTTCTGCCCCCGTGGGGGGCGGTCCGTGTTCCCTGTTTACGTTGTACATTGTAACTCCGTCCGGCTTTCTTGTCAACCCCCTTTTATAAGTTTTTTCAACTTTTTTACCGGAACGTTGACGCCCGCCGGGGTCTTGGGGGGCTTGTGTTCCCCCCTTGACTGTCTACATTCTAACTCGCACCGCCTTTTCTGTCAACCCCAAATGATAACTTTTTTCATGCAACTTCTGCATGAATTCGGGGGTTTCTATCGATTCCATGCATATATGAACGCCGGGGCCTGGTCCGGGGCTTAAATTACCATAAACTTGTAAAAATGGGGGGGCGG
Organism: uncultured Oscillospiraceae bacterium; assembly: GCA_947629775.1. Taxonomy (GTDB): domain Bacteria; phylum Bacillota; class Clostridia; order Oscillospirales; family Oscillospiraceae; genus Lawsonibacter. The sequence continues at coordinate 70,021 of CANRFA010000003.1, forward strand.
GGTCCCGACGCTTCCAGTATCACCCATTTTGGGCATAGTTACCATTTGTCCATCAACACCCATACGGTCCGTTTCCACCCAAATGGGTTCTTCTTCCGATTTTCCATGTATCTGACATGGCAGCTATCACCCATGGGCGCTCCACCCATTTTCCATGGAACTGACATGGGTGTTTTCGGTAATCTCCAGCCCGCTGTCAGTTTTCCGTTATTCTCCATTGGGTCTGTTGCCCATGGACCATAACGTTAAACGACCCAGGAACCTCCATTGGGTTTCTGTCCCATGGATCATACCGTCACTAAACCCAGCTTTGCCCAATGGGTTCATAACCCATGGACCTTACAGTCAGACAACCCATCCTCCTCCAATGGGTTTACAACCCATGGAGCATATCGTGAAACGACCCAGGTTTCTCCACTGGGTCTGTTGCCCATGGACCGTACCGTCAGGCAACCCAGGAACCTCCATTGGCTCTACAACCCATGGGTCGTATCGGGATTTAACCCATCATCCTCCATTGGATTTACAACCCATGGGTTGTACCGTAAAACGATCCATCCTCCTCCAATGGGTCCCTGACCCATGGGTCGTGCCGTTAAGTAACCCAGAAACACCCACTGGGCCTCCAACCCATGGGTCGTAGCGGGATTCAACCCAGGTTTGCCCAATGGATTTACAACCCATGGACCGTATCGTCAGACAACCCAGGTTTCCCCAATGGGTGCCTGACCCATGGGTTGTACCGTAAAACGACCCAGGAACCTCCATTGGGTCTACGACCCATGGACCATAGCGTTAAACAACCCAGCTTTCCCCAATGGGTCTACAACCCATGGAGCGTACCGCCATTCAACCCATCATCCTCCAATGGGTTCCTGACCCATGGACCTTGAACCCATTTTGCCGAAAACTGACATGGACCAATTATCCATGGGCCTTCCTCCCATTTTCCATCAAACTGACATGGAAAATCGGTCCATGGGTGATACAGCCAATCTCCAGAGAACTGACATGGCTATATCCCCCATGGGTTGTTAACCCAATCTCCAGGAAAATGACATGGGTATTTCCTCCATGGACCTTATCCCCAATTTCCATCAAACTGACATGGCGAAACAACCCATGGGTGAACGACCCATTTCCCATCGAACTGACATGTAAGATAAACCCATGGGTTATATCGGTAATTCCCATCGAACTGACATGGGTGCAAGGCCCATGGAGTTTTTCGGTAATCTCCAGCCCGTTGCCAGTTTTCCAGTATCCTACATGGGTCTACCGCCCATGGACCGTACCGTCATTCAACCCAGGTTCCTCCAATGGGTTTACAGCCCATGGACCATACAGACACATAACCCAGAAACCCCCATTGGGTTCATAACCCATGGAGTGTACCGTCAGACGACCCAGAAAGCTCCATTGGGTCTATCGCCCATGGACCGTACCGTCAAACGGTCCAGGAACACCCATTGGGTTCACTGCCCATGGAGCGTAAAGGAATCCATCCCAATACCACCCATTGGGTTTACAACCCATGGCCTGTATCGCCAAGCAACCCAGGAACACCCATTGGGTCTATCACCCATGGGTCGGGATCCCATTTACCGAAAATTGTCATGGCCTGATTTTCCATGGGTTATGGCTCCAGTCGCCCCGTGTTGCGGACCCTGTTTTTTGTTGGGTCGCATGGACAGTATTTCCTTTTCGGACCTTTTTATCAGACTTTCCACCAACTTACAATCGGTGGAATACGTTAAGCCCCGGCTGGAAAATCCTGGCCGGGGCGCCACCGCTGGGAATTGCTGGAGGTATTGCCTTTTGGGTCCGGTTCCCGCCCCGGGGGCGTATGCCCCGGGGGCGGGTTCCTGTTTCCGCTTTACCTGTAGTAGGTTCCGTGAATGTCCGCCATTTCTTCCATTAACTCAAAGGAGATGGGGGTATCTCCCAGTCCTGCCGTAAACGCCCATTCGTCCACGGCGCTGTAGATATCGTCCCTGTCGTATTCGTTTCCATGGATTTCCATCCATTCCAGCCTTTCCAACAGGTTGTTGAAGTCCTTTTCCGTTACGTACTTCTTTACCATTTTGGCGGCTTTCTTCCCCATTTTGCCCAAGTACTTTTTCATTATATTTCATTCCTTTCTGCCCCTATGGGGCGTTCCCGTTACGTTATGGGGCGTTCCCGTTTCCCGTTTTGCCCCATGCCCGCCCCGGGGCGTATGCCCCGGGGCTATCCGTTTCTTTCAGATGTTGCACGGCATACAGCCGTCCCACAGCGCCCGCTCTTCCCGGTAGTCTTCCATTTCCTGGAGGATATCCCGGTAGGTATCCGTCATGGCGTCCGCCAACGTCCGGGCGATGTCAGTAGCTTCCAGCCCCATGTCGTCCGCCCATTCGTTCACGATATAGGCGACGTCCTCCTCGTCGTATTCGTGGGGGGCGTTTTCCACGTTGTACAGCCGGCGGTACAGGTACCCGGCGTTCCCGTTGTCCACGATGTCCCGCACGATAGCCCGCGCCCTGTTCATCATCCTGTTCATGTTCTTCATTGTTTACCGTCCTTTCTGCCCCCTATGGGGCGTTCCCCCCGGAAAGGGGGGCGCTGTTTGTTTCCTGTTTACGTTGTACATTGTAACTCCACCCGGCCATTCTGTCAACCCTAAATGATAACTTTATTCATGCAACTTTTTCATGAATTCCATTACCCGTGGCGTTTTGCCAACCCGTGCCCGTAAAGGCACGGGCTGGCATTTCCTGGAGGGGGCTTACGCTTCCCAGTATCTGGAGTCGTCCCCGTCCTCCTTGCTGTAAATTTCGTCCAGGTGCCATTCCAGTTCCTGGGCATCCCGGTTCCACTTCCTGGAAAGGGCGCCATACCCGGCGGACGCCAGCCACGTCGCCTGGGCATCCGTAAATTCCCAGACGGCTTTCACAAAAGCGGGGTCCCAACTGTCCAGCCCCTCTTCCGTGTAGTTCTGTCCGTCAAGGGCGCCGGGGTCCGTTTCCGCCATGCGGACGAAAATCCGGGGATACACTTCCCACACGAATTCGTCCTCCCGCCCCCTGTCGTGGAAAAACCCGTGGCTGTTTTCCAGTACAGCGCCCCAGTCAATGGGGTCGAGGGCGTTCATGCCGTTCATGTTGATGGCGTTCATTGTTTACCGTCCTTTCTGCCCCCGTGGGGGGCGTCCGTGGGGTTCCTGTTCCTGTTTACGTTGTACATTCTAACTCCGTCCTGCCATTCTGTCAACCCCCTTTGCTAACTTTTTTCAAAAAAATTTTCATGCGCATGCCCGTTGCCGTTGCCGGAACGGCAACTGACAAAAGCTGGACCGATAGGATCCGCCCTTCCATCCGCCCGTATTTTCCATTTACTTGGAATGGGTTCAATCTCCATGGACCGATTTTCCATGCCCTTTCGTTGGAAGCGCCTGCCATATATCCAGTAGCTGCCATGGTCCATCTGTCTGTCAGAATCGGCAGTTTCTGGAGGTCCATTTTCTACCCATCAGGTCCATCAATTAACAACCCGATTTTCACCCATTAGGTCCAGCTTTTTACAACCCATTTCAGACCCATCAGGCCCATCAACTGACATCCCATTTTGGACCCACCAGGTCCATCTATTAACAGTCCATTTTGGACCCGGATGGTCCATTTGCTGACAACCCATTTTCTACCCATCCGGTCCATCAACTTACATCCCATTTTCCACCCATTGACTCCAGCTCCTTACAACCCTTTTTCGAGCCATCAGGTCCATCTATTAACAGTCCATTTTTGCCCCATCAGGTCCACCTTCTGACAACCCACTTTTCTTCCGAAAATACCATCTGATGTCATCCCAAAAAGGCCTATCTTCTCCAGTACCTGGGTGACCCATTTTGGATACAGAATGTCCATCAAGTGGCAAAAGGTCCCTTCGATGGGAAATGCCAGTTCCCACCCCGCACACCCAGTAACCGGAATTTCCTCCGCCAAACTCCAGCCTCCGATTTTTTGGACATTTTACAATTAACTGACATTTCAGAAGAGCAAGCTGAAAATATCAGTTTCTGACAATCCCTCCGATTTTTAGCAAATTCCATCCTGCTCGAAAATACTCCAGCCATTTACAATTTCTCCGATTTTCCTCCAGTTTCCATCCATATAGCATCTTCTCCAGCAAGTGCCATTTCCTCCGCTACGGTCCATTCTCCAGGCCACTTGTAAACGCTCCAGAAACTGGGGGGTCCAGGCTGGAGTCATAATTGGAAGCAACTGGAAGCGTCGGTACGCCGGCCCCCCAGAAACTCCAGTCCCTGGCAGCCCTGGAGTACATTTGCCCAGGCCCCGGATTCCGTTGGCGTTCTGCCAATATCTGCCTCGATTCATGCAAAAGATTCATGAATAAAAGTTGGCTTTTGGGGTTGACAGAAAAGCCCCGCAGAGTTAGAATACCAACATCGAAAGGGAACACCCCTCCACCACGAACCGCCCCGCAGGGGCGGGCACGGACGCCCAAAGGGCAGAAAGGAAAGATAACAATGTCCACCATCAACAAGCTCATGAACGCCATCCGCACCGCCACCACCGGCATGAACGCCCACGACATCGCCCCCCTGGAGAACTACCTGGGCTACCTCGTGGAGGCTATCCACGGCGGGGACATGGAGCCCTGCGACGCCTACCTCCTGGCTGCGGAAGCCGTCAACGTGTGGGCGGATGACGTGAACGCCCCCACCGCCACCGTGGATACCATGGTGGACACCCTGGTGGCTACCGCCCTGACGCTTGCCTGAGCCGGGCAAGCCCCCGGGGGATTCCCCCCGGGGGACCCCTGCCGGGGCTGGCGGAGAATGCCGGAGGAATCTCCAGCATCTGCCAGGCCCGGCACGCCGGCCGGCAGCTCTTCCATCAAACGGAAGTATCAGCCGTTCTATGACAGAAAGGAAGTAACTGACATGCGACTTGTGTATTTGGATACCGTCCGGGATAAGGTATACGCCTGGGGTATCCGCTACCCCATCCCCATTGACGAGCTGGACCGCCTGTGGAAAGATGCCTATGAGCTGATGGATTCCATCGTCAGCAAGACCAGGAAATGGATCTGTGTGGAATCCCCCTGGGTATACGTTGACGAGGTAATGGGCTGCGTGAATCAATGGGGGCAAAGGAACAGCCTCAACGTAGAAGACATTTCCCAGGAACTGGGTGACTATCTGGCAGACGCCCTGAACGCCCTGGAGTTTGTTTCCTGACAGAATCATCCATCCCGTTGGCGGGTACAGCCCTCCAGGGATTGCCATCCCGCCATATCCTCCGAGAAGGCGCATGAAAATTTTTTCGAAGAAAGTTGCTTTTTGGGGTTGACAGACTAGCCAGTCAGAGTTAGAATACCATCATCGAAGGGAAAGACAGGGACGCCCCACAGGGGCAGAAAGGTAAGGTAATATATGGACGTGAATTGCAGGAAGATGTTCGCCTCCGCTGTGGAGACCAGCCTGAAGGGGCTGGACGTCCCCAGCCAGGCCGTCAACGAGCTGGTGGATACCATGTACCGGACGGTGGAGATGGGCGAAATGGAGGGCTGGGGGGACCTGGAAATGTTCCGGCGGATCCGCTGGAGCGCCAGGGACTGGCAGGAAGGCCAGGGACTGTATATCCCCTGGCTGGAGGATGATATGGCTGCCCTCGTGTAAAGCCCCCCCAAAGCCACCCCCGGTAACGACCCCGGTATACGCCGGGGGTGGCAATCCGCCATCCATGCCTGAAACTTTCTGAAATTTTTCAAAGAAAGTTACCTTTTGGAGTTGACAAAAGCGGAGCCTGGAGCTATAATCACCAGCGTAAACAGGAAGGAAACAGACGGACCGCCCCCCTGCGGGGCAGAAAGGAACGGTAACAATGAAGAACGAAAACAGACTGGACAGCCTCTTTGAGGAACTGGTACCCGCCAGCGGAAAGGCGGACAGCCTCGCCGGGGAGCTCGTCCGGGCGACCTCCCGGATTGGGTTCCGTTTCCTGAATGACGGAGACCAGCTGGGGCGGGGCTACGGGCGGGAAACGTGCAACCCCGCCGGGCGCTTTATCCTGGCGAAGACGCCCCGTGAAATTGGCGACCTCGTAGCTGCCATGTGGTACACGGAGGACGAAAACGCCTACGAGGCGCAGCTGGATACCCTGGTGGGCAAAGTTGCGGAGTACGTGGAAACGAACCCCGGCCTGCGCAACACGCCCACGGAGGATATGTGGAGCTTCCGGGATACCTGGGAGGACGTGGACGAAGACGAATACGAGGACGGGGACGAGGACTGGTAAGCACTGGATCCCCCGTTCCGTCAGGGAAAGCCCCCTGCCATCCCCGGCACAAGGATACACAGCCCGCCGGGGATGGCAATCTGCCAATATCAGCCAGGATCCATGAAAAAGATTCATGAATAAAAGTTAGCGTTTGGGGTTGACAGGATTATCCCCCGGAGTTATAATTCCATTGTAAACGAAAGGGAAACAAACGGACCGCCCCAACGGGCAGAAAGGCAAGGTAAAACCATGGAGAAGTTCAACAGCTACACGACCAGCCACATCGTCCCCTGCGTGAAGGAAAACGCCCCCGGCATGGACGGCGACGACCGGCAGCTCCTCTACCACGAACTGGACCGCCTCGTGGAGTACTTCATCGAGAACGACCCCCCGGAGGATGATATCCGCCCCTGCGTTATCGAAACCTTGAACGAGTGCGTGGACATGAACGACCCGGACGTTATGAACGCCCTGACGGACAAGCTGGAGGATGCCTTTATGGATATCCTCTACGAGGAGAAAATGTGGCGCCTCGAAGCCCGCCTGTGGCACGGACCCAATCCCTGGGGCATCTGAGAGCCCCTGGGATCCCCCCGGGAGAACAGCCTCCCGGGGGCGGGAACTGGAGGCTGCTGTGATATGGCCCATTTCCTGCCAGAATCGGCAGCCCGGCCAGGTATTTCCAGCCCCTCCCCCTGGGACAACGGCAGGATGGTACGAAGCTTCCGAAAATCGGCAGTTCCGGATGCTGCTGTCAATCCGCTCTATCCGCTAACTTCCCGAAAATTTTTTCTGAAAAAGTTTACTTTTGGGGTTGACAGGAAAACGGTTCAGAGTTATAATCCTATCATCAACAGGGAACAGGAAACACGGACCGCCCCGCAGACGGGGCAGAAAGGACGGTAACAAATATGAACATCGCCAATATCAACTGGGACGCCATCTGCACCCCCTCCGCCCTGTACGGCAAGGAGTGGACCTACCTGCGGGGGGAGGCATGGAAGAAGGACTTCCTGGACGAGGTAGAGAAATACAACAGCATGGGCAAAGCCCCCTACCACGTCACCCCAGTGGACACCGGATTCCGCAGCGACAACGTCTTCGTTGTTTCCCGTATCTGGAACCTCGTCCTGAAGCAGGCGGAGCTCCTGTATGAAAACGGATACGACGACCTTGGCGAAATCTGGATGGACGACGCCGTAGGGCTGGAGTCCTACATGGATACCTTCGAGGACTGATCGAAGGTATCCCCTTCCAGGGGCCGGGACCCATTTCCTGGGGGGCCAGGGACGCCGGCCCCCACTCCGGAAAATGGCGGGGCCTGTTGCGGGCCCGGATGTTGCCGTTTTGCCATTCATCCCAGAAACCTATGCAAAAGATTCATGAATGAAAGTTGCTTTTTGGGGTTGACAGAATTAGCCCCCAGAGTTAGAATAGCACCATCAAAAGAGAGCAGGAAACAAGCGGACCGCCCCACAGGGGCAGAAAGGTAAGGTAAACAATGGACAGGAACATCTACCCCATCTGGAACGCAATGGCTACCCGCAGTGACGAGACCCAGGGGAACATGTACGGGCGGTACGAAGGGACCCCCCAGTTCCTGGAGGACTTCCGCCACCTTGCGGAAGTGGACCTCAAGGAGGGCGACGGCTTCTACGTGAAAACGTGGATGCAGCCCGCCATCCCCGGGCTGTGGACCCTGGACCAGCTCAAAATGACCCACATCCTGGAGGGCATGGGACACCCCCTCGCCCCCGCCTTCCGGCAGCGCTACAACGAAACCCTGGACCTCCTCCGGGTCCGGCTCCGGGAATACCGGAGCCTCCTGGAGTCCCGGCGCAGCCGGAAGCACGCAGCCTGAGCCAATACCCCCCCGCCCGGCGGAGCCCTGCCGGGCGGGGTTGCCGTTTTGCCATCGTGGATGCAGATTCATGCAGAAGATTCATGGATTTAATTTACATTCGGGGGATACTCAGCCAGATCCAGGAAGGTGGAGGATCCTCCGATAATTCCCATCCGCCGGCAGATGGGTTATGTTTCGTGTACTGTTAAATGCTTCCAGCGCTGCGACGCCGGCCCCCCTGGCTCCTGTTTTCCCCGAAACTGCATGATGGGCTGTCGGGGCGGGCAGGCGGGCATGAAAAAAGGGAGGTGGATGTCCACCTCCCCGTTATCAGACAGCCTCCTGAAGGCTGATGGGTCCCCGCTCCTGGTCAGCCCGGAACGCCGGGATGGAGTCAGCCAGGGACTTTTCCACGCCGGGTGGGAGATACTTGGAGATTCTCCCAACCAGGCAGGGGTAGGAATACGACCGCTTCTCCCCCAAAGCCTCCTGGATGACGTTCAGGCACTCGTCTTTGCTGTACAAGCGGCTGATATCCTCCTCGCTCAGGTACACGTGCAGGTTCAGGGTTACGGAATAGCACTCTTTCATGTGATACCTTCCTTTCCTCCGCAGTGCGGACCCTGCTCAGGTCCGCACGCTGATTGTGTAATCCTCCTCGAAGGTGATTCCGGGAATCCGGACAGTGCCCCGGGACTGCCGGATGAGTTTCATGACGGCAGCGGTGTCTACCGGGCGAATCTCGACCCCGTTCACAGAGGTGGGGACCAGGCTGGGATCCACGGAAACAATACGCCAGGTCTTCGTATGCCGGATCCCTTCCGCCTCCGCCGGACGGACAGCGGTGGGCTGCATACCCTCCAGCACCTCCGCCTGCGTTTCCGCCCAGTCTGCGGTAGCGTTATCGCCCCGCTCTCGTGCCATCGCAGCCTCCTGGCGGGCCTTCTCCGCAGCCTTGAGGGCTTCCATGCGGACCGCCTCCTGGCGGGCCCTGGCAGCCTCCTGGCGGGCCCTGGTAAATGCCCCCATCTTCGCTTTGATGGTCTTCTCCGCCTCCGCAAACGGACCCATCATCTGCTTCCTGCGCTCCATGACTGCCTGATAAGCCGTCCAGGCAGCGCTGCGCAGGGGCTCCCAGTACTCTTCCGCCTTTTTCCCCGCTGCCTTTACCTGCCTCGCAAGCTCCCCCGCTGCCCGGTACTCCTCGTCGTTGGTAACCTGCATGGCTCCAACCTGCGCCAGCAGAGCCTCCTGCGCTCCCATCGTGGCCATCTCCACTGCGGATGCCTCCTTTCAGAATGTGCCCTCGTTACCTCCGGGGCGGGCCGTTCTCAGTTGTGGGTGGCGTTGAAGTTCTCGATCGCCCACCGGTTGCCGGTTGCGTACACCGCCCGGCGGGTCCGCTCATACACGCTCCCCGTTGTCCGTTTCAGCCTCCTGCGCTCCGGCTCCTCCTGCTCCTTCCGGTCCTTGTCGCTGTACTTCTTCATATCAGGGTCCTCCTTTGTCTGTGTCCCCCCTTCAGGGTGATGACAGTATAACTCTGAAGGCCGTTTGTGTCAACCCCAAATGTAAACTTTTTTATCGGAAATTTTTGTGCGAACTCACAATGATGATGGCATTCTGCCAATCTACACCCAGCACAGCCCGCCCGTTTGCACAGGCTGGTCCTGGATGACGGGGTCCAGCCTGCGCATCAGGGTATCGAACCGGGCAGCAGCCTGGAGCCGGTACTGGGGCCAGATATACTCCCCCATGGGGTTGGCTCCCGTGATCTTCACATCGCCCAGGGCGGTACACCGGGCGACAAACAGAGCCTCGTATATGGAGGCAAGTTCTTTTTCGGTAACTTCAATGGTCATACAGATTTCCCTCTCATTCCATTCAGGTGATTCTCCGATTCTGTATCGGGCGGAGAAACAGGCGGTCAGGGTCTGACCGCCTGGCGTGAGCGCTCCGGGCTCCCATCCAGGAGCGGGGACTTACATCAGTCCTCGGCTCCTCGCTTCATCCTCATAGGCCTGCGCTGCCCGCAGCCCCTGCGCCACCAGCTCGTCCGGCAGGGTATCCGCTACGAGGCGATAGGCATCACGGGTCCCGGCAGCCATAAAGAGCACCTTTTCGTCATCCGCTTCCATGGCTTCCCGGCGGAATTCATTGTAGGTCTTCGTTACCATCTTCATTCTCTCCCTCTCCCCGTAAAGCCGGTAGGTCAGCTTTCTGCGTATCAGGCGAGGATGTAGTTCCGCAGGGTTTCGTCCCTGCAGTCCTTATCCAGCCAGACCTCAAAACCCGCCGGGTTGCGCTCCTCAATGACATCCATCAGCCACGCCCGCATGATGGGAATCTCCGGGGTGTGCCGGAGCCTGGAGGTTTCCTCCCAGATGTCCAGAAGGCTCTCCGTGCTCCGGCTCTTCAGGATGGCCGGCACCTTCGTTGCGCTGTACTTCATTGTTACCTTTCCTTTCTGCCCTGTTGGGCTCTGTCTTCTGTTGCCTGTCCCTCATTGCCCCTATAGATTACCTCTGATTGTCTTTCTTGTCAACCCCCTTTTGTAAGTTTATAAGAAAAATTTTTCAGCTCCATCAACGTCACATTGCCGTTCCGCCATCTGCGCATAAAAAAAGGCCCGCAGCCTGTAACAGCTGCGGGCTTCTGCGTCTACGCTTCCCGGTACTGGGCGGTGAAGGCGGTGGCGATCCCACGGGAAACGGGCAGCACCTGCTCCTCGCCTTCCACGAAGAAGTACCGGCCTTCCCGGTCCAGGTACAGCTCCGTTCCCGGCTCATCGTTGGTCGCAGAGGAGGCCACCAGGGTAGCCTTGCCGGTATCGTAGGTCACTCCACGGACCCGCTTTTTGATCCGGTTCGCTTCCTCCTTGGGCGTATCCTCTGCGCCGTCCCCGTCTTTCCCGCTGGCTACAGGGACGAGGGCGACCTCGTAGCCAATCTTCCCAACCGCCCGCACAAAATCGTCAAAGCGGAAGTTGTTTTCCGCCAGCTTCCTGGAGAGCTTCTGAGGCGTCCATCCCAGAATGCAGGCAAAATCCGCATACTTCATGCCCTTGCTTTTCAGCGCAGGCCCCACCAGATCCTTGGCAGTTACCACTTGAACCAGTCTCCTTTCAGTCTTGCTGCCTGATGCATACCGGTAATATAGCATGCAGACGCCTATTCTGTCAACCCCCTTTTGATACCATCCGGGGATCTTTTTTCTGGCTGTTGCATCGTGCCAGGCTTCTATGTTCGCCTCTGGACAACATCCCACCGGTATCTGTCCGTTTTCTTCCGCTTGGCCTTGCCGGGCCTCCGTATGGTCAGCCGGGTGCTCCCCAGGGAGTATTCAGTCGAAATCTCGCACTCGTCCGGCCACTTCGCCATGGCCTCGTCGATCACCCGCTGGGTTTCGGACCCTACCAGCCCCCACGCATCCCGTTTCCTGTTCAGGCTGGTCTCCGTTTTCCCGGCGGGGGCAGTTGCGATGACAACGTACATATCATCCACCTCCACTCATCTGGCGGAACATCTCCTGGATATCTACGGAGGTGATGGAGATGTCGCTGAGGAGAAAGTGATAAAGCTCCGTCTCATCTTTGGAAAACCTGCTCTCCAGGTGGTTGCACATGGCCTGGACCCCGGCCATGATAACCGGCCAGTCATTCCGGGAGAAGCCGGTAAAGATCGTGAGAGTCCCCTTGGCGCTTTCCGCTGTGGCCTCCGCAATGATTCTGTTCATTCTGTCGAGGTCCCCCTCGTTGGAGGCCCTGGTCGCATCATTCAGGATATGTTTCATTGTTTCCCCTTTCTGAACCCTGAGTGTGAATCCGCCCCAGTTCCGTTTGATGCCATGATTATAGCTCTGAATGGGCAATCTGTCAACCCCGGATGATAAAAAGATGAACTTTTTTATCGGAAATATCCTCCGGGCGCTAACTTTACTTCCCCAGGAGGCGGTCCCGCTTTTCCTGAAGGGTGCGGAGCTTTCCGCAGTACTCCTTCACGGACACTTCGCCCCGTCTCTTGGCCCTTCCTAACTGTTTGATCTCGTCATCGATATCCGCTATCTTTTCGGCTGTCTCAGACTCGCCCATCCGGGCCAGGGTCAGCTGATCCTGCCACTTTTCCCGCAGGACCAGCGGGAACGGGGTCCAGGAGATGGCTGGCAGGCTGAAGGACAACCGATCGTGGGGCTTGTCATCCACGTTCAGCTCCGGATGCAGCTTGATAATGTAGTAGATCTCGTAGAGGAACATATCCGCTTCCGATGGGAACTCGTGGTATTCGACCTTTGTGATTCTCTCCAGGTCGAGCTTGCGGTGAAATGGTTTCCCGTACACATGGCGTCGTATTCTGTCCTGGAGCAGCTGCTTTGTACGGCCCACATAGACGATTCTGTCGCCGTAATAGACTCTGTAGACAATGAATCCTTTTACCATACGAGCCTCCAGTTACCACAGCAGCCCGTTATTCTGCAGGGTCTCCAGCTGGCTCCTGTCGCATTTACTGCGAAGGAAGAATACGGCGTCGGGGTCCAGAATCCACTTTTCCAGAGGCTGAAGACCTTCCGGCGAAGGCTCCTCGTGGGACAGATCCAACGAAGGAGCTGCGGGTGTCCCGTATGCCAGCAGGTCCTCCAGTGACAGGTAGAAATCCCCGGACACTCTCACACGATACAGGGGAACACCCTCCGGGGTTGTATAAACAGGCGCAGGATTGTACATACAGAATTTCTCCTTTCTCACGGGTCCAGCATGGTCCGGATACGCCCAAGCCCCTGGCATCTGCCCTGGATCCAGCTGATGGAGGTCCCGAAGGCGCTTGCCAGTTTCTCCAGGTCAACTTTGCCATCCTGCCCCATTAACGCATTCAGATACCAGTCCAGATCATCCTCCGGGGCCAGGAAGCTGTCTGTAAAAGCCTGCACGGCGTACCAGCTCTCCCCTTTTCCCGCCGGGATTGAAAAGGCCCCCGTCTCCAGGGCGTCCCACCTGTCCCAGTCCAGCCGGTAGCCCATGCCCAGAAACAGGTGGCCCAGCGCCCTTGCGACATAGACGGTCTCTTTGGGGGACAGAGGCGCTTCCCGGTCCCTTTTCCGGCTCACGGCATCCACCGGGTAGGCTATTGTAAAGCTCTGGCCGTCTTTCCGTACCAGTTCGTAGGGATGGATGGGACACAGGTCGCAGAGTTCCAGGATGGATAACGGCTCCAGGGTTCCTCCTATCCGCTCTACGATGGAGCGCATATTGGTCACGGGTGTCTGTACCCCGTACTCAGAACGGGCCCAGCGGGCTGTATCCTTGCCTCTGTTTATCGCCCGCCTCCAGCTCAGTGGCATATAGGTATAGTAGTAGATCATGAAAGGCTCCCCTTCCAGCGCCCGGCGTTATCAGGGCGATCCGGGTTGAACGCAGTGGTGGCCTGATTCCCCCACATGGTCCAGCCGTCTCTGTCTCCACGGGCAAAGAGCTCGATCCTGGGGCCACGGCTGCACTCCTCTATAATGGGGATCAGTTCGTCCGGCTTCCGGCTGTGTTCCCGCTTGGCTGCCCGTATCAGATTCACCTGAGTCCGGCCCGCCTGCAGGGTCCGGTTATTGGCACTGCCCCTCCGGATCCCGAACAGGATCATCTCGGTTACGTTGCGGAAGTAGAATCCGGTGCCGGATCCGTCCGGCCTGCCGTCTTTCCGCACCTTTTCCCACACAATGTTCGTCTTATAGTCAAATCCCCAGGCCTTCATGACCTCCAGGCCCTCCGGCAGCATGGCATTGGGCACCCAGAGATACAGATGGGCTTTGGGATCTGCGATGGAGCTGACCGGCAGCTTTTTGATGGAGTCCAGATCCATGGTTTCATACTTGGGGATTCGCTTGTACTCCGGCGAGGCCCTGGTTGTCCGGTTTGAAAACCGCCAGGGCGGGTCGGCATAGATGGTTCCGTACCGGACATCTCCAGCCCGCTCCAGCAGACTCTCTGCGGTACTGTTCACGCCTCTCACCCTCCTGTACCCGGCGTCCGGGTAGCTTCCTCGAACCATGCCAGCCAGTCCATGCGGGGTTCGCACAGCTTGCTCCCGCAGACAGGGCAGTAAAAGACGGGAGAGCAGCAGCAGGTCTCGTCCCCGTCAATGGTGTACTTCAGCCCTGATACGATCTTCACCGGGCCTTTCCCCCTCAAACCCTCACAGAATCTGCACATCCGCTTTCTCCCATCTGCCCTTCAGGGCCATCCTGTCGATTTTAGCCAGGGCCTGCTCCCTGCTGTGTACGCAGTGCATGACAAACATATTGCAGTTGCTTTCACATTTCCGCCGGTCAACCAGGTACTGAATCGTGGGCCGGACAGCCTGGACAACGTAGATCTTCCTCTTGGGGGGCCAATCCTCCGGGCAGTCCACGGCTACAGGGCACCCCACGCAACTTTGCCTGGGCAGGTCCATCTCCAGAAAGCGGACGATGGTTCCGTCCTGGATCCGATAGTTCGCATCCAGGTAGCGTCCGTCACAGACACCCTCCGCTGCGCTTCCCTCCATCTCCCAGATACAGCTTATGGGCTCCGGCTCCATGCCAAACAGTTCAGGGTAGGAACATCCCTCGCACGCCTTATTGTCCATCTGCTTTCCTCCATTCGCCTTTCCTGGCCAGCCGGTCGATCTTAGCCATCGCCTGTTCCCTGCTCTGCACGCAGTGCATCACATACATGTTGCAGTTGCTGACGCATTTCTCTCCAACATACGTGTACTGCACCGTAGGGCGAAATTCCTGGACAACATAGATTTTCCTCCTGGGACACCGCTCTGGCTCTGAAGAGTTTGTCACATTGATGTGAGAAATTTCCGATTCTGAAAAGTTTGTCACATTTGAAGACCAGGCTTCAAAGCACTCCCCCTCGACAGGGTAGCCTCTGCAGCTCTCCATGGCGAGGTCCATCTCCAGGAAACGTATAAGGGTTCCGTCTCTGGTCAGATAATCCGCATCCAGGTAGCACCCGTCCCGGACGTCACCTGCGTCGTCTCCTTCCATGTCCCAGATACAGCAACTGGGTCTTGCCGTTACCCCCGTCTTTTTGGGGAAGGGGCAGGTCTCGCACGCCTTATTCTCCATAGCCTTCCTCCAATTCGGTCCATTCGTTTGCTGCAGCCAGATTCCGTATCTTTTCCAGAGCCTGCCCCCGGTTGTGGATACAGTGAATCACGTGCCACTCGCAACCGCTTACGCACTTTGCGTCCCACTTGTACTGGACGGTGGGTTTGTATACCTGCACGGCATACAGATTGCGCTTATACCGCCATTTCAGCCCACACTCCACAGCCAGCGGGCAGGAATGACAGCTGCTCTCCAGCACCTCCATCTCCAGGAACCTCACAACCGTACCGTCTCTCCTCCTGTAGGACGGATCCAGGAAGAACCCGCTGTATGCATGATCCAGCTCATCCTCTTTCATCTCCAGCAGGCACCACTTGGGCTCCCTCTTTCCGTCTACCATATCCGGATAGGGGCAGCTCTCGCATACTTTGTTCACGGGCGCTCCAACGTCCCCTTTCGGCCACGTGACCAGGCTTTCGTTGTCAGCCCTCACTTTCCTCATCCTCCGGCTTCATGTATTTCTGCGTCACCTCGATGGCCCGGCTCCTGTACAGCTTCTCCAGCTGCTTCACGGCCTTATAGTTTCCATACCGCCCAGCCAAGGCGTCCAGGAGGGCGTGGGTGCGGGCCATATGCAAGGTCAATGCGTTCATGGTCTTTCGGACGGGACCCTGATTCTGAACCTCCGAAATCCCGCCCAGGCAGGCACGGGCTTCCTTCAGGAATCGCCTGTAGAACTCATCGCCGTCTCCCATAGCCAGAAGCGTGCCATAGGTCAGGACCTCTATTTCCTCCTGTTCCGTCATCGCTCATTCCCCCCCTTACATCTGTCAGCCGTTCTCTTCACGGGTCATTTGCAGCGCCAGCCGGTCCAGCTTCGCCACCCGGGCCTCCCGCAGAGCCTCCGTATTTCCGTACATGATCTGCAGCTGGTCCAGCATGATCTGGACGTCAGCCATCTCCTCCGTGATTCCGTCCGGATACGGTTTCCCACGAAGGTCCTTGCACAGCTCCTTGGTAAGCTCGGACATCTCCTCCATCGCTACATGGAGCTGATTGACCCGGCCATAGTGTTTGATCGCCCTGCGAAGGATGGCATCTTCCGTGACAGGCCTGTCATCCAGGGGGAAGCCGTGCCCGCATACCCAGCAGAAGCGGGCACCCGCCCGGTGCTCGATATTGTGGCAGTTTGGACAGATATATTCATGGTACGACATGTGCGCATACCTCCAGCTCTTTCTCGGTTACGTCCCAGTATGGATCTCGATCATACCCCTTGCCAGGGCAGACGGCGTGCCAGTCCGGGTCCAGCACACATTCTTCATCCTTCATAGGGCACCCCTCGCAGGCGTTAAAGCGGGCCTTTCCGGCTATCTGGTGGAGATGATACAGGGAGTCTCCCTTCCATTCCTCCCACAGTCCATGCGACTTCAGGGCGTCCCGGAAGGTCCCCAGGCCGTATCCTATGGCGTTACACAGCCGTTGCAGCTCACAGTTCCCGCAGTTACTAATCCTGTCGCACCAACCGGCCAGCTCCTCCAGGGACATCTCCCAGGTACACCGGTCCCAGTCGCCCCTGCAGAGGTCACAGGCCGGAGAAACGCCAATGGGGCAGATAAACCAGCAGGAGAGAGGCGCAAGCCCATCAAATCTGACCCGCTGATCCTTGGCCGTCTCATGCAGGAACGCCAGGCCCTTATTCTTCAGGACGTCCCAGGATACCGGACCAGTAACGAGGTGCCGGTCGGCGTTCTCCAGGTCGTCATATAAAACGCTCAAAGGCACCCCTATTGTCTCACACGCTTCCCGCTGGGGGCAGCTCTCGCAGGGGCGGGATCGAAAATGCATCCGGCAGAAGCCCGCCATATCCTCCAGCGGGATATGCATCAGACGCTCATTCATGGTCCTTCGCCCCCGCTTTCTCCCGTTTCAGCCCCCATTGCTCCCAGAGGATATCGCTCAGGCCATCAACATTCACCTGTCCGCTCAGGATCGCCGGGCAGGTTTTCGGGTTCCAGCTCATAGGGCAGTCCGGCGTGTACAGTTCGCACATACACGCTCCGTGGAAGAATTCGTCAAAAGCGTGCCAGCGCCATGTCATATCACGGTCCGGCGTTTCGGGTTCTGCTCTCTCCGCATAGTACCGGATTTCCTTGGGCACTTCCTCCAGGGAGCGATACAGGTCATACCTTATGGGCCGTACTCCCGTGTTCCGGGCCATCCAGACGGTCTTCTCTCCGTCCGTCAGGCACCTCACATCCAGACTCACCTGTGTTACCTCCTTTGCAGCTTCTGGAAGTCTTCCGGAGTCAGACGGCCCTCCAGGTACGGACAGTCCTGCCATGCTGACTCCTTCGCCCTCCAGCACTCCTCTTGCGAACAGACGTCCGTACTGAAGCACCAGCTGTGATCCTTCCGAAAGAACCCGCAGAATCTGGCCTCCGGATAGAACACGTCCAGCACCTTATACAGAATAGCTTCCAGCACGTCCGGGCGACACTTCTGCGCTCCCTCCGCCAGGATTTTGTCTCTGACCGGCATCTCATCCACGGAATCATACCGGCGCAGCTCGCCCGTGTATTGGTCGTATACCACCCACACGCTGTTCTGGCCGTCCGTAAAGTGCTTCATATCCCAGGGCGAATCACGGCTCATGTATGCGCTCCCCTTCCTTCGCCAGACTGCGTGGAAAGACAAAGCCCCCCAGGCACGGGCAGACATACCAGGACTGCACCTTGGGGCACTCGTGCTCCTTGCAGACGTCTGAAGGCCACAGTCCTTCATGATTCCAGTCCCGCAGCTCACAGTACATCAGACCTGGGTAAAAGATATGGGCGCACTGCCACTCGATCGCCAGCTCCAGCGTCACCGGCGTGGGTTCCTCTACCAGGGCGCTGATCTCAGCGGGCGGGATGTCATCTCCCGCCCACCGCTGATAACTGACAGGCTGGGTGTCCGTGTTTCGGGCCACCCACACCGCCTGCTTCCCGTCAGTGAATCGCTTCACACTTACCATCTGCACCACTCCTCATATTCCTCCGGCGTCAGTACCTTGCCCAGTCTGGGACAGTTCCGCCAGCCGTTACAGATGGTCTCGCACATGCACTCCTCCTGAATGCATACATGGTGGATACCGAAGGGATTGTTTCCTTCCCTTCCCCGTCCACACCAATGGAGTTCCGAGTAGAAGATCCCGGTAACACCGTAGGCGTGGGCCAGCTCCACCGTTACCAGCTCCGGAGCGCTCAGGTCCACTTCCTCCATATCCTCGTCCGGGACCTCCATGTAGTCTGTGTAAACCCGGGAGTTCTTCCATGGATTGCCCTCTGTATCGGTGTCATAGACAATCCACGCTGTCTTACGCCCGTCAAACAGGCACTTGCAGACTTTCATCAGCTTTCATGCCTCCTTCTCACGCAGCGCTCTGCCCGCCAGGGACAGGAGAATCACCCGGCCCATAGTCTTTCACTCCAGCTCATCTTCCGTGTGCCTCCAGTAGTCAGCCTTCAGGTCCAGCCAGTCTGCCGGGCAGAAGGCGCAATGATCGCCCTCCCCCATAGGGCAGCTCCTCCAGCAGTTCTCCCGCCCATTCTCTTTCATGGCCTTCACGGCCTCCTGCGTCATCTGGGGCAGCGTCATCTCCGCTGCTGCTGAGTGCCCGTACTTCCTCAGAGACTCCATGTACCAGTCCAGATCGCCCTCCATGGGCGAACCCAGATGGGAACAGAGCTGCATCAGCGGGCACTCCATGCAGTCTCTCCTGCTGGCTTTTCTGGTTTTGCAGTACTGGGCCAGCCTCCAGAACGGGAGCTCTGGGATGGGACGTCCGGTCACCCAGACAACCCCCGTCTCCCCATGGCCTACCATATGAGCCAGTCTGACCACCGTCTCCTTCGTCAGATCCATCCTCATGCTATCCCTCCTCTACGGAATCCCTACAAGCAACAGACCGAGGAACACTGCCATAGCGCAGATGGCGCACCTCCTGAATCCCTGGGCTGCATCTTCATCATTCATCATCCTGGCTTCGTAGCCAAGGTCGATCATCATAGCCAGAATCAGCGTCAGGGACGTCAGGAGTATGAATCCCGCTGCCTTCTTTACCTCCCAGGGCATGGCTTACTCCCCTTTCCAGTAATGGCCCAGACTGCTCCCCATATAGAGATGTTGAAAATCGGCCCTCTGCGTGATATCCACCGGGTCGTCAAACAGAGAGCACGGATCCAGGGCTATCACGCACTCGTACCTCATGCCATAGGGGCAATCCTCAAAACGATCATACTCATTCCGCCAGTAGCGGGCCAGGGCGAGGCACAGGACAGGCACATTCCTCGTTTCCCTGCCCCGCCCGCAGACGGCATAGGCGCCCTTGGGCGCAGGTATGATCATCCTGATCTCCATGCGCTCCATAGGATTGTCCGGTAGCGTTTTCATCGTATCATCCTCTCATAAGTCCATATGGCGCATTCCAGGTCAGCTGCGCCTTATTACCTCCGCCTCAAAACAGGCCAGAACCCTCCCGCTTTTTCTGCACTGATCGCACACGTCCCGCTTCTTCCCGCCCGCAGCGCCTTCCAGATAGCGCTCCAGGCTGATGGAGGTCAGTTTGTACCCCTCCTCCAGCAGCGCCCTGCAACGGGGACACACTCGCACCTTCATTCCGCTTCAAACCTCCCATTCAGCAGACTTTACTCGTGGCCTGCAAGCCCAACTGCTCGTTTACCTGTTCAGTCTCTTGCTGACAGGAGCCGTCCCATCCCCTGGATTCGCTTCCAGCAGCTTCGCACGCTTCACCCGAAAGGGATGGTGGCAGTTCCCGCAGTGGAGCCATTCCCACTTTGCCTCCACGTAGGCCTTCATTGGCTGCCCGCACCAGGGGCAAACAGCGTATCCCGGCTTCTTCATTTGCGATTCTCCTCCCCGGCCCCCACCTCCAGCATCAGCAGCTGGGTTATCTTTTCCTGCACCTGCACCGTCCTTGTCACAACGGTGTTCAGGCGCTCACACTTCTCCTCTGCACTGCCATCATATTCGTTCAGGCTGCTCTGCAGATCCAGGGTTTCCATTACGGTCTCGTAGATATCCTCCTGCAGATCCAGCCAGTCATCGTACCGGTTCTTCTTTCTCACCCGGCCCAGATATATGGCACACAGCAGCACAGCGGTTGCTGCGATGTACATAATACAGGTCCCCAGCTTAATCACCCCAACTGAATATACTTCCGGCTCCGGGCCAGTACCAACGTCAGGAGTATTACTGCTCCCGCAAGGCCAAGCCAGATCCCCTGCGTGATCCACATGGCCCGTAAGAGCTCCTGCTCGGTCTTTGCCAGACGAGCGCAGGTCTTTTGGTTCATCTGTCATTCCCCCTTCAGTCAAATGCAGCGATAACCACGATACAGGGTACCCAGTGGTTCTGATACTCAGCAATCAGCCGGTTCAGTTCCTCCTCGTAGTCATCCACGTCCCGGCCATACACCTGCTCCTCCATATCCTGCGTGAACTCCCAGGAATGAGTATAGAACCAGCCGGAATCCTCCGGCTGTTCGCAGTCCAGAATCTCGCCATCCTCCACCATGGTCCAGATGGCGCAGTCATGAAGCTCACAATCCGGGCCTGACATATCGCTGTCCACGTGGAATACCAGGGGCAGCTCGGGATGCCTGATAATCAGGTCCCGCAGTTCCCTGGTATCATGAAAGATCCCCTTCATCGTCATCCTCCAGCCCTTCGCAATATACGATGATGCAGGGCACCCAGTGACCCTCATACTCCCGTATGGTTTCCTCCAGCTTCAACTCCCAGCCGTCCAGCCCCTGCTCCTGATACTGTTCACTCAGGTCGCCTGTCAGGTCCGCACGGGAGGTATAGAAGCAGGTAGACTCCCTGGGCTGCTCACAGTCCAGCACCTCACCCAGCTCCGCCCATACGGCCTTGCAGCAGGTGTGCAGCCCCCAGCACCAGTCCTTGGGCTCATAGTCCACCCGCAGCACCATGGGGAGATCGGGGTATCTGATAATCAGATCCCGCAGCTCCTTAGCCTCCAGAAATACGCCAGCCATCCTCCTGCCCCCTCCAGCCGGTCAGAATCCGGGCGCAACCCTCTATCACGGCCAGCTTTTCTTCCTTATTCTTCGGGTTCATGGCATAACGGAATATCTCCATGGCACGCACACGGTCCCGCATCTCCGCCGTTTCCAGTACCCGGATATCGGCATGGAGCTTTGCCAGGCGGTTTTGCGTGGCCTCTATGCTCTTCATGTAAGAGTCCAGCTCCGCCCGTTCCTCTTTCAGGTTCTTCCGTTCCAGCTCCAGGGCCTGTCTGTCCGCTTCAAGCTGTTCCTTCGTCCTCTCCAGGGGGTCCAATACGCCTTCCTCCAGCAGGCCGGCATCCGTTGCCAGGAGCTTCAGGAGCCGGTAGCCCTGCCATGAATCCAGCACTTCACGGGCTGATCTTTCATCGCAGTCGTAAAACTCACAGTACCGCTTCAGGAGATCGTCCCCGTATATCCGTATTGGCTTAACCATGCTTCTCCCTCCTCGTTTCACCCTCCAGTGCAGTGTAGGCCATCCACGTCCTGTGGTACTCCTGGGGCTCCAGGTAGGTCCATCGCCCGTCCAGCATGGCATACATCCTCCGCTCCTTCACACCCTGCGGATTCGTCTGCATGCTCCACGCCACATACCCCTCCCCATCCACATACAGAGATGGGGTGTTGACAATGGTGAATTACCCCGCCCCGGGGTGTCGCAAGCTCCACTTCCAGAAGGGGCGGGGCTTCCGGCAGTCCCGGTAAGAGGTCAAACTATTCATCGATGCCTATCCTATAAGGATTACCTTTGATTGGTTATGCCGGATTGTCCGGCATTCTTCTTCCGGCGCCTGCGCTTCAGAGTCCTGCGACCTATGTGTCTGGTCTTCCCCTTGTCATCGGTCCAGGTCAAAGGATGAGTGGCATCGAATTTCTCCTTCTGCCGCTTGCGGTTTTCGAGGAAGTGTTCCTCGTCCGGGTAATGGATGACGCGACAGTTGTTGAAATCCGGTTCCAGTCCAACCCCCTCGTCGTACATCTCGGGGATTGCCTTTCTGCCTGTATTAGCGCTGCCATTCAGGTCAGAATTGATAGTTCTGTCCATTGGCTCGGAGTAGTAGAGGCCACGGAACTGAGGATTGGTGGTCTTCCGTTTTCCGGTTGTTCGGTCCAGTTTTTGGACCTTCCGCCTTCCCTTATACACCGTTGGTCCTCTCACGCCGGAGAATTCAGGTTTCGTATCCCCTTCCTCGCCGTACACAGGAATCGGGTCTCTGTCCAGGAAGGACGCCTTACTGGTATAGGACTCCTCCTGCAGAAAAACGTGAGGGATCCTCTTTCTTCCACTCCAGATCCTCCAGCTTCAGTGGTCTGCGCTCTCGGAGCCTTGTGATTTAGACCAGCTTCCCCATAAAGGATACGGACCTGCAGAGATCGCAAACCTCTTTGGGCGGACGCCCTGGGCAGGAAGGGCACCGCTGCTTTTTTGCGTAGATCTCCAGCTGGTCAAAGAAGTTCATGCTCTCAACCCCCTCATCATTCGTCATCTTTCGGTGGTCCACGGTCAACGATCCGCTGGCACGCCTCCAGGAGCCAGGTGGCAATGGGGTCCGGTCCCCAGTCACGCTTGCTGTTAATGGCTTTCAGGAGCTTCCTGGTATTCTCCGTCTCCCCGTCATAGCCCTCGAATACAAGGATCCAATCGTCCGGCTTCACTCGAAATATGGAGGCACACAAGTAGCTCACAGGACAGCTCTCGCAGTAGCCCCTAATAGGGGCACAGTAAGACCTCAGGTCCCGGAGCGTGATATCCGGCCAGGTTTTCTGGGGCTTTTCCTGGGGAGCGGGTTCCTGTATTTCGTCCAGGAGTTGCTTCCCGAAGGCCAACAGAAAGCCCAGGCAGGCAATCATGGCAACCAGGATCACGCACAGGGCCATAACTTTCAGCATTCCTCCGCCTCCCTCCACTCCATAAGGGTCAGGGCCGTTACTTCCAGGAGGCCGGTATCCGTTTCCTCCACGCAGACATACAAGGTTTTGGTCTCTTCCATAGCAGTCACCTCAGTCTCTGTCCGCAGTGCCGGCAATACAGGTCCGACCTGCTGACCGGCATCCGGCACATCTCGCAGTGATAGTGGATTCTTCCGCCTATAGACTCCGGGTAAGCCCCGCAGGGGCTGTCCAGGCGCTTGATGTTACGGTAAAGGGCCGTCTCCGGGCAGATTCGCAGCTTCCCATGGTCAAAAGAGGGTTCAGCGGTAAGACAAGTGATTCCAACAGACGCCCTGGGACCTGTGCTCGGGTCCTTCAGGTCGATTATCAGCTCGGTATCCACGGGGTAATCCATGCTTACCACGTACAGCGACATGGCGTCAAACATGTCATGTATCGTCATAGCTCAATCCTCCAGGGTGATACCCAGGTCAGAGGCCAGGCTCCACACATGATCGATTACGGCGAGGGAATACATATCCGGGTGTTTCAGGGCACGGCGAATGGGCCCGGCCACGTCCCGATCCGGGTGTCCGCTGCCCGTGTACCTGCACTGACACTTGTCGATAGGCCAGTGACAGGCAGGGCAGATGTCCGGTTTGATAATCCGGTCTCCGTTCCCACGCTCCCCGATGGGTCCCCTGGCGCAGGGGTACATCTCATAACACCGTCCCGTATAGCCACACATGGGCACCAGCAGCCCCCGAAACTCCGGGCAGGCATCCTCAATAAGGTCGCACATGCGCTGGACAGCCTGGCGGGTCTCCGGCGCAGCGGTGGAGCACAAACGCTTATTGGCTACGATAAGCAGGCTTTCCCCGTTTAGATCCCAGATCATGTCCACCGGGGCATCCTGGGGGGCTTTATTCCGGTCATACTCGTCCTGTCGGTCATTCCGCTGGGATTTCACGTACGGCTGGGCGTGTACGTGGCGTGTGAGGTGACCGGAAAGCCAGTAGGGGATCCCCTCAAACAGGACCGAAAATCTCAGGTAGCGGATAGGGGAGTGACGGGCCATCAGGATCCGGCGCTTCCACTCCATGTCCGGTGGATTCACGGGGTGCTTGCCAATCGTCACCAAGGCCCGGCGCTTAACCTCCATCCACTCCCGTTCTCCGGGATACTCCAACAGTTCCACATTCATTTGGCATCCCCCTTTTTGGCCCGCTTTCTGGATTCAACCTCAAGGTTATGGATTCCAGCAGCTGCAATTCTCCATTCCTCTGCTGGGGTCAGCTGAAAGAACTGCGGGTGCCTGGGGCTGTCAATGGGCTTCCCGTCATCATCCAGCATTGCGGTCCAGCTGTCACAGGCAGGCCAGTGGATCCCCTTCAGCTCCGGGTTCTGGCAGCAGTTGCGCCAGTCCGTCCAGGCGCAGTTTGTGCAGGTGTAGTCCACAGGGAGATCAGCCATAACCCCGTCAGTGGCCCAGGAGGCTACAAACTTGCCTGGATACTGTGCGTAACATCCGTTGCAGCCCAGGGCAACCAGCTTGCCATCCTCCGTCAGAGCAAAGGAAAGCGGTTCCTCCAGGTCCTTTGCCCAGGCCTTTCTGGAGAAGTCCATGAAGTCCAGCCATTCCTTCTCTGGAGTGGCAGCTGTGAAAGTCACTTCCCGGCCCTTCAGAACCTGCAAAGCAATCTCCAGGGCAGTTCTTTTTGTTATGTCAAAGCAGGAGTCGGCCTCTTTCCTCAGCACCGCAATGGCATAGTCCAGATCATTCATAAGCGCTCTCCCACCTTTCACAGGTCCACCAGCAGCTTACCTTACCGGCTCCAAAGGGAGTCTCTACCACAGATTCCGGGCTGTCCGGGTTCGTACACTCGCTCCCCAGCCAGAAATACCACCGGCATTCATCGCAGATCATGTCGTCCCTGCCGATTTTGTCCATCGCTATCCTCCCACTTATCACAGGTCCACCAGAAACACACCTTGCCGGTCCCACAGGGCGTCTCAGCGCCGGATCTCTGGCTGTCCGGATTCGTACACTCGCTGCCAGGCTGAAAATACCACCTGCACTCCTCACAGATCGTGTCAGCTCTGCCGTCCATTCCTGTCCTCCCACTTCCCGCAGGACTCCCAGGCGCTTACCCGGCCCGGCCCCAGAGGGCTGTCCTTGCTGCCAAAATGCCCGCTGTCCGGGTTCATACACCGCATGGACCTCCGCTGCCAGTGCCTGCAGTTCCAGCACACTCCTTTACTCTCCACGTCTGTTCCCCCATTCAAAGCTGACTTTGTAGCGGTCCGGCGGGCACTTGCATACCTTTCCGCAATCGTCTATCACAATCAGGTCCCCATCCTCGGTTACGGCAAACCGGTCCACTTCAAAGCCGGGCAGCTCATACGCCCAGTCTTCCATGATGACATCGTCCGGGTACTGCCCTGTTTCCGGGTCCGTCACCGTGAATCCCCGCAGGCTGTCCCAGCACCGGCCCTGACGTTCTCTCCTCATCTGTTTGTCCATCAGAGCCAGGGCGGTTATAAGGGCCTGTTCAAACTGATCCTTGCCCTCATAAGCTCCCCAGCTCCAGGACTTTCCCAGAGTCCTGTTCAGCTCTGCCCACGCCGTCTCAAGGCTCATACGGCATCTCCCCCTTCACATGCTGATATCCATGATGGGATCCACGCCCAGCATCCGGCAGATCCGTCCGGCCAGCTCCTCGCACACATCCGGATCCAGCAGCCAGTTCAGGCCGTCCAGATCGCAGCTTTGGCAGCAGGCGTCTTCCCTGCCTCGGTTCACACAGGTCCAGCATACATGCCCTATGTTCCGGGCCAGATACCAGCCTGTTTTCTCCTTTGCCGTCATTGAGGATCCCTCCCCAGCCGGGAGTAGTACACCGGCAGTCCGTCTTTCAGCTCGCCTTCCTTGTGAGTTACGAATCCATGCTGCTGAAAGCGGTAAAGGCGATACAGCTCCCGCATACAGGGCATGGCGCTGGCAAGGTGGTCCGCAGTCACCGGTTCCTCCGGCCCGTATAAGGTCAGATACCAGTAGGCCAGACAGTCATCTGCCGTATCCCACGCCCTCTGGCTCATGTCACGATCAATGTTCTCCAGCAGTTGACCGGCGAAGCTGTCCAGTTTCCTGTCCAGCATCTCAGTTGTGGTATCCATCTTCGCCGTTCCCCTTTCCGTTGTAATACGTGTAATCTGAGGGCCGGTTTGTATTCCCCTGGCTCACACGCTTCACGGGCTGATCCGTCTTATGGCTTATCGTCACGCAGACTTCATGCACTGCCCCACGGATGGCTGCTACAACGAGGATGAAAAGCGCTGCAAACAGCAGCGGATGCTCACCTGCGAAGGCCCACATCCCAGTCACCTCTTTCCACCGTAAAATTCAGAACCCATACTTCCGGGTCGTTTTCCCGCCTGTAGTCGCTGAATCTGCTCAGTTTCCAGTCCAGCAGAAGGGCTGCCAGCGGGTTTGCCGTCTCCAGCCCGTCTACCAGACAGTCTCCAAACCCGCAGCTGATTCCATCCTCGACTGTCAACTGCGACATCCTCTTGCGCTTTACCCCGGTAATCCGCAGGCCCAACCGGCAGGCAGCAGATGGCAGCAGGGTCGCTGCGTGCCATCTGCAATTGCACAGATCGAAGCTGTCCGCATCCGCCTGCCAGCAGATGCGATCCCCTTCGTACCGAAAGGCCTCCTTGACCAGAATGACATCTCCAGGGAGGTATGGGGTCTTCCCACTCTTCCTGTTCGCCTTGGTTACCGGAAGAATCTCAGCAGTCTTAGTGCCTGCCAGCAGGGCCTCGACTTTCCGGGCTGACATACAGATCGATCTCCTGGGTGTAACCATCCTCTACCTCGCCTTTCCTCGCCTTCAGACATAACAGGCCGTCCTTATTCACTGCCCAGTCTCCCTGGCGCAGCCTCCACTTGCGCTGCTTCTCTACCACGTAGTTCCAACCGCAGTGACTGCACTCTCCAGGCAGACACGTTGCTCTCGGATTCACAAAGCCCTTCAGAATGCACTTATCCTTTTCCATACGCTTCACCTCCTGTCTCCAGGGGAAGCGCCTCCAGGAGCCAGATTGATCCCCGCCCTTTTCAAGTCATTACCCCCTCTTCCAGCTGTCTGAATCAGGCGGGCCAGCCATGCTGCCCGTACTGCCCCAACCGCCACGGTTCGTATTTCCAAGGCTGTCCACCGGCTGGAAGGTTATGCCCGGGGCCTTCTTCAGCACCTGAAACTGGCAGATCCGGGCCCCCTTGGGGACGTCCGTATCCCGGATGGCGTAGGCCGGAAACTTCCAGATATCCCCGTCTCCGCAGAAGTCGGATTCGAAGATGCCTATGGAATTAGCCTGCAGCAGCCCCCAGCGCTTGCACGTGGAGCTGCGTGGAGCCATGATGGCGTAATAGCCGTCCGGTAACTGCATGCTTACTCCAAGGTCGATCATGCAAACCTCGCCCTTGCGCATATGTGCCTCTTCAGCGGTGCTCAGATCCACCCACTCTCCGTGGCGTTCGGGAAGCGGGTTGCCATGCGTGTTGATTCTCACCTTCATGGCGGACCCCTGCTCATCCTTCGCTCTGGCGCTCAACTCACTCATTCTGCTTCCCCTCGCTCTTCATTTCGGAAACCAGCTCCCCTCCGCAGGCTGCGTAGCCCGCAAGATCGATAAAGCTGTCCAGCGTAGCGGTTCCGGACTGGATCCGGCCTATCTTCAGCAGCCCCATCATGACCGCTACATCAACGGGGGTAAACGGTATCCCCTTATAGGCCTCCCACAGTCTCCCAATCGCCGTAAAGTTGTCTTCCGGCTTCCCGTAATCGGTCTGGCGCTGACCGCAGACGCAGCCATACGCCGTCTCCAGAATTTCCTTTCTCTTCATCCGGGATTCTCCTTTTCATTCCAGCTCAGGCGCACAGCTCGATCGTCCCAGTATTCGTCCGCTCCAACCTTGCGACAGTCTGATCCGAAATACGCTATGCGCCAGGCCGGGTTCTCGTTGACTGCCTCGAACTCCAACCCCCAGCTTTGGCAGGCCTCCACGGCCTCCTCCAGCAGATCCCCCTCCCTGCACGTCCACAGGACCAGGCAGCTCCCAGCCCGCTGCTCGGCCAGCGCCCTGCGGATGACCGGCCAGTTGGGAGGCCCAACCTCCGGAAACTGCTCCCGGCACAGACACCCGTCAAAATCAATCGCAATCACCCGTCTCAATCCGTCCATTCCGCCTTTGATGCCTTCGGTCATTTCTTCCCTCTCCCCTGCTGGTCGTCAAAACAGTAGGCGTATCCATCCGGCCAGTAGGGATCCGCTACACGCCCCTTGCACCTCCTGCTGATGGATGTGCTGGATGCGTAATTCGCCTTGGCTGCCTCCTTGATCGAAGGATACCTGGCTACCACGTTATGATCCCTGTCCATCTTCCGCACCGGCCTCCTCCAGGCATTCTTCTTTATCACCGGAGCTGCCTGCGCTTTTGGCCCTCTCTTTTCCTCGTCGTAGGTGAAGGTGTATCCACTGGGCCAAAAAGGGTCTACAACCTGACCTTTGCATTTCCTCCATACATTGGAAGCTGAAATGCCGTTGGCGTCCGCAGCTGCCTGAATGGATTTATAGAAGGCGAGGATGTTCCCTTCCCGATCGACTTTCCTCACGGCCCGCCTGTGTCTGTTCATCCATCTGCATGGAGTGTTCAGCGGGATCAGCTCCAGGTTCCGCAAGGAGTTGTCGGTGCAGTCCTCGCTCCGGTGTATGATCTTGTAGCCCGGCTTCCGTCCGCCCAGGTAGGCGTCCGCCATCAGCCCGGCCACGGTCACTCTTACGCTCCCCTTATTGGGCAGCAGCAGATTGACAACCGCCCGCCCGGAATAGACGTGCTGTCCCAGCGGGATCCACACACCGTCCACCTGTTTCTCCACAGTTCCGGCTGTACTGATCCGGTAAGGAATCCGGTAGCCCGGGATCATTCTGTACATTCCGGGGCCTCCTGAACGAAGGCAAACCACGTTCCGTCCCTGAACGGCTTGGGCTGTGGCAGCTTCGCCCTTTCCGCAATCTCCCTGATCGAATGGTGGGAATCTCTCCCGGCCTCCGTCAGAGTCCTGTAGACCCTGAGCAGATTCCCGTCCCTGTCGTACTTCGCCACCGGCCTGCAATGTTTCTCCCGGCTTGCCTCCCGTACCTCGTCTTTTGATGCGAGGCGGAGATTGACCAGTCTGCAGTCTTTCGGATCCCCGTTGATGGGCCAGGCCTGAAACCCTGCCGGGATCTCGCCCCTGTAAGCCTGATAGATCAGGTTCCTCACCGCAACAGGGCTGGATCGCCCGCTGGAGTCCTGAATGCAGACATACTCGACCGGCGATTCAGACCTCGTAAACCTGTTCTTGCGCTCCCAGTTCCCTTCCTTATATACCTCCACCTCTCCAGCTTCGTTTACCCTGACGGGATACCTGGTCCCCTGAAGTATATTCCACCCAGGTTCGTTATCATCTGGAAAAGTGATGTTCACCAGTCTGTGCCTGCGCAGGCCATTGATATGGCCCAGCTCCTGAAAGGTCATGATCTTCAGGTTCTCCAGGCGGTCGTCCGTTTTGTCCCCGTTCAGGTGAACCGCTACGCACCCTCTGGGGATTCTGCCAAGAAAGGCGGTTGCCACCAGCGAAGATACCGATTTTGCGATCTTCTCTCCTCCATTGGTATACAGGTGGACGTGCCTGCGCCCCTTGCTGAGATAGTACCGGGCCTGACTCCACTCACCATCTGCCAGCTGTTCCACGTCTCCGGCGCTGCTTACACGGATGGGAATCCGGAGTCCGTCAATCTGTCTCCATCTGATCTGCATATACAAATCGCTTCCCTTTCAATGATGTGCGCCATTTCCCAGCGCACCAGCCTGACACGCTTCTTTCATGAACCCCGTAGGCCCTGGCAGCGGATCGGACGGACTCAAACCGCTCTATCGTTCCATCCTCGCTGCACACGCACACCGGCCTGGTTGGCCTCCTCCGCCCGCCCGTCCGCCCACACTCGGCGGATACCGCAAACCTGAGATTGCAAAGCCTCTGATCCTCCTTGTTCCCATTGACGTGCAGGACATAAGTGGCAGGAGGGATCTTCCCAATGAATCCCTCCATCACCAGCCTGCCACATGGAACAGAAACGCTTTTCCCCCGCTTACCCTTCAGGGATACGCAAGCCCCTCCGTTTCTGTCCCTGTGGACGGCGGGCCTGCTCCAGGCCCCGTTGATATACCGCTCAATCACACCATCCGCATTCACCCGCACCGGATAGGCAAACCGGTTAATCTGCCTCCACGGATCCAAAGCTGCCCGCCCCCCTACGCATTGACGAGCAGTCTGTCTGCTTCGAGCAGCTCTACAATCCGCAGGCAAAGTTCCATGCCAGCCTTCAGGCCCGGACTCAGATTGTGCTGGACCAGCCATGGCTCCACCGCATCCTGATAGATCGCCTGCATAAGGGTGATATCAGACATGCCCGTTCACCGCCGTTCATCCAGGTAGGAGGCCTGCATGTCTGCGATATGGAGGAACAGGGCCAGAGGGAACTCCTCGTACACGTGCCCCAGGTTGCGGAAGCCTCCCTTGACGGAATCGTCAAAGGCCCCCATGTGCCACCGGATCGCCAGCGCCTCCTCCGCAGACAGGTGGATATACCGTTCAATGAGCCACAGGGACTTTTCGCCATGCCCCAGAGGGCAGTCGTCCCAGAAGCTCCAGGTCTGTTCCCCATTGACCAGCCTGGGCCGGTATACCCCAACCTTGCAGACATCGTGGAGCAGCCCGCAGATCGCAAGGCTCTCCCTGCTCACAGCGAATATTCCAGACGGGGCTCCCGCCAGAAGGATCCGCTCCTGGTCAATCAGCTCCACGAGCCTGTTGTACACGTGCAGGCTGTGTTCGCACAGGCCCCCTTCATAGGCCCCGTGGAATTTCGTACTGGCCGGGGAGGAGAAGAAATCGCTCCCCTCCAGCCAGCTCAGGAGCCTGTCAGACCCCTCCCTGTGGATGGCGCTGCCGTACGCCTCCACGAAGGCTTCCCTGTTCTCCGCTACGCTTTTCATACGGCCTCCCTTTCTGCTGCGGAACCCGTGCCTCCCGCAGCCAAGGCTTCTTCATCCTCAAGCGCTTCCAGAATCCGGACGCAGAACTCCACTCCGTCCCTCCTGCTTACCAGCCACTCGTGCTTTTCCAGCCATGGCTCCAGCAGATCCTGATACAGCCTGATGCCTGTCGCCAGATCCGCCATTACGCATCCCACTCCTCGTTGAGAAGGGGCAGGGACTCAAACCAGCGTTCGAGGCCCGGGAACAGAGGAAGGATCCGGTCCATGGCATCCGCTGCCAGCCCCATAGCCAAAAAGACACCGTTGATCACAATCACGTATACCAGAAACTCCGCCAGCATAACCCCGTTCTCCTTTCATCGTTGCCGTTGGCAATCTGCCAACATCGATACCTGGCTCCCCTCGCCGGGGACAAGTGTATTCTACATCTGATTTGGCAAGCTGTCAACGCTGATTTAGAACTTTCTTCAACTTTTTTCAGAATCTTTCCGTCTGGCGATAAGTCCCGGTGCAAACGAAAAGCCCGCCCTGACAACCAGAGCGGGCAGTCTGCTCAGATATCAAGTTCCATCAGGACGGGGCAGCCGTACACAGCAACGGCCCCTTCCAGCACCTCCACACTGACGATCCGGGAGGCCAGCGCCTCCGTCACATAGAAGGAGGAGAACCGAAAGCCAAAGTCCTTCTCCTTCATGACCCTGGTCTTCCAGTAGGTGTAGGCCTTCCCGTGAGGGTGCGTGTACCGGTAGGCATCGACATAGCCCTGCCCCAGCAGGTCCCTCAGCTTCTCCCTCTCCTCCGGGAGGTATCCGGGTTGCCTGGCGCAGTACCTGGGATCCTCCAGATCGTCATCCTCCAGGCACACCAGCATGGCCCCGCCCATGATCACCGGCTTCTTCCTCTGCAGGGCAGCTGCGTAATCGTTCAGCTTCGCCATCCAGCGCAGCTTGTCCAGCACCTTGCCCAGCGCCCCGCTGGGGGTGGAGAAGTTCACCAGGTAAAACTCCTCATACTCCAGGGTCGTGACCCTTACCGTATCCGGCTTCTTCTCCGTCCCCATCCCGTACTGTACGGACAGAGGGGCCTCCCTGACCAGCGTAACGGTGTTGCGATACGTACACAGCTCCTCGTCATTTACGTTCCAGTACTGGAGATAGCCATCCCCCAGGAGCTTTTCGGACCTCTCCCGCTTCAGCTTAGGCTTCTGGAAGAATACGGCGTCGAAGTCCCCCCTGGTGAATACCTCCAGCTCCCCACGCTTCTTCCTGGCGTTCAGCCCGCTCAGGTCCCACGTCATCAGCTTCATGCCTGTTCATCTCTCCTTCACCCACGTGGATGGATACCAGCATGATACTACTGAATTGCCAGTTTGTCAACTGCTCAACCCCATTCAGTAAAAAATTTGAACCTTTTTCAAAAAGGGACTTGCATTGTAGCGCCTACTGTGATACAATAGGGGCTACTTAAAGAAGGGGGTATACAAAATGAGGGAGCTGACAGCTGTAGAGACCGCCAATCTGTCCAGAATGGAGGCCCGGCTCAAGGAGCTGGCTGACTGCGGGCTGCTGGATGTTATGAAGGAAGTATGGCCGGAGCGGGCAGATCTGGTCCGGGAGGCCTTTGTAGACGAGTTCGCCAGGAGTCCGTCCGTGAAGGCGGAGCTGCGGGGTTCCACGGAAGCAAAGCGAACCAGCGCAGACGTAGTAGACCGGATCGTCCTGAAGTGGAGGAAGGATATTGTCACCCGGATGATCGAATACTACTCGCTCAACTACGACAGGAACCAGATGCTCGACCTGCTCAACCAGATGTGGCGGAAGGAACCTACGGCTGGCGGGTTTGATTACCCGTACCGTGGACCCTCCCGTGATATCCAGGACAACCTCTTCGCCAACTGGAACGCACGGCACCGGACCCTCCCGCCCATCCAGGAAACCTTTGAGGGTTACTGCTGAGATCATAAAAAGCCCCCGTCCAGGCTGTTGCCTGAGCGGGGGTTTCGTTCATAGACTCATATACCTCCAGGATCAAAAAAAGCCCCCCACCCGGCTCGTAGCCAGGAGGGGGGTATATGCCGTCAGTCTTTCAGCGGGGTATGAGCGAGGGGGAGCACTCGACACCCCAGGCTGGCGGGCGATAAACGGGTCGGAGGTTAGAACCCGCAGTCGCTGCAGGAAACCGGCGTGACACTATCAATTGTCGTAAGCCGTATATAAAACTGTCAAGTATACAGCGTGATTTTTCACACATTTATACTTCAGTTATATCAGATTTGAAAGTCATAACAGTAAACATACAGGTAAAAAGGCCACTAACATGGTTTCTTTCCCCTTCATGTTTATCTGCAAAAGGGGTTGACTTTCTGCGGAGAATGTGTTACCCTGTCAGAGCTGATTTCGGTCAGCGTCATATATCCTGTTGGGAAAGGAAGGTCAGTTATGGAATATGACTTAACGTGGGAGCCATTCAGCTCTGTCAGGACCGGTGCGGAGGAGCTGTGCGATCAGTATCTGGAGGAGCGCTACAGCATGATAACCGGCATTTATAAGGGGTATGAAGGAGATGAGATCATCGAGTACATAGAGTCTCTCATCCAGGCCGATTTTACAAAGCCTGGGGAGCGCATCCCGTCAGGCACTGTGACATACCACGGTGCTCCAATCCATATTGGGGATGTGTGCGAGGCGTGGCACCGCAGTCCGCATGGTTTCGGGTGCAGCCTGGCCTTCAGCCGGTCAAGGATGAACGGCTGAAGGCTAATCGTATGGCAGGAAGTCTTTGCCGTAGATGTCATTCATCCAGTCAAAGACCTTCGCCATGCCGTATCCGCCCTTGCTGGGACCCCAGATCTCCTTGGGGTTCCAGCTGCCTGCAGGGGCAGCGGGATCGTAGTCCGGGTTGGGCGTGAACTCCCCACCGCTCATGCAGTATTCGTACTGGTGCGGGTGGGTGCGCTTCAGCTGCTGGAACCGGCTTTCTCCCTTGCCTATGTGGGCTCCGAAGGCGCAGAAGATACAGCCCGTTCGCTGGCACCCGGTACAGTGGTGCTTGCCCTTGGCGTCCGTCTCAATCTCCCCGTAGACGGAGCAGATGGGCAGCTGATTCCTGCGGATGTACTCCAATACATCCTGATTCGTCCAGAAGCTCATGGGCCTGCTGGCCTCGTTCCCCTTCGTGAAGGCGTTGCAGCCGGTCTGGACCCATGAGGTTCTCCTGCGCAGACTCTCCTCCGCCATCGTCGCCAGGATGACTTTCCGGCCCGTCTCCTTCTGATACACATGCTGCGGGTTCTTCTTGCTCAGATCGCAGCACCTGTCGGAGAAACGGACGGGCAGATCGTACATGGGCCTCCACCTCTTGGCGTCCAGAGCGCTGAATCCTCCATCCCTGCGCAGAAACGTGCCTTCCAGCCTCTGCATCCGGGTGCTGTGCGGGTTCCGCCTGGCCCCCTGCAATACGTCGCAGACCTGCTTGGAGACCACTGGGTATCCATGGGTGGAGAGAATATCCCGAAAGGTTACCAGGTTGCCCGGAGTTTTCCCAAAGCGGTTCCGCCCCCACCTGGGCCGGATTTCGGTCACGTTCTCATGGGAAAGGGCGAATCGCCTCACTTCCGGAAACTCCAGCCCCGTGTTGATGAATACCGCCGGAATCCCGGGAAACATCTTCCTGGCGATATCCAGCAGCACCGTACTGTCCTTGCCACCGCTGAAGCTGACGTACACCTGCCCATCGTAGTGTTTGTACCACTCGATAAGACGGGTCTGTGTGATCATGATTTTGCGCTCCAGTGGCAGCTTCTGCAACTCCTTTAATCTGTTCTGGTCATGAACTCCATCCATCCTGTAAACCTCCTCAGCTTCATATGGTAATTGACATAAAGAGTCCCCCGTGCTATACTCTCTGGCGGATGGAGCTTGCCTGGGAAGGTGCAAGACAGTCTGAAGGGCACAGAGCTTTGCGACAGCTCTGTGCCCTTAATTTTTTCTCAGAAAGTTGAAAAAAAGACTTGCTTTCCGGGCAGGTCTATGGTATCTTTAAGGAGCACTAGAAAAGTGCGGCCATCCCCGCTCTAGGGGGGCCGGGAACTCTCCAGCCCGGCCCCCTTTTACTCCTCTTTACAGTTAAGAATCCTGCACCCAGAGAGTGATGCGGTCCGTATCCGGGCCAAATCCTCTATGCGGTGCAGGATTTCGTCATTTCAGGTACGTCTTATCGCAGTAGCCGGTCAGATTGCCCGCTACCACGCACAGCCAGACGTGTCCATTCGTCCCGATGTTGTAGTAGCCGTAGCACCGGACCTTCGTTCCATTCTTCAGGGTGGTGAGGATCCCTTCGTTGGTGCCAGCGCCCCATCTCAGGTGAAGCCCCGCCTTCGCTGCTACCGTCCACGTTTTATTGTAGGACTCCGACTTCTTCTGCGCCACCTGATAGGCGGGCTTGGACGTACTGGACGTGCTGGATGTACTGGTACTTACAGAGGGCGTTGCGGTGGCCGTGGAGGCGCTTGTACCGCCCAGCTTCGCTGCAATGGACTTATAGTCCGGGGTAATGAACCCCCGGATGTACCGCCCATTCTGCTTCATGGACCGGGTTGTCACCTTATTGGACTTGTTCCCCTCCGTTACCACAAAGGAGGTGCCGGATACCTTGGTCACAATCCCAATATGGTTAGGCGCTCCCGTATTGTCCCCCTTGCCGGAGTCTTCCCAGTCGTAGATAATGGCGTCTCCGATTTTGGGCATGTAGGAGTCAGACTCCACCCACGTCCCTTTCGACTTGGCGATCTCGATGAACTTGCTGCATGAACACTCCGTGCCTGTATAGTCTGCGATCCCGCAGGCAATCCACGTGGCAGACACCGTAGCAGCGCACCAGGCGTCCTTCAGTCCCATCTTATAGCCTCTCGCCAGGGGCTTGTGGCCGTTGTAGATGTCCAGAATCTTCTGATGCGTTGAGCTGCCCTCTTTAGCGCCCATCCATCCGTTAATGGTGGATACCACCTTATTCCTCAGTTCCGTCTCTGTCATTGCGCTTCCTCCTCCCTGATTTGCAACGTACTTCTCGCCGTACCCGGCCCGCTTTGCCTTCGCAGCCTCGCTCTGGTCAGCCGGGCGCTCGAACTGTAGCAGGAAGGCGTCCGACGCTTCCCGCACCGTCCTGGCACCCTTCAGAGTTTCCAACAGGCCCTTATAGCCCGTCTTCAGCTCCTGCATCATGAATTCCAGCTGCGTCTCAAGGTCCCCTATGGACTTCCCACGGGTCCTGGCGTAATCCAGCAGAGCCTCTTTCCGGCTCCAATACGTCCACTGGCACATCCCGTATCCGGCGCTGTCATGGATGAACCCGGAATAACCCCCGCTGTCCACCGCTGCCGTGTATTCAGCGTCAGACAGCCCCAGGCGCTTTTCAGCGCTGTTTTGCAGGTTGATGGGGTTCAGCCCGCTTTCCGCATACAGATTGCCCATTACTCCGGCAGCGCCCTCCGGGGTCAGGCCCTGCCCGGTCAGGAAGTTGCGGATCTTATCCGTATCAGTTGAACCGGTAAGCATATCCAGCCTTCTTTCTCTCAGCCAACGGGTCCATCATCGCCCTTGCCCTTCATATCCTCCAGCTTCCAGGCCCTGTCCTGTCGCTTGTCCTTATTCGTCTTGATCCAGCCCATGATTCCGCATTCTCCGCCCAGCGTGGCAAACACGCAGGTAATCAGCGTATCAGGCACTGACAGATAGTTCACAAACATCCAGATACACGCCACCGTAAAGGCCAAAAGGGCAATCCCTACGAGAATCAGAATCAGGTTCATTACCCCAATTCTCTCTACAAGCCCCTTGCCGGTCTCCTGCCTCTTCCCATGGTTCACCTTTACCACCCGGTTTATCCCGGTAAAGGCTATCACCCCAAGACAGAAGCTGATGAAGCAGGCTGCTATCAGGTCAGGCATCCGGTTCCACCGGCTTTACCTCAGACTGAGCGCCGTCAGAGGCCGTCTCAGACCCTCCCGGCTCCTTGGCTGTGTCCTTGCTTTCCTCCGGCTCAACAGGGCCAGCAGGGGCCATATCCGGAACCATAGGCATATCCGACTCTGCGGGTTCTACAGGGCTTTCAGGAGTCTCCGGATGAACCTCAGTATCCGTATTACCTTC
Source organism: uncultured Oscillospiraceae bacterium (assembly GCA_947629775.1). GTDB lineage: Bacteria > Bacillota > Clostridia > Oscillospirales > Oscillospiraceae > Lawsonibacter. Next base: position 107,443 of record CANRFA010000003.1, read on the forward strand.
AGGAGCCTCCACAGGAAGCTCAGGATTCTCAGGAGCTTCAGGAAACGTCTCTACCACCAGGGGTGTATCTGTATTCCCCTCCGGCTCCATGGGCGCTACAGGGGCTTCAGGAACCATCTCCAGGTACTCGCTGTCCCCGTAATCCGGCTCCACTTGCACATAATCCGTGTTGCCCGTGGATCCACTGGCAGGGGCCGAGGTATTCTTTCCCTTGGACTTGGGATTGGTAATCGCCTGATTCAGAGCGTACACCTCACTCTCCACCATGGCCCGGAGCCGGTCATAGTCGATCGTGAACTTATTGGCCTTCAGCCAGCTCTGCATGGCCTCCATAACGTACTGGAGCTTTTCCGTCCCCAGGCTCAACAGCTGCTCCGCTGCCTGCACGTACACCTTCACCTGAGTCAGGATATCCTCCGTGTGGGTCTGCTCCACCTGCGCCTTCACAAATGGAATCAGAAAGCGGGTAATAATTACAACAGCCCCTGCCATTACGGCAGAGGCTATCGCTGTCAGGTCCAGTCTCATGACTCTTTCCTCCTGCTCTTACAGAAAATCGTTCGTAGCCAGTCTCTCCAGATAGACCTCTTCAATCCTCTTGGCCGTCAGCTCCGTAATGTGATTGGGGAACTCCGGATGCTCCCGGCAATAGTCCGTATACGTATCGATGTCCCGCAGAGTCTGGTCGAAATGGTCCTTTGTCTGTTTCTCCCCATGGAGGATTTCATCTCCGAACCGCAGGATTCTCGCCCTTGCGTTGATCGCTGCCTGCTCCTCTGCCTCCTTGCGCACAAACTCCAGCTGATCCTGAAGGTGCTGCATCGTACCTTCCATCTCTTTCATTTGCGCTACAATATCACCGTTCAGGGCCCGGCCAAGGCTCTTCGCCAGAAAGCTCCAGGGATTCAGCTTCAGCGGTGCTATCTCCAACAGTGTCAGCAATACGAGGGCGGTCCCACCTGTCCCTGCCATGATTTCTCCCAGATTCATCTCTTCCACCCCCTTACTGGCACAGTTATTTTATCTCAGCGTATATCATTCCAGCAAAGTTTGTATTTGCAACAATCATCCCGTTCCCACACGCAATGTCAGTTAAACTCGAAAAACGTCCTGCAACTCCTTCACACTTTGCCCAGTTTTCAGCATCATATGAGTAGTATACCATGCTTGAGTTGGCAGCAAAAAATATACCGTTATAATGTTGTAAACCATATACTTTCTCTATTTGAATTGATTGGCTCCCTCTAGTCCAGTTTAATCCATCGTAGCTCACATTTATATTATAATTAGTTTTGCCCTGTGCAAAAGCATAATATTTTTTATCGACAGATATGCACAAGAGGTCGCTCGCTTGATATTCTGTAGTTGGGTTTGTTGAGAACCATTTGTTTCCATCAAAGCTCACATAGCCCGTTCCTTGGTACAAATGGAATATAGTATTATCGGTTGATATTGGGTTTGGATAATATAACCAAGGAGGATTAAAATCTTCCTCCTTCCATGTAATCCCGTCATCGCTGCTTGCCATTCTTTTATAATTAGAACTGCCATATCCGTACATGTAAAACTTCCCGCCCCCATACACAAGCGTTGGGGAACTCAAGGTGAGATTTGTTCCTGTTGTCCATGTAACACCATCGCTACTATAATATAGCTGGCTCCCAACACTTGCTACAAATACTCCTGACCCAAAAACAACTTTATCTACCCACTTTGGGGTATCTGTGCAAGCAGTCCATTGCTTGCCATCTTTGCTATAATATATACCTCTGTCACCATAACCAATAAACTTACCATTTTCAAATATTACTGAGCCTAATTGATCCATGTTGCTTTTCTGAGAACCTGACATAGTGTAGCCTTTCTGAAAGTCTAACGCACCGCTAAACCCGCCTCCAGAAGATTCTCCAGGGCCAATCGAATTGAATACCATTTACATCAGCTCCGTTCTATTGGGCAGTTCTAGAGTGCACTGCAAAAACCCTATCTGCCCAAAATCAGTACCTTAATATGTGTTTCATCCAGCCTTGCCATGACCCGGAACGGAGTCCGCTCTCCAGATCGAACTGCTATTCCTTCCTGGCCTGGCCGAACAAATCCGTTGACTTTCGCTGAACCGTCGTCCACCATGACCAGTTTGCCTACCAGCCCCACTGCATCCCACTCCGGTCTGTCTTCCCTGGCTACGTACTCTTGGTTGGAATCGTAGTCAGGATTCAGCTTCATATGAGTCTCTACACGCTCAGGACGAATGACATTTCCTTCAGAGTCAAGATCAGCAGGGACTGTGTAATCTTCCCATAGAGTCCGACCGAACACATCCGTCATGTACATCCCGGACCATTGATCGCTGTACACATCTCCTAGACAGGAAGGGTTCCCGGATACGATACCGATGATATCTTCGATAACGGTATCAGGTCCAGCAAGACTGATCATTTCTCCATCAAGAGTAACGAATCTGCCTGCACGGTCTTCGTTGGATGGATTGCCGTCTTCCCATTCAAACATCTCGGCGTAGTCGGCACCGGAAGTGTTGAAGGAACCTGATCCGTACACTTTACCATTGTTGGCCACTCGAAATGCATTTGAGCGATAACTATCACTACTTCCATTTCCTATAATAAGAAACGAGGAAGTGTCTGCTTTATTGTATTCTCCGATTGCTGTTTGATAATCGCCACTTGCTTCTGTATATTGACCACCAGCATGTGAACTAAATCCTGATGCAACTGTATGATAACCCTCTGCATGGGCATCTTGTGCGGTCGCTTTTGTACCTGAGCCTTCAGCGTGAGACACAGGGCCTTGTGCGGTCGTATTAGTTCCTTCAGCGTGAGACTCATTACCACTTGCGGTCGCAAAAGCTCCTTCAGCGTGAGACTCATCACCCTCTGCCGAACATGAATGTCCCTCCGCTGTCGCATTCGCCCCAAGTTTTGTACCTTCTTTTTTACCTTGTACGGTGCTTCCACCATCCACTAGATTAAAAATCATCTTCTACACCACCTTTCACTGGCAACACTCAAGGGTGCTACCCCCCCATTTTAAGACCATATTGGTTTCCCCCCTTACTTCAAAGGTATGATTACGACATAGACAATCAGAGTTGAGAAAGGCTTGGTGTCGCAGGAAAACGTCAGAGTGCCAGAGCCCTGAGCGGTGACTTTCACGCCTGACTGAATGTATGCTGTCAGACTGCCCATAGCCGGTGTTGGGATAATCAAAGCATCCGTCTCTGACGCTGTAACTCCGGCTACTGGCTTCGTGCATGAATTGGATGTCCAGTCGCCAGCAGCAATGGACAGAGTTACCGTACTGGGCTTTTTAGCGTAGTCATGCGTATGGTTTGCAGCTGCATAGTCAGTACCTTCTACAGCCTTAAGAACTGTCTTCCCGTCACCCTTCAGAATACCGGTAATGTTGGTCGTGGTAGTTGTACTGACGGTATTGGGTCCGGCATCACCCTTGGCTCCTGCTGCGCCATCTTTACCGGCAGCTCCAGCGGGTCCGGTGGGTCCAGCGGGTCCTGCCGGGCCTGTTGCACCCTTCAGGTTGGTAAAATTGAAGGTGAATACCTTCTTGGTATCCTCTCCGGTGGCCGTAATGGTACAGCCGGGGGTTCCGGTCCCGGAATCAACGGTTACTTGAGGCGTTCCAAACCCGGCAGCTGCACCGGCAGCGCCAGCAGGTCCTGTAGCGCCTGCTGAACCAGCGGGACCTGCGGGTCCTGCCGGACCGGTCGCCCCCTGGGGACCTTTGATATTCACGCTTTCAGGTGCAGTGCTTGAGGCTGTACCCTTGGCCCAGCTCAACAGACCGGTGCCGTCTACTGAGGGCACCCAGGTTACGCCGTCAGCGCCCTTAGCGCCAGCTGCACCTGCTGTTCCGGCTGGTCCTGTATCGCCCTTGGCTCCCTTGAGGTTGTCGAAGTTGAACGTGAACACCTTGGCCGTATCCTCGCCAGAGGCTTCCACCGTAACGGACGGAGTGCCTCCAGTACCGGTCCCAATTGTCGCCACAGGCTTTCCAAATCCGGCTGCTGCGCCCGTATCGCCCTTGGCTCCCGCTGCTCCATCCTTGCCGGGATTGCCCTGGGGGCCTTTGATGTTCTTCGCTGCCGGAGTACTGGAGGCATTTTTCTCCCAGGTCAGATCTCCTGAGTCGCTGACGGTAGGAACCCACGTATCGCCCGTTGCGCCTTGCAGACCCTGCGGACCGGTAGCGCCCTTCAGTTCCCCGTCATCCAGCTTCTGCTGGAAGGTATCTCCATCCTCGAAGGTCACTTCCTTCGCCTGGTGCGTATGAACTGCATTCGCCTTGGACGTTTTCATTTCCTCCAGCGCTGCTGTGACTTTCTGGATTGTCTCCTGCAGGTAGTTCAGCGTGTAGTTCTTCACAGCCTCCAGACCGGATTGCAGATGTTCGATGCCAATTAGCTTCATATTCTACCTCCAGTATGGATTGGGCCTTTTCGCCCATTATTAAAGAGACCCCACCGGTCAGTCCGGCGGGGTCTCATTGCTTTTCAGTCTTCCTTCGCCAGTTCGAGAAGCATCTCGTACTCAGACTCAGGGATGATCTCCAGCGCCCACTCACGGGGGACGTAGCACTTCTTGCGCTTCGTCTCCCCCTTCTGGCGGTAGTACTTATTCCAGAAGTACACGTTCGCCAGCGCCGTTGCCTTGTGCATACAGCAGATGAACGTAGCCCGCTTGTTCAGGCACTTAAAGTGCTGGTAGTTGTATGCCGAGCAGTTATGGACAATGGCCCCGTTCGCCACGTAGGTGTGAGTGCCTTCCACCGTCAGGTTGTAAACGGTCTCGCTCTCAGGCACGTCCAGATCGCACGGATCCACCTCAGCCCACGTGCAGCCTCCAGGCTCGTACAGGGCGATCTCGTCTCCCGGAATCAGCTCCCCAGCCGGAATCCACTCCTCGGATTCGTCTCTCCTGGTCCGGAACGGATGCTCCTTCGTAACCAGCGTGGCAGGGAATCCGGCTGCTTTCACATACACAAGATCCTCACGGCCCACCGTCCGCTCCATGTTAGCGGAGATCGTCTGAGTATCGCCGTTCCCGTCAGTGACCTCATCTCCGGGCTTCAGCGTCTCAATATCCCGCAGTCCGGCGGGGGTTGCCACCTTCGTACCGGCGGGAAAGCACCAGGCGCAGCCCTTTCCGATGGGGCAATTGATGCACTCCTCCGTAGACTGGCTGGTTCTGGTCATACACTTGAGGCAATCTACCCAGTGCTTCTGCTTCTCGGTAGCCTCTAAGCCTCCCTCAACAGTACCAATGATGATTGGCTCTACGTCATTTCCAAGAGAGCTCTCCATGTACCTCAGACAGGGAAAGAGGTTGCCCCTCCAGTCTACCGCCAGCATATCCCCATTACCACCGCACCAGTTCTTATCGTCATCCTTTGCCGGGTCAAAAGGCATATAATAATCTTCATCGTACAGACGGATGTATACGTTCTCAGATCTGCCGGTTCTAAGCAGAGCGTCACTGAGTTTCTTCATCTGGTTATAGAGCACTGAAGCGTGTTCTAACGTCCATCCTTCTTCGTAAACGCAATTCACAAAAATCTCGTCATAGCCAAGATTCAGAAGGTTCCAGATGGCATCCGCTGTATATCCGATATTCGCAGGAGCCAACGTCATCTTACAGCTGATGGGCTCGAAGTGCTTCATATAGTGCAGTGCAGCACCCGCAGCCAGATCATAGCTCCCAGTCCCATCGGGGAACACCCGGCAGGAATCATGGAGGGTGCGGTTCCCGTCAATCGAAACCCCAAGACAGATCCAGGGACCAAACTCCCGTAAGTACGCCTGCACCTCCGGCTGAAAATACAGAGTCCCATTAGTGGAGATACAGATACGGAAGAACCTCAGCCAAGGGTGCTTCTCCCGGATCATTTTCTCAAAGGCATACTCCGTAATTTCCCTTATCAGTTTGATAGCCATGAACGGCTCTCCACCGATAAACTCCAGTATGAGGCCGTTCGTGTTCTCGTAGTTGATATAGAGGCTGTCTCCTCTCAGAAGCATATCTATGAACTGCTTCGCCAGATCAATGTCCATATAGTTATGAGCCTTATTAATCTGGTAGCAATACGAGCAGCATAAGTTGCAGGCGTCAGTCACCTGCATCGTTACGCTTCTGACCTTCTTCCCGCTCTTATCCGGGAACAGCCTGCCTACCTGATCATTATAGTTCTCAGGCTTTTCCTTCATTCGTGCTCGCCCCCTGACAGTTCCTCACAGAACAAAGTCCTGCTCTTGTAGTTCACTTTGACATTCTGCACCTGACGCCCTTTGAAGTACTTCTCCGCTAACTGCTCGTGAAGCACTTCCAAGTCAAGATGCTTCTCTACAAACAGGCGAAAGTAATACTCCCTGTTCGGCAAGCTACGGGTGTCTATCAGATGAAGTATGCATTTAAGATTGTTGATCTCAAATACAAGAGCCTCCGCACGGTTGGCCTCATCCTCGCTGATATCAGCTCTGACAGGCTTCCTTAAGTTTCCCATAAACCTCCTGCCTCCAATCGTCAGGAAACTATGATCTTCTTATATAGATCCTGGATGTACTTGATGTATGTCTGCATCTGGCTGGCAGAAAGAACTCCTTTCTCGGGAGCTGCCCCCGTGTATCCACCAGTCTTGCAATTCTTATGGATTGAGTCCAGCATCTCTCCTGTAATTGGCTGCTCCGCAACTGCCGTCTTCTGGTCCTTGGTCAGCCTGCGCCTGTTCAGTTCCCGGACTATGCTATTCTCAATCTCATTTACATCGCTTGCCCTTACAATAGCATCCAGGACTATATTCTTGCCTAAATTCGTATAGACACTGGTCATAGTAGAAGCCGTGCATCCGTTATCGCAGTTCCCGGTACAGTTCCCCGTACAGGCCGTACAGTTATAGGAGCAGCTATCACCACAGCCGGAGCAACCATCGCAGCCATTGCAGCCATATCCGCACCCGTAACCGCACCCGGAACAACCATCACAACCATCGCAGGAATAGTCACAGTATCCGCCACAGCCGGAGCAACCATCGCAGCCATCACAGGAAGATCCGCAGCCAGAGCCACAACCGGAGCAACCGTCACAGCCTCCGCTGCATCCACTACATCCACGTCCACAGTTATACGAACAAGTATCGGAGCAACCAGGATCACACTGGCTATCGCAATTACCTGAGCAGGAGGTCCCGCAAGATGCTCCTCCACAAGCGCCACTACAACTACTACAGGCCATCCACAAACACCTCCAGTTGAGTTCTCAATACAGCAAGCTTTTCGGAATTATTTGTCAAAAGGCACATAAAGGTCAGAGAGCTGGCGAGTCTGGAAAAGTCGTAGTCTCCATCAAACATGCCTTCCTTAATGTTTTCCTTTACCCAGCTGTCCATTTCCTTGCTGTCTCTTCTTCTCCATACCATAGATGCATCAAGTTCCAGGATCTGTTCTTTCTTGAACTCAATGCAATCCAGGTTATTCAGCAGGAAAAGAATCACATTACCACCACGGGCGATTTTCTCATCGCTGAGCTTTAATGCATCCTCTACTGCTTCCTTTTGATCATCAGTCAGAACCATAGAGTTGAGCCTCTCGCAGAGCTCCTGCAGGTTCTCTGTAGTCCCGCTTTGAATGGACTCCTCAATTGTTATCACGTCAGACAGGACACTAATCCACTGTTCGTCCATTACAGTTCACCTCCTGATGTTATTCAACCCGCCTCTTCTAAGAGGATCGAGCGAATATCAGCCATCTTATCATACCGCTTGGCAATTCTGCAAAGCATAATCAGGCTCCGCACATACTGAAGCTTGTTAGCCCCACCATCGTACATATCCGGAGAAACATTTGCTTCCAACCAATGATCTGCTTTCTCAGCGTTTTCTGAGGCAATTATCCCCATCACCTCCAAAACACTTAGCTTGTTCTCCCGGTCATCAACGTGGGTTAAGTTTGATATGACATAGCGGATATTTTCCTCGCTGCTTTCATATATCTCATAGATTGCAGACAAAACAATGTCGTTAACCGTTTTCCTGCTCGGTTCATCCAGGACTAACCCATTCAGCGCTTCGCAAATCTCGCTTGCTTTTCCGCTGTTTTGTCCTGCGTGCATACAAGACTCCAGGTCAATTGCATAGGTAAGGAACTTCGCTTGGTTCGTATCCAGCATATTATAGCCTCCTTTCTTCAGGGTGCCCACACAGCATGTACGCCCTTCCATGTCCCTCCGTCATAATACTTCAGGACACTGGACGTGTTTGTATCTACCCAGAATAACTTCGTATCCGTAGGGGTATCTCCCTTTACTTCAACGTGTTTTACGTCTCCCATCGCTTCCTGGGCAGCCTGTTGGGCCTTTTCTGCTGCTTCTTCCGCCTTCTTCGCTGCTTCGTCAGCGTCGGCTTTCGAATCAGCTGCGTCCTGCTTGGCCTGCTCCGCAGAGCTCTTCGCGTCTTCTGCCATCTTTTTGGCCTCGTCCGCTGTCGTCTTGGCCGTTCCCGCAGTTTCGGAAGCTGCATCAGCTGTATTCTTGGCAGTATCAGCCGTGGATTTCGCTGTATCAGCTGTTCCCTTGGCTTCCTCTGCTATCCTCTTGGCTTCCTCCGCCGTCTGCTTCGCCTCATTTGCAGTCCCTGCAATTCCATCAGCTGTTGTCTTTGCCTGCTCCGCAGTGCTCTTGGCGGTATCGGCGGTATTCTGCGCAGTCTCAGCAGCCGTTTTGGCCTGGTTCGCCGTAGACTGAGCGGTTTGGACCTGGACCTTTACTTCCTCCAGATCTTTCCCAACCTTACCGGGAGCGTTAGTTAAGCCTTTCATCGAACCACCTCTCTCTTCTACGGTGCCCAGACCGCATGGACTGGAACCCAGCTGGTTCCATCATGGTATTTCAGGATCTTTTCGTTTGCGGTATCTATCCAGAACCGCTTCTGGTCAGACGGCGCTGCATCCGCTGCCTGAATATGGGAGGCCTCAATCTTTGCCGTAATGGTACAGTCCGCCGTCCCATCAAAGCTCGCTGACCCGGATACCTCTCCGGTCAGCTTGATATTATGGGGCGTAGCCAGCCCAACCGCTTTGCCGTCCGTCCTTCCGGTTCCTCCCTGCTCAACGGGGACAGCTCCGGACATCTTGCTTCCGTCCAGCTGTGTAATGGTGATATTGATATCACCTGACCCGTCAAACGTGGTTGCTGCGCTGGTAGCCCCGCCATTGATCGTGATCTTAGGGGCGTTTGTCAGCTTGTCAGCCGTTGCGGATGAAGTTGCCTTGCCGTCAAACGTAGCTGCCTTGACCGTATTTGTAGACGGGTTGACCGTGACCCCAGTCCCGAACAGGGAGGTCTCCGTAGCAGTCGCAGTCCCCTTCGACAGAAGCACCGGAAAGGCTTTGTTCTCAGCTGAGAGCGTCTGCGTAACCTTTGTATCGTCAGGGATCGTAATCGTCTGCTCTACAATCCCGGTCACTCGCCCCTTCTCGTCTACTGTAACCTGCGGGATGTTGAATGACCCGCCAGGGGCCGGGCTGGCTGCGCTGCTGCCGTAAGTACCGGCAGTTGCTCCGCTGTCAGGTAGAGTGGCCTCAATAGTCACGTTTGTTGTCCCGTCAAAGGATACAGAGCCGTTTATATCTCCCTCTAACGTGATATCTCTTGGATCAATCAGACCTGAAGCCTTCCCGTCTGTCCTGCCACTGCCACCCTTTTCCGGAGGCACGGGCCCGGACAGCAACTCTGGATCCACAGCCGTAACCGGGATTGTGATATTGTCAGTCCCGTCAAACATCGTTGGCGTCCCTGTGACCCCACCTGAAAGGGAAATGGTCCTTGCCGTTCGCAGAGCGGTGGCCGTCCCGGAGTTTCCGGCGATATTCACCTGGAATGGATGTACATGGTCCTCACGGGCGTACTTCTCAGAAGTCCCCACGATAGCCATCTGACCAGGTGGCAGTGGAAGCTCAACCGCCCCCACGTAGTTGGTGCTGTTGTCTACGCTCCAGCTGATATAAACCCAGTAGGATCCATCAAACTGGTACATACAGTATCTGCCAGCTGTACCTGCGTATTGCAGATTATCTGTTTTTATGGTTTCTGTATTGTACCAGACAAGATGGGCTCCGCTCCCTGCAATATTAAAGGTAGGGTGTCCGGCTGTATTCGTCTCCGTGAACAGGATGGAGATAAGCGCTCCAGGCATCAGCCTCCAGTTGGAATCCGAGCTCGTCAGAGTGATCTCTTTCGCAGCTACGTCACCTGCCGTAGCGCAGGTTCCAACAGCGATATTGGTATTGTCCAGCTTTGCCTTATCCTCCGGAGACATAAGCCCTGGCTCATCCCCGGTAGACTCCTCATACGTGGTATCAGTTGGTATTATCCACTCTCCATCCCCTCGCAGGAACGCTGCCTGCTTTCCGGCTTCCGGCGCAGGAACGAGGCCAGATGTGCCAGGAGCGTTGGAGCTGGCCCCAGTCATAGTCTGATACTTCGTATCCACGTCCCTTGGGAGGGTAATGGAGGAGTTGATTACTTTCGTAATCCGCCCCTTCTCATCAACTGTAATCTGAGGCACTGCGAACGAGGCTCCCTGCTCCGGCTTGATGGAGGGGCTGCCATAGGTGCCGGGTTCCGCCCCTGTAGGCTCCAAAGAAGCGGTGATGACAGCATCCGCCGTCCCGTCAAACAGCGCCCGGCCAGTCACATCTCCGGTCAGCTGAATATCACGGGGCGTCTCCAGCTTTGTGGCTGTATCAGCATTACCCTCAATATCCCCTGTTGGAGCCACATAATCCTCGCCAGGCACGGCTTCTCGGATCATGCCATTCTCGCCCACCAGCAAACCGGACAGGTCAGTAGCTGTATCTCCACCCACAGTATTAGGTCCAGCCGGGCCTCTCTCACCCTGCGGCCCCTGAATATTGACCCGTGTCGTACCCGGATCCGGCGCTCCAGATGTGTCTCCATCCTCTACTTTCGTCCAGGTTATCTCGCCTTCTTCGCTGACGGACGGCACCCAGGCGTCGCCGGTAGCGCCTTTCGGACCCATAATGTTTACTCCCTGGGGCACAGTGGAGGCGTTCTTGGCCCAGGTAAGATCGCCCTCCAGGCTGACGGACGGCACCCAGGTATCGCCAGAGATTCCCTGTGGTCCTTGCGGTCCGGTGGGTCCCTTCGCTCCGTCGAAAGTGCCATTGTCCAGCTTCTCCTGCATGGTTTCGCCATCTTCAAAGGCAACATCCTCTGCCGGGTGCGTATGCCCCTTGTCTGACTTCCGGTTGTCCAGGTCCTGAATGGCAGCCGTTACGGTCGCCATCATCTCCCGCATGTAGTTGAGCGTAAAGGTTTTTACAGCCTCCAGACCGGATTTCAGATGTTCAATGGTTATCAGGCGCATATCTTACCTCCAGTGTGGAATAGTGAAGGGGCCGGTTTCCCGGCCCCTGTGAAGTTCAATCAGTCTTCCGGCGGAAACAGGATGTCCAGCACGCCCTGGACATCTTCCGTCGTAGCGGTTTCCATCTTGTCCAGCTTATCCTTGTCAGTATCGGACATCAGGCCAGCTGCCTCCGCAGTGGCATTCGTAATCACGGCATCCAGGTCAGCCTTCGCAGCCTTCTCCGCAGCGGACACATGGCCCTGGGCGTCCACAGTAATCTTGTACAGGCCGGACACCTGAGTGGTGTAAGAGGGATGGGTATAGACAACCGTATCCGTGCCGTTGATTTTGATCTTGCCGTTCTCGCCCTGCTCGACCTTGGTGGCTTCCGCCTGGATCCCATTCAGCTTGTTCTTGTCCTGGGCCGACATCAGGCCGGAATTCTCGCCGTCAGCGTCTCCAACCAGCTCGTTGACCTTATCTTGCAGCTCCGCAGTCTTGGGGTACTCAGCCAGCTTCGAGGTCAGGTCCTCCTTGGTCTCGTAGGTGGACTGGGCTGTAGCCTGCGTCAGGTAGGTGCTGGCCACCTCAGCGGTCTTGGCATAGGGGGACAGATCGATGAACCCGGCCAGGACATCAAACTTGTACTCTTCCGCACCGGTAGAAATGACTACAACGTTTGTGCCAGCGGGATACGCCTTCACTTCGCCGTCATTGTCAACGAAGTTCTCGCTCGTATTAAAGCTGTTGGACAGATTGTATACCTTGCCCAGGTTATCTTTTGTCAGCAGCGTTTCATCCAGCTGATCGGAAGCAATCGTACCTCCGGGCCGGTACACGGAGGCGATCCGGGTGGTAATCTCCGTTTTCAGGGCGCTTACCGCTTCGGTAACCTCGGTGTCCAGGGCATAGTCCTCGTGGTCGGTCAGCTCAGCGACCGTGGTGGGAACCTTGATATCCACGTCAGCGCTGGCCTCAGTCATGGAAACGTCAGTGCCGTTGACCTTGATCTTAATCGCAGCGGTCTTGGACGTCATCGTAACGTCATTGCCATTGATGGTGATCTTATCGATCTTGTTAGGCTCGCCACCGGCTTCCTGCAACTGACTGACCTGCGTGGACAGCTGAGTTACGGTGGTGGTATCCGCTTTCTTTTCAAGTTCAGTCTTAATTCTGGTAGCCAGATCCTGCAGAGCTTCCAGATTGACAAGTTTATCAGTGACTTCAACAACTGCCATATGGATCATTCCTTTCATGAAATAGATGTATATCTACAGGGCTTTCCTGCGGATATCATGGATCATCGTCTTCGCCGAACACGCCGTCAATCACGTCGTCGGCTTCCTGATCGTTCGCTGTGACGTCTTCTGCCACGTCCACAGCGTCTACGTAAATGGTGCCGTCCGGCAGCACCTGGATATTGTCGCCAATCTTGACCACGCCCAGTGTCTCTCTGGTGGCAATCGCAAGCGTAGGCACAACACTGGAGTCATCCGGACTGCCTGGGAAGAACATCTGGAGGGAGCCGGTCAGGGCGTCTGACGGCGCTTCCACCGTAAAGAACCGGACGCTGCCATCATGGCACTCCGCCGTAGGAGCGAATCCGCACTTGGCTGCTGCGTCCAAGCTGGACACATCCAGCGCCAGGTAGGGAGTGCCAGCCTCCGTGGACACATCCACCGTAACGTCCCTGTAGAGATTGTAGCCGGAGCTTCCGGCCTCTTCCCAGCTGACCCAACCCTCTTTCGGGATTGTGATCTGCTCCGTAATGGCGTGGCAGATTTCGCCCGTCAGGGCATTGTGGATCAGCGTGGTAATGATTGTCTGAGCGTCCTGCGAGGTCAGGAACGCATTGGTATCGTACAGAAGCTGGACCTTTGCATCCGTAGCCAGTACGATGGTGATTGGATACCGCCGGATATCCACCCGGTTCTCTTTGAACGCAGATACCGGCTGCGGGGAATCGCCCAGGGTGGCATAGTACAGCAGGCACTCTTCCTGCCGGTCCGTTTTGGCATAGACACCGAACTCTCTGAGCCAGAAGCTCTCCTTCAGCCCGCCGTTCATGTCGTTCCGGTACTCGACTGTCATATACAGTCTGCCGTTCTCCGCTACCGGGATCGTGGAAGATGCAGCGCATTTTGGTTCCGCCAGGTCAGTCATATCCATGACCGTCTTTCCTTCCGGGACAGAGCCGGTGCCAACCATGATCTTTGTGAACTGTATGGTCTCACCGGCAATCAGGCTGGTAATCAGGTTGATTCCGGCTACGGTTACAGTTCCGCCGTAGTAACTCACACTTTAAGACCTCCTTACTTAGAATTGGGAAACGTCTCCGATGGGTGTCTCCATGATACTGTAGCCCAGTCCTTCAAAGGACGGGAAGTCCTGCTCCACCGGCGGAGATGGAAACGGTCTGTTCTCCGCCAGGTTGAGGAGGTCACTTTTGACTTCGACCTCTGCCGTATAGTCGATGTCACGTTCCTGCTGTGGCAGGGGTTCGATCGACTCGTTCAGGAACCCCGACCGCAGAAACAGCCCTGTATCGTAATCAATATCACGCTCAAACCATGGGAGAGTGCCTTCCGCCACGTTAAGGAAGCCTGTTACGACGTACACATAGGCCGGAGGCATCTCCGTCTTTGTCCTTGCGTACAGCCGAAACCCAACACCCGCAGCCCGTATGATGGGCATATCCATCAATGGCCGGGTATCCACCCAGCCGTCCATCTCGCCGGTATCGAAGATCATACAGGCGGGAATATTCGGGTCTTCACTGTAGTACAGAGGCCGGTCCCAGAATATCCGCAGCCCCTTGTACACGTCAGCGTAGGTGGTATGGTTGGTGTTCTTCCAGATCTTATATATCAGGTAATCCCTGTATCGGTCATCCTCCAGGTAAAAGACGCTTTCAGACAGGCAGGCCAGCACACCGGCTTCGTACCGGCTCAGTACCACGATATCGCCTATCCGGTCCAGCTGTGCGCCCTGGGCCGTCTGAAGGGCTGTCTTATCGTGGACATCCTGGGCAAACTGCTGAATCTCATTCAGCTTCCCGCCCAGCACGTCCATCAGGGCCTTGATACGGGGCTGGTCTCTGAACTGCTCCGGGAGATCGTTATACAGCTTCTGCCTGTAATCCTCAGCCATCGAGCACCACCTCAATCCGGCTCACGTCCGTCCGGGCTATCTCCCGTTCGTCAATGGCTATGCTCCTGGCCTCATACTCCGCCGGTTTCGCCTCGCCCTCCGTAGGAGTGGCATAGAGCTGGATATCCAGATAGTCCACGCCGGGGACTTCCGGCAGGAACTTCTGCGGAATCACATCCTCGCCAGCGCTCAGCTTCGTTACCCCGGCCTCCAGCTGCTCCTTGATCATTTCCACGTAGTTTGTGGGCAACTGTACCGTCTTGCTCCTGGTAACTCCCACGTGGAACCAGACATAGACCGGTTTCGGGCGGTTGAACCGGACCGGGATCTTCTCGCCGTAGTTGCCTATGATCTCCACCACGGTATCTCCGTAGGTGTTGATCCCGGCAGCTTTCGTGTCCCAGATGACCTGGGCGATCTCCGCTTCGTCTCCGCCATCCGCTACCACTTCCACGCTGTGCGGGTATCTGCCCTTCTCGTCCACCTCATTGCCGTAGTTTTCGTAGACGGAGCAGGTGGTAACACCCTGCACGTGCTTCAGAATAGCCGACCGGATGGATTCGATCATGTTGCTGGACCGGTTAAAGATCTTGTCAGCGTAGGACTGCCGGAGCTCTTCATCCGTCTCCGTCAGCCGTCCGGCGATATAGCTGCCTACATTGACTACGCTGTCCAGCCCGCCTACCGCCTTCACAATCTGCGTAATGACGCCCGGCGGGATGAAAATGTCTCCAACCTCTTCCGTACCGAAGGTCACAACGCTGCCTACCGTCTCCGTTGTCAGATTTTCGGACAATACCAGCTCATGATTCGTGATTTCGCTGTGACATTCGAGGACAATTGTCGTGCCTTCCAGCGTGACATTGAAATCCTCATTCAGGATACAGTCCGCCAGCTTCTGCATATTCACCGCCAGGTCCGCATCCGGGTCCGGTTCGCAGGTATACAGCTCCGTATCGATGGCGACCGCCAGGGCGGATACCAGCTTCGTTGTCGTAGAGATGATAGCCGCTTTATTGAACTTCTGCCGGGTAATCATGGCGTCTTCTTCAATCGTCAGGTTCGTCCTGGGATTGGTGTCCGAAGCGATCATGGTTCCGGCGGGCAGTACTGTCCCATCCTCCCCGGTGCAGAGGATTCTGTAATAGCTCTTAGCCGGCTGCTCTCTGGTCGTACCGCCGTACTGGGCTGCATTGTCCAGATTCACGCCCTCTGCGGTGGATGGATACATGGCGTAGTACAGGGACTCATTCAGCTCCCACAGCTCCGCCAGCCTGTCAGCAAAGTTCGTTATGATAACGTTAATGAATGATTCAGGGTCCTGCTGTGTATTGACACCCCACTGCTCCGAGAGCTCTGTGTGTATCTCAGACCGGAGAACGTCCAGCCTCTTTATGTTTGGGCCCTGAAGGGTAAGCCCGTACTCAGGCATAGCGCAATCTCCTCCTCGTACTCTTCTTCGCCAATTGTGAAGGTAAAGGTAAATACCGCCGTCCTGTCCCGGCGGTTATGGCTGGTTCCGGTAATCGTACAGGAGGTTACGCCCTCCACGCTCATAACCTCTTCCCGTATGCGGGTGCGGATTTTGGGGATGTTCGGGTTCTTTATCAGGACGGACTCAAACCAGGGGAATCCCAGGCTTGGCCCCAGCCTCCACTCGTCAAACAGCCACAGCAGGTGGATCTTCACTTCCTGCCGGATACTGTCCGTCAGCCGGATATCCCCTCTGCTCTCGTCAATCCAGATGTCTCCATGCTCGTCCAGCAGAATATCCGCCATACGCACCGCCTCCCTTCTGTCAGCCTCCTATATACACGTCAGCGCTCCCCTGCACGATCTCGCCCGTCCCACTGTGTGGGCTCAGGGCGTCTCCCAGCCTGCTGGCCGGGATCCCATTCACAAAAACACTGCCGGACCCCCTGGCCACCTTTCCGTTGCTGGACCCGCAGCAGGCGTCTCTCTCCACGGTAACACTTCCTATGTGGGCTGCTCCCAGCCTGTTAATGAATACGTTGCCGGAGCAGTTGGAGATGATCTCTCCGTCAAACGGGAGCGGACCGTGGGGCGGATCATCATGCCCGCTGTGCTCTCCCGCAGTCGTACCCCGCACAGCGTCGCCCATTCTCGATGCCGGTGGCATGGCTTCACCTCTTTGCTTTCCCTTGCTGGGCCTTACCAGGCCCATTCACACGCCTGCGGATGGCATTAGAGATCCGGAGCGCTGCGGAATCGTAGTACCCGGAGTCCAGCTCGATCCCGATAAAGTCTCTGCCCGTCTCGATGGCAGCTACCCCGGTGGATCCGCTGCCCATGAACGGATCGAACACGGTCCCACCCTCCTTGCAGATGGCGAGTATCTTCCGGAGCAGAGGGACTGGTTTCTCGGTCTGATGATGCTTCTGCCCTGTGGACACAGACTTAACATGATAGCAGCCGGGCAGATTCTTGCATCCGGGGTAGGGTTTCCCTCCGGACTCCCCGTTGGAGCCCCAGACAATGTACTCGCAGTCGTTCCGAAAGCGGTCCGGGTTGGGCCTGCTGATCCCCTTGTCCCATACAACGATCCCACGCCAGACCCAGCCAGCCATCTGGAAGGCGTCCGTCATGGCCGGGAGGTTGCGCCAGTCAATGAAAACAGCGCAGATCGCCCCATTCCTGCAGACGGACCGGAACCTGCTCAGGCACATCCGCATGAATTCGGTAAACGAGCGCTGATCCATATTGTCTCCGGAGAAACTCTGGAATCTGGCAGCGCCGTTGTAATCCTCGCTGGTATACTTGCTCCTTGTGCTGGCCTTACGACTGCCCGAGAACAGCCCTCCGCTGCTGTATGGCGGATCGCAGAGCACCATATCGACTCCCCGGATCCCGGCCCGTTCGATTACCTCCAGGCAATCTCCTTTATACAGTTGCATACGATCACCTCTACAGGGGGATACCCTCCAGGAGCGCCCGGTCCTCCAGGCAGCTGAGGTAATCGTACATAACCCGCATCTGATCTTTGAACAGGGCCTTGCTGGCCTTGGAGACGGAATCCGGATCCTCCTCCAGCTTTTCCAGCATCTCCTCCAGCTTCTCGTAGCGGATCCGGGCCTGCCAGTACTCAGCCTGGAACCGGTCCTCCCACTTTTCCGACAGCATCATGTCTACCGTTTCTTCCAGCGTCATTTGAACGAACCTCCCTGGCCCCCAGGATTCGCCTGGAGGCGATTACAAAGTATTTTGGGTCGAGCTCCATCCCTATGAAGTCCCGCCCGGTGTTTACGCAGGCTACGCCCGTAGAACCGCTCCCCATGCAGTTGTCCAATACGAGCTGTCGCCTGCTTGTGTATGTGCGAATGAGATACTCCAGAAGCTCTACCGGCTTCTGCGACGGATGCAGCCTGCCATTGGTGGGAAGGCCAAACCGCAGGATACTGGTGGGGTATCCGGCGCTCTGCTGCACAAATTCGGTCTTATGCGACGGCCTCACGGAGTATACGGAGTCCGGCTTGTTCAGCGCCCTGTGGACCTGCCTGTTCACCCTGGTCAGCCCCTGCGGGTTGTAGGGCATCCGCTTGTCAGCCAGCAGATTGGCATGGCCTATGCTCCCTCCCGAGAACACGGATATGTGCTCGTGGGCCCGCATAGGCATATTCTTCGCATGGAAATAGTTCGTAGGCGCAGGCTTCTCCCAGATCCAGTCGTACTTGTAGAGGTCCATGGCCTCCATCCGCAGACAGGTGGAAAACGGCTCCGCCCCAAACAGACAGATGACGCCACATGGCTTTATCAGGCGTCTGTACTCCGCCCAGAGCTCTTTGATGGGAATCACACTGTCCCAGCTGCACGCCGTTGTCCCGTATGGGAGGTCGCACAGGATGAGATCCACAGACTGATCCGCCAGCCGGGGCATCAGCTCCAGGCAGTCACCCTTGAGCAGTCGCACGTTGCGCCTCCTCAATCCGCTTCCGGGCCACATGAAAGTAGCCCGGCTCCAGCTCGAAGCCAATAAACCTGCGCCCCTTATTCACGCAGGCCACCCCGGTAGATCCGCTGCCCATGCAGTTATCCAGGACCAGATCCCCCGGATCCGTGAATGTCTCCAGCAGATACTCCAGCAATGGCACAGGCTTCTGGGTGGGATGCTCGTTCTCGGTGGATGGCACCCCTATGAAGTCCAGAATGTCCGTAGGGAAATAGACGTCATTGATCAGCTCATTCTTCCCATAGCTGCCATAGCAGCCATTCCGGCCACCAGCTGACCCCTTCTTGCGCATGGGTCCTTTTGTCATAATGGGGTGGAACTTGCACTGCTTCCTGTAGAACACGGTGATCAGCTCTGTAGTCCTCAGAAACTGCTTATGAGCATTCAGGAAGTTGCGTGTATAGTGCTTGTACCAGACCAGATTGTATTTAAAGTCTTTCAGATTGCTCATAACGAGCGAAGATGTAAAGGGTTCGGCGGTAAAGAGCACAATAGGAGCCTCCTCTTTGGCGATCCGGTTGTACTCTTTCCACATACTGCCCAGGGGCAGCACGGAATCCCACCTGTTTTTGGTCGTTCCATAGGGCGGATCACAGAGGATCATATCCACCGTCCCGTCCGGGATGGATTTCATCAGCTCCATGCAGTCGCCCCGCTTCAGTGTAACCTGATCCATCAGATAACCTCCTCGTGCATTCCCCCTGCACGGCTTACAGGACACCTTTCCAGCGTTCCCGTATCATTTCCAGATAGATGCGTGTTTTCTCAATGGCCTCCAGGTGCCTGCCCCCGCAAAAGGGGATCCAGAGGCCCAGCCGGTCCATAGCCTGCTGCCAGGCGAGTTCGCTCATATCCACATCCAGCATGCTCCCCGCCTCCAGATCGCCAAGGCAGGCCGAAAACGTATACAGCCTGCACATGGCCGGACTCATGTCCAGGAAGGGGGCGATCTGCTCAGCGGTGGAGCGGATATCAACCAGCAGGTCCAGATCTTCCACAGTACCGTCCATGACCGCTCCTCCCGTCAGTTCAGATTCACGATTCCTCCGCTGGTCGTAAAGTTTCCATTCACAAAGGTATCCTGGGCGTTAATGACCACCTGCCTGCTGTCCATCTGAATGAGATCCTTCTGGACCTTCAGCCTGGTCCCTTCCACATCCACAATCACAGCGTTCTCCTGGCAGGCCTCCCGCAGGACGGAAGAGGGGACCGAAAACAGGCCCGGAATACAGATGGCGTTGCTCAGGTCAAAAGCCAGGTCCGTATCCGTCTCCTGCCCGTACTGCCAGTAGTCCAGGCTCTGCTCCGCAAAGACGATCAGGCATCCGTCTCCCGCCTTTACCGGGTAGGCCACGGTCGCCTTCTGCCCGTAGCTCTGGGGAATGACAACCGGGACTCCGGTGATCTTGGGGAAGTCCATCCGCTTCCCGGATGGCTGCTTGAACTTCATGGTGGGGAGCACATCCGCCAGCCCCTTCACGGGGTCGAACTTTACGATCTTCCCCGGCAGGGCTGTATGGATCCCACGGATCGCTTCGTCTGTGGCATCTTTCAGTGACTGCACAAACTCCTGTATCATGGCTTTACCTCCAGGAGCCGGGCCTTACACAGCCAGTCTCCGCTCTCGTTGTCTCCGTTAATGTCCAGGGAGTAGACCCTGAAGTATCCGGAGATCTGCCTGCTCTCTACCCTTACAAAGTCATCGATGTTGATGGCTCCATTCATGAAGTACTCCACGTCCCAGCCAATCTCGTTCTCCTTTCCCTCTTCGCTGGAGGTAATGACAACTCTGGCTGGGGAGCCAACCATGCCGGTCTGGGCCGACAGCAGATACACTTCCTGATTCATGGTCCCGCCCGGCTTCTTCACCTGCATAACCCCGTTCTGAAGGCTCCAGGTAAGTCCGCAGCAGGCGCAGCCCTTGGACATGATGTCCTTCGCCTTGCCCACGTAGCTGTATCCGTTGGTAACATTCGCAAAGGTTGCGTTATAGGAGTAGTTCACGACCACCCCCATCTGCGCTGCCACGTCATCCATAATCTTCTTCCAGGAAACTACCCCGTCATAGGTGACGGAAACGTAGGTGTCCCGGATATTGACCAGGTTGTCCACGATCTCAATCTCGGTCTTGGTATCCGCATTATCCAGCGTCGTAGATACGAAGGATACAACTCCGGCAAAGATAAGGGCGATCCGCTTACCATACCCGGCCCGAAACGAGGCCACGCAGTCTGTGCGATTCAGGACGGCCAGCTGGGCCGGGCTGAGGTTCCAGAGGCTGACCTTTCCGGTATTCTGAGTCTCCAGATCGCTCTTCTGGAATGAGAAATTGCAATGGATGGCAGCTCCATGCTCTCCCGAAGGAGCGCCCACTTCAAAGCCGGCCCCGCCCGCCGGACCGGCTGCAAACCTGTACTGCCTGTCAAAGTTCTCCAGATTCGCCATCTTCCATCACTCCAATTGGCTCAGGCTGATATAGACGAAGGTGGCCTGGCCCTCTTTGAAAGCGTAGCGCCCTATCCTGGGCAGTCTGGTAATGGCTGCGAAGGCTCCATCCGGCATATTGAGATGCGTCACGTACAGATTCAGGGCAATGTTAGGCACGATCTTCAGGCCTATGGCAATGGGCTGCTCCAGGGAGTTGTAAAGGCCAAACGTCCAGCAATCCTCGTACATATTGTAGGTAAACCGGATCGTATACTGCTTCTTATCCAGGGCGATCCTGCTCATGCTGTCGTTCATGTCCGGGACTTCAATCACGGTATACTCCAGGCTCTCGATATTGTCCGGATCCATGCTTTCACCTCTTCTTTCCCGTTGCGAAGTCAACGAGGGCAGTCATTACGCTGCCCTTAGTGGCCGTCCCACCCGAGTTTCCGGAGGAACTTGAAGAGGACTTGCTGCTGGAGGAGGAAGATGTGGAGGCCGTCTCTGTCGTCGCCTTTTTCGTGGAGCTGGTCTTTGTCTTCGTCTCGGTATTGGCCGTCCCCGCCTTCTTCTCGGTAACTCCGCTCCGGGCGTAGCTGTCCGGGATGGTGGTTGTCTGCTGGTAGGTCACCCGTATCTTGACGAAGGAGACGTTCAGTTCCCGGGCGTAGCCTACCTCCAGGCTTTTTGAGACCTCCAACTTCTCAATCGCCATCATGGTATAGGTGGCGTCCGTAGTGGTAATGGTTACCGGCTCCCTGGCGAAGTACAGCTCCTCCATCTGCTTGCAGACTTCATCCACCCGGTTCTGGTTGCCCCCGTGCCTGCTGTACCAGGTGACTGGCGTATTGGTAACATAGAGGACCATATCCAGTTTCTCGGGCTGGAGCAGGATAGCGTCGCTCACATGATAGCCATCCTCAACGGCATACTGGGGGGCTGTGGCCTCCAGGGTCCTCGTCTGGCTGATCAGGGCATCGAACTCCAGATCGCCATTGATTGTAACAGGCTGTTTCGCCCGTGGCATGAAGGCCAACCTCCCCTCTGTTATCTGGCATAGCTGACCGCTCTGGCAGCCTGTCCGTAGATGTCTCCGCTGAGTTTATTGGCATAATTTGCGTTGGACTTTTGCGTACTGACGTCACCGACAAAGGAATTATTCTGGGTTACGGACATATTTACGCTCTTAGATGTGCTTGTACTATTGGAAACACTGCTCACAGTGCCGGATGATGCTGCACGAGCTGCTGCCATTGCAGCCATCGCTCCGCTGGCCTTGACTTCGTTCAGCCCTCTGGCAATGGCGGTGCCGGTATTGGTAATGGCGGTCAGTACAGATGCGTTATTACTCACCAGGATGGACTGGATGGTGCTGAGCCCGCTGGCTACCACAGCGTTAAACTGGGATGTAAGGGTCCGGACTGCGTTCAGCTGCTGATTCATAATGGATACGAGCTGCGTATGCGCAGACCTCTTGAAATTCAGCAGTTGGGAGAAGGCGTTGAGCGTCAGCCCCTCGTTTGCGTCCATGCCAGCTCTCTGATCCAGGAGCATGGCGTTTTCCTGCACGTGGAGTTCTATCAGCTCCGCCAGCGAGGCAGGCAGCTCCTGCGTCACCCCGGCTAAAGCTGCGAACCCCTCGCCCAATACAACGGGCAGGGCTGCAACAGCCGGTCCGATTCCGGTCAGATCCGTCGCCAGCAGAGTCAGTGGTCCCAGAGCCGTCTGCAGACTGCCAAGGATGCCCGTTCCAACCTGAGCTAAGGCACTGAACGAAGCCTGGATCCCGCCTGCGACAGCAGCGCCCGCCTGGCCTGCAATTCCCGCCAGGGTTTGGATCCCGCCTGAAATGGCCTGGATCACGCCAGTTAAGGGCTGTGGCGCACTGGCTGCCGGTTTTTCGGCAGTCTGAGTCCCGCCAGCCAGGGCTGTACCAAGCTGGGTGACAGCGCCCGTTACGGCCTGCGCTCCGTTTGTGACTGTAGCGCCAAGCTGGGAGATCGCATTGGCGATCATCTGGCCTGCGTCCGTAATCAGGGCGGGGATTGAAGATACGATCTGCTCCAGCCCGCTGGGAGCGGGTCCGGCCTGAGCCAAGGCATTCTGGATGGCCTGAGCTGCGCCAGTAATCAAAGCCGGGAGCCCCTGCACGATTTGGGCTGTACCCGCCAGGGCGGAATCCATGGGGAGAAGCGCTCCCTGGATTCCCTCTATGGCCTGCACGGCCCCCGCTGCGGAGGCTGCGATCTGGGTCTGCCCCGTCAGGATGGGCTGGATGGTCTGAGAGACCCCGGCTATCGCAACTGCGACCTGAGACTGGCCCGTCAGGATGGACTGGACTGTCTGAGCAATCCCGGATACCGCTACTGTGAACTCAGTCTGAGCGGTCAGTATGGACTGAGCTGTCTGGACCACTCCGGTTACCGCAACTGTGAGGTTGGTAACAGCGCCCTGAATGGCCTGCAGCCCGCCGGTCAGCATAGCAGGGATCTCAGCGATGGCCTGCCCTATTCCGGCGATCGAGGTTGCGGTCTGAGACAGGATTCCCATTAACGCCTGGGAGGCGCTGGTAAGGATGGGCGGGACAGACGCAACCGTCTGGCTTATCCCGGTAACACCCGCAGCGGTCTGGGTGAGAATGCCGAACGTTGTCTGGGCAGCGCTTGTGAGGAGCGCTGGCAGCGCCGTAACAGCCTGGCCCACGCCGGTGAGCTCCATTACCAGCGTCTGATCTACAGCCAGGAGGGAGCGGATCCCATCCGCAAATACGGTGGGGATGGTGGTCAGCGTAGTACCAAACCCTGCCAGATCCGTAGCCAAGGGGCTGAGAGCGCCCATGACGGAGGTGGCATAGGAGGTAAACTGATTGACCAGACCCGTTACGGTGGAGTTGAGGGTCGTAAGCGCCTCGTTACTGGCGCTGGTCCCCGTTGTCAGGCTGCTGAAGTCGTAACTGCCGGAAGATCCGGACGTGTACTTGCTCCAGTCAAAGGAGGAGGTGGTGGCGCTGCTGGACTGCTGGCGATCCCTTAATTCGGATCCTGTCATCCCGCCCGTCCCAGTGGAGCCGGACGTGGATGGCGTATAACTGGACATGATACTGTCCAGATCGAACCCTTCGCCTGCTGTGGACAGACCGCCGTTTACGCTGTTCGCCAGACCCTGCGCTGCGTTGGCAACGTCGCCCTGGCCCTCGTTCATGCCCGAAACCATGGTATCCACCATGTCCGGCATGTAGGTATCAAAATCGGCCAACGGACCCACGTCCGGGGAGCTGAAGTGGAGGAAGGAGGCGATCGCTCCGGCGATCCCGGCTACAGCGTCCACTACCCCGCCTATGGCCCCCATAATGCCTTCCACAAGGCCGTTGATGATGTCAGCGCCCCATTGCAGAGCCTGCCCGGGCAGATCCAGCAGGAACTGGACAGCTGCCATCAGACCATCGATGATGCTCTGGGCGATGTTCCCTACCAGACCAGTCACAGCGCTCCAGATACTGCCGAAAATACTGACGAAGAATCCGAAGATGGAACTGAGAATGGAGGAGATCCCGCCCAGAATGTTGCCCATTACGGACGTGATAACGCCCCAGAGAGTACCCAGCGCATTCGAGACCCAGGAGACGATCCCATTCCAGATCGTGCCCACAATACTGAGGATCCCCTGCCAGACCCCCTGCCAGTCCCCATGGATAAGAGCCAGGAAGGTATCGATGATGCCCTTGATGACTCCCGTAATGGTCTGGACAATGATGGAGACTGCGTTGAAGGCACCCTGAACGATGGCCCGCACAGCGCCCAGTCGCAGCCCGAAAGCGGATTCGATCTGGGAGAGGATATCCATTACGACGGATACCGCTGTGCTGAAGAATCCCATGATGGCCCCTGGGATCCCGGCGAAGAAGTTTACAACGGCGCTGAACGCCTGGGCCAGCACCCCTGGTATGGCTCCGAAGAAGTTTCCAACCGCCTGGATAGCCGTGGAAAACGCACTTCCCACGGCCTCCGGGATCCCGGCAAAGAAGTTCTTTACCGCCTCCCAGACCTTTCCGGCCACTTCCTTTACCTTGTCGAAGTGCCTGATCACCAGGATGATGATCGCAATGAGAGCTGCGATCCCCGCCACGATGGCGATGATGGGCAGCAGACCCGCCGTCTGAATCACATTGAGAGCCATCTGAACAACCATCCAGGCTCTCTGTACCGCCTGCACCGCTGCCACAATGGCGTGATATGCAGCCATAGCCAGGCTGATCGCTTTGAAGACCGCTATGAGAATGATGATGGCGGATACCACGGAGCCAATCACTTCAGCGACTCCATGCAGGGTATCCTCATTCTCCCGGATCCCGCCCGTGAAGTTCGCAATGGCTCCGCCTACGACCGAGATGATCCCGCCCAGGATGTCAAAAGCTGCGCCCAGGACAGTCCCAATCACATTGGCCACCGTTGTCACGATGGGGATCAGAGTGTCCAGGACTACCAGGAAGCTCTCTCGGAGGATGGCAGCGATGTTGACGATAATGGGAATAGCCACCCGGATGGCGGTGGCGAACACGCCAGCGATCTTACCGGCCAGAGTCGATATAACCTCACCTACGGTCCGGATCACCGGCGTAACCTTGGTCAGAACTTCCGTGAAGAAGTTTACCCAGTTGATGATCTCGCTGCCAAAAGCGCTGCCCATGTCTGCGACAGCAGATCCAACGGCGCTTATGGCTGTAACGAACCCACCCGACTGGGAGTAGTCTCCTTCCTTCCACTCCGTCTTTGTGTTGCCCTGCGCATCCGTCGTCTTTACGTTGCGCCCGCTTTTCCAGAGCTTTCCGTCTTTCCCGAAAGCTCCGCCTGCGATCCGCCCAAACCCCTTCAGGGCATCCATGGTAGCGGTAGCAGCTCCGCCCAGAGCTTCGATGGCCGGGTTCAGGGCGTCCGTAAGTTGCTTTACGAAGTCAATAGCAGCCTGGGTATTGTCACTCAGCCACTGTCCCAGGGTCTGGAGGGAACTGGCTATATTGTCCAGCCAGCCGGCCTTCCCGCTGCCCTTTACGCCCTTGCTTCCGTAAAAGACATCGATGAAGGTTTCAAAGGCGGTGGAAACGGTGCCCAGAATACTGGTCAGCGCCCTGCCCAGGATGGTCATCAGGGGCCTGATAACGGAGATGACCCCTTTGATCAGCTCCATCAGTCGATTGAACTGACCGGCCAGGCGATTGCCGAACACCTGCGCCAGATGCTGAATCACCGGCCCAAGGGCAGTCATGACCTGCTCCAGGACTTCGAAGCCATCCACAATCACGCTGTCTATGATCTCATAGAGAGCGTTAAGGGTGGGCTGCATATCCACGAAGGCCTGCCCCAGGAAGTCAGCTACTCCCTGGATGGCGTCGCCCACTCCCACCCCGGCATTCCGCATTAAGGTGGCGAACCCATCGGCAAATCCGCCTACGGCATTGGACATCTGGTGGATTGTCGTACCCACCCGCTTGAGGAAGTCTGCGAAGGGGCCTTCGCTGAGCGCCTGACCTATGCTGTCTTTAATGTAGTTCAGCCGGGCTACGATGGGCTCCACAAAAGCGCCAAACCCATCTTTGATCTTCCCAAGGGCCTCCCGGATCCGATCCGCCTCTTTGGAAAATCCGGCAGCGTTGACGGCCCGGCCCAGCATGGAGTCATTGCCCTGCAGGAAGGAGAAGAAGTCCTCTGCGACCAGAGCCACCAGGAGTATCCCGGCAGCTAAGACAAGGGCGTTTGCGTTCAGCAGGTTGAAAGCGCCCGCCAGCTGGAGGATGGCACCCGCAAACTGAGTGACCATCCCTATATTCATGGCTGCTACTACTCCAATAATGGTTGGGAGCAGGACACCCAGGACCCGTTCGGATCCGCCTACAGCGTCAGAGAAGTCGATGAACTTCTGGATGATCAGGCGCAGCCCGTTGACGGCTCTGGAGACCAGAGCGAGTCCCTTCTGCATGGTGGGCATGAAGAACCCGCCTATCAGCTCTTTGACCTCTTTCAGGCGGGATTGGAACTGGCGCATGGTGGACTCGTAGGAGCCCATGGATCGCACGCAGTCGCCTATGGCGGGCTGGCTCTGCATGAGCACGGCCTTGTAGTTGACCTGCATCTTCTCCAGCTGACTCAGCTTCTTGTAGGTGCCGGTCATACCCAGCGCAGCCATGGCCTCCGCCCTGGTCTGATCGTTCAGAGCAGCGCCCAGCATCTCAGCAGCCTTGGACTGGCCCATAACGGCCTTCTGCAACCGCTGTACCGTCTCATCCTCGTCCATGTTGCCAAACGAGGCCAGATCAAGGGCCAGAGATGTGATCTGCTCAGACATGTCCATGGCGTCCCTGGTACTCGCTCCAAAACCTACGAACAGGTTCTGCATGTCCGCCATGTACGTTTTGATTGTGTTCTTATTTCGGCCTACGGAGTTGGAGAAATCCTCCGCCCACTGGTCCGCCTCTTCCCGCAGGTTGTCAAAGACCACGTTGAACTTGTTCTCCATCTCCTGTACGGCGGAGGCAGCGTTCACGCAGTCATTGATGGCATTGGCGATCCCCTTGACCGAAAAGGCCAGCCCCAGGGTGCCCAGAGCGTTCTTGGCGAAACTGGCCAGACTGTTGATCTGACTGGTAGCCTGATTGATCCCGGAGCTGTCTACCTGGAATCCAATCCGGTTCAGCAGTTCAGCTACTACAATCTGTGACACAATCTCGCCTCCTTGCGCCTGGCATAAATTCCCTGAAATCCCGAGTTGACTTAGCCCCCATTCGCTGGTATCCTGTCCTTGGTAACTGAAATGGAAAGGGGCTGCTGGTAATGACAGATGCGATGCTTGATGAGATGGAGCGTATCAGCGATTATGTGATACACTTCGAGGACCGGAGCGACAGGCTCCTGTGGAGGGCTGCAGACCAGTTCAGGCGGGTGTGGGACGTAAAGGCCCCTTCGTTTGACGGGATGTTCCGTCAGGCCAGCTATCTGGCTCTGAATCTGTTTGACACCCCCAGGTCCCGCCCCTTTGCCGGCCTGCACAATCTGATCGCCAATGGGGAGGGCGATCTTGTCCGGAGCTGCCTGGGAGACCTGCTGCGGACCGGGCGGTCGATGGCCGGGCTGCAGTACTACGACTGCAACGTCTTTATAAAGAACATAAACTGGAAGATAGACGATCTCCAGATGGGCGAGATCTACCACCAGTCCCTCGCCAGCGCCCTGAATCTGCTGGCTCTCTGGTCCCCTGCGACGGTCTATGCATACTCTCCCAAAGCGGACCGGTACTGGGCCAGGAGATCTGGAATGAATATATTCCCGGAGGGGGATGGCCGGTTCCTGGAAAGTCACACAGCCCTCTGCGACAGCCTGAAGCAGCTGCTGTTCTATCAGATGGAGGACTGTGACGGGATCTGGGAGTCCCTGTGGACCTACGGCTTCGACGACAACCTGAACCTGCTGGTCTATGACATGATGCGCACGCTGGCCCGCTAGCGCTTCGTCTTGGCCTCCAGCTCCCTGCGCTGCCCGTCCTGTATGGTATTCTCCATCTCCAGGAAGGCGTAGAGCTTCAGAGCCTCGTCCAGGGTATACACCGTCTCCAGCTCATACTTGGACGCCAGCTGGGCCTTGATCAGGAGGTACATCCTTATTTCGAGTTCCGTGAACCTTTCGAAGTCGAACGTGCCCCACTTGCTGATCTGATCATCTTCATAGATTCTTCGAGGTTTCCAGATTGGATCACCCCGTTTTTCCCGAAAAAAGTACCCGCATAGTTGAGCTTGATAACCTCCCAGACCAGCCGGAACATGCCCCAGATATCCGTAGCGAATACCTCGTTGGCATAGTCCATGGTAAGGAGCCTGGTCTTATCCTCCGTGATCTCGCCCTCTATGGACACATTCTGGTTATCAATGAGGAGCTTCTTAAGTACCTTTTCCACCTGATCCCCGCTCATGCCCTGGAAGGCTGTTGCGATCGCCGGGATGGCCTTCTGCAAATCCTCCTCCTCAATCGCCCCGTCCTGAACGGAATTCATGACGGGCAGAACCGCCCCTAATACAGGCACCAGCAGGGAGGCAATATCGCCAAAGATGTTAGCTGCCCGAAAGGCGGGAAACGGTCTGAGATAGAAGTTGTAGTCCCCTAAAGAGACTTCTGTAACCTCCTGAAGTTTCATATGCGAACCCCCTGTAAAAGTATGGGCCACCGGACTTTACCCCGGTGGCCCTTTTGTATGCTGTCAGCCGGTAATGGTAGCGGAGCCGGTGTGGATTTCCCACTCACGGTCGCCCGCCTCTTTACCATACTGGCGGGAAGCGCTCTTGCTGGGCCAGGCGGAGTCGGCGCTGAATACCATGCCACCCTTCAGATCCTTGATCATGATGGCGAACATGGCATCTCCGGTCTCCCGGTCACGGGCCAGCTGCTCTTCCAGCCATGCGCTGGAGTCGCTGGTCTGGAGCAGAGTCAGCTTCACGATATAGGTGTCATCCGGGGAGATGGACCTGACGATCTCGCCGTCGCAGCCCACCTTCTTGGTGATTCCATCGCCATTGGGATCAATGGTAACGAAGGAATCCTCGGCATACCCGGTAACCAGATGCGCCCCAAGGGTAATCGTAACTTCCTTGGGGTTATAGGTCTTGATAACGCCAGCCATTGGTTACACTCCTTCCGAATAGGAAATCTCGTAGGTGATGCTGCCGGTAATCTCGGCGAAGTGGATGGCCCCGGTGGGACGGGCGCTGAACGTGCAGCCGGTCAGCTTGCGGGACCGGCGCTGGACAGCGCTGATACTGGCAGCTGTGGGCACCTTCGTGACGTAGCCGGGGATGGTATTGCCATCCATGTCGTACTCATCGTAGCAGATCCCGCCCACGGCCTGCCCATGCTTGAGGGAGGCCTCCATGGCGTTATGGATCAGGGTAATTCCGGCGTCCGTGTAGGGGATCTTGGGATTCGCCAGGAAGACCTTGACGATCTCATTCTGCATGTAGGACTTCAGGTAATCCCGGAACCGGATCATGTCGCACCACTCATCGCCAATCATCTTGCCATTCATACTGACGACCCTGTTGCGGATACTGAGCAGGTAATTGAGGTTGTCCCTCTCCATATGATCCATCTGGTCCTTGGAGAACTTGCCGGAGACGAGTCCACCACGGGGCTGCTTGAAGGCAGCGGTTTCGGATCCGGGCTGGAAGTTGAACCAGGCAGCGGTAAAGCCTACGTTGGCATACTGATTCACTGCGGGTACCTGGGCGGGATCCTGATCCGCATACTCCAGGGCCACTACGCCAGCGGTGCGCATGTAGGTGGGGGATACCGTGGGAACCTCCCCATTCTGGAAGTACTTCAGCTCCGTGTAGACGAAGATCTTCTCCTGCGTCTCAATGAGTTCGGCAATGGCCTCGTACTCGTCGTCAGGCACGCCAGCGGGACAGACCGCATACCAGTCCTCGTTGTCCAGGGCACGGGCCACAGCGTCCACAGCAGGCTCGTACTTCTCCACAGGCGAGGGTAGAGTGCCCTTGTACTCCTCGTAGGGACCCTCCTGGTTGCTGTTATCCGGATAGCGGGCCAGCACACCAAAATCAACCCAGGTGGAGGCTCCGTCAATGACTTTGCCTACCCGCACCTTAAACTGGACAGCGGGATTACCTTCGGACATATCCAGGACCTTCTGGCACTCGGTGCATGTCCGGACGCTATCGATGGACAGGATCCGGGTGGAGCCAATATAGATGGCATAACCGCCATCCAGCAGCTTCTGGCACAGCAGGCCAGCGCCCGTACCCTTGATCCCGGACGCAGAAGCGCCCGCAATGTGTACGGTCAGGACCCGCTTATCGGAGTCGTAGCTGACTTTGCAGCCACTGGGGGTCGCCTGACCCACGGTTTCAGCGATAGCCTCTTCAACGGCAGCCTTTACAGCAGCGAAGCGCTTGGCCTCGCCGGTGGGCTGCGTGGGGGCCAGATACACCTTGGTGGGGATGGGGTTCTGGGAGAATGCCACACGGGCAGCAGCGCCTAGGGGATCCGCATCCTCGCCGGTGGTAATCCACCCCTGCTCCTCCATCTCCACAATACTGCCGTACTCAAGCACGCCAGCGGTGGGAGTCACATCGAAGTTTTTCGGGCCAGGCCCAACAATTAAGAGCTTGTTAAAGCTCATGTCTTCAATTACCGGATTGATGATGTCAATATCAACCGTCGCAATCCGGTCGAGATTAATGCTCATTCAGATTCCTCCTCTGTTATGGCTGCTTCCGTGAAGTAGCCCAGATATTCATCCGCAAGTTCCTGGGAACCGCCTCCGGAATCCAGCGGTTTGAACGTGGGGATCACACGGGTTCTGTGATACGGGTCATTGTCCGTCTGATTCCCGCCCGGTCTGCCCACAGTACTCTGTTTATCCGCAGGCGGGACAGGGACGTAAACAGTACCCGGATCCGTGGGATCGATATAGACGTCAGGATCCTTCGTGGGATCGTATTGCGGATCGCTGCCTTCGCTCCCGCCTTCGCCTCCACCTTCGCCCCCGCCTTCCGGATCTGTATGCTCTTCCACCCATTCGTCTCTGTCATGCGGGTAGCGAACGCTGGATTCCTCCAGCACCCCCGCATAGCCAACCGCCATCTGCGTGAAGTGGAAGGTGAGCTCCAGGCGGGCTCTGTACTCGTAGTTGTCATCGTTGACGATCCCGGTAAGGTCCTGCACGGGCCTGTCCAGGATAATGGCCACATCCTGCTGGTGGCACCAGTCGATCGCAGACTGGGAGTACAGAAAATCGGCAAAGGCCAGCATATCGTCCATGGCCGTATTCTCGTAGGCGACGATCCTGTTCCCCTCCCTTATGGGGGAGCCATGCGTGAACAGATCCACTGCAATCCGCATCTGGGATGGATAGAACGCCAGCGGAGTGTCATCCGCCTGCTTCTGGACGGGGAAGGTGGCCCGGGTCACAGCGCCAGGCGTAATGGACACCAGCGGGAGCCTGCTCTTCGCAGCCCTGCTCTGCCTGCCGAAAATGACGGTGGCCTTTGGGAAGAAGGTGCGGGTCAGCTGCCGGAACAGCTCCCGGGCCTCTCTTGACCTCATGGCACTCCCTCCCCATACGCCCTGCGGATCTCATCTGCCGTAGCGCTGTCCAGCGCCAGGGATCCGTCCGGCTCAATCGTAAGGCCCGAGCCAGCGGGGATCATGACGAAGCCCGGCTTGTCTCCGGCAGGCACCTTTAGCTGGCCGTCAACGGTAAAGAGTCCCTCGCCACGTCGCATCTTATTGGGATCCCGCCTGGGCGGGTCGTCCAGATCAATGGTTCCGTGTGCGTCATCCGGTACTATGACGAAGCTGTAGTTGATGTGATTCAATACGGTGTGATCCCAGAGCTGTGCGTTTACGCACTCGTACCAGTATCCATGGTAGTAGAGGAGATCTCCCTTTGTCTCCGTATCCTGATCAGCTGCCACGAGCTCGTCAGTACCGTGGGCCTCCAGGCGCTTGATGCGCCGTTCGCCCTCGTCATTGGCCTGCTGGCGGTCCGTCCCGGACGGATGCACATTCAGACTGACAATAAAATCCCGCCTGCCTGTGGTAATGTATCCACGAATCTCCCGCTGCTCTCCAAAGCGCCTCGCCCAGTAATTCCTGTTGAACAGGGTGATGTTCATATCACGGCCTCCGTTTCTACTGGCTCCTGACCTCATAGGTAACGGAGTCCTTCATCAGCCCGGTATCAATAAGGGGGGTCGAAGACCCTTTGCGGGCCATGGTAGCCGGGGAATTGGGTGTGAAAGATCCGCTCTCGATCGTATCCTGGACCAGCTTGACCGCAGCCTCACCCAATGACTCCAATTCGGCCTCTACGGAAGCGCCACTGGCCAGGCTCTTGCCCATGGAAACGGCTCTCCGCTTCACATCTTCCGCATGGTTGTCTGCCATCTGCTGCATAAAGGGTCTGGACGGAATGGACGATGTGCCATACTCATTCACAGCTGCGACTTCAGCTACCGAAATCCCGTTGGGATAGGATCCGGAATCCAGGAATCCCACATCTACGGTGAGGCTGGACAGCTGCTCCAGGCTTGACAGGTATCTGGACCCGGCAGCAGTCATACCAGGAAGGCTCAGACTCATGGCTCCTCGCCCTCCGCATCCGCCAGGATCGTCTCCAGATCCACCCGCAGCGATCCGTCAATGTCCACCTTCAGGCCTGCGCCGGGCTTCACCTTAACGGCTCCCAGGCGATCCTCGCCCGCAATGGGCAGCTGGGGCCTGGCCGGAAACAGTGGAACAGATGGCACGGACTGCTGCTCATCCTCGCCCTCGCCCTCGCCCTCCGCATCATCGTCGTCCTTGCGGTGGTGGTGATGGTGATGACGGGGTTTGGGTGGCGGAGGCCACTCCCACTCTCCGGAGCAGTGGATAGGAATAACGGCCATCCTGCGCAGCTGAAGAAACTGGGTGCCATAGACGGTAAGGCCATATTCGGCGTCCGTCTCCATATTGGTGGCCTGACTGTTCCCAAAGCTGACGGAGCTTCCGCCCTCAGATACGCTGCCCAGCCCGAAACCTGTGCCGGGTTTCCCCAGCTCTCCCAGGGGGCTGTCCCCGTAGCCTGCCATTTTGAGCTTGTGGCATACGAGGAAGGCCAGCGCCCGCTCGAACAGCGGGCCAAACTGTTTTCTGCTGACCAGAGGCCTGCAGATCTCAATCCATACTGTAAGGTCGCTGTCCCGTATTCCCCTGAACTCCGTTCCAACGACCCGTATAATCTCCAGGGCCGTCATGAACGCCACTCCTTATTTCTTAGACTTAGTGGAAACGGTAGCGGGTGCGGGCTTGGGCTCCTCCACGAGCTTCAGGGAGCCAACCGCAGCCAGGGCCTCCTCGCCCGGACCCACCTCCGTCAGCACACACTCTTCGCCAGGCAGCAGGGTGGTATCGCCCAGGATAATGATCTTATTGCTCACATTAACTGCTTTCATAATAACCTCCTTATTAACAACGGCAGGCCACGCTTCCCGGCAGCCTGCCGTACGGATCTTCCATCACTGACCGTTAATGCTGATGCCAGTCATGATAATGGCACTCAGGGGGTAGTACATGATGGTGCCAGCGGTACGTCCCTCGCAGGGGATCTTGGTCAGCATGCCATCCACGGTAACGGTACCCTGATAGAAGGGGACCGGGATCTCCACGGACAGCTTCCGGGGGTCGTTGGTGAACAGCAGGGCCACGCCCTTGCCATCCGTTTCCGGATCCGCCTTGGCGTAGGGATTGAACTCCACGGCGTTGGCATTCAGCTCGGCAGCGGAAACGATGTTCTTCAGGTAGGGCTGATTCTTCTTGATGAAGCTCAGCACGGTCTCGCCGGTATCGCCTACCCGCTTATTGCAGATGTCCAGGAATACGTCGGAGGGCAGGACGAGGGTGTCCGGGCGCTCCACGTTCTTGGTCAGCCGGGACACTTCACGCACCATCCGATTGACGTCAAACAGGATCTCGTCCGCATTCTTGAGGATCCAGGTATAGGAGCCGGTGGTGGCCCCCTTGCCCGCCGTCAGTACGGGGATCTGCTGCTCTTCCGAAAGCACGCCCAGCAGACCGGTGGCCTTGTCGCCGATCCAGGCGATCTGGTTCATCTTCAGGTCGATGGCCTTGCGGGCAGCTTCCGCCCTGCGGACGTCCAGATTCTTATTCGCCAGGCGGGAGGCCCGCATATCCTGCACGCTGTAGCCGTAGCTGGCGCCCAGAGACTTGATGGGGACCGTGGTAGCCTTGGCGTTGGTGTCCACCCTGGGATAGTCGTGGGCAGCGTAATCGTTCACGACCTTCGCCATGCCGGTCCGGTCGTAGCTGTAGAAGGTAATGGTCTCGGCTCCGGGATCCGCCTCGCTGGTCTGCGGGAACAGACTGAGGGCGGTCAGTTCCGGATGCTCCACGTCGTAGGACTGGGCCTTGACGAAATCGAGCTCCCGTGCGAAGTACATGGCAGCGTCATCTGCGCTGTCGAAGTGGCACTGAGGGCTGTTCATGACCATTGTGCCAATCCCGCCCGCTCTGAGAGCGTTCAGGTCGGTCTGATCGAAAGACTTGTGTTCAACCATAGTTAGAATCCTCCTTCTGGAAGTAATCAGGACTGCACGAAGCCGGGATTAAAGATCTCGGCCAGAGCAACGCCATTGTCCGGACCGCTGAGGAAACGGCCATTGACGGCCATATCGCCGGAAGGATCGAAGTAGCCGGCCTCTTCGCCGGTAGCCTTCATCTTAAGGGGATCGCCGTACTTGGGCTGGGCCTCCTTCGCCAAGGCCACATAGATCTTGCCCCAGCGGAGCACCGCCATGGGGCGTCCCTTGGGGATCCGCACCTTGCCGTCCATATCCAGCTCATAGTGATAGTCGTTAATGACAACGCCTTCGAACTTGGCCGTATCAGCGCTGGTGGGGATCTTCACGTCCACTCCCGGTGTCTCGCCCTGCACGACGCCCAGACCGCAGAACAGTTTCCCGGTCTCCTCGCCATTCAGGAAGGTAACTCCGGCATACTCAGTGTTGTCGGCAATGGCTCCGGGCATCCCGAAGGGGACCGCCCAGCTGTAAGTAGTCTGTACACTCATTTGTAACTCCTCCTTATTACTGGTGCTGACGGCGCTTCGCCAGCATCGCATTGAACCTGGCAGCTGCGGACGTATTGTCATCCTCGTCCATATGGACGGCGGTGCCCGGATTGAACATCTGACGGGCCTGCTCGCCGGTGGTGGTCCGTCCCTTTCTGTCCAGATGGGCCAGGACCCGATCAAACAGGGCGTCCAGATAGACCTCGCTCTTGCCGTCAAGCCGGATATTGGGGGTATCCGCCAGAATGACGGCCCGCTTGGCAGCTGCAAGAGGCATATACTCCACGCCATCCAGATTCAGCTTCTGCGCAGCCCGGGCGATCTTCATACGCTGGCAGAAGACCTTATCGGCCACAGAGGCCACGTCCTGGCTGTCCGCTCTGCGACTGTCCGCCCTGCTGTCTGTCTTGGGCTCCTCCTCCGGAGCTGCTGGGGCCTGGGCGGGTTCCTCCTGGGGCGTGTTGGCGTCATCGTAGGCCTTCTCCGCCAGGAACCGGTCGATGATGTTCAGCAGGATCTGCATATCCTCGTCCGGCTCGGGATTGCGCTCCTTGACAGCTCCAATCTGCTGCTCAAGGGTCATGGGCATGATATCCTCCACGCCAATATCCACAGGCTCTGCGGGGGTATCTGCGGGGGCCTGTTCAGCCGGGGCCTCTTCTGCGGGGGATCCTTCCTCCACGGGCTCCTGCTGTTCGCCCTCAGCGTCAGCGGAGATGACGGGCTCCTCCTGATTCTCCTCTGCGGGGACGGTGGGGATGGGTTCTGCATTCTCACCTTCAGCGTCCAGGGTGGCGCTTCCGCAGTCAGCTGCATGATTAGCCAGATATTCCTGAATCGCCTGCTGCAGCTGCTCAGGCGTCAGGCCGTCATTGCGCTGGGTCTTATCCATCTTTCTTCCTCCTTTGAAAGTTTTGCCATCCCGGCTGTCAATGTTCAGCCGGGCCTGGTCGCCCGCTCTGGCTTCCTGAACCAGAGCAAGGTGATTGATGCGGATATTATGCTGGATGGCGTCATAGGGCTGTCCATTCCACTCCCCCGGCGTCTCTTCGAGATCCAGGTTATAGCCAAGGGACAGCTCCTTCAGCCCCGCATTCTTCATGGCCCTGGTATCGTGAATCACTATTCTGGCCCGTACATCGTCCCCACTGCGGTAACCTTCGGTGAGAATCGTGCCAATCGAGAACTCGCCCACGTTGCTGTTGTCTACCAGCCCTGCCCTGTGGGTGATGATGATTGGCTTGCCCATATAGCTCCTCAGACTTTCAGGCTCAAAGACATCCTCCGGAAGCCTGAGCTCCCGGCGGATCTGTCCGTCATCATTGGTATATTCGAAGATCCCTGTACTCGTCAGGATGGGCCTGTCAAACAGGTAACCTTCTTCGGTAAAGTAGGTCTGATCCAGCGGAAGGCTGTCCAGCCGGATCACACGTTTTAACTGCGAGGCCATAAGCATTCCTCCTTCGCAGACTGTTCAGACTTTATATGACAGGCAGGCTCAGGGTATCCCGGTCGAACACGGGGATCGCCGTACACCTGCAATTATGCTCCTCGCCCGGATGGTAATTCCCGGTCCCGGTGTCCGGAGGATCGTCCCAGGAACACTCCTGACCCTCCAGAGCACGGTGGCCGTCCCGCACCCTGCTGTCCTGCATGGTGCTCCAGATGTAGGTATTCACTCCCGCATCCGTCTGTGTCAGCTTCAACAGACCCGCATGGATGGTGCCTGTCTGGCTGCTGGCCGTAGAGGCCATGGCCCTTTTTACCGCCAGGCACCTGCCATCCACGATCTCCAGAACCCGCTGCGGATCCCGGGCGTTCAGAACGGCTGTCGCAATCCCCGCAGCCAGGAAAGCCGGATATCCATTCAGTTTCTTCCGGGTCTCTGCCTCCCACCTCGTTACAACCGGCTCGTAAAAGGAGGGGGAGTAGTAGGACCTGTCCAGCTCCACGCCAAGGGTGGATCGCACTATCCGCAGCCATTCGTTCAGGGAGATGTTCCGTGCGATCGCAGCGATCCTCCGCAGCAGTTTCTCCAGGCCCATGGCCGTCAGAGCGGCAGCGAGAAGTCTCTCCAGCCTTTTCCGCTCCGCCTCCATGCGTGCTTCCGAAGAAGCCTCCTGAAGCCTGCGCCCCTCGCTGCGGGCGATCTTCCGGGCCTCTCGCATGTACCGGGCGGTGACCCGGACGAACTCCCGTTCAGCCGATAGAGGATACCTGGGCGCTGTCCGGCTTATGATCCGGCTCTTCGAGCGGAATTTCCGTAGCTCCATATCCATACCTCTTGCGCATCAGGGCCACAACGGCTGCGAACAGGTCCAGCTCCTCCTGCGTAATGGGAGCGCCCAGCTTCGCCAGCCTCTTCATCTCCATCCGTTTCTTCGCAACGGAGGTGTAAGTCCCATCATCCGCCAGGATCCGGTTGGCTACTCCACCGCCCTTGGCAGAGCCTCCACGCCCGGACCCGCCTTCGTGGCCCCAGTTTCCGCTTCCGCTCCCGCCGTCCATACGGCGCAGCCTGATCGTATCCGTCACTTTCCTGATCCCTGCGATCAGTTCTCTGTCCATCTCCACCCCTCCCGGGAATAAAAAAGAGCGGTGCTTTCGCATCGCTCTCAGGCCGGTTTTAAGGCCCCTCTCTCGTCTTTCAGGCACGGCCATGCAGGTATATTCCCAGGCGCTGAAACGCCATGAGAATAGCCTTAAATCAGGCCTCGCTCCTCTTTGATCCAGTCAGGCAACCATCCGGACTGGTAGGCAGCTCTGTACTCGTCCAGCTCCATCTCATTCGCTCCGGTGGGTGCGCCCTCCTCCATTACGTCATCTTCCCATCCGCAGACAAAGCAGATATCGTTGCTGAAAGGGGCGTCGAACTCCGTCTGCCCGCATACCGGGCACATGTGTTTGCCTTCCCATTTTTTCTTCATACTGTATTTCCTCCCGTTTTATTCTTTCCGGCTTTCTTCCCTTTTGGCTTGCCCCTTGGGGCTGATTTTGCCTTCTGGGCTGTCGCCTTTGGCTTGCTGGCCGTGGCTGACCTGGCGGGCTGCACACTGGCTGTTTTAGCCGGCTGCGTGGCCTGTGTACCCTGAGATGGTGGCGTGTATGCATTTACTTTCTTATCATATTTGAAATAGTTATTTGCCTTCCTGATGTCTGACTGCCCGGTAGCATCATTATACTTGGCAAAGAAGCATGTACACAGATGGGACCCCGGGTAGCCTGATGCATACTCACCTGTCGCCATGTTAAACCGGACGACCTTTCCGTCAGCTGTGATATATCCGTCTATATCTCCACCGCAGGGCTGTTGCAGAAACTTAATGGCGTGCTTCACGTACTGAGTCTTTGTCATCCCAGGGTACTGATGCAGATGCTTCTTTACGTGTCCATTCAGTTTCTTCGTATTCGCAAACCCCGTACACGCCTGATTCGCTCCGGTAGCGGACCCTCGTGGCGAGGATCCACCCACATGCCCTCTGTTTCCGGCGTGATTGGGGAAACCGCTTCCCTGTCCCCCATCGCCTGTGATTATACCACTTTCAGCTGATTTGTCAACCCCAATTTGAAAGTTTTCTGAAGTTTTTTTCTCCAGAATCTCCGTCAGGCGGTCAAGGGAGTCCGCAAATGGCTGGAACAGGCTGGGGCGGAGCTGGTCCAGCTCCTGCATACTGCACCAGGCGGGTTCTATGATCTCATCGCTGGGGGAGAACGGTTCGCCCACAAAGGAAGTACACAGGAAAATGTACGGAGCGATTCCCGTTTCCGGCTCCTGCGGGCCCACGCCAAGGGGGAAAAGGTTCCTGGGCTGGATGCCAAATTCCTCCAGAGTTTCCCGTTCCGCAGCTTCCTCGGGAGTTTCTCCGGGCTCGATATGCCCGCCTGGCCCGCAGATGAGGCCTGTTCCGGAGTCGCTGCAGCGGGTGCCAACCAGGATCTTACCGTCCTTCACGACCAGGACGCCCACTCCGCCTAAGTTTTCGGCATCCGCCTCTGTAGCGGTGGCCCCCATATCTTCCGGGAGTCTGGTGGCGTTGGGAGCTGCCAGTGGCGCATTGGAATCGACAGGGGGATCCGGGCTGGCTGCGATCTCCTCGTCCGGGAGATTGTCCAGAATGCTCTCGATGTCCATTTCTGTGGAGCCTGCCAGGGCCTTACGCACTTCGCTGGGGTCCAGGGCCTGCATATCCACGTAAGTCTGGGCGGTCTGCGCTCTGGTCTGCGCTGTCGCAGCCTTTCTGGCCTCGACCTCAGCTTTTTCGGCCTCGCTCATGGACCAGATGGGGTTGAACGTGATATCCAGCTTGGGGATCTCGTCGATCTCGCCGGTAAAGATCCCGGCCTGGAAGATCGCCGACAGAATGTAGCGGAGGTTGGGCCGGACGCAGGTCCGGTTGTAGCGGTCGATCAGGCTGTTGTAATTCTCCTGATCCGCCTCGCCGGTGGCGTTTTCTCCGGCTGGGGATCGACCAAACAGCTTTGTCTGGGGGATGCTGGTTACCGCCGAGAGCAGATTGCAGTTGACGTTTACCACGTCCATGACCCCGGTAAAGCTGAAGGTCTTGAAGTCGTAGTCCTCTTCGGCATCAATGATAATGCTGTTCAGGAGGCCTCTGGCGGAGTCAATCGCCATCAGCCTGCGGAGAACGGCCTCCTCGCCTCCCTCGTAGGAGAGCTCGTTGGAGAGGTCCTTCATCTTATAGACCGCCTGAACGGCCCGATCGAGGAGCTTGGGGGCCATCTCGTGGGAGACCTCCGTATTCTGGATGGCCTTGTGGATCCGGAGATATTCCGGCAGGCCCCAGAGCAGGTAATTGGTGTTGGAGGTATTCTCCGGCAGTTTCCCATTCCGAAAGACCAGACACCGGCTGTCGTGGACCCGGAAGGATCCAAACCGGCTGTACACGTCATAGTACTCCGGATATCCCATCCGGGAGCCTCTGGTCCGGAACGGATCGCTGGAGCTGTAATTGAACATGGACTGATAGTCCGGCGTAATGAGGGAGCGATCATAGACCCGCAGGCCGTCCACAGACTGGATACTGGCCCAATCTACCGGGTCCTGAAGCCTTCTGCCGTCATTAATGAGCATGACGATGATGGCTCCGCCATAAAGGCGGGTCCAGCGGAGGGCGGTCATGACCGCATCGTCCCACTCCAGCTCGTCCAGGGCCTCTTTATAGAAGCGGATGATCTTCTCATCCTTCAGCCCGTTCAGCTCAAATCCATGCTTGACCGCATCTTCGGCGGGGACGTCGATGATTCTGGCGAACAGCCCGTTGCTTTCATAGTAGCGGGTAAGAAACTCGTCTGGGATCTGGGGCTCCGGCAGGTAATGATAATGGGTGGAAGCGTCCCGGATCGTATTGAACTTGTTCATGGTATTGACATACCCGTCCATGCGGGGCTGATTTACCGCCCTGCCGGTGCTGTTCTCCAGCAACCGTCTGTAGTTCTGCGTTATCTTATCCTCCATGCGCTCCCTCCTTTCCTGTCAGGTAAGAGAAAACCCGGCCAGCTGACCGGGCTGATAACAGACCGAATCAGATCCGTATCGCTCCATAAGAAAAGCGGTTCCCGGGAACTACACCAGGAACCGCTTTGGCGCACCCCTGTTGCTGCCCAGGGGTTTGCCGTCTGTTGAGGAGAATGTCCTTCTTCCAACTGAGAAGAACGATACGGTGAACCGCCAGTCCGGTTCATGAGGCTGCCCGCCTTCACATGCACAGGTCGAGCGCCCCTTGCCATCTCCCGGTACTGCCCCGGTGCGGGTGAGCAATCCGCCAGACTTCTGTGATGGCATGAAAGCAGGACTGCTGACGGCAATCCTGCGTATTACAGTTCAGATCAGGTTTCTGAGATTGAAGGTGGATCGGGACTCCACTTCGGCAAAACCGTTTGCGGATGCGTCCGCCATATCCTTGAGAGCAGCTGCCGGGAAGTTTTCCATCTGGGATACGTAGGCCTCGTTCCAGGGGGCGACCAGAATATCCACATTCCCGCCCTGCCACTGGGCTGCAAGGGGTTCCGCCCTGGTGATCTTGCTGCCCGACTCAAGCACGGTGGTGACATCAAACCCGGACAGGAACCTGGTATAGCTCTGGGCCTGTTCCTTGCCCGCCTGGCCGGGGTCCTGCGGGAGCCGGATCCGCACCCTGCGGTATCTGCTCCGGTCCTGGACAGCGGTCTGGTAGATGGTCTGACGTACCTCAGCAGCAGACATCTGGCGGTTGATGACATCCGCAATGATGTACCGTCCGTTCCGTCTCTTGCCAATGAGAACGCCAGCGGTGTAGGCTGCGTCCTCATTCTCCTCCGTCTCGGTCGCTGCGAGGTCCCAGCAGCGGACCCACTGGGAAACGTCGCTTGGGACGACCTCCACATACGACACATCCTTACGGGG
The DNA here is from genome assembly GCA_947629775.1 of uncultured Oscillospiraceae bacterium. Taxonomy (GTDB): domain Bacteria; phylum Bacillota; class Clostridia; order Oscillospirales; family Oscillospiraceae; genus Lawsonibacter. The sequence goes on from CANRFA010000003.1 coordinate 149,409, forward strand.
GAAGTAGAGACCGGCAGCGGGGCGGATCTTCCAGTTGCCCTTCAGGAGCCGTTCCTTCTCGACAAGAGGCAGGGCCTTCAGATTGGCCATATACCCCGGGTCCTGCTCCATCAGGATCTTATTGTCCTGAAGCACGCTGGAGATGAACGAGACGGACTTTGGCTCCGCCCGTTCGGACTCCGTCTTGAGGTTGAACCGGTCCCAGAGCTCTTGCCTGGTGTCAGCCCAGTAGAGCGTCTCCTCCCTGCGGAGGAACCAGCGGATCTTCCCGCAGCGCTCCGGGATGGGATACCCCGTTTCGGGATCAATCCACCATTCAATGAACTTCGCCACCCAGCTGTCTGCGTCCGGGTTGCACGTGGCCCTGATATAGGGCTTTACCCCGCAGGTGGAACGGTTACGGGAGAGCATGTAGAAGAAGGTCTTCTCGCTGTAATGAGTCAGCTCATCGAAGCAATTCTTATTGATGAGGCCGGCCTCTGTAATGTACTGATTCTCGGAGTCAACCGTCATGTCTACGGTCCATCTCAGGCCCACCGGAGTCATCTTCACGGCCTCAAGCTGCACGCAATCCGCCGTCTGCTCCTGGCCCGTGTAAGGATGGCTGTACCACAGGACAGGGGAATTCCCTGCCGAACGATCCAGAGACCTGTATATCGCAGCGCCGTTCACCAGCCGGGCCTGGCCGTCTCTGCTGTCTCCGCCTCCCGGATCCTGATACGAAATCCACCCGGACTCCGTGAGGATCTTATGATCCACACTCTGGATCTGGGCCGAACCATCGGGAAGCTCCACTCGCACGCACTCTTTCAGCGTGGGGACACCCACCGCAGTAACTTCCCTCGCTCCATGCAGCGTCTGCACCATGTCGCCGGGCCGGATCTCTGCGATCCGCTTATACGTCCCATCGCCCATGAGGACCGGAGTATTCATCTCCACACACAGGAGCGGAACCTGGCTGCCCTGCCACGAGGTGACGTCTTTGTAGGAGCCCAGAAACGAGAAAGTGATCCTCATACCGCTGGGAAATGTCCACATCAGCTTGGGAGACTGGACGGACTGCGCTCCGAAGAAGGGATAGATGGTGCTGCTGACGTCCCACAGGCCTCCTGCATTCAGGATCTGGGTGCGCTGCTGACGGAAGATGACTGCTTCAAACTGCGGGTTGCGCATATGGTAGAGAGGCTCCAGGAGGAGGGCGTAAGTCTTTCCGCCTCCGGCAGCCCCGCCGTAGATACAGATGTCGGCGGAGTGACCCAGGAACATCTCCTGCTTCCCCGCCTGGGGCTTGAAGATTTTCCTCTCGCTCATTCCTCATCCGCCCCCGCCTGCTTCTGTGGCAGGTAGAGCACCACCTTTGGTTCCGCCAATGGCGCTCCGTCTTTCCCGGTAACCTCCGTCTTCTGGACGTACTTCCGGTCGTTGAAGAACTCGCCACCGTAGATCTTAAGGGCGTAGATGATCGCCGTAACGTTGCCTTCCTGGGCAGCTGCGTACAGCTGGTTCTCCAGGAGGGCCGTTACTTCCTGCCGTCCCATCCTCATGGCCTTGTGAATAGGCGGATGCTTCTTCTGAAGGCGGAGGAACTGGCGCTCAGAGAGGCCGAAATTGGCCCCTATCTGGGCCACGGTCTTTCCCTGCCTGGCGAGGGACTGCAGTACCGCAAGGCGGTTTTCCACGATCCCCTCTTCGATCCATTCCTCAAACAGATCCTTTTTCGCCATCCCGCTTCTTCACCTCCTGTATGACCGCCTCTACCAGGCCCCCCTGCCTGTTATGGCGATATCCATTGGGATATTCGATATTGAACTCCTCGTTTAAAGCCCAGCGCAGTTTCTTCAGGTCCAGTTTCCTGGGACCTGTCGCCTTGCAGTGGATGGTCGTATAGCAGGTGCGTATGACCTCCACATGCTCGTAATAGCGGGACAGCAGGGCCGTAAAGGACTCCACGGTGTGAAACTTCTGCTTATAAGCGATCCCGTTCTTGAAGCTCATGCCGTACCCGTCATCGTCCAGGAAGTACATGAACCGGCCCCTGTTCCCTCGGGTCTTCGCCTGAATCTGGGTGCCGGTTACTTCCGTCATACTGCGGGTCCCGGTGTAGAGAACACCATCTTTCTTCATCATGGCATTCGTAGTCATGATGACAATATCCTCGAAGGTATTGTTGGCTACGCTCCCTACCACACTGTCCAATACGCAGACATCGAACAGGCCGTACTTCCGGACGTTGCGCTCCGTATCCAGAATGCAGCTCACGATCTTACGGAGATCGAAGGCGTGCTTACCGCCCGCCACCCTGTAGGAAGGCTCGTAGCAGCATACCCGGTATCCCTTGCCCCGCATGTAGTTCGCATATTCCATCTTTCCGGCCCCAAGGTCGAAGATGCTCTTGTCTTTTGGAACCTCCGGAATCACAAAGTTCTCGTAGACCACCGAGATCTTGGCCTTTCTCCCGTCCTTGAACCGGGTGGGCTGGGCCAGGCTCTGAGCGTAGGTCTTGACCGGGATGACGTCGTAGCAATACTCTCCGTAATCTTTGCTCAGATAATACAGGAGCAGCTTCCGCTTGCTCTCGGGTATGCAATAGACGAGGCTGCCATAGCCCATGAGAACGGCGGTGGCCACGTATTCCGCATTGAGGATGACGTTTCCCATCTCATCGCAGACTGCGCTGCCCCACTCCCCGTTGCGGGCGATCATGGAGGAGATGACGGAGGATTCCGTCACCGACTCCGGCTGCTTGAGTATGGTGATCCGGTCTCTGGGCACGTAGGTGAACTTCCCGGGCTGGACCCCGGATACCTTCACTGTGGCCTTGCTGGTCTCGATGCTGTTATGCATGATGTTGAAGATCACTTCGCTCTGGGGATTGGCCGACCGGACGAAGATGGCCGGGACGGTCTCCAGGCCTATGTCCAGAGCAGCCTGTCTCCGCTGGTGGCCCGCCAATATCACGTTGTTATCAACGTTGACGATGATTGGCTTTACCATTCCCAGGGATCGCAGACTGTTCTCCAGATCCGCCTTGGCCTGCGGAGTAATCTTGCGGGGGTTGTAGGAGGCACTTCTTACGGAATCAACCGGAACATTTTCCACGAAGTGCAGCATGGCCGTTACCTCCCCAGCAGGTAGGAAACAAACCCCTTGGCCGGATACACCGTATCCATATAGGCGGTGTAGGCGTCCGTCAGCATATCCTTCTCAGCCTCGCTGATGGAGAACTTGATCTCGCCGAAAATGAAGCGGACTTTCCTTGAGGCCTCCGGCTTCTCATCCGCCGGAGCGATATTCGTCGGCTCCTCGTCAGCTTCATCCTCATCATCGTCATCCGGCCCGGCCAGCTCCACTTCGTCCGTCTCTTCGTCCAGACCCTCGTACTCTTCGTCATCGTCCGGCACCGGGATCTCAGGGAGCTTGCGGACCGGCACATCCTCGAAGTACTCCGGGTCGTATTCTTCGGCCTCGTCCAGCTCCTCAACATCCTCCAGCTCCTCCTCCAGACTGTCGTCTGCGGAGAAGTCCATGCTTCCGCCCAGGAAGTTATTAGGCTGCATCTCGATTTCGGTGGGGATGTCCTGGAAATCGTCCATCCGGAAGTCCATCAGATCGAAGGCGTCCAGGGTGAGACTGTTCATCTCAATGTCCAGGTCGATGTACTGAAGCTCTTCCGACAGGCGATCCAGATCCCAGGTGGAGTATTCCGTGGTTTTGTTGTCCACCAGGCGGAAGTAGGCCACCTGCTCCGGCGTCAGATCGTCAACCCGGATGCAGGGAACCTCTTTGACTCCCACCTTCTCGCAGGCCTTCTTTCTGGAGTGACCGCAGACAATCACATTGTCAGCGTCGATGACGACCGGAAACAGGAATCCGAATTTCTTAATGCTGACCGCAACCTTTTCGGCTGCCAGCTCATTGTCCCTGGGGTTGTTCTCGTACTCTTTCAGGGACTCGATGGGCAATGTCTCAATCTTATACATCGCTGCGCACCTCCAGAAGATGAATGATGAACCCAAGGTAGGAGCTGTGCTCCGCTACGTACCGGTCAAAGGTCTCCTTGAAGGCCTCGTACTCCTCTTCCGTGGCCGGGATCTCCTGGGACCCCCAGCGGATCTTCAGATTGTTATTCCGCTTCTTCCCTTTTCCAGCCGTAGGGCTGATGGTAAAGAACGGAGAGTCCTCCACGCCAATCTTGAGCAGCTCCTCGTTGAACTTGGGCATATCCCAGGTGGCGTACTCGCTGGACTTGTTGTCGATAATCCGAGCCAGCTGGGCATCTTCATCCGTCATATCGTGGATAATGCAGGGCACTTCCTTCATCCCCAGTTTCTTCGCAGCCCGCAGCCGGGTGTGGCCGGAGATGATATGCAGATCCTTCGTGACTGCAATGGGATTGATGAACCCGAACTCCCGGATGCTCGCAATCACTTTCGGGACCGCAGCGTCATTGATCCGGGGGTTGTTCTCGTACTCTTTCAGCTTGGACACGCTGATGTTTACAATTTCCATAGCGACCTCCTGACGTATCCCCGGCAGACTCCCTCCTGCCCAGGGCTGAAGCATCATGCAGGATCACGCATGTAATCCTGCATTTATGCTTTCTCAGCCTGCACTATATCACAGGTCTCACATGACATACAAGGCTAAAACGGGCTTTTCAGAGTCAAGCTAAGACTTTTCCGAGAAATCGCAGGGTTTCAGAGTGAAGGGAATCTGTCATTATTTAACGAGGTCCATGACCTTCGCCATGTCGAGAAGGGCGCTCTTGTGAACTCTGTGGACCTTGCGGTAGAGAGTGGTGTAGCGTTCACTGGAGCAGCTGCCTTCGCCAAAGAGGACCTCTATGACCTCGCTCCACGAGCTGCCGTCCAGGTATCGCATACGGATGCAGGTTTTCTCCCTGGCGTTTCGGACACCAGCCAGCACCCGCTCGATCTCGTTTGCAGTCTTCCGCTGGGAGGCCATCGCTTTACTGATGATGCCCTCCAGCTCTTCCTTCCTGGCCAGGTATTCAGCCATCCTGTCTTTGTTCTCGTGGGCCTTTGGCATATCGCTCAGGCTCTGGGTACCAGGGGCCTCCATCTTGGCCTTGAGCATCTCATAGCGCTCGATCTGCATACCGATCTCACGCTCTTTCTCCAGATAGGAGAACAGCCAGGCCTTCACGGCCTTCGTATCATATCCGGGTTCCATAGGCGCAGGGGGTCACCTCCATAATCATACTGCATGACGCAGTCCATAAGATCGCTCCCGACAGGCAAGGCTGTAGAGGCCTGGTCAGACATTCAGAGTCTGCGTTGTCCATGGCAGTTCCCGCACCAGCGGGCCGTCCCACACTCCGTCCAGGCTTTTCTTCATGTAGACGGGCACACCTGCGCCCTGGAGTCTCTCCACGGCCGGGCGGATCCAGCTGTCTGCGGGATACACCTTCAGCATACGCCGGCCTGTTTCGGCCCCAAACACAGCCCAATCCACGCTGCGATCTCCATCGGGGAAGGATGGGCCAAGAGGCTCCAGGACCGGCTCCACGCTGAGCCAGGTATGCACGCTCTCGGCCTGGAAGAAAGCGTCTCCAGGGCCGGTGACGGTGGTCCCGTACCAGAAGGAATCCTCCTCTGGCAGCTTGCCCGCACGGGCCAGATCCGTATATCGCTGCGGATACTTGGTAAGAAAGAGGAACCTGCCGGGCCTGCTTTCCAGGGACAGAAACACGCTTTCGATCCAGCTGTCCGGGATCCAGGGGCCAAACATATCGCCCGAAAAACATACCAGGACGGTCCTGGCCTTCTTCAGATCCGCCGGATCGTTCAGCCTGTACTCGTAGAAGGTTGGCCGAAAGCCATAGGGATACGGGGCCTGTATGATCCGGCCTTTCCTCGTCAGCTTAAGCGGTTCAGTCAGACGGATGACAGGCCTTTCAGGCTCCTGCTCTCCGTCATGGCCTCCGAATCTGGTCGCAATGGTCCGTGCGAAGCAGTAAGGACATCCCCGCTGGCACCCGGTAATGGGATTGTAGGCCAGATCCCCATATTCAATATCTGTGGGCTTGATTGCCATATTTACCACCTCTTTGTATTGTAAACTGCGGGGGATGGTGCGGGCCATCCCCCGCCAGGTCATTCAGAACGGCAGTTCGCTGCCCTCGTCCAGGCTGCTGGTCCGCTCCTGCTTCTTCCCGCCATCCCCGCAGAAGTAGGCGTGATTGGCCATCAGCTCGTAGGTCCGGTGCTCGTTGCCGTTGCGGTCCGTGTACCGGCCCTCCTGCATCCGTCCGTCCACGGTGATGAGCTTGCCCTTGTGGAAGTGGTCGGTGATGAACTTCGCCAGCTCCCGCCAGGCCACGACCCGGATCCAGTCCGTCTTGCGATCCTCGCCCTCCTTGCAGTAGTCCCGGTCCACCGCCACCGTGAAGCTCACAAAAGGCGTGTTGTTCCCGCCCGTGTAGCGCAGCTCCAGGTCCGTCCCAATGTGTCCGCAGATGACAATGTGATTCAGCATAATTACCCCTCCCTGGTATTCAGGCCGTACAGCTGGCACAGGAACCTGTCCAGTACAAGGCCTTTGTCAATGTGATACTTTTTCATGAAGGTCAGCTTTCCCGTACTGTGGATCTCCGTATGATGGATCCGGCAGAGCGGGAGCACCCTCATCCCCTCGTGTACGATCTCCCTGCGGTTGCGACCCATTCCCACGGCATCAAGATGGTGGAGATCGGACGGCTTCCCGCAGATGCAGCATCTGCGATTCATGAGACACGAATACAGATAGTCCGCCTGGTCGTCTGCATATTGCAGCAGCGAGGTGCCAGCAGGCACATTAAAGTCGATCATGAAGCGTACGAGGAACCTCTGGAACCCGGCTGCTACGCTGACCGAGCAATCCTTCAGGCTGAATCCATCCAGCTCGCCCTCCAGGTCGCTCTCCAGGTACTTCGCTTTCATGGCCTCCTTGGCCTCGCTCACGCTCATCCCGGTGTAATCCGCAATCTCACGTATCATGGCATAAATGCTCTTCCGCTGCTGATCGCTGATGATTCTGCCATCCTCAAGTAAGATCTCGCAGGTCTGATACCCTCTTTTCAGGTACATCCTCCAGTCCGGATAGATGGCCCTGATCGTCATTGTCCCGTCCCGTGGATTGTATCCCACGATCCGGCCCTTTACCTTGTCCACTGGCGATCGCATGTATTACGCCTCCCGTTCCCGGCGGTGTAAGGCCCGTTTCTGCGGGCCTTACACCGCCCGTCCTTCAGATCTCCGCCGGGCGCTCGTAGGGCGGGATCTCCTCATCCTCGAACCCGCCCCTGTTCCAGTCAGCCGGGGCGGGCACATCATAGAGGAATTCGCCACCCCGGTCCAGATCCCAGTAGACGAGGGCGTCATGCCCGCTGTTGCAGCCGAGGGACACCCGGATCCTGTGTCCGTCCCTGCCCTGCAGCACCTCCTCCGGAACATACATGGGGCTGTCCAGGGAGGCAGCGGTGCTCAGGAACACGTCACCGCTCAGGTCCGCAACGACCCGCAGCGCATCGTCCCTCCGGTTGACCTGAAAGTCATCGCTGGAGCAGCTGCGCCCCAGGTTCATGTTCCGCACCCTGCCCAGCAGGTACTCCCAGAGCCAGGAGGGATCCTCCGCCTCTTCATCGCCCGAGTCCACATCCACGACCTCCGCCTCCTCATCATCAGGCACCTCGTGGAAGCACTCGTCAACGGTCATGTCCAGGAACCGGACAGAGGAGCCCACGGCTCCGGTATGCTGCTCCATCAGGATGCGGTGCCCTTCCCTCCTGCGCAGCTCGTCAGCGGGGCAGTACAGCTGAGAGCTCTTCAGGGCCGTGGAGCTCAGGATGATCTGCTGGCTGCCATTCCCGTCCGGCACCGTCATCAGGCAGTTCGCAGCGCCCTGAATGACCACCTGGAGCTCACGGGGTCCATCCTTGCACCAGCCCAGGAGCCAGTGGTAATCGCTGACTTCAGGGGCTCCGTCCCCCAAAGCCTTCATTTCCTCCTCGTCCATGGGGTACTCGTACTCGTCATCGAAGAGGGTCATCTGCCCATCCTCGCAGGCCCGGATCACCCAGGCCTCTCCGTTGTTCAGCATCACGTAGTCGCCATCGACAGTCCCCGAGGTCCTGTCCTTCAGTTGGGTGACGGTGGACACATCGTACTTGAAGGTGGGCTTGGTGACTTTCTTCCCATCCTCCAGGGCGATCTGGTCCAGCTCGATGTTGAGTTTCAGGGTGATGGTCGCCGTGCTGGTCTGCTTCTGATTCATGGTCTCCACGGTCCGCTTCAGCAGCAGATCGAAGTCGTGCCTTACGGCATCAAAAGCCTCTCCACTCAGGCTCAGGTCAATGTCCGGGCTCATTTTACTTTACCTCCTTCAGCTTATCGCTGCTCCTCTTCAGGTACCTGTTCATACAGGCCTCGCTGCAGAAATCATACGTGGTTCCATTGACAGTCGTCTGAACCCAGCCCAGATTCTGCAGTCTCTTCCTCTGGCCCATCCAGTCAATTATCTCCCCGCTGACCGGAAAGTCCCTCTTCCGCCTGCATCCGTCGCAGGCATAATGTACCGTGCCTGTCCACTTGGAGTCAATGTTAAGGGTCCTCATTCTCTACTCATCACCTCCTTTCTCACGCTTCTCCCGTTCGAGCCTCTCACTCAGAAGCCGGAAAAACTCCCTGCTCTTAATGGACAGTCCCAAAGCGATCCGCTCCTCCTCAAAGGCAAATCTGACCTCCAGATCATCCACGGAATAGCGGGGCTTGAATGAATTCCACGCCCTGCGATCCATCTCCGCCAGCCTGGCCCACAGGTCCGGGAAATTCTTGCGCAGAACCCTGAGTTCCTCAAGGGATTTCAGCGGGCAGCACCAGCAGGATACCCGGTGGAACATTTCATACAACCCGCCCCAGTCAAAGCCCCTGTCATAACAGTACTTCAGGCAGTCCGCCTCCGTCCAGCCCCAGTCCATCAGGGGGTGAATGTGTCCATCCTCCTGATTGTTCCTGCGCTCTATCCGTTCTCCCTCATCCGCTGCCAGTCCAATCAGCTGAAATACGTTATACTTCAGGCGCAGCTGATTCATGTACTTCGAAACCAGGTCCGTTTTGAGATATGACGTGCACCACCTGATTCGGAATGTAGGCCATCCATGCCCGATCTGAGGAACATTGGGATTGTCTCTTTGTTTCCGGTAATCGAACATGTAATACTCAAAGCTGTTTGGGTTCTTTATCCGGGTGAATCTGATTCCGGCCTCCGTAAAGATCTGTTCCAGCCTGTCTATATGCTCCACCATGGCCGGAAACTCCATCCCTATATCGCAGTAAATCACTTCGTCCAGCGGATACCCGGCAGGATCCTGCTCATGACGTCTCAGCCATTCCAGCCCAAGCGCAGTGGAGTCTTTCCCTCCGGACGCACTGAGCACCCAGTAATCCTGCTTTTCGGGAGTGGAAGACGTGTTCTTCATCTGTACTCCTCCTGGATTTTATTTCTGTTACCACCTCCTTTCCGGCTTGCCGGTCTTACCCTGTTACCTCCTGAATTGTTACAACCACACGGGGTTCAGCCCCGTAGAATCTGCGTATCATCGTATCTACAATCTGTGCGTCATCGTGATAGGCCACCCCGTTCAGCCCATCTTCGATCGCCTTGGCGATGTTGGTTGAGTCCGGTTTGGTCGTGGGACGAACCCTCCGCTCCTCCATGGCCTGCCTGCGTTTCTTCGAAGCTGATTTGGGGATTTGAAACCAGGCCATGATTCTCATGTCCAGCTGGGCGTCATCGCTGAAACGGAACCCATTGCACTGACGCTCGTACTCAACCCGCACCAGAGTCTCGTAATTCACTGTCTTCTCCGGAGTGTAAGCTCTGACGTGATTCCCGGCCCGGGAAAACCTGGGGCGCTGTTTGCCCACAGGTTGTCCCGGAACGGTAAAGGTCACCTTCATTGCAGCCCCTCCAGGAGCTTTCTCATCTCGTTGTACCGGTCCCTCGCTTCCGCCCGCCTCCAGCTTTTCCCGTTCAGCTGGACGGGGAAGCAGCAGGAAAGAATCCGGTCGTAGATCCTGGAATACTCCGGTCTGGTCTCCCGCTGGATCTGGTCCAGCGTCAGGTTGGTGGTGAGTATCATGGGCCTGCAGCTCACATACCGGTCGTTGATGACGCCGTAGACCTTCTCCAGGGCGTAGCTCGTGGAGCGCTCCGCCCCCAGGTCGTCAAAGATCGCCAGCTTTGCGCTCCGGATCGCATGAAGCATGGCGGTCTCTGCGTCTCCACCCTGCTGAAAGGCCTCAAGTACCTTGACGAAGCTGGTCATGATAACCGGCACCTTCTGCTCCAGCAGGGAGTTCGCAATACAGCCTGCTGCGAAGGACTTGCCGGAGCCTATGTTCCCCCAGAACAGAAGCCCCTGCCCCTTTGCCGTCATCTCGCTGAACCTGTCAGCGTATCTCACGCACAGTCTCTTCAGGACTCTGTCGTTCTCGTCCCTGACCGTGAAGTTCTCAAAGCGTGCTGCTTCGAACCTGCGGTCCATGAGGCTGGACCGGCGGAGATCCCGGATCTCATCCATCGCCTTCCGGTCCGCCTCCTCCTTCGCCTTCAGCGCCTCCTCCTGCTCGTCGCACCTGCACATGACCGGCAGCAGTACCTCCTTCCGGCGGTCCGGCTCCTCCTCCGTGGGATCCGGCACCGTCCGGCGGATCTGCCTGAGCTGCCCGCACTGCCCGCAGACGAGCAGCCCGTCTGCGTTGACATGATCGCCTTTCCTGTGCGTCTGGGTTGCCATCCCCTGCCTGGCGATTCTCTCTACCAGCGGGGCAACGAGGAAACGGGCCGTCTTTTTGCCTGTAAGGCCCTCCTCTCCCGGGTAATGCACTTATACCACCCCTCTCCTTAAAAACGATTCCAGGCCCCTTTCTGGGCGTCACAGTGGGTCCTGACGGTTCTCTCCGTACCGTCAGTCATCAAACGGGTTTACGGACGGGTCCACAGGCCTGTAGTCCGGATGGCTGCGGTTCCACTCCTCCTGCGCCCGGAGGGTCCATACGCTGGGCGGTCCTGCCACTCCGGGCTGCTGCTGTCCGGAGCCGGTCTTAGCCTTCCGTACGTGCTCCCAGGTCCGTACCGCAGCCTTCCAGTCCTTCATGGGCGTCCGGTTCCGGCCTATCACCCAGCCGTTGGACTCGTAATGGTCCATCCACTCCTCCGGGTCGATCCCGTTCTCCCGTTCCAGGCAGTAAGCCCTGACTTCATCGAGCGTAGGCTTCACAAACACATGGGGGCGCTTGCGCCCCGCAGACGGCTTGCCCGTCTGCCCGCCCCCCGCACGGGGGGTTTGGGGGGATATGTGTTCAGGGTCACGCTCAGGATCACGATCAGGCTCAGGATCACGATCAGGATCAGGATCATCCCCCACTGGGTCCCAGTGGCTGCGACTGGTACCCACTGGTTGCGACTGGGTCCCACTGGCTACCAGTGGCTGCGACTGGATGCCACTGGGACCCACTGGGAGCGACTGGTACCCACTGGTATCCAGTGGCTGCGACTGGTTGCCACTGGGACCCACTGGCTGCGACTGGGTACCACTGGCTACCAGTGGCTGCGACTGGTACCCACTGGCTGCCACTGGGTGCGACTGGTGGCCACTGGTACCCACTGGCTGCGACTGGTTGCCACTGGTTACCACTGGTGCTGCTGCCGGAGCAGCGGGTTTGTCCCGCTTCTTGGCGTTTTGCCTGTTCCTCTCGCACACACGATCGTACTTCTCCGTGTTCCGGTCGATCATCCCCTGCACGAAGCCAAAGGCCATCCGGAGCGCATCCGGCTTGTCTGCGCCCTCGAAGTCCAGGATCTCGCCGGTGTCCACGTAGGTTATGGCTGCGTCAAACAGATAGCCAAGATCGTGCCTGGACAGCATGCTCCTCGCAATCTTGCACTCGTCCAGGTACAGCAGAATTGACCGTTTCCCGCTCATAAGTTCGTTCCTTTCCTCCTCACCGTTTGGCCATGCAAAAATACAGTCATAGCCAATCACAGAAATTCACCTCGCTATCCGCAGTACTCGCACACGTCCGCAAGGTTGTATCCTTCGATGGCGAGAACCCCCGGAAAAACGCCATCCCAGAATACAAGGCCCAGTTCCATGAGTACACTGACAGCTGTCTTGAGTTCCTCCTCTGTATATGAGGGACACACGCTTTGCAGCCTGGTCAGATCCCAGGGAGTACACGTCTCAACAGGGTCGTCACCATCCTGCCACTTTTCTTTTACTTTCACCTCACCCAGGAGGAAAAAGTTGTCTGCGGTTCTGGCGCAAAGTTCAAAATATAAACACGCAGCCAGGAATCCGTTCTCATGCCGGATCAACGTGAAATACCTGTGGGAATCAAACACGGTTTCCGGCAGACGGACGTATCCGCAGCGCATACGGATTCCCGGCCCATTGCCGGTGAACAGATTGCTGATTTTCATATTCCATCTCCTTGCGTTCACATTCAACTGTCCGGATCCATGCTTTTCGGACCTTCCGCCTCGTCCTGTGCTGACATACCGCTCAGGATCTCCATGGCACCTCCGGAAATGACATCCTGCTCCTCCACCTCGAAGGGCGGGTTGTCTCCAATCCGCATGGTCCAGGTGGCGAAAATGTCCTTGCGATCGCTGTACATGAACGGCTGGACCGCCTTCCCGCTATGTACCTTCAGCAGCCCGCAGCTGCGCAGCAGGGACAGCGCCTTCTCCATCTGCGTCTCGGACAGCAGGGGAAAGTCCTGCCTGAGCGCCATGGCGGTTCCGGGAATCCATGCGGACGGATCGTCTCCTGTCCTGCTCTCAAAGGCTCCATCCATCAGCCCGCCGTACCGGAAATGCATATGGACGTACACCGCAAAGGCCGTAGCGCCATCTTCCTGCTGGCGCAGCCACCTGTACTCCGGGGAGGCGAAGAAACTTTCCCGGATCCTGAGATTGATGGAGGAATACACCGGTTCGTTTTCCATATATCAGACCTCCTGCATGGAATGAACTGCCCGCCCCCACCCGGGTTTCCCCGGGTGGGGTGAGGCTTGACTTACGCAGGAATGCTCTCCTGCTCAGCGTCATCTCCGGTTTCACCGGATTCCTCCAGTTCGCTGATGGACCGGCGCAGGTCGCAGGCTTCCTCCAGGGACTCCATGATGTGTTCGTACACGCTCCGGCGCATACCCTTCGTGCTGGTCATCCCTACCTCTTCCAGCAGGTTCCTGATCACCTGGTTGCCATCGTCTTTCCCAAAGGTGGCGTGCGCCAGGTTGAACATCTCCAGGAGTTCCTTGTGAGGGACAACCGGATCATCATAGGTGGTCTGTTCGCTGCTCTGGACCGGGGCAGCAGGCTCAGGCTGGACGGGCGGAACATCGCTGCTGGCCTCCGGTTCACGCTTCACGGGGGGCTGCGCCTTCTTATCCGGCAGAGCCGGAACAGCGCCACTGGTGATCATCTCCGTCTCCTCGTACAACCCCGCATACTCCACGGGGAAAGCCTCCCGCAAAGCCTGCGCAATGGCCGTCTTCTGAAGCATGGTAGCAGGCATCTGCTTCCAGCTTGACTGCCCTTTGTTATACTCAGCAAGGGCTACTTCCCTGTAAGCTTTCCTCTCCGCTCCGTGACGGATATAGTGGACCCTGCACCATGCTCCAACGAGGGTCTCCCCGGGGTACACGCAGGCTCCCTCTTTTTTTACGATTTCCTTCCGGTTGTTGAGAACGACGATACCGTCTTCCTTACAGATATAGTTGGGGTTTTCGTAGGCTCTGCGCATGTATGCGCTCTTTCCAACGACCATCTGCGCCGGGGAGCTTCCGTACTTGATCAGATAGCAGTCCCTGACAAACGGGTTGAGCTTCTGCGCTTTGCACAGATTTACGAAAAAGACGATCTCCTGATCTGTTACCTGCCCATTGCCCTGGACCAGGAAATTCCGCACCACCTGCGGGTCCAGCTGAACGGTCTCACCGTTCACTTCGTAGGTTGCCACCAGAGCATTCTGGGACACATTGATTATGCCATTGCTCATTGTTTTACCTCCTCATTTATTTGTCCTGATGTAATCATATACGGTCTTCAACGCTCCAAAGACCTTCCAGGCCTCTGCGTCTCTTGGGGCGTATTCCTTCACATTTGCAGGTTTCCCCGCCCGCAGCTGAACAATCATCTTCCGCTCTACCTTTACTCCAAAACACAGCAGAGCCTGGGAATAGGCCTCCAGCTGGACCCTGCAGAGCATGTCTGATATAGTCTGCGTGGTCTTATAGTCCACAAGACTGAGCTGCCCGTCAATCTCCGCAATCAGGTCCGCTGTGCCTGCATACAGCATGAGCGGATGATACAGCTGAACCTCCGTCCCTGCGACTTTTGGGTCCGCAGTCCTGTACCAATCCAGGAACCCATCAAAGTAGCCCTGCAGATCCGGGGGGCAATCCATAAACCCGTATTCCGCCCACGTCTGCGCTGCCTGATGGATGATTGTCCCTCGCTCCGCTGCCTGATCCAAAGTCTTTCTGGAAACTCCATTGTACTTCGTATCAGACAGAGGGCGCATGATCTGAGTGACGCTGGGTAATACGTCCCCATCCAGTCTGTACAGATGAGGACCTTCCTCGAAGCTCAGACCCTTCATTTCAGGTATCCGGTCCACTCTCCATCACCCCACAATCTTCTGCCACTTATAGTAATGGCTCATGGCTTCCCTGGAGTAACCATTATTGGACCCCGGCCAGTGCCCTGTGTTATATACCGTAAGCGCCTGCTGATAATATCCACGCTTCTCTACACATTCAGCCAGATAGTCAGTTCCAACGAGGAAATTGCTCATGGGATCCATCAGGTCCGTCACCCCATATTTGATCATCCTGTCCCGGTGCCAGCGGGGATGAACCTGCATATAACCATACGCTGCTCCACTGTCTCCTCGTACATTCTGAAAATCTGTCTCCTGCTCAATACACGCAAGCGCCAGCGCATAATCGCACCCGGTCTGCTGGCACGCTTTGTATAACGCAATCTGGAGATTGTAGGGCAGCGGAATCTCCTCTCTGTAGCCGTTGTCCGTCAGAATTTCAAGCGCAGGATCCGGATCTTCAGCCTGTTCCTGGGCCGTCTCTGCGCCCGTCTCCCGGCTTCCCGGTTCTTCCTGGGGCTCCTGTACGGTGTCCGCCTCCATGGCCTCAGAAGCCATTCCTGCGCCATCGCAGGGCATCAGCCCGCCCACCTGCGTGGAGATCTCGCACATCTTCTCGATGTAGTTGCACTGCTTTAGACCGGGGAGCTGCTGCTGCTCCGTCTCCGTCTCAGGATACGGCTGCCATACCACCGGCGGTCCCATGCTCGCAATCACGTCTCCTGCCCAAAACAGTACCGCTGCCAGCAGAAAGGAGATTGCGATCTTCATCGCATCAGATAACTTCCGTCTCATTATTACCCTCCTGTTTTTACATTCCTGACCCGTTCCCAGATTACTCTCAGTTCTGAGACCGCAATCTGGAGCTTTTCGAGCCTCTCCATGATACTTTCCATGCCAGAGAATTCATCCGGAGTGATTTCACCATCCTCCGCAATATCAACCAGAGCCTCAACGAGGGTCTCCGTATCCCTGAGCTCCTTTATAATGTGAACTGTCGCCCGTTCCAGGCTTACCTCCTCCACCACCATGGGGATCCGTCCCCCTATGGGGCATTCCATCTTGCAGAACCAGTTCAACAGCCAGGGAGCCTTATATACCTCTGCCATACGAAGCGCCTTTTCCGGAGGCATCACCTTCAGAGCGCCCAGCTCCGTATCCGCTACTGCGCAGGCAGACATACCCAGCACCTCCGCAGCTCCCTCTCTGGACTTCAGGCGAGGATCCTCTTTCGAGGCCTCCATCCGTGCCTTATACCAGATGTTTGTAACCGCCTTCTTTGCATCACGACCCATTTTCCACACCTTCTTTCAGAGTTACCATCATCCCATAAAAGGGATGGAACGTTTGTTACCGTTACAGTTGGCAATTTGCCAATTCCGGGGCGTGAAGCCTCGCCTGCTACCACTGCGTATCAGCTGCAATGGGCAGAAGGCCGTCATAGAAGTAGTCGTTGAACTCTCCAGGGGTCAAATCCAGCAGTCGTGCCAGGCTCAGAGCCTCCTCCATGGAAAATCCGGTCTTCCCGTTCTCCTTCAGACAGTAGGACGAGAGCCCCAGCCCCATCTTGGAAGCCATCTCCTTCTGGCTGTACCCCTTCCGGAGCCTGGCACACTTCACCTCCAGGGTCTTCAAAGTTATCACCTCCTGATAAGTTTTTTCCCGCTTTTGTGCTGGTACTTAGCATTATAGCTGCTGTCCCGCCAATTGTCAACTCGGTTTCTTAAATTTTTTCAAGAATCTTAAATTTCTTTCTTGAATCCACGCATTCATTCAGGTATATTGAATTCGGAAAGGGAGTGTCTGCTATGGCGGTCGGTACTGTTTTGCCCGAAGGGATCAGCTTCGATACCTTCCGGCTGCGTCTGACTGGACTGATCGATGCTCACGGTTACACGAGGAGAGAGTTTTCCCGCATCATCTCCCTCGACCCCACCACCCTCTCGAAGATCCTGACCGGCAAACGGGATCCGGACCTCATCTATGTCGTTCGGACGGCCCAACTCTTCAACTGCAGCGTTGAATGGCTCCTGGGGCTGGACACCAACGGGCAGAAGATCTTTGACGAGAACGTGCCCTACTACAGGCCCATGATGATCGCTGAGCTGTACGCCAGGGCCGAAGAGGATGATCGCAAGCGGGTCGAGGATATCCTGCGGAGGTATATCTACCCGGACCGGGATAAGGTAATGAAGAGCGTGTTCTCGGAGTCGTAAACCATCTCTCCTCCTTTGGAAGGCCTCCCATCTCTGCTGACGGGAGGCCTTTGCGCCGGCCCTTTCCTCCCCTTTATCCGCTACGCTTTATGAGGAGGTAACAATGGGTACGGAAAACATGCGGTTTGCAGCCGCTTATATCAGGGTTTCTACCGAGGAACAGGTGGATCTCTCCCCCGACAGCCAGCTGGAGGAGATCCGGAAGTACGCCAAGGGCCATGATCTCGTTCTCCTGGAGGATCATGTCTATGTGGACGCCGGGATCTCGGGACGTAAGGCGGACAAGCGCCCTGAGTTTCTGAGGATGGTCGCTGACGCCAAGGAGAAGGACTGCCCGTTCTCGGTACTGCTCCTCTGGAAGTTCTCCAGGTTCGCCAGGAATCAGGAGGAGTCCATCTTCTATAAGAACATCCTGCGGAAGAAGTGTAACGTAGAGGTCGTCAGCATCACCGAGCCGGTTTCGGGCGATCACTACGGATCGCTCATTGAACGCATCATCGAGTGGATGGACGAGTTCTACTCCATCCGCCTCAGCGAGGAGGTCAAGCGGTCCATGACGGTCAACGCCGAAAGGGGCGTCCTTCAGTCCCAGCCCCCCTTTGGCTACAGAGCCGTCAACGGGGTCCTGGAGATCATCGACAGCGAGGCCGAAACGGTAAAGTACATCTTCCAGGCCTATATGGGCGGGAAGGGCTACTACGCAATCGCCAAGGATCTGTCGGCCATGGGGGTTCTCTCCCGTAAGGGATCCCTGCTGACTGCGACCAGAGTCAAGTATATCCTCCACAACCCGGTCTATATAGGCAAGCACCGCTGGAACCCCAACGGGATCACCGGGTACAACTGGGATTCGGAGGATCTGATCATTACGGACGGCAAGCACAAGCCTATTATCGACCAGGAGACCTGGGACAAAGTGCAGGAGCGGTTGGACGAAATGGGAAAGACTACGCCAAGGGAGCGCTGGACCGAAAAAGGGCTGAAACACTGGCTGGCCGGAGGCTGTATCCGGTGCAGCGAATGTGGAGGGCCTCTCATCGTTCGGACCTTTAAGTATGCCTCCTACTTCTGGTGCAGCAACTATAACAGGGGGACCTGCCGAAGCAACCAGAGCGTGCGGGTGGAAGTGCTGGAGCAGGCTGTACTGAATGCCCTGGAGGAAGATGCTCAGGGGGATGAACTGACCTACACCATCACCTACGAGAAAAAGGATGTGGAGGCTGCTCTTGGCAGGCTGAACGCTTCCGCTGCTCAGATAAGGAAAAAGCTCGAGCGACTCCAGGAAGCGTACCTCGCAGAGGTCATAGACCTCGACGTGTTTGCGCTTTCCAGGAAGTCACTCGAGCAGAATCTGGAGAAAGTCATGGCTGAAATTCGGGAGGTTCAGGAGAAGGCGGATCCCAAGGCTGCTGTGGCGGAGCTTCAGGAATCCATCCGCAGGGGCCTGGACATCATTCGGTCCCCGGAGGCCAGCCTGGAGGAGAAACGGCGGGCCTTCCTCCGCACCGTTTACAGGTGCGCCTGGAATAAGACCGATAAGCATCTGGAGCTGACCTACAGGTGGGTTCACTGAGGGCTCAGGCTGCCCTGTCATTGCACAAATTGACACAAGGGACGCCGTGGGGCGTATCATACACGGCGCCCAGGGTGTGAGCCATGGAGTGGGCGATGCCGAGGCCCACGTTGGAGA
>CANRFA010000004.1 GCA_947629775.1 uncultured Oscillospiraceae bacterium
AAACCTGTCTTCTGAAGAACAACAGACTTTTTTGTGACCATCTGAAGGAGGTCATTTTTCATGGAATGGAAAGAACGCTTCTACCAGCTGACCCGGGAACGCTTTGACCGTTCCCCCGATCAGTGCGGAGACCGGCAGCTCTATCTGGCCCTGATGCTCCTGGCCCGGGAGCTCTCCGCGAACCGGCCCGCCCCGGAAACCGGCCGCAAGCTCTACTACTTCTCCGCGGAATTCCTCATGGGCAAGCTGCTCTCCAATACTCTTCTGGCCCTCGGCATCCGGGACTCCGTGCGGGAGACCCTGCTGGCGATGGGCCGTGATCTGAACGTCATCGAGGAACTGGAGCCCGAACCCTCCCTGGGCAACGGCGGTCTGGGCCGTCTGGCGGCCTGCTTCCTGGACTCCATCGCCGCTCTGGAGCTGCCCGGAGACGGGGTGGGTCTCAACTACCACTTCGGCCTCTTCCATCAGAACTTCGTGAAGTTCAAGCAGGCGGAGTACCCGGACACCTGGCTGGAGGAGGAGAACTGGCTGATCTCCACCGGCCGGACCTTTACGGTGCCCTTCGGCGCCATGGACCTGAAGGCCGTGCTCTATGACATCCCCGTCCCCGGCGCCGGAAACGGATACGCCAACCGGCTCCACCTCTTCGACCTGGAGGAGCCCGCCCGGGAGCCCTGGGTGGGGATCCGCTTCGACAAGGGGGACATCGCCCATAACCTCACGTCCTTCCTCTATCCGGACGACGGCGACGAGGCCGGGCGCCTGCTGCGGGTGTACCAGCAGTACTTCATGGTGTCCGCCGGCGCCCAGCTGATCCTCCAGGAGCTGGAGGAGCGGGGGTATCGGCCGGAGGAACTGGCGGACCACGTGGTCATCCAGATCAACGACACCCATCCCTCCATGGTGATTCCCGAGATGATCCGTCTGCTGATGGCGAAGGGTCTGACCTTCGACCAGGCGGCGGACCAGGTCTCCCGGACCTGCGCCTATACGAACCACACCATCCTGGCGGAGGCCCTGGAGAAGTGGCCCATGCACTTCATCGAGACGGTGGCGCCCGGCATCGTTCCCATCATCCGGGAGCTGGACCGGCGCACCCGGGAGGCCCATCCGGATCCCCGGACAGCCATCGTGGACGGCAACGATGTGGTGCACATGGCCCACATGGATATCCACTGGGGCTTCTCCGTCAACGGCGTGGCGGCGCTCCATACGGAGATCCTGAAGAAGTCCGAGCTGAAGCCCTTCTATGATCTCTATCCCGGGAAGTTCAACAACAAGACCAACGGCGTGACTCTGCGTCGCTGGCTGGAGGCCTGCAACCCCGGCCTCACCGCCCTTCTGGACGAGGTGATCGGGGACGGCTGGCGCCGGGATCCGGATCAGCTGGAGAAGCTGATGGCGTTCCGGGAGGACACCGGGGTCCTGGACCGGCTGCTGGAGGTCAAACAGGCCAGCAAGGACGCTCTCGCCCGCCACCTGTGGGTGGAGCAGGGCCTGGAGCTGGACAGCGCCTCGGTCTTTGATATCCAGAGCAAGCGTCTGCACGAGTACAAGCGCCAGCAGATGAACGCCCTGTACGTGATCTCGAAGTACCTGGCGATCCGGGAGGGCCGGCTGCCCGAGCGGCCCATCACGGTCTTTTTCGGCGCCAAGGCGGCGCCCTCCTATGTGATGGCCAAGCACATCATCCACCTGATCCTCTGCCTTCAGGAACTGACCGAACGGGATCCCCGGGTGCGTCCCTGGCTGCGGGTGGCGATGGTGGAGAACTACAACGTCACCTGGGCGGAGCGCATGATTCCCGCCTGCGACATCTCCGAGCAGATCTCCCTGGCTTCCAAGGAGGCCTCCGGCACCGGCAACATGAAGTTCATGGCCAACGGCGCCGTGACCCTGGGCACCATGGATGGCGCCAACGTGGAGATCGCCCAGCTGGTGGGGCAGGACAACATCTACACCTTCGGCCGCTCCAGCGACACCGTCATCGACCTCTACCACCGCTGGGCCTATCGGCCCCGGGACCTCTACCACCGGGAGGCCATCGAGCCGCTGGTGGACTTCCTGGTCTCTCCGGAGCTGCTGGCCATCGGCGACCCGGCGGATCTGTCCGCGCTCTGGCGGGACATGAAGAACAAGGACTGGTTCATGGCTCTGCTGGACGTGGAGGAGTACATTCAGACCCGGGACCGGGCCATCCACGACTACGGCGACCGGCGGGCCTGGGCGAAGAAGATGCTCGTCAACATCGCCCACGCCGGCTACTTCTCCTCGGACCGGACCATCGCCCAGTACGAGAAGGATATCTGGCATCTGCGGGGCGTGTAAGCTCCTGCGACCGGGCCTCTTTTCCCGGGAAATCCCGGCCATGACCCGCTGTCCGATGATCCCACACAACCCTTCCGACCCGTCCGTTCCCGCTCTGCGGGAGCGGGCGGGTCGTTTTCCTTTCCCGTGGACGGCCTCGCAGGAGGGGGGTGGCAGGCGGCGCGAAGGGAGCCGGAAAGCCGAAACGGACCTCCTCCCGGAGGGCCCGGGATGAGATCCGTTGTAAGGTCTGTATGGATTACCGCTTCAGTTCCTCCTGCATCTCCCGCAGAGCCCCGCTTCTGCGCAGGGCGAAGAGCAGGATGCCGGCGATCAGAGAACCCACGCCGGTGGAGATCAGGAAGGGGACCACGTAGACAAAGAGGGTGGCGGGGGTCTGTCCCATGAAGGCCACCGCCAGGGGATAGGCCGCCAGGCCGCCCAGAAGGCCGGTCCCGATCACTTCCCCCGCCAGAGCGAGGGCCAGACTGTGGCTTTTCCAGTAGCACAGGCCGCCCAGCAGGGCGCCGCACATGCTTCCGGGGAAGGCCAGCAGAGAGCCCACGTGGAAGAGGTTGCGGATCAGAGCGGCGGCGAAGGCGGCGGCGGTGCCCCAGGCGGGGCCCAGCAGTACGGCGCAGAGGACATTGACCACGTGCTGGGTGGGGGAACAGTTGCTGCCGAAGACGGGGAACTGGATGAACATGCTGCCCACGACCGCGACAGCGACAAACATGGCGGCGACGGCCAGTTTGCGGGTGGAATCTCGTCTCATTGTTCTGACACTCCTTGCGAACGCGCGTTCCGGGTGTGGAAAGGCGGGCCCGGCCCGTCAAACGGGGCCGGGTCCGCCGGAAAAGCGGGAAATCAGTTCTCGTTGAGCGCCTTGGCGGCCTCGATGGCCTTGGCCTGCGCGGCCGGGGGGCAATCCTCGTAGCGGATGAAGTGGAAGGTGAAGGAGCCGCGGGACTGGGTCATGGCCCGCAGATCGATGGCGTAGGAGGTCATCTCCGCCATGGGAACCTCGGCCTCCAGCACCTGCTCGCCGTCGCCGGTGGGATTCATGCCCATGACGCGGCCGCGGCGCTTGGTGATGTCGCCCATGACATCGCCCATATAGCTGTCGGGGATGGTGACCTTCAGCTCGCCGATGGGCTCCAGCAGCACGGGGTTGGCCTCGGGCATGGCGGCCTTATAGGCCAGCTGAGCGGCGGTCTTGAAGGCGATTTCGGAGGAGTCCACGGGGTGATAGGATCCGTCGTAGAGGACGGTCTTCAGGTTCACGACGGGATAGCCGGCCAGAGGACCATGGACGCAGGCCTCGCGCAGGCCCTTTTCCACGGCGGGGAAGAAGTTCTTGGGGACGGAGCCGCCGAAGACTTCCTCGGCGAAGACCATCTGCTCCTCGTCGGGGTTGGGCTCGAAGCGGACCCACACGTCGCCGAACTGGCCGGAACCGCCGGTCTGCTTCTTGTGACGGCCCTGCTTCTGGACGGTCTTGCGGATCTTCTCGCGGTAGGGCACCCGGGTCTCGGAGAGAACGGCTTCCACGTTGAAGCGGCTCTTCAGCTTGGAGACCAGCACGTCCACCTGGATGTCGCCGGCGCCGGTGAGCACCATCTGATGGGTCTCGGCGTTGTTGACCAGGGAGAAGGAGGGATCCTCGTCGTTGAGGCGGTACAGACCCTGGGCGACCTTGTCGTCCTGGCCGCGGGTCTTGGGGGCAATGGCCACGGAGTAGCAGGGCTCCGCGAAGGGAATGGGCTTGAACTCCACGTTGCTGCCGGAGGCGCAGAGGGTATCGGAGGTCTTGACCTTGTCCATCTTGCCGATGGCGCCGATGTCGCCGCAGGCGATCTCCTTGACCTCTTCCGCCTTCTTGCCCTTCATGGTGTAGAGACGGCCCAGCTTCTCGGTGGAGTTCGTGCGGGGATTGTAGAGGCTCAGGTCGGAGGTGATGGTGCCGGAAATGGCCTTGATCAGGGTGTACTTGCCGTACTGGTCGGCCACGGTCTTGAAGACGAAGGCGGCGGGAGCGCCGGAGGGATCGACGGCCAGAGTGCCTTCCTCGGTCTCCATGGGGGCGCCCTCGGCGGGATTGGGAGCCATGGCGATCACGTTGTCCAGGAACATCACGCTGCCCAGGCCGGTGATGGCGGAACCGCAGAGAACGGGAACGACGGTGCCTTCCCGCACGCCGATGCGCATGCCCTTGGCGATTTCTTCGGGGGTCAGTTCCATGACGTCGAAGAACTTCTCCATCAGTTCCTCGTCGGTGCCGGCGGCGGCCTCCATCAGCTCGGCGCGCAGGCTCTCCACCTCGTCGGCCATGTCGCCGGGGATGGGCTTCTCCACGCGCTTGCCCTTGACGATCTCGTAGGCCTTGTTGGTCACCAGGTCGGCTACGATCTTTCCGTCGGGGGCGGGGGCGTTGACGGGAGCGATGCTGCTGCCATACTTCTCGCGCAGAGCGGCCAGGGTGCCGGCGAAGTCCGCGTTATCCTCATCGGTCTTGGAAATATAGAAGAACCGGGGCATATTCCGGGATTCGCAGTATTTCCAGGCTTTCTCCAGACCTACGGACACGCCGTCCTTCGCGGAGCAGACGATGACGGCGGCGTCGGCGGCAGCCAGAGCCTCCATGACCTCGCCGGCGAAATCGAAGGCGCCGGGGCAGTCCAGGACGTTGATCTTGACGCCCTTGTACACGATGGGGGCGACCGCCAGGGAGATGGAGATCTGACGCTTTACTTCCTCGGCGTCATAGTCGCAGGTGGTGTTGCCGTCCGGAGTCTTGCCCATGCGGTCGATGGCTCCGGTCACAAACAGCAGGCTCTCCGCGAGGGTGGTCTTGCCGCTGCCGCTGTGGCCCAGCAGGCAGATGTTGCGGATACTTTGGACAGAATAGCTCATAAGAAACATGCACTCCTTATTCAACTTAAAAAGATTGCACTGTGTCATCCGCCGGCATGCCGGGCGGTCGAATTCACGTATCGATCATTATACACCAGGCATTTCATTCTGACAACAGTTTTTTCCCGGCCCCGCCGGGAAAATGCCCGGAGCCCTCGCCGGAGGGGGAAAACAGACGGCGTAAGGCCCGTTTTGCTCCGGATCAGGGCCGCAACCGCCCGGTTTGCCCCGGTTTTCCGCTCTGAAAAAGACGGACGGAGAGAAACGCGGACCCGGCCGCCCGGGCCGGATCCGCGGAAAGAGAGAGGAAAGAGGGGAGGAGAAGCGGCCTACCGGTTTTTCGGGACCGCCCGCCGGTAGAGCCAGCCCAGAGCGTTGCCGGCCAGGGAGGAGAGGGCGGCCAGGCCGCACCAGAGAAGGTTCGGTTCCCGAAGTATGAGCAGGCCGGCGGGCAGCGCCAGCAGGGCGCAGGAGAGGGGGTAGAGGGGGCAGACTCCCTGCCGCTTCCCCAGAGAAATCCCGGACAGAAAGCCGGAGACGGGCAGAAAGAGATAAGGCCATATGAGCTGGGAGAGCACCGGCACGTCGATGATGATGGCGCGGTCCAGAAAGCGGAGGGCGGCGGGCAGCAGGAGAAAGACCAGCAGCAGGAAAGGGAGGTAGGGGAGGGTTTCCCGCCACTTCAGGGGGGAGGGACCGGGATCCAGGCCCAGCAGGGAGCGCAACTGGACCACTTCCATATACCACCCGATCCACCGGCCCAGCCAGATGAGCAGGTAGAGCACCGCCAGCAGAAAGATCCAGAGGAGAATGAATACGGGCCGGTCTACCCATCGGCAGACCCCCAGCAGAAGGGAGAACGTGAGAGCGGTGACGGCGAAGTGGGCCAGGGAGCGGAGCACCAGTTCCCGCCCTTCGTCCGCGAAGGGCAGGGTGGCCAGGGCGCAGACCGCCCCGAAGAGACCGCCCAGCAGGGACTGAACCGCCAGCGCCAGGGGCCAGGAGCCGAAGGCCTCCACCATGGCGGGCGCCACCGGGAGCGGAATGCGGTCCACCGCCCAGAGAGAGCCCACGGCCTGGACAGCGTTCTCCTCCACGGTTACCCACAGAGGCCCGATGAAATAAACCACGGCGGGCGCCAGCAGGGCGCCCAGCAGAGCCCCCGGCAGCATACGGGATCTCCACGAGCGGGGAAGTTTCATGACGGTTTCCTCCTTCCAAGCCCCAGCGTCTCCTTGATCTTCTTCACGTAGCGGCGGGACACATAGACGGGAACGGTCCGGTCCAGGGTCATACGGATGGTGCCGGCCAGGGAAAGATCCACGGCGGTGACCCGGTCCAGGTTGATGATTTCCGAGTTGGAGATGCGGACGAAGCGCGTGGCGTCCAGCACCTCCTCCAGTTCGTAGAGACGCAGCCGCACCGCGTAGGTGCCATCCACGGTCTGCGCGGTCACCCCTTTGCCCTCCGTATAGAAGCGGAGAAAGTCCGACTGCGGGACGGGCATGGTCCGGTCTCCCTCCCAGACGGAGATGGGGCCCAGGGAGCGGCCGGACAGGTCCTGAATCAGACGGCGGATGTCTTCTGTCTCCGCGCCGGCGTGGATCACAATCCGGGGTTCCTCCAGGCCGGGTTCGATCTTCAGTTCCACCTTCATGCAGGATTCCCCCCCTCGCGGATGCGGGACGCCTCGCTTCCGTACCGCCAGTATAGCAGAAGGGGGCCCGGCTGTCCATGGCGGGAGGACAGACGGTCCGTTCCGGGGGCCATGTGGCGATTCCGCACTTGACAGGGGCGGGCCCGGGGAGTACAGTGAGGGCAGCATTCTGCAGGAAGGGGACGATGAACTTGCATCCTGTCATTGGAATTACCGCGAACTACAGCTTCGACGGCTCCGGAGAATACCGGGAGGGGATCGGAGCGAAAGAGCAGGACTGGCAGCTGCTGGCGGACGACTACATCGCTTCGGTGGTACGGGCGGGAGGAATTCCGCTGATTCTGCCTGTGATCCGGGAGGGAGCGGACCGGACGGTCACCCGTCGTCTGCTGGACCTGGTGGATGGCGTCCTCTTCAGCGGCGGCAGCGACGTGGACCCTGTGCGCTTCGGGCAGAAGTCCGCAGGACGTACGGGGGCGGTGGTTCCGGAGCGGGACGAACAGGAGCTCTTCCTGATTCAGACCCTTCTGAAGGAGACGGAAAAGCCCATCCTTGGGATCTGCCGGGGCATTCAGATTCTCAACGTCGCTCTGGGCGGTACGCTGATTCAGCACATCCCGGACGCGGGCTTCACCTCCCACAGCCTTGGCATGTATCCCCGGCAGGTGCCGTCTCATACGGTGCTCCTGGAGCGGGACTCCCTGCTTGCCCGTCTGACGGGTGCGGAGCGGCTGGCGGTGAACTCTCTGCACCACATGGCGGTGGACAGGCCGGCTCCGGCCCTGCGGGTGACGGCCCGTTCGGAAGACGGGGTGATCGAAGGAGTGGAACTGGCGGACAATCCTACCGGACGCTTCTTCCTGGCGGTGCAGTGGCATCCGGAGATGATGGCCTTCGCGGATCCGGTGCAGCAGAATCTGATCAGCGCCTTTGTGGCGCGGTGCGCGCGGAAATGAAGGAAGAGAGGAGCGCAGCGGTCATGCGGGAAATCGATATCATGGAAGTGGGCGGCTTCCGGGTGGGACATGCCCAGGATCCGGAGGGAGGCACCGGGTGTACGGTGATCCTCTGCGATCGCATGAGCCCGGCGGGGCTGGATGTCCGGGGCGGAGGTCCCGCCTCCCGGGAATCTCAGATTCTCAATCCCCTGATGGACGCCCAGGGCATCAACGCAGTGCTGCTGGCCGGCGGCAGCGCCTTTGGCCTGGACGCCGCGGGGGGTGTGCAGCGGTATCTGGAGGAGCGGGACATCGGGTTTGAGACCGGCGTGGCGAAGGTGCCCCTGGTGAGCCAGTCCTGTCTCTTCGATCTGGGAGTGGGCAGCAAGGACGTCCGCCCGGACCGGGCCATGGCCTACGCCGCCTGCCAGGCGGCCTCCCGGGAGAGCACCGCCCAGGGAAACGTGGGGGCAGGCACGGGCTGCAGCGTCGGCAAGTATCGGGGAATGGGCCGGGCCATGAAGTCCGGCTTCGGCACGTATGCGGTGCAGGCGGGGGATCTGAAGGTGGGCGCCCTGGTGGCGGTCAACGCCCTGGGCGATGTCTGCGGTCCGGATGGTACCCCCATGGCGGGGCTCCGGAATCCGGAGGGAACCGGTCTGGGATCCACGCTGGAGGAGCTGTTCGGGGACCTGTCCCATCCCCGCAACCTGTTTACCGGCAACACGACGCTGGGCGTGGTGGTGACCAACGCCCGGCTGGACAAGACCCGGCTGTGCAAAGTGGCCGGCATGACCCACAACGGCTATGCCCGGGCGATCCGCCCTGTCCATACCACGGCGGACGGCGACAGCATTTACGCCCTCTCGGTGGGAGATCTGCCCGGAGACGTCAACGCGGTGGGCGCCCTGGCGGCCTGGGCGATGGAGCGGGCCATCCGGCAGGCGGTCCGGACGGCGGAGAGCGCCTACGGGCTCCCCGCCTGGAAAGACTTCGCCGGGCGGGCGTGACCCCAATCTTCCACATAGTGAACAACCCCTCCGGCAACCGGCCGGAGGGGCTGATTCTTATTCGGAGAGAACGGGAGCCAGGACCTTGAGCATCGCCTGGCCATCGATCTTTGTGAGCGTGAAGTGCTCCAGGGCGAAGATGGCCTGCCAGATGAGCATGTTGAGGCCGTTGAGGGTCTGATGGCCTCGCAGCCGGGCCTGCTCCAGGAAGAGGGTTTCGGCGGGAGAGTAGATGAGATCGCAGACAGGGGCCTCCGGTCGCAGGTCGTCCAGGAAGGAGAGATCCTCCCACTGGGCGTCCACGCCGGTCATGCCCAGGGAGGTACAGTTGATCAGCAGATCCGCCTGGGGCAGCAGCCGGGCCAGAGCCGCACGGTTCATGGGGGAGGGGGTCATGGAGCCGAAGGGGGCCAGGTCGCACAGGTCGATGGCCTTGCTCAGGGTGCGGTTGCAGATATAGACGTTGCGGGCCTTCTGCTGTACCAGTTTCAGGGCCACGGATTTGGCGGCGCCGCCGGCGCCGAGAATGACGATGTTCCGTCCGGCCGGGCTGATGCCGATGTCCAGGATGGACTGCAGGAAGCCCTGGCCGTCCGTGTTGTGGCCGTAGGCGAAGCCGTTGCGGATGGCGACCGTATTGACGGCCCGGTAGAGACGGGCGTCCTCGTCCAGGTGGTCCATGAGGGGGACCAGATCCACCTTGTGGGGCATGGTGGCGTTAAAGCCGGCGTACCCGGCGACTTTGGCGGCGGTCAGCCAGGGCGCGACGTGCCCCCGGGCCACCGGCTGCGCCATGTAGACGTAGTCCAGACCCAGGGCGGCGATCATGGTGTTCTGAATCAGGGGGGATTTGGAGTGGAGGACGGGATCTCCGATGACGCAGAGTTTCTTCGTCGTATTCTTCAGTTCAACCAGCATAAGGGTAACCTCCTCACGGCCGGGCCGTGGTATTTTCACACTTTGATGTGATAAAGTACAAGGGCAGGAAAAAGGCCCATCAATCCCGGGCAGAGACTGATGAGCCGGAAAAACACCTGTGTGTCAGCCGCCCCCAAGGGGGGCGCTCATCGCTCTCCGTCCTGAAAACGGCAGGAAAACCAGCCGGCCCCGGAAAATCGGGTCCAGCCGTACCGGCGGTAGAGACGGGAGCAGGTAAGGTGTGTCATGATAATCCTCCACAGGGGGCTTCTGGGAACCCCGGTTGCCCCATTATAGCACTTCATCCGGAAAAAGCAACCCCCTGTTTCCGGTGACCGGAAAAAATCCTGCGGTGGAAGGCCGGAAGTGAACCATCCGCCGGCCGGCGGCGGGAAGGCGTTTCGGGTTGGAGCGGGAAGGTGGACCGATGCTGCCGGTTCCGTCGGGAATCGACAGAAAGAAAGCGGACCGCCGGGGCGGTCCGCAGAAATGGAAAGGGAATCAGGACTGCGGGGTGTCGGTGTCGAAGACCTCTTTGGCGCTGGCGGCCAGACCGGCCAGCCCCTGCAGTTCCGAGGGGATGATGATCTTGGTGGCCTTGCCATCCGCCGCGGCGGCGAAGGCCTCCAGCGCGCGAATTTTGATGACGCCCTCTCCGGGCTGGGCGGCGTTGATGAGACGGATGGCGTCCGCCGTGGCCTGCTGCACCTTGAGAATGGCCTCGGCCTCCGCTTCCGCCGCCAGGATCCGGGCCTGCTTGGCGCCCTCCGCCTCCAGAATGGCGGCCTGCTTGGCGGCGTCTGCCCGCAGGATGGCGGCCTGCTTCTCGCCTTCCGCCACCAGGATCTGGGACTCCTTCTTGCCCTGGGCCTGGAGAACCGCCTCCCGGCGCTCCCGCTCGGCCCGCATCTGCTTCTCCATGGAGTCCTGAATGTCCTTGGGCGGCATGATGTTCTTCAGCTCCACCCGGTTGACCTTGATGCCCCAGGGGTCCGTGGCCTCGTCCAGGAGGGAGCGCATGGTGGTGTTGATGTGGTCGCGGCTGGTGAGGGTCTGCTCCAGATCCAGATCGCCGATGATGTTGCGCAGGGTGGTGGCGGTCAGGTTCTCGATGGCGGACATGGGGTTCTCCACGCCGTAGGTATAGAGTTTGGGGTCCGTGATCTGGAAGTAGATCACGGTGTCGATCTGCATGGTCACGTTATCCTTCGTGATGACGGGCTGGGGCGCGAAGTCCACAACCTGCTCCTTCAGGGAGACGTTTTTCACCACCCGGTCGATGATGGGGACCTTGAACTTGACGCCCTCGTTCCAGACGGCGTAGAAGACGCCCAGACGCTGGACCACGTAGGCGCGGGCCTGGGGGACGATCTTGATGCAGGATCCCAGAAGGATCAGCACGAAGACGATCAGACAGACCCAGACGATGACGGAAATCATCCATTCCATGGCGCGAGACCTCCTTGCATGTTCAGAATGTGGTTCCGGACGGGGATGAGAGGGGCTCCACGAATACTTTTACGCCCTCGATGCGAAGAATCCGCACCTGGGTACCCGCGGAAAGCGGCTCGCCGGAATCGCTGCGGGCGCTCCATACCTGGCCGGCCACGTTGACCTGGCCCTGACCCGCCACGTTGTCGATGTCCCGGGTGACCCGGGCGGTCCGCCCCAGAACCCGGTCCGCGTTGGTGGGCGTGCGCCGGACATGGAGGAAGCGGGTGACAAGGGGGCGGACGAGAAACAGGGCGAGGGCGGAGAGGGCGGCGAAGACAACCAGCTGGATCCAGAGTTCCAGTCCCAGTTTCGCGGCCAGCAGGGCGCCGAGGGCCCCGATGGCGAACCAGATGCAGAAGAGGCCGACGGTGACGGCTTCGATGATCACCAGGACAATGGCCAGACACAGCCAGACGATGCTCCAGACTCCCATAGACGCTCCTTTCTCCGGAGACCGCGGAGACGGTTCGGTTGTTCCTTCCGTATAATAACATGAATCCCGGAAAAATACCACAGAAAATTCCGGAAGGTTTCCGGATACTTCCTGCGCAGGCGGGTTCTGGCGGCCGGGGCCGGGGAGAGGACAGAGGGGCGCGGAAGCCGTCCTGTCCGGGGTTGAGATTCCTGAAAAAAGGGGCTTGCATTCCATCTTCGGGCGTGCTATACTGTAATGCCCGGGAAGAGGACGCCCGGAGAAGGGGGCGAGGACATTGGCAGAATCCGTCAAGCAGGTGGCGAGCAACCGCAAGGCCTTTCACGACTACTACATCGAGGAGAAGTTTGAGGCCGGCATCGAGCTGGCCGGGACGGAGGTCAAGTCCATCCGCCTGGGGAATGTGAACCTGAAGGATTCCTTCTGCATCATCAAGGACGGTCAGCTCACGGCCCATGGCATCCACATCAGCCCCTACGAAAAAGGCAACATCTTCAACCGGGAGCCCCGTCGCCCCCGCCGGCTGCTGATGCACAAGCGGGAGATCATGCGTCTCTTCGCGAAGATCAAACAGGACGGCTACACCCTGATCCCCCTGTCCATCTACTTCCGGGGGCCCAGAGTGAAGCTGGAACTGGGGCTGGCGAAGGGCAAGAAGCTCTACGACAAGCGGGAGGCGGCCGCAAAGCGGGACGCCAAGCGCGAAATGGACCGGGCCCGGAAGGAACGCTGAGGCCACTTTCAGGAAAGGAATCGAACACCATGAGCAATCCCATTGTGACCATCGAGATGGAGGACGGCGGCATCATCCGTGCCGAACTGTATCCCGACATCGCGCCCAACAGCGTCAACAACTTCATCAGCCTGGTTCAGAAGGGCTTCTACGACGGCCTGATCTTCCACCGCTGCATCCAGGGCTTCATGATCCAGGGCGGCTGTCCCAAGGGCACCGGCACGGGCGGTCCCGGCTATACGATTCCCGGCGAGTTTTCCGCCAACGGGTTCCCCAACACCCTGGCCCACGACCGGGGCGTGCTCTCCATGGCCCGGACCATGGATCCCGACTCCGCCGGCAGCCAGTTCTTCATCATGGTGGAGAAGGCTCCCCACCTGGACGGGCAGTACGCGGCCTTCGGCAAGGTGATCGAGGGCATGGAGGTGGCGGACGCCATTGTCTCCATACGCACCGACTGGAACGACCGGCCCAGGATCCCCCAGCGGATGAAGAAGGTAACCGTTGACACCTTCGGAGTGAAGTATCCCGAGCCTCAGAAGGCCTGATTTCTGTTTTCTCCCGCGGCGGCTTCAGACCCGCCGCGGTTCCATGGGGGCGTACCGGTTTCGACGGGGACGTTGAAGTGGGAATAGCGGGCGGTGGCGCACGTCCACCTTAAAACGGGCTTCTTTATAAATTAAAGAACGACTACGACTACGCATACGCTGCCTGATTAAGGGCAGCCGTCCAACCTGGAAGGACCACGAGCCGGGATTGGGCGTCGCTTAGTGGTGAACGTGAGTACGCTAAGCTTTGCGCGTGCCATGCATCATGAAGCTTACCTGACCGGAGGGCGTGACGGTTTGCCTGCCGGAAGGGGAACGGGGAGAGCGAGACTCCCGCAATAACCGCCTGCGCCCGGAGAAGTTCCCATGAATGCGTTTTCGGACAGGGGTTCAACTCCCCTCGCCTCCACCAGACGAAACGAAGCTCGAAGCGGTCCGCCGTTTCGGGCTTCTTTCTTTACCCGGGTCTGCCCGCATGGCGGCCCGGTCTCACGGACTCCCTGCTCTGCCATGAAGGCGGGAAGGGGCGAAGCCTGGGAGGTCCGGAAGACAGCCAGCTGCTCAGGGCCGTGGATCGGCGGGGAGATTCCGGCTGCGCAGGAAGGACCTCGGAGCCCGGGTTGAGCGGGGGTAGGCCTGCGGGCTGCGGAGGAGAAGGCCGTTTTCTCCGGAAACAGGAGAGGCCGGATTCCGGGGGAGACCGGGAAGAAAGAGCCGGGCTGCGCGTACAGCGGCCATCGGACAGGACGGACCAGAACACGAACTGAGAGAAGGAAACACTGCCATGGAAACGAAAATCAGCTTTTCCTCGGATCCGGATTCGGTCCGGAAGCTGGACGGGATTCTGAATTCTTATCGCGGACGGGACTGGTATTCGGTCTGGAGGGAGAAAGACACCCTGCAGGTGGCGCTTCCTCTGCTGGAGCGGGGAGAGATTGCGGTCACGGAGCACACTTACCGGTTCGAGGACCGGTTCGACCGGGACGATCCGCTGTGGAAGACGTATGGGGAGCTGGCGCGAAATACCCGGTGGGTAAAGGGGAGGACAACCCGGATCCAGGGGATCCGCATGAACGCGCTGCGCCAGATGGAACAGGAGGGGAAACCGACTTATGACGGATATTATATCTGCTATCGGGAGGGCCGGGTCTGTGTCCACTGCGGCAACCTGCCCCTGACGGACCTGCTGTACTATCTGATTCTGCGCCCTCAGCTGGAACGGATGTGCCTCTTTGTTTCCCCGTGGCAGATGGAAGACCATATGGCGAAGTGGTACCGCTTCGACCTGTCCGGGGATGTGCTCCAGGCCGCGAAGGACTTCCACCGGGAAATGGCCGACAGGATGCAGCGGGGAATGGACTGGCTCTTTCCTCCGGCGGAGCGGAATGGTTCTTCCGGGAAGGAGGACGATGACCTTCCCTTCTGAGCCTCCGGAGAGTCCCGGCCGGAAGGAATCTGCCCGGGAAGAGGCCCTTCGGGCGTTCGGGGGAAGGTCCGCTTCCAGTCCGGGTGGGAGACGGTTTCCCCACCCGGGGAGACTCCTGGCCGAAATCGGGCTGAAACGGGCGGATCTGGAACCATTTCCGTCGGATAGCGGAAAGAATAGGGAATAGCCTGACTGGAAGTCATAACAGAAAGTTACAGAACTGAAAATCTTATTAAGGAAATGTAAAAATCTCGTTGCTTTTCCTGGATTCTGGGTGTATACTGAATTTGCATACGGGATTGAAGCCCCGCCGAAGGGGGGACGGGCGTTCCGTTCCCCTCCGGCCGGGGATTCCCGGGCGTAAGCTTCGCGCAGACGAGGAGCATTCACGATCGGGAAGGGGTGTCAGAATTGAAGCAGCAGTACAGCAGGCAGCGGAGCGTTGCCCCCGAGTACGTGGGGGTCTATCTGCGGGTGGGCGACCTGTACGACGGGGACGACGGGTCGCTGGAGAGCCAGAAGGAGACGTACCGCGACTGGATCGAGAGGAGACCCGGGTGGAAGTGTGTGGACTTCTATTCGGACCCGGTTCCGCCCGCCGGAAAGGCGGAGACCCGGATGGAACTCAGGCGGCTGGTGACGGACTGCCGGGCGGGAAAGATCACGCACATCGTGACCCGCTCCATCGGGACCCTGTCGGTGAACGCGGAAGAACTCTCCGGGCTCTTCCGGGCCCTCAACTCTCTGCCCATGCCCGTGGGGGTCTACTTCGAGGAGGAGCAGATGGATACCCTGGGGCAGGAGGCCATCTTCGCGTAGAAGGAATGAAAAGCGGCGACCCGGTGCGGGCCGCCGCTCTCTGTTTCGGGAAGCGGGGGAGAGGATCCCCTCTCAGCGCTTTTTCTTCCGGCCGGCGGTTTTCTTTTTGGAGCCGATTCCCCGGGAGGTCGGGGCCGACGATCCGGAGCCCTTCAGAACCCGAAGGCCCCAGGGGAAGAAACCGGCCAGGGGGCAGTAGAGGAAGGTGGAGTGGGAGAACATCCAGGTCAGTTCGTCAATGGAACCGTAGACCAGCCCGTAGGGGGAGGAGGAAGTTTCCATGGCGGATTCGGGGTTTGCCGCCCCCTTCCGGAAAAACGTCATGGTGCCCTTGTTCATGTCGCCAAGGGCCTTCAGAAAGCGTTCCGCTTCCTTCCACTCGCCCAGTTTATAGAACAGGGCCACGAGGGGGAGCACCATCTGACTGTCCGCCATGATCTCGTCCGCGTCATATCCGCCCATCTCGTGGTAAGTGTTATAGAGCCTGAGCGCCTTGTCCTTTTCTTCCAGGCCAGCATAGACGGAGATCAGCATGGCGCGGATGCCGATGTTGTCCTCCGGGCACAGGCGGAGCATTTCCTCCATCACGCCGGCGGAGCGGCGGAACATGCCAGCAGATAACAGAAGCTGGGAGTACTCGCTGAGGGCGCGCATGTAGGGCCGGGTTTCCAGAATGCCCCAGAAGTGCCCCACGTCGTCGGGCAGGTAGCCGTCCCGCTCCATGAAGGCGGTTCCTTTCTTCACGACCTCCTCCATGTTGGAGAGCAGTTCTTCGACGACGGTGGTGGAGGTCATGGCGAGTCCGGTCATGGCATCCAGGTTCTCCGGGTCCAGTGCCAGCGCCTTCTGGAGGT
Source organism: uncultured Oscillospiraceae bacterium (assembly GCA_947629775.1). Classification (GTDB taxonomy): domain Bacteria; phylum Bacillota; class Clostridia; order Oscillospirales; family Oscillospiraceae; genus Lawsonibacter. The sequence goes on from CANRFA010000004.1 coordinate 16,054, forward strand.
ACTTCCGGCGCTCCTGGGGGGAGGAGGCCTGCTCGGCCATGGTGACGTAATCGTCAGCGTCCGGTTCGTCGGGCTTATATCCGATTCCGTACCGCTGGGAGAAGGGGCGGGAGTTGTATTCTGTCATGAACTCCTGGGTCAGACGGTTAATATCTTCCTCGGTCATGCCCGGAGTGGCGTGGGCCTGGATATAGTCGGTCACTTCTTTCAGGAGTTTTTCCGTGGGATTCATTTCAGTCTCTCCTTTCTGCAGATCGGTTGGGGAAGGGGCCGGAGGGGTGGCGGCCGGTTGACACCGGGTCGGGAAAAGGTATAATGAACAGCGGCATATCCGGAGGCGGCGGGAACCCGGATCAGAACCGGGGCGGGTACCGCTCCAGCAGCGGACCGGAGAGATCGGTCAGGAAGGACAGCGGGATCGTTTCGCCGCTGTCCAGGACCAGACAGCGCCGCGCTTCATCGACGCGCTTCAGCCTTCCGCTGCGGGTGAGGTAAGCGCCGCCCTCCTTGCGGCTGTCCGGCTGGAAGAAGGTAACCCGCACTTCCGGTTTTTCCCGCAGGTGTTCGCAGAGAATCCGCAGGCAGTCGTTCAGACGCTCCACGTCCTCTTCCCCGGGTTCCACCCAGGCGTCCGTCAGGCGGGCGGCCTCCGCCAGAACCGCGTCGTACCCGGTGAGGGCGGCGAAGGGGGAGAACTGGGCCGCCCGGTCCGCCAGAGGCATGGGAGGCCGGGTGGATGAGACGTGGTGGGGCAGGTGGAGGATGTCGTCATAGCGCATCCGGCGCTCCTCCCTCCGGGGGGATCTGAGCGGCGAGAGCGGCGTGGAAGGCGGGATATTCCCGGCTCAGGCGGAGAATCCGGCCCTCGGGACTGAGAAAGCAGTGCTCGGAGCGTCCGGTGCAGACGGTTTTGCCGTCTTCGCCGGTCATGGTGTAGCGCAGCTTCAGCTTGGCGGCGGTGAGGCTTTCCACCGCCACCTCAATGCGGATCCGGTCGTGGAAGGTGGAGGAGTGCTTATAGTGGCACTCCACGCTGACCACCGGGGAGACAATCCCTTCCTCCTCCAGACGGGCGTAACTCCAGCCCAGCCGGTCCAGAAAGTCCACCCGGGCCTCCTCCATCCAGCGGATGTAGTTGGAGTGATGGGTGATGCCCATGCGGTCGGTCTCGTAATACTGCACACGGTGTTCGTACATGGCAGCCTCCTATGCTCTGTGTCCGCCGATCTGGCGGTTGCGGTCCCGGGTTGTGGCCCCGTCCAGCAGATTCATGCCCCGGAGAATGGCATTTTTGCCGTACTTCTGCTGCATGGCGAGGACCGCCTTCTGCATCCTGCGCTCCCGCTCCAGGGCCTTTTCGTCCGGCTTCTCTTCCGCGGGGGTGTCGAAGAGGGACAGCTGTTCCGGTTCCTGCCGGGCCTCTTCGCCGGATTCCTCCACCACGTGGCCGGCTGCCAGAGTGACCCGGCGCACCAGAAGATCCGGATGGACGATCCGGTCGTAGAGGTCCGTCACCGCTCTGGTGATGAGCCGGGCGGAGGAGGTGTACCGGGGAAGCGAAGCGGTCCCATGGGCGGATTTGGGGACCTCCACGCCGTAATGATTGCGCTCCGTGGGGCCGGCATAGCGTCCGCGCAGTTCCGGGCTGGCGAGGCTCTCCCGGTCATAGCCCACCGTCAGCGTGACCTGATCCGCCGCCAGATCCTTTGCCACCAGGTCCATGGAGAGCAGTTCCGCCATCTCCCGGACGATCAGTTTTCCGCCTTCGAAGTCGTAGGGGCAGGACAGCACCTGACCGGAGCAGATGCTGTGGGTTTCGGGGCGCCAGGCCTTGATGGCCTCCATGGTGCAGGGCTCCCAGCCCCAGGCGTGGTCGATGAGCAGCTCGGCGTTGACACCGAACAGCCGGTAGAGACTGTCCTCTCCCCGTTGGGAGAGGGAGCAGCGGGCCACGTCCCCCATGGTGAACAGGCCGATGGACTGCAGCCTGCGTTCGGAGCCCCGGCCCACCCGCCAGAAGTCGGTCAGAGGGCGGTGCTCCCAGAGCAGCTTCCGGTAGGAGAGCTCGTCCAGTTCGGCGATGCGCACGCCGTCGGCGTCCGGCGGGATGTGTTTGGCCACGATATCCATGGCCACCTTGGCCAGATAGAGATTCGTGCCGATGCCCGCGGTGGCGGTGAGGCCGGTCTCTTCCCGGACCCGCTGGAGGATGCGCTCCGCCAGGGCCCGGGGCGAGCAGCGGTGGAAGGCGGTATAGTCGGTGACATCCATCAGCACCTCGTCGATGCTGTAGGGATGGATCTGTTCCGGGGAGAGGAACTCCAGATAGACCTGGTAGACCCGGGCGCTCTCCTCCATATAGAGCGCCATGCGGGGCGGCGCCACCAGGTAGGAGAGTTCCATGGAGGGATTGGCGCGTACATCCGGATCCCGCCAGGAGGAGCCGGCGAAGACGTGGCCGGGGGCGGACAGAAGGCGCCGGGCGTTGATTTCCCGGACCTTCTGAATGACCTCGAAGAGGCGGGCCCGGCCGGGGATGCCATAGGCCTTGAGAGAGGGCGTCACGGCCAGACAGATGGTCTTTTCCGTGCGGCTCTCGTCCGCCACCACCAGGTTGGTGGTGAGAGGATCCAGATTTCGCCGGATACATTCGACGGAGGCGTAGAAGCTCTTGAGGTCGATGGCGAGATATACGCGCTCGGACATCCCGGGACGGCCCCCTCTCTGAACAGAAGATACGAGGACAGTATACACCAGGACGGGGGAAATGGCAACCGGAAGGCTGGAAAAGGAAGAAAAACCAGAGACTGGAATTTCTGGAGAGGGGAACGGGACATGACGCGGGAAGAAATCGGGCAGTGGGCCATGGAGCAGACCGGTGTCGGGCCGGATTATCCCTGGGAGGATGAGAACTTCGTTCTGCGCTGTCCGGCGAACGGGAAGTGGTACGCCCTGGTGATGCGGGTGAGCGGGAAGCGGCTGGGGCTGTCGGATCCGGCGGCCGTGGACATTCTGACCATCAAGTGCGATCCCGCCATCATCGGGGTGCTGCTGGAGCGGCCCGGGTTTCATCGGGCGTACCATATGAATAAGGAGAAGTGGATCACGATCCGCCTGGACGGCAGCGTGGAGGGGGAGGAGATCCGCAGTCTGCTGGCGTTCAGCTTTGCGCTGACAGCTCCGCCGGCGGGAAAGAAGCCCCGGCGGGGCGGAAAGCGGAGAGCCGGCGGCGAAGCGGGCGATCCCGGCGCGGGAGCGCGGAAGGAGGATACCGTATGATACCGGAACCATGGAGCGGGCGGCTTCGCCCGGAGACCCGCCGCAGAGCGCGGCAGCTGTGGGAGCGGGCGCAGAAGGAGCGGGAGGAGGGACATGTCCTCTACCCGGCCCAGGAGAACATCTTCCGGGCCCTGGAACTGACGCCCCCGGAGAAGGTGCGGGTGGTGCTGACGGGGCAGGATCCCTATCACACCCCGGGGGCGGCTAACGGACTGGCCTTCTCCGTCTCGCCCGGGGTGAAGATTCCCCCCTCCCTGCGCAATATCTTTCAGGAACTGAGCCAGGATCTGGGCTGCGGGCGTCCCTCCTCCGGGGATCTGACGCCTTGGGCGCGGGAGGGCGTGCTGCTTCTGAACACCATCCTCACGGTGGAACAGGGCAAACCCGCCAGTCACCGGAAGTGGGGCTGGCAGGAGGTGGTGGCGGAGGTGCTGCAGATCTGCGCCCGGGACCTGCCTCAGCCGGTGGTCTTTCTCCTCTGGGGCGGCTACGCCCGGGGCTTTGCCGGAGACCTGGACCTGGAGGGGCGGAAGAGGCGGGCCTGCCTCTGCTCCAGCCACCCCAGCCCGCTGGGGGCCCGCAAGGGCAGCGAGGGCGCGCCGGCCTTTCTGGGCAGCCGGCCCTTCTCGCGGAGCAACCGCCTGCTGGAGGAGATGGGGGCGGAGCCGGTCAACTGGGTTCTGCCCTGAAAAAGAGGAGGAGTTCCGGGGGGGAGAAGCCCGCCGGACAGAAAAACGCGGCAGGACCGGTCGGCCCGCCGCGTTTTTCTCATCGAACCAGACTGCCCTGGGCGGACTGGAGATGGACGAAGTGGTAATAGATCAGGGTGATGGCGCTGCACAGGAACCATCCGGCGGGATAGCCCATGGCCAGGGGGAGAATCGTGTTGCTGACAAAGTTGGAGACCAGATAGAGGTAGGCCTGGCGGAAGAGCACGAAGGAGCCCAGCATGATGAGCATGGGAGCCCGGCTGTTGCCCGCGCCCCGCAGGGCGCCGGCGTAGATCTGGTTTACGCAGCAGAGCACATAGAAGGGAGTCAGGTGGCGCAGGAAGAGAGTGCCGTAGGTGATCACTTCCGGCTTGCGGTTGAAGAAGGCCACCAGCAGGGGAGCGGCGGCGATAACCGCGACGGAGACAGCCACAGTGACCGCCATGGCCATGCCCAGCGAAACCCGTACGCCCTTCTGAGCCCGCTCGTCCTTGCCGGCCCCCAGGTTCTGTCCCACGAAGGTGGTGGAGGCGAGGCCCAGGGACTGCATCGGCAGGAAGATCAGCTGATCCATTTTGGTGTACGCCGTCCAGCCGCCCATGCAGTCCGAGCCGAACTGGTTGATGTAGGACTGGACAAACACGTTGGAGAAGGCGGTGATCGCCATCTGGATGGCGGCGGGGATTCCCACCCGGATGATCTGCCCCAGCAGATCCCAGTGCATCTTCAGCTTTCTCAGGTCCAGGCGGATGCAGGAGGGGGAGCGCATGAGCACCAGGATGGTGAGAATGGCGGAGACGCCCTGGGCGATGATGGTGGCGTAGGCCACGCCTTTGACGCCCATATGGAAGACGATCACGAAGACCAGGTCGAGGATGGTGTTGATGACCGCGGAGGTTACAAGGAAGTAGAAGGGCCGTCTGGAGTCGCCCACCGCCCGCAGGATTCCGGCTCCCATATTGTAACACATGAGCCCCGCCATGCCGGAGAAGTAGATGGTGAGGTAGGCGGAGGACTCGGGGAAGACGTTGGCGGGGGTGCGCATGAAGGTCAGCATCATGGGGGTCATGCCCACGCCGATGGCGGTGAAGACGATGGAGAGGATTATGGTGAGGAAGATGGAGGTGTGCACGGCGTCCTGAACCCGCTGTTCCTTCCGGGCCCCATAGTACTGGGAGATGACCACGCCGGCGCCGCTGGAGAGGCCCATGAAGGAGCCGATCAGCATGTTGATGATCGGGGAGACGGTGCCGACGGCGGAGAAGGCCTCTTCGCCCACGAAGTTGCCTACGACCCAGGTGTCTACCATATTGTACATCTGCTGAAAGATATTGCCGGCCAGGAGGGGGAGGGAGAACAGGAGCAGATGCGAGAAGATGCTGCCCTCCGTCATGTCTACGTCGTGCTGTCTGGTCTTGGGGGTGGAGGGATGGGGTTCCACGTTGGACACGTTCCTTTCTGAAAAGTGCAGGAGATCCTGCGAATCGGGACACCGGGGAGGCCCGGAGAGCTTTTCCGGTGCGCGGAATCAGTATAGCACGGAACCGAAGCCCTGAAAAGTGGGTGAAGAAGGTTTTTGAAGGCGGAATCCGGCGATAATCGGACGGAAATCCGGAAAAGCTCCCGGGGAGCAGGAAAGAACCGGAAACGGATCTGTCTTTCTGGTAAAGACATGGAAGGGCATCCTGTTTCTGAGAGACGAACAGGGGGAAGAAGATCCGTCCCGGGAGGAGAGAAAACTGCAGGGAATCCTGCGCAAAAGCGGCCTTCCGGACGGAAGCCGGAAGGCCGCAGGGGATCAGAAAACTCAGAGACGCTCCAGACGGGCCCGGAAGGAGATCTTCCGGGGGGTGGCCATGGCGTCGAACTGAACCAGGTGGGCGGAGTGCTCCGTATCCAGTTCCAGGACGGTTCCCTCCCCGAAGATATTGTGACGCACCCGGGTGCCGGCGGGAAAATGGCCCTCGTCCGTGGAATCCGGCAGATGCCGCTGGGAGGCGCGGATATACCGCAGCGCCTCTTCCACCAGGCCCTCCTGGGGCTCCCGGGTGAAGGTGAGCAGGGAGGGGTCGATATCCAGAAGAAAGCGGGAGGGATAGCGGGGCGAGTGGTCGAAGTTGCGCCCGCCGGCCTCCGAGAGCGCCAGACTCTGTTTCGCTCGGGTAATGGCTACGAAGGCCAGCCGCCGCTCCTCCTCCATGGCTTCCCGGGTGGCGGTCTTTCGGGAGGGGAAGATGCCCTCGTTCATGCCCACCAGAAACACATGGGGGAACTCCAGGCCCTTGGCGGCGTGAACGGTCATCAGCCGCACCCGGTCCCCCGCGTCCGCGGTGTCGCTGTTGGAGAAGAGGGCCACATGGCTCAGGTAGTGCTCCAGGGTGGTCTCCTCGCCGCAGGTGGTCTCGAATTCATAGACGGACTGCTTCAGCTCCGCCAGGTTGTCCAGCCGCTCCTGGCTGCCTTCGGTGCGCAGCATCTGCTCGTAACCGCTCTGGTCCAGAATGGCGGAGAGGATCTCCGAGACGGGCCGGTTGGAGTATTCGGCGGAGAAGCGCTCGATCAGGTTCAGGAAGGAGGCGGCCCGGGTGCCCCGGAAGAGCTCCTGGTCCAGACTGCGCTGAAGGGCCTCGTAGAGACTGCAGGCTTCCCGTTCCGCCACCTCCTGCAGGAAGGCGATCCGCCGCTTGCCCAGATTGCGCTTGGGCCGGTTGACGATCCGCAGAAAGGAGAGGTCGTCCCGGTAGACCAGAATCCGCAGATAGCTGAGGGCGTCCTTGATCTCCATCCGGGAGAAGAACTGGATCCCGCTGTAGATGGTGTAGGGCAGCTTTGCCGTCAGGAAGACCTGCTCGATGGTGCGGGTGACGAAGTGGGCCCGGTAGAGAAGGGTCATGTCCCGGTAGGGAACGCCCGCCTCGTGGAGGGCGGCGACCCGTCCGGCCACCCACTTCGCTTCCTCCTCCGCCGTGTCCGCGTAGTGGCAGAGCACGTCCGGGCCGTCGGGAAGGACGGGAATCAGGTCCTTGGGGATGCGGTTGACGTTCCGGCGGATGAGGGAGTTGGCCACCGCCAGGATCTGAGGGGTGGAGCGGTAGTTCTGCGTCATGAAGATGGTGCGGCAGGGGGCGAACTCCCGGTCAAAGTCCATCAGGTAGCGCACGTTGGCGCCCCGCCAGGTATAGACCGTCTGATCCGGGTCTCCCACCACGAAGAGGTTTTTGTGGTAGCCGCAGAGGACGCTCATCAGCTGGTACTGGAGCAGGTCGATGTCCTGGAACTCGTCGATCATGATGTACTCCAGCCGCTGCTGCCACTTGAGGCGGATCTCCGGGTTCTGCTCGAAGATGTAGAGAGAGAATTTGATGAGATCGTTGTAGTCCAGGCCGAAGCACTTCTTCTCCTGGTAGAGGTAGCCGTAGAAGATGATGTCCGAGGCGGAGACCGCCTTCTCGTAGAGCCCCTTCAGCTCGTCCAGCGACATGGCGATCATGCTCCGGTAGTATTCCGGGTCCTTGAAGAGCTTGCGGATCTCGATCATATCCCGGGCCTTGGAGAAGGTCATGTCCCGCAGGGAGAGGCCCCGCTCCTCGTAGATGATCTGGAGCATGGCGTTGATGTCCTCGTTGTCCAGGACCAGAAAGCTCTTCGGATACTGGACCGCGTGGGAGTCCTCCTGAAGCACGGAGACGCAGAAGCCGTGGAAGGTGTTGATGAAGCCGGTGTCGTTGTCTCCCGTGAGGGCGTGGATGCGCTGGCGCATCTCGCTGGCGGCCTTGTTGGTGAAGGTCACGCAGAGAATATTGCCCGGGAGAATGCCCAGTTCCTCCACCAGAAAGGCGAACCGGTGGGACAGAGCGCGGGTCTTGCCGGAACCGGCGCCGGCGATTACCCGGATGAAGCCCTCGGTGGCCGTCACGGCCTCCCGCTGGGCCTGGTTCAGATCCTCCAGAAAGGATTCCATGCGCCTCCTCCTTCCGCGCGGCGGAGCGCCGCTTCTCCTGTAAGAATACCCGCTTTCGGGGCCGTTTGCAAGGGGACCGGGGAGATTTCCCTCCGGAACGGGCAGGCGGAGCGGCAGGAAGACGGGAGAGACAGGATAAGAAAAAGAGGGCCCGCGGCGTGGGCCGCGGGTCCTCGGAAACGCGTATGGGGAGAAAAAGAGGGGAGTGGCTTACTTCAGCTCGACCTTGCCGCCGACTTCCTCGATCTTCTTCTTCATGGCCTCGGCCTCGTCCTTGGACAGGCCTTCCTTCAGAGTGCTGGGGTTCTTCTCGACGGTGGCCTTCGCCTCGGCCAGGCCCTGTCCGGTGATCTCGCGGACGACCTTGATGACCTTGATCTTGGTGGCGGCGTCGAAGCCGACGAGAACGACGTCGAACTCGGTCTTCTCTTCCACGACGGGGGCGGCGGCGCCGGCGGCGGGAGCGGCCATAGCGGCGGCGGACACGCCGAACTCTTCCTCGAGGGCCTTAACGAGCTCGCTGACCTCGAGAACGGTGAGGTTCTTGAACTGGTCGACCAGAGCGGTGATCTTTTCGCTTGCCATGATAAATTAACCTCCTGTGATGTCAGTTATATAAGGAATGGATGGGATGCCGCTTATTCGGCGGCGGGAGCCTCTTCGGCGGGCGCGCCCTGTTTCTCGGCGATGGCGGCGGTGACGGCGGCCAGCTGAGTGATGGGCATCAGCAGCATACCGAGCAGCTGAGCCAGCAGAGCGTCCTTGGAGGGCAGTTCGGCCAGAGCGGCGATGTCTTCGAGGGGGAGAACCTTCCCCTCCATGAAACCGGCCTTGATGTTGAAGCGATCGCCCATCTTCTTGGCATGCTTGTTGACGATGCTCATGGGGGCGATGGGGTCAGCCGTGGAAACAGCCAGGGAGGTGCTGCCACTGAGCACTCCATCCAGCTCGCTCATCTCCAGGGAGTCGAGAGCGCGGCGCAGCAGGGTGTTCTTGACCACCATGTACTCCACGCCGTTCTCACGCAGCTCCTTGCGCAGGGCGGTATCCTCTGCGACGGTGATACCCCTGTAATCCACGAGCACGCCGGAGTGTGCGGTCTTCAGGGTTTCGGTCAGTTTGGCGACGACGGCCTGCTTTTCGCTGAGAACCTTTGCGTTAGGCATAGTTTGGATTCACCTCCGGGAAAATAAAAAATCCTCCGCGTCAAAGGACAGGAGGACAGCACAAGGCAAGAGAACAGGTGTTCTGTTGTTGTGCACTCTCGGCAGGGTTTACATCCGGAGAAAACCTGCTGTCTTTGAACGCAGAGAGCATTATACAGGCCCCGGAGGCCCCTGTCAAGAACTTTTTCTGGCTGAAACAGCGAAAATCCGGTCCCCTCCGGCAGTTTTTTAGGAGGAATCCACCGAAGAATGCAATTGACAAAGGCCATGGATTGGGATATCATAGGGGGCAATCATCCAAAATGCAGGGACCGGGAGAGTAGGCACGTCCGGACGGACAGAGAGGGAGCGGCTGGTGAAAGCTCCTCCGAAGGGACCTTCCGCCGAACATCACCCGCGAGCAGCCCTCCTGAACAGGCGCGGCCTCAGTAGGTTGGGACGGGGTTTCCCGCCGTTATCGGGGAAGGAGTGCGCGGGGGCGGCGGGCCCCTGCGAAGATAGGTGGTACCACGGAGCGGCGGCTTCGTCCTATGGAGCGGGACGGGGCTGTCTTTTCTTTTACAGGCGGAAAAAATTAGGAGGTTTTACGTCCATGAACGGTGCGCACGCGCTGATCCAGAGTCTGATATGCGAGAAGGTGGAGCACATCTTCGGATATGCCGGAGCTACGATCTGTCCGGCGGTGGACGCTCTCAAGGAGCACCCGGAGATCGGCTATACGCTGGTGCGAACCGAACAGAACGCCGGGCACATGGCCTCCGGCTACGCCCGCCTCAGCGGGAAGGTGGGGGTCTGCATGGTGACCTCCGGCCCGGGCGCCACCAACCTGATCACCGGCATCGCCACGGCCTATATGGACTCCATCCCCATTCTCGCCATCACCGGCCAGGTGCCCAGCGGCCTGCTGGGCCGGGATATCTTCCAGGAGGTGGATATCACCGGGGCGGTGGCGCCTTTCATCAAGCACAGCTACCTGGTGAAGAACGCCAACGACATTCCCCGGATCGTGAAGGAGGCCTTCCATATCGCCTCCACCGGCCGTCCGGGTCCGGTGCTCATCGATGTGCCCATCGACGTGCAGGAGCAGGAACTGAGCGGGGAGTTCTCCTTCCCGGAGACCGTGAACATCCGGGGCTACAAACCCAGCGTCCGGGGCAACGAGCTGCAGATCAAGCGGGTGATCGAGGCCATTTCTCAGGCGAAACAGCCCCTGATCTGCGCCGGCGGCGGTGTGGTGCTCTCCGGAGCCAAGGAGGAGCTGCTGGAGCTGGCGGAGCGGTGCCAGATTCCGGTGGTCAAGACCATGATGGGAATTTCCCTCATGCCCACGGAGCATCCTCTTAACATGGGACTGATCGGGGCCCACGGTAACGTGTGCGCCAACAAGGCCCTGGTGAAGGCGGATCTGCTGATCATGGTGGGCGCCCGGGCCGCGGACCGGGCCATCATCAACCCCATGGAGATTCAGCGGCGGATGCCTCTCATCCACATCGACGTGGACCCGGCGGAGATCGGGAAGAACATGCAGGCTCAGATCCCCCTGGTGGGCAACGTGAAGGTGATCCTGCGGCAGATGCTGGATCGGAATCCGCCGGAGACGGATTCCGCCGAGTGGCGCTCGTTCCTGCGGGACTACCGGCAGGCGGAACTGGGCCGCCGCTTCCCCCGGCGGGACGGGTATGTGTTCCCCGGCACCGTGCTGCGCAGTCTGGGCCGGAAGCTGGACGACAACGCCATCATCTGCGCCGACGTGGGGCAGAACCAGATCTTCACCTGCAAGTACCTGCCCCAGAAGAACGGGCGCTTCCTGACCAGCGGCGGCCTGGGCACCATGGGCTACTCCATTCCCGCCGCCATCGGCGCCAAGGTGGCGGCGCCGGAGCGGCAGACCGTAGCCATCTGCGGAGACGGCTCCTTCCAGATGTCCATGAACGAACTGGCCGCCATCCGGGCGGCGGCCATGGATATCAAAATTGTCCTCTTCCGCAACCACACGCTGGGGCTGGTGAACCAGATTCAGCGCAGCAATCCCTACCACGGTCCCTTCGGGGTGGATCTGGAGGGATCCCCCGATTTCGCCATTATCGCCTCCGCCTACGGCGTTCCCAGCATGGTGGCGGACGACGAAGACCGGCTGGACGAGGTCCTGGACCGCTTCCTGGCGACGCCGGGGTGCTGTCTGCTGATCTGCGAAGTGCATCCGGACGTAAAGACCACGGACTGAGAGGAGGAAGCGCGATGAAGCAGACCATTTCCGTTCTGGTGGAGAACCAGGCCGGCGTTCTCAACCGGATTACCAATCTGTTTGCCCGCCGTGCCTTCAACATCGAGTCCCTGGCCGTGGGTACCACGGACGACCCCACCATCTCCCGCATCACGATCATCGTGGACAGCGGCAACAGCGTGGTGGAGCAGGTGGAGAAGCAGCTGAACAAGCTGATCGACGTGATCAAGGTCCGTACGCTGGACGAGCGGAACCTGATCGGCCGGGAGCTGGTGCTGATCAAGGTCAACGCCACCAGCAAGACCCGCCAGGACATCATGACCATCTGCGAGCTGATGGGCGCCAGGGTGGCGGACATCTCGCCCAGCTCGCTGACTCTGGAGCTGTCGGACACCCCGGATCGGATCGAGGTGTTTGAGGACATGCTCCGGCCCTTCTCCATCAAGGCGCTGGCCCGCACCGGCGTTATCGCTCTGCAGAAGGGCAGCAGCAACATCTGATATTCCGGACCGGGCCCGGCGCCCGTTCCGGCTTTCATCCAAGGGCGGATGGGCAGGACGGATCTGCCTTCCGCCGTCCTGCCAGAAAAACAAGGAGGTTTTTCATGAAGATCCGCGCAACCGCAGCCATCATGGAGTGTCTGCTGGAGCAGGAGGTGGACACCGTCTTCGGGTACCCCGGAGGCGCCATCCTCAATGTCTATGACGAGCTGTACAACTACCGGGACAGGATCCGCCACATCCTGACCTCCCATGAACAGGGAGCTTCCCACGCGGCGGATGGCTATGCCCGGGCCACCGGCAAGGTGGGCGTCTGCTTTGCCACCAGCGGACCCGGCGCCACCAATCTGACCACCGGTATCGCCACCGCCTACATGGATTCCTCCCCGGTGGTGTTCCTCACCTGCAACGTGGGCGAGCCCTATCTGGGCAAGGATTCCTTCCAGGAAGTGGACATTACGGGAATCGCCATGCCCATTACGAAAGCGACCTACCTGGTCCGGGACGCCAATACCATCCCGGATGTCATGCGGGAGGCCTTCGCGGTGGCGGCCACCGGCCGCCCCGGCCCGGTCCTCATCGATTTCCTGAAGAACGTCACCGCCCCCAGCGTGATGATCGACTACGAGTTCGTTCCATGGACCCAGAACCGACGCCTCGGTCACATCCAGGCCCTGGCCAACGCCCACGAACTGAAGGCTCCGGAGCCCAACCAGGACGACATCGATACTCTGGTGGACATGCTCGCCGAGTCAAAGCGCCCCCTGCTGATCTGCGGCGGGGGCGTGGTCCGGGGCAGAGCCCATAAGGAGTTCCGGGAACTGGCGGAGAAACTGGACGCCCCTGTCGCCATTACGGTCATGGGCGGCGGCGGGTTCCCCGGCGACCATCCTCTCGCCACCGGCATGATCGGCATGCACGGCTCCAAGGCATCCAACGTGGCCTGCGACGAGTGCGACCTGCTGCTGGCGGTGGGCTGCCGCTTTACGGACCGGGTGGCCCTGCAGCCGGAGACCTTTGCCGCCCAGGCGAAGATCGTGCAGATCGATATCGACCGCTCCGAGATTGACAAGAACGTGCTGACGGACCACCACATTGTGGGCAACGCCCGGCGGGTCCTGGAACAGCTCAACGGGAAAGTGGGCACCTTCCATCATCCCGAGTGGAAGGAACATATCCTGCCTCTGCGGGCCCCCTCGGTCCCTCGGGAGAGCGAGAAGCTCACCCCCAAGCAGGCTCTGGAGGTCATCCGCCGGATGGTACCCGAGGATACCATCGTGGCCACGGATGTGGGCCAGCACCAGATGTGGTCCATCCAGCACTTCCACTTCACCTACCCCGGTCAGCTGCTGACCTCCGGCGGGTTCGGCACCATGGGCTTCGGCCTGGGCGCCGCCATCGGCGCGCAGGTTGCCTTCCCGGAGAAGCGGGTCATCCACACCACCGGCGACGGCTGCTTCCGGATGAACTGCCACGAGCTGGCCACCGTGGAACACTACCACCTGCCCATCATCACCGTGATCTTCAACAACGGCACGCTGGGCATGGTCCGGCAGTGGCAGCACCTGATCTACCATGAACGCTATTCCGAGACCACCCTGGACCGGGGCCCCGACTTCGTGAAGCTGGCGGAGGCCTACGGGCTCAAGGGGTTCCGGGTGACCACCCAGGAAGAGATGAAGGAGGCCGTTCAGGCCGCTCTGGACGCGGGCTGCGGCTGCGTGATCGACTGCGTGCTGGATATGGACGAGATGGTCCGGCCCATGGTGGCCGGCGGCGCCCATATCACCGACTTCCTGCTGCACTGAGGAGGTGGCCAGAGTGAAAAAGGATTTTGACATGACGAAGCGGCCCTACACCCTCTCCATTCTGGTGCGGGATGTGCCCGGGGTGCTGAGCCAGGTGGCCCGGCTCTTTTCCCGGAAGGGCTATAACATCGAGTCCATCGTCTCCGGCGAGACGGACCGGCCCGGCGTGACCCGCATCACCATCGTGGTGCTGGGGGACGAGCTCATGATCTCCCAGCTGGCGGCCCAGTGCCGCAAGCTGATCCCGGTGCTGGCGGTGAAACTGCTGGAGGAGGAGAATTCCATCCAGCGGGAGTTCGCCCTGATCAAGGTGCAGGCGGCGGACCGCAACGCCCGGGACGAGGTCATTCAGATGGCCAATATCTTCCGGGCCAAGATCATCGACGTGAGCCGCGAGACGCTCACGGTGGCCATCTTCGGAGAGCGGGAGAAGACCGGCGCCCTCACCCGGCTGCTGGAGGACTACGGCATTCTGGAGATCGCAAAGACGGGTACTATCGCCATCGAAAGAGGGCGCAGCACTATATACGATAACAGCAAAATCAAGGAGGAATATAACTATGGCAAAAATGTACTATGAGAAGGACTGCGACATCAGCTATCTGGACGGCAAGAAGATCGCCATCATCGGCTATGGCTCCCAGGGCCACGCCCACGCGCTGAACCTGAAGGACTCCGGCTGCGAAGTGTGCGTCGGTCTGCGCGCCGGCTCTAAGAACTGGGCCAACGCGGAAGCCGCCGGTCTGAAGGTCATGACCGTTCCCGAGGCCGCCAAGTGGGGCGACATCGTGATGATGCTGATCAACGACGAGGTCCAGGCCGATGTCTATAAGAAGGACATCGCTCCCAATCTGGTGGAAGGCAACGCTCTGGCCTTCGCGCATGGCTTCAACATCCGCTATCAGCAGATCGTTCCCCCCAAGGGCGTTGACGTCTTCATGGCTGCTCCCAAGGGCCCCGGCCACACCGTCCGCTCCACCTATGTCAACGGCAAGGGCGTGCCCTGCCTGGTCGCCGTCGAGCAGAACGCCACCGGCGACGCCTATAAGATCGCTCTGGCCTATATCGCCGGCATCGGCGGCGCCCGCGCCGGCGTCATGGAGACCACCTTCCACGACGAGACCGAGACCGACCTCTTCGGCGAGCAGGCCGTTCTGTGCGGCGGCGTGGTAGAGCTCATGAAGTGCGGCTTCGAGACCCTGGTGGAAGCCGGCTACGAGCCCGAGAACGCCTACTTCGAGTGCATCCACGAGATGAAGCTCATCATCGACCTGATCAACAAGGGCGGTGTGGCTGCCATGAACTACTCCATCTCCGACACCGCCGAGTTCGGCGAGTACGTCTCCGGTCCCCGCGTCCTGCCCTATGAGCAGACCAAGGCCAACATGAAGGCTGTCCTCAAGGACATCCAGGACGGTACCTTCGCCGGCCGCTGGATCGCCGAGAACAAGAGCTTCGGCCGCACCTTCTTCAACTCCAAGCGCGCCCAGCTGGCCAAGCACCAGATGGAGATCGTGGGCGAGGAGCTGCGCAAGAACATGATCTGGGGCGGCGACACCGATCTGGACACCGCTTCCAACTGATCTTACGTGGAGGTTCTCCCGGCGGGCAGGGGCTCTGGCCCCGGAACGGACCGCCGCGGACCCTTTCTGAACCGCCATACAGGATGAGAAATGCCCCCGAACGGGTTGCGATTCAACGCGCCCGTCCGGGGGCTTTCTTTTGTGTGTGGAGGAGCCGGTTCTGTGACCGGAGGTCGAAAGGGGATGCTTTCCGTCTGCGGAACCCCTGGTCAGACGGCGGGTTCCTCGGGCGGTGCCGGTTCCCCGGGGAGGTCCTCCCTGTTCTCCCTGGACCTGCGCACCAGCATGGCCGCAAGACGCCGCAGCTGGTCCATGTCCAGAGGTTTGGAGAGATGGCCGTCCATGCCGGCATCCATGGCGTTGCGTACATCTTCGGCAAAGGTATTGGCGGTCATGGCGGCGATGGGGATGGTCTGGGCCTCCGGGTGATCGCAGGCGCGGATGGCCCGGGTGGCGTCGTAGCCGTTCATGACGGGCATCTGTACATCCATCAGAATCATGTCGTAGTACCCCGGCGGAGATTCCCGGAACCTGCGCAGCGCTTCCTGGCCATTGAGGGCGGTTTCGCAGCGGGCGCCCTCCAGCTCCAGCAGGTCGGTCAGGATCTCCAGGTTCAGCGCATTGTCCTCCGCCACCAGGAACCGAAGTCCCTCCAGCGTGTCCGAAGGGGTCCTGGTTGGAGTCTCCGCTCCGGGAAGAGCTGGCGGCTCCGTAAACAGGGGCCGGAGGATTTCCAGGAAGGTAGCGAGGAAGAAGGGCTTGGGCAGGAACGCGCGGATTCCGGCCTCCCGGGCCTCCTCCTCGATGTCGCTCCAGTCGTAGGAGGTGAGCACCAGAATGGGGGCCTCCGGCCCGACCGCTTCCCGGATGCGGCGGGCGGTTTCCACGCCGCTGAGGCCCGGCATCTTCCAGTCGAGAAGGATGACGGAGAAGTCCCGGTTCTCCTGCCGGGCCTGGAGAACCCGGTCCACGGCGGAGGCGCCGTCGGTCACCCAGGTTACCTCGACTCCCGCGTCCTCCATGATTTCCCGGATTTCCAGGCAGATGTCCGCCTCGTCGTCCGCGACCAGCATGCGGGAGACCCGCTCCCGGAACCAGGTCCGGTCCTCCTCGTTCTCCGGGAGGGCGAAGGAGAGTTCCACCGTGAACGTGCTGCCCGCTCCGGGGCTGCTCTCCACCCGGATGATGCCGCCCATCAGGTCCACCAGGTTTCGGGCGATGGCCATGCCGAGGCCGGTGCCCTGAACGGTGTTGGTGAGGGAACTCACTTCCCGGCTGAAGGGAGTGAAGATCTTCTGCAGGAATTCGGGACTCATGCCGATGCCGTTGTCCTTCACCGTGAAGCGCAGACTGGCGTAGCCCGGAGAGGAGCGGGGCAGTTCTTCGGTCCGGAAGGAGATGGCGCCTCCCTCCGGCGTGTACTTGACGGCGTTGGAGAGCAGATTGATGAGAATCTGGTTCACGCGCAGCCGGTCTCCCAGCACTTCGTCCGCTCGGGTGTCCGCCCGGAACACCATGCTCTGGTTCTTTGCTTTCGCCTGCGGTCCGATGATGGTCTTCAGATCCTCCACCAGTTCCGACAGGCGGAAGCAGTTCACATTGAGGGAGGTTCTGCCGCTTTCGATCTTGCTCATGTCCAGCACGTCGTTGATGAGCCCCAGCAGGTGACGGCTGGAGGCGGAGATCTTGCGGCTGTACTCCCGGACCTTTTCCGGCCGGTCCGCGTCCTTCTCCAGCAGCGTGGCGAATCCGACGATGGCGTTCATGGGGGTGCGGATGTCGTGGGACATGTTGGCGAGGAAGTTGCTCTTGGCCTCGTTGGCGCTGCGGGCGTCGTCCAGGGCGTCCTGCAGCTGCCGGTTCATCTCTTTCTCCCGGGTCCGGTCCGACAGCACCACGATGTAGCGCTCTCCGGCCTGCATGGGAGTCCGGTAGATGGTGGCGCGATACCAGCGCTGCTCGCCGGTGCCCTGATGGGTGAACGGGCAGCCCCGGGTGTAACTGCCCCGGGAGGGGATCCCGTTCAGCGCGGCCCGCAGCGCGGTCCGGTCCTCTTCCGGCGCGCAGCGAAGAATGGCGGGCACGTTCCGGCGGATCTCTTCCGGGGAAATGCCAAGCAGACGCTCCACATTGGGGCTGATGTAGTCCACGTGGCGGTCCTGGGCCTGAAACATAAGGACGATGTCGTCCACGTTCCGGGAGAGCATGTCGAACATGTATTCCCGGGCCTGCAGCTCCATGCGGGCCGTCTGCGACTGTCGCCGCCCCCGCAGGAACATAAAGGCGAGGACAGAGATTCCCAGCAGCAGAAAGAGGACGACGAAGACGGGCGCGTTGGGCCTCTGCGCGGGAAGGAAACCGGTGCGGGCGGCCTGCGGGGCAGCGATGTGAACGGTTCCGGTGGAGAGCGGTACGCTTCCGTTCGGGGGGATGACAGAGAAGCATGCGCTGGCGGAGAAAGCCGTGCCTTCCGGCGTGCCCGGCAGGTTTCCTCTGGTCCGGACGGGCTGTCCCTGTTCCCGCGGCGCGCAGGGATCGTGGCTTTCCCGGGTGTAAATCGCCTCCAGCTGATCCGTACGGTCTTTGCCGATCTGCCGGGATGCTTGCGGGAAGCAGGCGAGGGCGATCAGGGCGATGGCCAGCGCCAGAAGGAGCGGACTCCGAAACCGGTTCTTCATGCTGCGTACCCTCCTTGTGTTCGGATGGAAGGTTTCCTCGAAGCGGGGGCGGAATCTGCCCCTGAGAGGAAAAAACACCATGGATTCTATCACAGGGCGGCGTTCTCTTCAAGAGAGCCCCTCCAGGGACGGTTTTCGGCGCGGGAGCTTCTTCGGAAGACCCCAATGCCAGGAGCCTCGGGGGAGGAGGGGAACGGAAAAGGCGCGGACTGTCCGCCCCTGCAGGGGAAGACGGTCCGCGCCTTGCGGATTCAGACGGAGAGCACGCGGTCGATTTCCGCGCAGGCCCGGGCGAGAACCGCTTCGGGATCCACGCCGATCACGTCCAGATTGTCTGCGGAGAAGCAATGAGCCTCCCGGATGCCGTGGTAAGTGCGGGTCAGAGTCCGGACATACTCAAAGCCCAGGTTCTGTCCCTCCAGGGAACCGCCGGCGGTGACGGCATAGAGAAGCCGCCTGGCCTGGCACAGCCCCATGGGAAGGCCCTCAGCCGTATAGGAGAAGGTGAGGCCCAGAACCATGACCGATTCGAAATAGAGCTTGAGAACGGCGGGGAAGGACATGTCCCAGCAGGGAGCGGCGATGACCAGCTCGTCCGCCTCCCGGTACTGCCGGGCCAGGCGGAACATGGGGTCGTCATAGCGCCCGGCGGCGATCAGGGCGTCCCTCCGGCGCAGCCGGGGCAGACTCAGAGGTTCCAGCCCCAGCGACGCCAGATCCAGGGTTTCCACCTGCCCCTCCAGGCGCGAAAGAATGTGCTGCCCCAGCCGCCGGGTGCGGGATTCCGGACGCACGCAGGCGTCCAGAAAGAGGACCTTCCTCATGCCAGCTCCACCAGTTCGTACTCCCGGCTTCCAAGACCCAGTTGAGCGGCGGCTTCGATGGCGTGCACGCCGTGGCGCTTCTCCATGCGCTTGACCAAGTGGGCCTTGCCGGGATCCGGGGAGTTGCGCACCGCGTCCACGCAGGCCTGGTCCACGGCGACGGGATCCAGCGAGGCGAAGATGCCGATGTCCGCCATTTCGGGCTCCGCCGGATGGTCCACGCAGTCGCAGTCCACGCTGAGGCGGTTGGCCACGTTCACATAGGCCAGGTTTTCCGCCCCCACATGGGCGATGACGGACTGATCCGCGTCCGCCATGGACTCCAGAAAATCGTCCAGGGGAGCGCTCATCAGGGCCTCAAAGGATGTTTCGCCGGAGCCGGAGACATGAATGTGCTGCTTGCCCCGGGAGGAGGCGAGGCCGATGGACATGTTTTTCAGAGCGCCGCCCAGACCGGCCATGGGATGGCCCTTGAAGTGGGAGAGAATCAGAATGGAGTTGTAGCGGTCCAGATGGGAACCGACGAAGTTTTCCTTCAGATGGAACCCGCCGGTGACCGGCAGGGCGATGTCTCCCTCCTCGTCCAGCAGATCGCAGGGGGCGATGGCGGTGAAGCCGTGGTCCCGGAAGGTCTGCCAGTGGGCGGAGGTGGTGTTGCGGCGGCCGGCGTAGGCGGTGTTGCATTCCACGATGGTGCCCTGGAGCCTGTCCACCAGGGGGCCGATGAGCGACGGCTGCAGGAAGTTGTGGCCTCCGGGTTCGCCGGTGGAGATTTTGACGGCCACCTTGTCCTTCAGGGTGATCCCAAGGGCTTCGTAGATGCGGATCAGGCCATCCGGGCTGATGTCCCGAGTGAAATATACGTTGGGTTTTGGCGTGGTTCTGTTCCTCCTTCATGGATATCCGCCGCCTTCCTGGCAGCGTCAGGGTGGAAAGGAAAAATACAGACAGGATTCATTCCTGTTCTGAATACGGATTGCAATCAGTCCGGTACCTGTGTCTGCTCACATCTGTTCGGACAGCAGGGTGTCCGTGATGCGGCGGGCCAGGGCCTCCGTCCTGCCTTCGACGCCCGGCAGAGCCAGGGCTTCCCCCGGATTGTTGGCGGTTTCCAGCAGAGCGAAGCGGGCGGGAAGGTAGAAGGACTTGTTCATGTTCATGGCGCCGATCAGCTGCCGGGCCAGGAGATCGCCGCCGGAGTAGCCGGAGACGACGATGGCGAAGAGGGCCTTGTCGTAAAACCGGGTCTGGCGGAAGAGGGCGGTCAGGCGGTTGATGAAAGCGGTCAGGTTGGCCGCCAGGGCGTCGTTATAGTTGGGGCACAGCAGGACCAGACCGTCGCAGCGGCGGACCGCGGGGTAGACCTCTTCCTGCATGACGCCGCCATAGAAGCAGCCTCCGTGCTCTCCGAAGTGCAGGCACATGGTGTAGGGACAGCCGGAGCAGTCTGAGAGGGTGCCGTTGCGAAGGCCCATTTCCGTGATCCGGAACCGGCCATCCAGATGGCGGGCGGTCTGACTCCAGAGATCCAGCGTGTTGGAGGTGCGGCGGGTGGAGGCGTGAAGAACCAGCAGCTCCGGACGGCCGTTCCGCCGGGGGAAGACCTCCTGTTCCAGACGGTCCGCCAGTTCGAGAGCGGCGGCCCTCCAGGCGCCCGGCAGATCCGTGCCCAGGTTGGCCGCCTGCACCCGGAAGTTGGCGAGAGATCCGGTGGCCTCCACCAGAGGCCGTCCGAGGAGGGCGCAGCCCGCCCGGTTGAGGGCCAGGGCGAACTCTGTGGCGGCGGACTTGGTATACAGATCGGAATTTCCGTGAATCAGAATACCGGCTGTAGATCCCTCCAGCAGGTGGGACTCCTGCCGCAGGCGGGCCAGGGAGCGCAGAGCGGAGAAGTTGAGACCGGTATCCCCGAGAGAGAAGGCGAAGAGGAGCCGGCGGTTCCGGAGCCCATCCAGGTTCCCGTCCCGCCGGAACTCCACCTCTCTGCCCGTCCGGACCAGATCCAGAACCGAGTCCAGAGCCACCCCGTCCGCGGGGCGGTCCGGAGGAAACCGGACCAGAGTCAGGGGCATTTCAGGACCTCCGTCTCCACCCAGTCCAGAAGGTCATCCCAGACCTCCTGCCGGTTGATTTCATTGAGCATCTCATGGCGGCCGCCGGGGTAGAGGTTGAGGGTGACATCGGTGCAGCCCGCCTTCTTCAGCAGCAGATACACCTTCCGCACGCCCTCGCCCATGGAGCCCACCGGGTCCTGATCGCCGGAGAAGAGAAGAATGGGCATGTCCTTTTTCATCAGGGCCACGTTCTTCGGATTTCCAATGAACTGAATGCCGCCCAGCATGTCCCGGAACATGGAGACCGTGGGGGTGAAGGTGCAGAGCGGGTCCGCCAGGAAGGCGTCCACAATGGCCTCGTCCCGGGTGAGCCAGTCCGAACCGGTGCGGGCGGGCTGGAAGGGGCGGTTGTAGGAGCCCATGGAGAGGTCATAGACCAGGTTGCTGACATATTCGGGTCCCTTCAGACGGCACAGAGTCTCGGAAAGGGCTACGCCGGAGGCCACCAAGGGAGCCTTTTCCTGCCCCGTACCGGAGATGATGGCTGCGTCCACGGCGCCGGGATGGCGGATCAGGTATGTCCGGGCCAGGAAGGAGCCCATGGAGTGGCCCAGAATCACATAGGGGATGCCGGGGTACTGTTCCCCCTCCATGACCCGCAGCCGGTGAATGTCCTCCACCAGCAGATCCCAGCCCCCTTTTGGGGCGAAGAATCCGAACTTCCGGTCCCCCAGTTCGGCGGTGCGGCCGTGGCCCAGATGGTCGTGGCCGCAGACGAGGATATCATGGGAGGCCAGGAAGCGGGCGGTGGCGTCGTAGCGTCCCATGTGTTCGCCAACGCCGTGAATCAGCTGGACCACAGCCCGGGGAGCGCCCTCCGGGATCCACTTCCGGGCCTGAATGGTGTGCAGACCGTCGGTGGAAGGAAAACTGAAATCGGTTACCTGTGTCAACGCAAATCACCTTTCCTTCCGCTCCCCCGGCTGGGGGAGCGGAGTCGTTCTTCGAACAGTTTAACACAATATCCCGGCTTAAGCAAGCCGGATGCGCTCCAGGAGGGAGCGGATGGTCCGGGCGCGTCGCCTTCCGTCCTCCGCCAGGTCCTGGAGCAGGCTCTGCAGAGAAGGGTCCCGGGAGCGCAGGGAGGCCTGGAAGCAGGACCGCTCCCACTTCTGTTCCCACAGAAACTGCTCCCGCAGGGCCTGGGGCAGAGACGGGCTGCGTTCCGGCGCGGTGGCCACAGGCTGGTAGCGGCGGCCGGTTTCCAGAAAGTAAGCGGCGCTCAGACGCTGTCTGGTCTGTTGGAGGCTGGCGGACATGGAGGAAAGCTGGGATCCGTTCCGGGTTCCCGTCCGGCGGAGCAGCAGGGAAACCGCGAGGGATCCCTCCAGGGTCAGATCCATGAGAGCGGGAAATGCCTCGGCGCCATCCGGTTCGTTCGCGCCGGAACGGGGAAGAGGGCGCTGCGCGGCCGGCGGCGCCGGCGGTCTGGGTCCGGGCTCCGGCTTCGCCGGCCGTCCGGAGGGAGGAACCGAGCCCGGCATGGGGGCCGGACGGCTGGAGGGGGCCTGGGATCCGGCTGGGGGCATCCAAGGCCGGTTCGGAGGTGTCTGTGGCCGGTTTGCGGGGGTGTGGGGTGCGGCGACGACAATGGGACTGTCTTTCTGATCGGGCATGACCCGATTCCAGACCCGGCGAAAGACTTCCGGGTCCGGCTGCATGCGGGCCAGCCGGGCGAGGTCCGGGGCTTCATCCATGAATATCTCCTCCTTCACAGGATAAGGGGTCGTTCCCTCCATCCTATGCGGTCCCTTCCGGGTTTGCCCGGCGGGGCATGGAAGTCGAAGGAGCGGGAAGGCTGTCCTTTGGGCAGAAAAACGGACCGGGAACCTGTTCCGGTTCCCGGTCCGGGGGAAATCTCAACGCGCTCTTCAGCGCTTCACGTTCTTCTGGTAGAGGACGGACAGGCCCTTCAGCAGCAGGTCCTTGTCCAGGATGATCTCCCGGCGGCACAGAGGGATGATGAACTGCGCGATGCCGCCGGTGGCGATGACGGTGGTGGAGTATCCCAGTTCCTCCTCCACCCGGTCCAGCATGCCGTCGATCATGGCGGCGGCGCCGTACATGACGCCGCTGCGCATGCAGTCCACGGTGTTTTTCCCGATAACCCGCCGGGGTTTATCCAGATTGATGCCGGGCAGCTGGGCGGTTCGGGAGGTGAGGGCGTCCAGGGAGATGCGCACTCCGGGGATGATGCACCCGCCCAGGTAGGTGTTGCCCTTCCCGACGACCTCGATGGTGGTGGCGGTTCCCATGTCCAGCAGGCACAGAGGAGGATTGTATTCGGCCAGGGCGGCGACGGCTATCACGATGCGATCGCTGCCCACCTGGGACGGGGTATCCATCTGAATGTTGAGTCCCGTTTTAATGCCGGGGCCCACGACCATGGGCATCTTACCGGAGACTTTCATGACGCCGGTACGGACGGAGTTGAAGACCGGCGGTACCACGGAAGAGATGATGGAGTCGCAGAGGTCCCGGGGATCGGTGTCAAAGAGGGAGAGAATATTCTTGATTTCCACCGCGTACTGATCCGAGGTTTTCAGGTAGTCGGTGGCGATGCGGGCCTCATAAGCGATTTTCTGGTGCTTGATGATGCCGAAGGTGATGTTGCTGTTGCCGATGTCGATTGCAAGGAGCATGGAAGACCCACCTTTGCGAGATTTCAGGACCGCCCCGCGGTGAAGCGGGCCGGAAGGCGGAGAGGTTCAGCGCGCGCCGGTCTGCAGCATGCGCTTCCGGGTGACGCCCAGAGGCGTGTGGAGCAGCGCTTTGCCGATGGCGGTGACCAGAACAGCCCCGGCGATGGCTTCCGCTACGCCGGAGGTGGTGACGGTGACCATGACAAGGCCCAGAACGGCTTCCATACCCACGTTTTTGGCAGCGGCGTATTCAGGGGCCAGGAGGAAGTAGATGCTTCCCATGACCAGGGTGGTGTTGGTGAGAGCGCCCACGGCGCCGACGATGGGCAGGGCCACAAAGTCGTTTACTTTGAACTTTTTCAGGGCCAGCCACAGCCAGCCGGAGACCACGCCGATGAGGATGCGGCAGCCGATGGCGATCCACACGGACTTGACGGCGCCGGAGAGGCTTTGGCCCAGGAAGGGAGAGAAGGCGAAGGAGAGCAGAGTGGGATTGACTGTGGCGTTCCACATGGAGCAGAGACCGAAGACACCGCCGAGAATGCCTCCGGCGAGAGGTCCGAGCAGAACCGCACCGATGATGACGGGGATGTGCAGGGTGGTGGCGGCGATCAGGGGCAGCGGGATCAGCCCGATGCCGGTGGCGGTGAGCAGGACCTCGATGGCCGCAACCATGGCGAGTCCCGTCATCCAGTGGGTGTCGTACCGTTTTTTCTTCATGATATAACCTCCTGCTGCCGCTCCCCGTACGGGGATGCAGCGCATGTTCGGGGGCCCTGCCCCCAAGCGGCTATTATAAGAACCACACAGGGATTATGCAAGAGAATCCGGCAAGTTTTAACAGATTCTTTCTGCGTGCGCGGGCACGTAAACAGGTTATCTTCCACCTTTCCGTCACCTCTTCCTGCATATGGAAAAGGCGAAGGACGGGACGGGGCAGTTGCTTTTTTGCCGGATCTGGGGTAGAATACAGATTCCGGGAAAAACCTGGTTTCAGGTGGAAATCCATCGCGGGAGAAAGGAAGTGAAGCGCGCACCGCCGCGGGGGTGCGCAGACTGCCCATGAGATTGCTGCTGATTTTTGCTCTGGTCTGGTCGCTGCTGGTTCCGGGGGCCAGCGCCGCCGGGAGTACGCCGGCGCTGGACTTCACGCCTCACACGGAAACGCTGCTGCTGGTGGACCGGGATTCGGGGGAGACCCTCTACAGCCAGAACGCCGATGTGGTGCGCCCCATGGCTTCCCTCACCAAGATCATGACCTATATTGTGACCACGGAGGCCATTTCGGACCTGGAAGGTACGGAGATGACCATCCAGAAGGAGCCGCTGAAGGAACTGGAGGGCCGGGGCGCCTCCGTCTGCGGCCTGGAAGACCGCGTCGGGGATTCCCTGCCCGTTCTGGAGGTGCTCTATGGACTGATGCTGCCCTCGGGCTGCGACGCCGGCGTGGAGCTGGCCTGGTTTGTGGGCAACGGAAATCCGCAGACCTTCGTGGACCGGATGAACGCCAAGGCCCAGGAACTGGGGTGCGCGAATACGCGCTATGTGGACGCTCATGGCCTCTCGGACGGGAATCAGACGACCGCTCTGGATCTGTGTAAGATTGTGGAGTGCGCCATGGAGAAACCTCACTTCTGGGAGATGGTGAACACCCTCTCCCACCAGATGCCGGGGGCTTCCACGCCCATTTACAATTCCAACAGCATGATGAATCCCGTCAGCGGCGGCCGCTACTACAACCGCTATGTTCACGGGATCAAGACGGGCTACACCTACGAGGCGGGACGCTGCCTGGTCTCCACGGCCACCAAGGGGGACCGGAACTTCCTCTGCGTGGCCCTGGGAGGAGACTACAGCCAGGCGACCGGCTACTCCAACAACGCCATGCTGGACACCTCCAGCCTCTACGAGTGGGCCTTTGAGAACTTTACGGACAACGTGGAAGTGGAGATCGGACCCAGGTTCGCCTCGCTGCAGCTGGAAGAGAGCGTGAAGCTGACGGCCGGGGTAACCGGCGCCTCGGGAGAGAACGGGGAGCTCACCTGGAGTTCTTCCGAACCGGAGATTGCCAGCGTAGAGCCGGACGGAACCGTTACGGCCCATAAACTGGGCGAGGCGGTGATTACGGCCGAGAGCAGCACCGGCAACTTTGATACCTGCACGGTCTCCTGCGGCTATTACAACGGCATCGAGCTCAGCGCGGAGTGCGGGGACTATATCGGCGGGGTGCAGAAGCCCATCGACTGGAGCGCGGTCCGCCAGGCGGGTATGGACTTTGTCATCCTCCGGGCGGGCTGGGGCTCGGAAAACTACCCGGAGCAGAACGATACGGAACTGGCGAACAACATCGCCGGCGCCATGGAGGCGGGAATCCCCTTCGGCCTGCGCTTTGTCTCCTATGCGGACAGCGCGGAGCGGGCCCAGGCGGAGGCGGCCTACTTCCTGCGGGAAGTGGACGAAGTGATTCCCGAGCAGATCGGGAGCATGGCGCTGCCGGTGGTCTATGACCTGTCAGACGCCAGCTTTCAGAAGCTGGATCCCGCAGTCTGCGGCGAGGTGATTCAGGCCTTTGCCCAGGCCCTGGGCGAACGGGGCTACCCCATCATGGTCTGCTCCGGCTCCACAGTCTTCGCCGGCCTGGATCTGGCGGCTCTGGAGGAGGCGGGGATCGGGATCTGGTACCGCTCCACGCCCTATGAACCGGATATGACGGTTCCGGTGACGGTCAACGGGACCCAGGTGCCGATGATGTGGCAGTACCGCTCCAATCTGGCGCTGCCCGGGGCCACGGAATCCAACGGCAGGGTCCGGGAAAGCCTGCTGTATATGGGCAGCGCCGCTAACGCTTCCCGGGCTGTGCCGGATCTGACTTCCACCCTCTCGGAGGATGGGAAGTCGGTTCAGCTGCAGTGGACGGCTTCGGACGAGGACTGTGTCGGCTACCGGGTCTATCGCCAGCTGGAGATCAGCGACGAGCGGGAACTGCTGGCCACAGTGGACGCAAATACCCTTACCCTGGAAGACACCGGAGATCCGGGCTCCCGCTCCATCTATTCGGTGGCGGCCCTTTTCCCGGATACCCTGGATCCCGAGTACCGGACGGAAGTGACCAGCCAGGAGGAGACCGTGCAGTTTGCCGGCAATTCGCTGCTGGCAAGCGGCTCGCAGTTCCTGGACAGTCTGAACACCCGCCTCGACGGAAATCTGGTCATTGTGCTGGGCGCTCTGGGGACCTTCCTCTGTCTGCTGATCGCGTTCCTGCTGCTGCGCTACCTGGTACGTGGGCTGCGCCGGCGCCATCTGGAGAAACCGACCCGGACGAAATCCCGGGGAAGAGAACACGGCAAGCGGGAAGCGGGCCGCCGCAACCGCTGAGACCGGACAAGCCTGGAGGATGAGACCATGCTGAAAGGAAAAACCGTCCTGCTGGGGGTCACCGGCGGGATTGCCGCCTACAAGGCCGCATATCTGGCCTCCGCTCTGGTGAAACTGCACGCCAGCGTGGAAGTGGTCATGACCGAGCACGCCACCCGCTTCATCGCCCCTCTGACCTTTGAACAGCTCACCGGCCGGCGCACCATGGTGGATACCTTTGACCGGGCCTTCAGCCACCAGGTGGAGCACATCGCCCTGGCGGAGCGCACGGATCTGGCGATCATCGCCCCGGCCACCGCCAACGTGTGCGCCAAACTGGCCCACGGTCTGGCGGACGACATGCTGACCACCACTCTGCTGGCCTGCCGCTGTCCGAAGCTGATCGCCCCGGCCATGAATACGAACATGTATGAGAATCCGGTGACGCAGGACAATCTGGAGACACTGCGCCGCTATGGCTGGCAGGTCATCGCCCCCGCCTCCGGCCGTCTGGCCTGCGGCGCTGTGGGGGCGGGAAAGCTGCCGGAGCCGGATACCCTGGTGCAGTATATTCTGAAGGAGATCGGCATGCCTCACGATCTGGCCGGGAAGCGGGTGCTGGTGACCGCCGGCCCCACCCAGGAGGCCCTGGACCCGGTCCGTTACATCACCAATCACTCCACGGGCAAGATGGGGTACGCCATCGCCCGTATGGCCATGCTGCGGGGAGCGGATGTGGTTCTGATTTCCGGTCCCGTGGCTCTGACGCCTCCGCCCTTTGTGGAGGTGGTGCCCATTGTCTCGGCGGAAGATATGTTTGAGGCGGTCACCGCCCGGGCCGCCTGGGCGGACATGATCTTCAAGGCCGCCGCCGTGGCGGATTACACCCCCGCGGCGTACAGCGACGACAAGGTGAAGAAGAAGGACGGGGATCTGTCCATCGCGCTGAAGCGGACGGAGGATATTCTCCTCTACCTGGGGGAGCATCGCCGTCCAGGGCAGGTGATCTGCGGATTCTCCATGGAGACCCGGGACATGCTGAAAAACAGCCAGGCCAAACTGGAGAAGAAGCACGTGGACATGATCTGCGCCAACAATCTGAAGGTGGCCGGCGCGGGCTTCGGTACGGATACCAACGTGCTGACCCTGATCACCCGGGAGGGAGCGGAGGAACTGCCGCTGCTCTCCAAGGAAGAGGACGCCTCCCGGGTGCTGACAAAAGCGCTCTCCCTGCTGGAGGCGGGAAACTGAGACAGGAGGCGGGGCCGGTCCCGGAAGACCGACCCCGCCCTGTTCGTCTGCCGGCAGACAGAGGGTGAGAGATACCCGCAGAGAAGGGAAAACAGGCGTCCGGCTGAGACCGGACGCCTGTTTTCTCAGAGAGAGGCCGCAAGATGGTACATGACGAAGTACTGGCAGACCGTGCCCAGGAGAATGAAGACGTGAAAGATTTCATGGCACCCGAACTTCGGATTGTCGCGTCCGGGCCACTTGATGGCGTAGAGGATGCCACCCACGGTATAGAGCAGTCCGCCGCCCAGCAGCCAGAAAAAGTCCTGCCGGGGAAGAATGCGGAAAATGGGAACCACGGCGAAGATACACAGCCAGCCCATGAGCAGGTAGATTCCGCTGGTCATCCAGCGGGGGATGGCCAGATGGCAGATGGTGAGGGCGATCCCCGCCGCCGCGCAGGCCCATACCAGGCCCAGAAGAAGAGGCCCCCCGCTGTGGCGCAGCGCGATGACGCAGATGGGTGTGTAGCTGCCGGCGATCAGCAGGTAGATGGAGCAGTGGTCGTATTTGCGCAGGGCCAGCCGTCCGGCGACCGGGGTGTTCAGGCAGTGATAGAGCGTGCTGGCCAGATACAGGCAGATCATGGAGGCGCCGTAGACGGCGAAGGGCGGAAAGGCGGACAGAGCTCCCGCCTGCAGGCAGCGCAGGAAGAGAAGGACGGTGCCGGCCACAGCCAGAACGACGCCCACGCCGTGGGTGATGGCGGACCAGGGACGCAGCCCGTCGTAGGGATCCCGGACCTCCCGGCGGCGGCCGGAGGGGTGGATTCCGGAGAGCAGATGAAACGTAAGAGCGGACACAGAGATCACTCCTTTCAGAAAAACGGCAGGTTTGGGGTACGCTTTCAGTATACCCCCTGGCCGGGCAAAATGCAATATCGAAAACCATAAAATCTGGTTTTAAAAACCGGATTCCAGAATCAGGAAAGGCCGGCCAGCCGACCGGCCCTGGAACAGACTCAGATTTCCACCTCGAAGGGGTCCCCCAGCGAGACCGCGCCGCCGATCCAGGCGCCCGTGACGGTTCCGTCCCGCAGCGTGACTCCCGCCTGGACCGTGCCGGCGGGCTGCGCGAAGGCGCGGATCTCTTCCCCGTCCGGAAGGCCCATGCTGCAGGCGATGGCGGCCGCCAGGGTTCCGGAACCGCAGCTGCCCTCCCAGACGAGGGAACCGGCTGCGGGAACCTTCACCAGCGGCGTCATGCGAGTTCCATCGAGAAAGATAACCCCATAGGCGTCCGGGCCGGGGATGTCCGCCAGGATGGGCTCCGCCCGCTGGAAGAAGGTCAGGGAGGGCTCCAAGCCCGGTACAACCAGGTGGACGATCCCGCCCAGATGGACCAGTACGGCGGAGACCCCGTCCACGGACACCGGCCGCACCTGGAGAGGCAGGGGCATCTCGGAGCGGGCGGTGCCGGCGACGAGATCGGTTTCCACCTGAACCGGCTTCTCCGCTCCGCTGACCTGGAGCAGGACCCGGTCGGCCCCTCCCATCTCCCGGGCGGTGAGAAAGCCGTAGGCCCGGGTGGCGTTGCCGCAGAATTCGCCTCCCGCCATCTCCATACAGCCGTCCGTGCCGGGAGCGGGAGGACAGCGGAAGCCCACCTGTTCAATCCCCAGGCCGGGTAAGGCCATGAGACGGCCCGCCAGGGCACCCCGCTCCTCCGGAGGAACGGGAGAAAGGACAAAGAGGGTGATGTTGCCGGCAGGATCGGCCCGCAGGACCTTCAGCTTCATGATTCGCGCCTTCTTTCGTGGAGAATGAAGAAGCCCGGACGCCCGGGATCCGTTTTGGAGGTCGGGGCCGGCCGGCCGGGTGGCAGAGGACAGAGGGTTCTCTCTCCTGAAATAGTACCAGACGGATCATGCGATGTCAACAGAAGGGCCGGAATGCGCCGCGGAGGGACCCGTGGAAAGGCTGCGGCGATGCGGCGGGGCAGGAGAGGGAAGCGGCGTGCGCCAGAAAGCTTAATCTCCGGCGCTGGCGGAACAGGGGTGTCTGACCGGGAACTGTGGCGGACGGAAGAACCACATGGCCCCCCCGGAAGGCGGGAGAAAGAGGCTCGAAGGGCGGCGGAAGGGGAAGAGAGCGTGAGTGGGGCAAAAGATTACGCAGAAAGGCAGAATTTCCTGAAAATTACTCTTGACAACGGCGCTTCCAGAGGTTACACTTTAGCGGTGCAAAGCACTGAACTTTAATGCGCTAAACTGCGCATCCTGTGTGGAAAGGTCTGATTCTTGAATGGCTGTCAAAATCCTCATGCTTGTGGTCTTCTTCGCTGTCATGGTGGGCATCGGTGTCTACTGCCGGAAGAATGCCACCGATGTCAACGGTTTCGTCCTCGGCGGACGCGCCGTGGGTCCCTGGCTCACCGCCTTCGCCTACGGAACCTCCTACTTCTCCGCCGTGGTGTTTGTGGGCTACGCCGGTCAGTTCGGCTGGAAGTACGGCATCGCCGCTACCTGGGCCGGCATCGGCAACGCGATCATCGGCTCCCTCATGGCCTGGGTCATCCTGGGTCGCCGCACCCGTATCATGACCCAGCACCTGAACTCCGCCACCATGCCGGAGTTCTTCGGCAAGCGCTTCGGCTCCACCCCGCTGAAGATCGCCGCCTCTGCCATCATCTTCATTTTCCTGATCCCCTACACCGCCAGCCTCTACAACGGCCTCTCCCGGCTGTTCGGCATGGCCTTTAACATTGACTACTCCATCTGCGTCATTGTCATGGCGATTCTTACCGGCGTCTACGTCATCGCCGGCGGCTACATGGCGACCGCCATCAACGACTTCATCCAGGGCATCATCATGCTCTTCGGTATCTGCGCGGTCATCGCGGCGGTTCTGAACAGCCAGGGCGGCTTCCTGGCGGCCCTGCGGGGTCTGGCCGATGTGGTGGCGGAAGAGACCGCCGGCCCCAACGCCTCCGCCCCCGGCATCTTCGCCTCCTTCTTCGGCCCGGATCCGGTGAACCTGTTGGGCGTGGTTCTGCTGACCTCCCTGGGCACCTGGGGCCTGCCCCAGATGGTGCAGAAGTTCTACGCCATCAAGAGCGAGAAGTCCATCAGCACCGGTACGGTGGTATCTACCGGTTTCGCCATCATTGTGGCGGGCGGCTGCTACTTCCTGGGCGGCTTTGGCCGGCTGTTTGCCGATAAGATGGAGGTTGTGAACGGCGTGCCTGCCGGCGGTTTCGACTCCGTCATCCCCACCATGCTCTCCGGCCTGCCGGACATGCTGATCGCAGTGGTGGTCATCCTGGTGCTCTCCGCCTCCATGTCCACCCTGTCCTCCCTGGTGCTGACCTCCAGCTCCACCCTTACGCTGGATATGCTGAAGGGCCATGTGATCAAGGAGATGGACGAGAAGAAGCAGGTCTTCATCATGCGCTGCCTGATCGTGGTCTTCATCGCCATCTCCGTGGTTCTGGCCATCATCCAGTACAAGTCCAGCGTCACTTTCATCGCTCAGCTCATGGGCGTCAGCTGGGGCGCTCTGGCCGGCGCCTTCCTGGCTCCGTTCCTCTACGGTCTCTACTGGAAGGGCACCACGAAGATCGCCTGCTGGGTGAGCTTCGTCTTCTCCACCGTCTTCATGCTGGTGGTGATCTCCCCCGCCAAGACCTCCCTGCCCGCTCTGCTCCAGTCCCCCATCAACGCCGGCGCCTTCTGCATGATCATGGGGCTCATTCTGGTTCCCATTATCTCCCTGGTTACTCCGAAACCGGAGCGGCGCCTGGTGAACGACGCCTTCTCCTGCTACGAGGAGCAGGTGGTGGTGACCCAGCATCAGGCTCTGGGCAAGAAGAAAAAGTAATACTACTGTCTTTTCAAGCGGCGAAACCTGTGGTATGCTTAAGGGCATGCCACAGGTTTTTTTCAGAAAGGACGTCAGATTCATGATTGTCGATATGCATACCCACACCTTCCCGGAGAAGATCGCCGCTTCCACCGTGCAGAAGCTCCAGGCCCTGTCCCATACCCATCCCTTTTCCGACGGGACCAATCCGGGGCTGGTGCGCAGGGACCGGGAGGCGGGGGTGGATCTGTCCGTCGTTCTGCCGGTCGCCACGAACCCCCACCAGGTGCCCCACGTCAACGACTCCTCCGTCCGGGTGACGGAGCAGTTCCGGGATCAGGGGCTGCTCTCCTTTGGCTGCATGCACCCGGATTTCGCCGGCTGGAAGGAGGAACTGAGCCGGATCGCCTCTCTGGGCCTCAAGGGAATCAAAATCCACCCGGTCTACCAGGGAGCGGATCTGGACGATATCCGCTATCTGCGGATCCTGGACCGCTGCGGAGAACTGGGGCTGATCGTGGTCACCCACGCCGGCCTGGATGTGGGATTTCCCGGCCTGGTGCGCTGCTCGCCGCAGATGGCCCTGCGGGCCATCCGCCAGACGGGGCCGGTGAAGTTCGTGTTGGCCCACATGGGAGGCTGGCGCAACTGGGACGAGGTGGAGCAACTGCTGCCGGACACCGGCGCGTACATCGACACCTCCTTTGCCTTCGGCTCCATGACCTCCAATGGAGACGGGTACTACGCCCCGGAGGACCTTCCCATGCTGGGAGAGGAGCAGTTCCTGCGTCTGGTGCGCCTCTTCGGCGCGAAGCGGGTGCTCTTCGGGACGGACAGCCCCTGGGGGGATCAGAAGGCGGACCTGGCGCGTATCCGGGCGCTTCCTCTGACGGAGGAGGAGCGCGACGCCATTCTGGGGGAGAACGCGCGGGAGCTGCTGTTCGGAACCTGACGCGCCCGGACAGGGGCGGAGACTGTCCGAAAAGGAAAAAGGAACCGGGGAAATCACCGAATTTTTGAGAGAAATGCGGTTGAAAAAGCCACCTGCAGGGGCTATAATGATGGCTGGGGCTGCCCGGAGTCCGGCTCCGTCAATAATCATATTAAGGTGGATCAAACTATGGGTCTGTTCAGAAAGGATATCGGTATCGATCTCGGTACCGCCTCTGTTTTGGTATATATCAAGGGCAAAGGGGTTGTCCTTCGTGAGCCCTCTGTCGTAGCCATGGACAAGAACACCGGCCGCCTGCTGAAGGTGGGTACCGAAGCCGAGGCCATGCTTGGCCGGACTCCCGGCAATATTGTGGCCATGCGGCCGCTGCGGGACGGCGTGATCTCGGACTATGATATGACGGAGCGGATGCTGAAGGAGTTCATCAGGAAGGTCACCACCTTCTCCATCTTCAAACCCCGTCTGCTGATCTGCGTTCCCTCCGGCATCACCGAGGTCGAGGAGCGCGCCGTGGTGGACGCCGGCCGTGAGGCGGGCGCCGGCCGGGCCTACCTGATCGAAGAGCCCGTTGCGGCGGCCATCGGCGCCGGAATCGACATCACCAAGCCCGACGGCCACATGGTCATCGACATCGGCGGCGGTACCGCCGACATCGCCGTCATCTCCCTGGGCGGCTGCGTGGTGTCCGAGTCCATCAAGACCGCCGGCGACAAGTTTGACGAGGCGGTTGTCAAGTATATCCGCCGCAAGCACAACGTGCTCATCGGCGACCGCACCGCGGAAGAGCTCAAGCGGACCATCGGCTGCGTCTTCCCCCGGGACGAGGAGATCACCATGGACATCAAGGGACGCTGCCTGGTAACCGGCCTGCCCCGTGTCTTCACCGTCTCCTCCAGCGAGATGATCGAGGCATTCGAAGAGGTCTCCAACCTGATCCTCGAGGCGGTTCACTCCGTGCTGGAGCGCACCCCGCCGGAGCTGGTGGCAGACATCTCCACTAACGGCATCGTCATGACCGGCGGCGGTTCCCTGGTCTGGGGCTTCGACAAGCTGGTTGAGGCCCACACCGGCATCGAGACCCACGTGGCGGATGACGCCATCTCCTGCGTCGCCTACGGCACCGGCAAGAGCCTGGACAGCCTGGACGCCATGCAGGACGGTACCATGAACCTGTCCCGGATCCGTCAGATGAACTCCTGAGTTCCGGATTTCCGGGCTTTGTGAAGAGGAGGAGGGAACATGGCGCTGCATCAGTCCGGAGAGGACTACCTGGAAGCGATTCTCATTCTGCGGGAACGGAAAGGCAACGTGCACTCCATTGATGTGGCCCAGTTCCTTGGGTTTACCAAGCCCTCGGTCAGCCGCGCAGTCTCCATTCTGCGCGCCAGCGGCCACCTCATCATGGAGAAGGACGGACGTCTTCTGCTGACCGAGACGGGTGAGATGGTGGCCCAGGCCATCTACGAGCGGCATCTGCTGCTGACGGAGTGGCTGGTCAGTCTCGGGGTGCACCGGGAACTGGCCGAGGAGGACGCCTGCAAGATCGAACACGACATCAGCAACGAGAGCTTCCGCTGCCTGAAGAAGCACATCGAAAACCATCACAGGCTTTCGCCTGAAAATCAATCATGAAATCAGAGCCCCGCGACAGATCCTGGTTGCGGGGCCCGTTTGCATACAGACTGAAATGAGGGGGAGAAAACCATGGCGACGGTAGGAGAGGTGCTGGAAAACACGGCTCAGACCATCGACCCGCAGGAGTTTTCCTGGGAGGGGCTGATCCAGGTCGCGGTTGTGGCGGTCATTGGGGTTGTGGTGATTCAGGTCACGCAGAAGCTGATGACAAAGCTGCTGAAGCGCTCGAAGATGCCACCCGGCATGCACCGCTACATGCTGCTGATCATGAAGATCCTGCTGTGGACCCTGCTGGTGCTGGTGGTGTTGGGGTCCATCGGCGCGGAAGTGACCTCCATCATTGCCCTTCTGAGCGTGGCGGGGCTGGCGGTCTCCATGGCGCTGCAGAACACCCTCTCCAATGTGGCCGGCGGGATCATGCTGCTGGTGGTGAAGCCCTTTCAGGTCGGGCACTACATCGAGGCCAACGGGGTGCAGGGTACTGTCTCTGCCATCAGTTTAAGCTACACCACGCTGGTGACCGTGGACAACCGGGAGATCATCATTCCCAACAGCGAGATGGCCTCCAACAAGATCACGAACAACAGCTCTCTGGGGACCCGCCGGCTGGATCTGATGTTCAGCGCCTCCTACGACGACGCCACGCAGGATGTGATCGAGGCGCTTAAGGACGCCCTTTCCCGGGTTCCCCAGGTTCTGGAGGAGCCGGAGGAGCCAATGGTGCATCTGCGGGAGTATCAGAGCAGCTGCATCGTCTACGAGACCCGCTCCTGGATCCTCTCCAGCGACTACTGGACGGCCTACTTCGCCATCCAGGAAGAGGTGCGGGAAGCCTTCCTGCGCCACAACGTGCATATGACCTACGACCGGCTCACCGTCCATATTGCGGAGAGCGAGTAAGCGGGATGGAAAAAGGACCTGTCCGGGGAGGGACAGGTCCTTTTTCGAATCGGTCAGCCATGGACGCGCACGCCCTGGGAGATTACGGCGATGACGGGAGGCAGCAGCTCCAGAGGATGGCCGGCGGTGACCAGAATGTCCGCGTCCTTTCCGGGGGTCAGAGAGCCCAAACGGCTGTCCAGTCCGGCGATGCGGGCGGGGGAGATGGTGATGGCGGCCAGCGCCTCCTCCGGATCGAGACCGCCCTTTACCGCCAGGGCGGCGCAGAGAGGCAGATACTGAACCGGAATCTCCGGGTGGTCCGTGCAGATGGCGATGGGCACGCCGGCCCGGGCCAGAACGGCGGGGTTCTCCAGAGACAGATTGGCCAGCTCCGGCTTGGACCGGTCTCCCAGACTGGGACCGGTGATGACCGGGACGCGTTCCTGGGCCAGAAGATCCGGGATCAGGTGGCCCTCCGTGCCGTGGACGATAACGCAGCGCAGGGAGAACTCCCGGGCAATGCGCAGGCCGGTGGCGATGTCGTCCGCCCGGTGGGCATGGATGTGGACGGGAAGTTCGCCCCGCACCACGGGCAGCAGGGCCTCCAGCTTCGCGTCGTAGTCCGGCGGATCTTCGTCCTCGTCCTCCTCCGCCCGCTCCAGCTTCTCCGCATAGTCCAGGGCTTTGGAGAGGTTCTCCCGGATGACGGCGGCGGTGGCCATGCGGGTCACCGGCGTCTCGTGGCGGTCGTTGTAGACGCTTTTGGGGTTCTCTCCCAGAGCCAGTTTCATGGCCACGGGAGCCTGGAGGATCATCTGATCCACCCAGCGGCCGGTGGTGCGGATGGCGGCGAACTGGCCGCTGATGGGATTGGCGGACCCCGGGCCGGTCAGGACGGTGGTGACCCCGGCGGCCCTTGCCTCTGAAAAACAGCGGTCCAGGGGGTTGATGGCGTCGATGGAGCGCAGATGGGGTGTGCAGGGGTCCGTATCCTCGTTTCCGTCGTCCCCTTCGAAGCCCAGAGAGTCGCCGAACATGCCCAGATGACAGTGGGCGTCGATGAGGCCGGGCAGGATGTGGCCGCCCCGGGCGTCGATGGTCTCGCCTTCCCAGTCCTGGGGGCAGCGGGACATGGGGCCGACGCGGGCGATGCGGGAGCCGGTGACCGCCACATATCCGGAGGGGATGACCGGGCCGTCCATGGTATGTACCGTTCCGTTGATGATGAGCATAGATGAAATCCTCCCAGGAGTCCGTCGGGGGAAAGAGACAGAATCCGGTCCTTGACAGAGGACGCAGGGCGTGGTATTCTGCCTGGGCAGCTCAACCAGTGCGCTCCGCGGCCGGAGAGTCCTTCTCCTCCGCAGGACGATGGACGCCCTTCCTTCGGGAGGGGCGCCTTTTTGCGTGAAAAAGGGCCGCCGCAGGCTGCGGCGGCCCTGTGCGGCCCGATCAGGAGCGGTTGCGGCCACCGCGGCGGCCGCTGCCCTTCTTCTCGATATAGCGAAGCTCGGAAAGCTTGCTGTCGGAGGACTGCATGAACTGCTTCAGACGGTCCTCGAAATCCGTCGGCTCCTTGGGGGCCTGGCGGACGTAGCCCACGGGACGTCCCCGATCCTGGCGCTGCCCTCCGTTGCCGGAACGCTGCCCGCCTCCGCCTCCACCGGTGTGGGGGCGGCGCTGGGGCGGCGGCTCGACCTGCTTGATGGAGAGGTTGATGCGGTTGGCCTTGTCGATGCCGATGATCTTGACCCTGACCTGCTGTCCCTCCTGCAGATGATCCGACACCTCGTTGACATAGGAATAGGCGATCTCCGAGATGTGAACCAGGCCGGAACGCCCCTCCGGCAGCGCCACAAACGCGCCGAACTTTGTGATACCTGTTACCTTTCCGTCCAGAATGGACCCAACAGTAAGCTCCATAAGTGACCGAAATATCCTCCCTTGTATATTTCTCTCCAGACGCCAACACACAAAAACGTCCGGGAAGAGTACGAATCAGCTGGCTACGTCGTAGATCAGGATCTCGTCCTTCTTAACGTAGCCCTTGTCGCGGGCGACCTTTTCCAGAGTGTCGGGGTCGTCGCTGTTTTCGACGGCCTCGGCCAGCGCCTGGTTTTTCAGCTTCTGGTCCTCGACCTCCTGGGAGAGAGAATCCCTCCGAGCTTCCACGGTCTGGATCTGCGTGCGCAGGTTGAGCAGTGCGGTGGCCATGTAGATGATCAGGACCAGCACTACGATTTTGGTCAGGAATCCCGCGGGTTTCAGTTTCATGATTGGCTGCTCCTCTCTCCCGGCCTGCCCTTCTCCGGGCGGCCCGGTCCATTTCCCCGATTTTCATTCCTATTCTATACCATTTGCCTCTGAAAAGGAAGCGGTTTTTTCGGGTTTCCTCAAAAAAATTTACCAGCGCCATCAGCGCCCGCAGGGGAAAGGTGAGGATGGAGAGCAGAAGCTCCGTCAGATCCGCTCCCAGAAAGCCCAGACGGAGCAGCCATGGGCTGAGCGCCGCGAAGTAAAGCGCCCCTCCCGCCAGGCAGAACAGGGCGCCATAGAGGCGGATTTCACCGCCCCAGGCGGCCTGGGACCAGAGAAAGAGCGTCAGGGTGGCCCCCAGCCAGAACAGGAGGTCCAGCACGGAGGTCAGAAAGGGGAGTGGGACCCGGGAGCGGAGGACACGGAACAGATCGTAGAGCACCCCCAGAGCGCCGCCCAGCAGAAGGGCCTGGCAGAGGGCGGCCCCCTGCTGCGCCGTGCTGACCGTCATCCGCCCAGCAGCCGGCGGAAGAAACCGCCCTTCTCCTTTCCCTGGGGTTCGTAGATCAGAGACCAGACCGTGCCCTCAACGCTCAGGTCTCCGCCGTCCAGGGAGAGCTTTTCGATGTGGAGTCCCTCTCCCTGCACCTCCAGCCCGCCCTGCACGGTGGACAGGAGAATGGTGTTCTCGTCAAAGCTCTCCACCTCTTCCACGCCGGAGATGGTCAGCCGCTCCCGGTTTTCCAGAATCAGGCGGTGCGCCGGGCCGGAAGCGCTGTCTTCGTATGCCATGGCATGTTCCTCCTTCCGCTGTTCCATTCTATGGGACAGGCGGGGGAAATATTCCCCCGGACGGGTGGCGCGGGAGGGGGAAAAGGAGTACAATGGGGGAAATTCTGCGGCTGGGGCCGCCGGGAGGCATTCTGGCATGAAACGGGAGATGGAGGCCGTCTTCTTCGATGTGGACGGGACGCTGGTGAGCTTCGAGACACACACCATGACGCCGACGCTGGTGGAGGCTCTGTGGGCGCTGCGGAGGAAGGGGATCCGGACCTTCC
Organism: uncultured Oscillospiraceae bacterium; assembly: GCA_947629775.1. Lineage (GTDB taxonomy): Bacteria > Bacillota > Clostridia > Oscillospirales > Oscillospiraceae > Lawsonibacter. The sequence continues at coordinate 54,770 of CANRFA010000004.1, forward strand.
TCTGTACGGGGCGCTCGCCGGACATGCTGCCGCCTCTGTACGCCCTGTTCCCCTTTGACGGCTGGGCGGCGTTCAACGGACAGCTGGCGAAGGTGGGCGGGAAGACCGTGCGTCGGGTCCCCATCCGGAAGGAGCGGGTGCGGGAGCTGGTGGAGGCGGTCCGGATCATGGAGATCCCCTGCATCTTCCTGGAGGAAGAGGACACTTACTGCAACTGGCCGGATCCCATCAGCACGAACTTCATGCTGGACCTGGAGCTGCCTGTTCCGCCGGCAAAGGGGCTGGACCGGGCCCTGGAGGGAGATCTCTTTCAGTCCATCACCTTTGTGAAGGGGGAGGAGGAGCGCCGGCTTCTGGAACTTGCGCCCCGGCTGACCCTTACCCGCTGGCACCCGGACTTCGTGGATGTGATCCCTTCCGGCGGGGGCAAGGATGTGGGAACCCGGGCCATCCTGGACGCCCTGGGTCTGGACCCGGCCCGGACCATGGCTTTCGGGGACGGAGGCAACGACGTGCCCATGTTCCGGCAGGTGGGGCTCAGCGTGGCGATGGGAGGTTCGGAAGACGACGTGAAGGCGCAGGCGGACTGGGTGACCGGCCCGGTGGAGGAGGACGGGGTGGTGACGGCCCTGCGGCACTTCGGAGTGCTCTGATTATTTTCGCCGATGCGGTGGAAATGTTTCCTTTTCTGGTGTACAATAGAAGCAGATTCCGGAGGAAGGAGGCACGGACCATGAAGCTGACATTTTACGGAGCCGCTCACGCGGTGACCGGCAGCTGCCACGGCCTGGAGGTCAACGGGAAGAAGATCCTGATTGACTGCGGCCTGCAGCAGGGCCGGGACGAGCACGACGGAAACGGACTCCCCTTCGCGGCCGATTCCATCGACTGTGTTCTGGTGACCCACGCCCACATCGACCACTCGGGGCGCATTCCCCTGCTGGTGAAGGAGGGATTCCAGGGACCTGTCTTTGCCACCCGGCTGACGGCCGACCTGATGAGGATCATGCTGCTGGACAGCGCCCATATCCAGGAAAGCGATGCCCAGTGGCAGAACCAGAAGGGAAAACGGGCAGGCCAGCCTCCGGTGGAACCGCTGTACAGCGTGGAGGATGCTGAGAATACCCTTCCGCATCTGCAGGCGGTGGAGTATGGCGAGACCTTTGACGTCTGCGAAGGGGTGAAGGCCCGTTTTGTGGACGCCGGCCATCTGCTGGGCTCCGCCTGTGTGGAACTGTGGCTTACGGAGAACGGGACGGAGAAGAAGATCGTCTTCTCCGGAGACCTGGGCAACGTGGACCAGCCCATCATCCGGGATCCCTCCTTTGTGGAGGAGGCGGACTATGTGGTGATGGAGTCCACCTACGGCGACCGCAACCACGACATTCCCGAGAGCTACACGGAGGCTCTGGCGGAGCTGATTGACGATACCTTTGCCCGGGGCGGCAATGTGGTGATTCCCTCCTTCGCGGTGGGGCGCACCCAGGAGCTGCTCTATTTCATCCGGGAGATCAAAAACCGGGGACTGGTGAAGAGCGCGCCGGACTTTAAGGTCGTTGTGGACAGTCCGCTGGCGGCGGAGGCCACCCGCATCTACTCCGGCAATCTGCACGGCTATCTGGATGAAGACGCCATCGCGGTGCTGCAGGGGGGAGACAATCTGTTTACCTTCCCCGGTCTCACCGTGACCAGTACGACGGAGGAGTCCAGGGCGCTCAACGCGGACCCGTCCTCCAAAGTGATCATCTCCGCCTCCGGCATGTGCGAGGCCGGCCGCATCCGCCATCACCTCAAACACAACCTGTGGCGGCCGGAGTGCGCGGTGGTCTTCGTGGGCTATCAGGCGGAGGGCACCCTGGGCCGGCGGCTGCTGGAGGGGGCCAAAACCGTGAAGATCTTCGGCGAGGAGATCGCGGTCCAGGCCCGGATTGTCAACTTCAAGGGACTGAGTTCCCACGCGGACCGGGACCACCTGCTGGAGTGGGTGGGCCGGTTTACGCCGGTGCCGTCTCAGGTCTTTGTGGTGCACGGGGACAACCGGGTGACGGAACTCTTTGCGGACACCCTGTGTACCCGGGGAATTCCGGCCCACGCGCCTCTCTACCAGGAGGTGTACGACCTGGCGGCCAGGGAGGTTCTGGACAAAGGCGTGGTGCTGGAGAGCAGAAAGACCAGCGGCGGGGCTTCCGCGGGATCCCCGGCCTATGTGCGTCTGGTGGATACGGCCAGACAGCTGCAGGATCTCATCAGCCGCAGCCGCGGCCGTCCGAACAAGGATCTGGCGAAGCTTGCGGATCAGCTGAAGCAGATCATGGAGCGCTGGGCCTGAGCCCGGCACGGGGGGCAGCCTGCGCGTTCCCCTCCGATCAGAGTAACAGAAACAGGAGGCCTTTTCATGGGAATTGACCGGAAAGAACTGAAACGTCAGGCGAGAGAGGACATGAAGCGGGCCAATCCGCCCTTCTGGGCGGTGGCGCTGGTCTATTTCCTGATGACCACAGGGGTATCGATGGTGCTGGACCGGATCCCCTTCGGCACGGATCCGGTTCTGGGGCTGGGCTTCGCCGGCATCTTTGTGACCATTCTCTTTTCGCTGTACCAGTGGGTGGTGGAGTTCGGGTACCGGCTCTGGTGTCTGTGGACCAGCCGTCATCTGGACCCGGGGATCAACTCCCTGACCCAGGGCTTTACCATCGCCGCCCAGGTGGTGCTGATGCAGCTGCATATTTTCCTGCGGGTGTTCGGATGGCTGATTCTGGCCTCCATCCTCATCAGCCCCCTGCTTCTGACCGGCCTGGCGGGGCTGGTGGTGACCGCCCTCTCCGCGCTGATGTTTGTCATTACCCTGCGCTACGCCCTGAGTCCCTACCTGCTGGCGGACCATCCGGAGGACGGGGCGGCGGCCGCGGTACGCCGCAGTGCCACCATGATGCAGGGCTGGAAGATGGAACTGTTCCGGCTGGAGTTTTCCTTCCTGGGCTGGTTCCTTCTCAGTGCGGCCATCACTACGGTGGTGGAGTGTGTCGTGCTTGCGCAGAGCGGATTTTTTGCCGGGTTCGGCTCCATGATGGCCTCCGCGACGGGGATGCAGCAGGCTCAGCAGATGCTGCTGGAGGCGGACTCCTCCCTGGTAACCGTGCTGCTGTCCAATCTGCTGACGCTGCCCATCTTCCTCTGGCTTACGCCTTACCGGGGCGTGTCTGTGGCGGCGTTTTACGACGCCCGTCTGCAGGCCCAGAAAGAGACCGCGGCGGAACTGCCACCCCTCTGAGCCCATACTATGACAGCGGCATGGATCTTCGGATCCATGCCGCTGTTTCGATCAGAAGAGCGGTGTGCAGGTGGCGGAGAGAATGCCGCGCTCGTCGTGGATGTAATCGGTGAGCTGGTTTAAGTCGATACTCTGGCTGGAGCGGACGTAGATGTCATAGGACAGCGTGCCGTCGCCCATGCGCTTGATCTCCGTCTTGACAATGACCAGGCGGTTTGTATGGAAGTACCCGCCCATCCGATCCCACAGGCCCGGTTCGTCCAGAGCTGTGAACTGCAGACGGGTCGTCTGCATGGAGTCGTTGCCGAAGGTGAAATGGTGCATCAGCAGCTGGGTGACGGTGATGATGGCGGTGGCGAGAATGCCGATCAGGTACATGCCGGCTCCCACCGCCAGGCCGATGCCCGCCGTGGCCCAGATGCCGGCGGCGGTGGTCAGGCCCCGGACGGAACTGCCGTGTTTGAAGATGACGCCGGCGCCCAGAAAGCTGATGCCGCTGATGGTCTGGGCGGCGATGCGGGAGGCGTCCGCCCCCCGGACCCCGGCGAAGAGTACGCCGGCGGCATCCGTCATATCCGCGAAAGCGTACTTGGAGATGATCATGGTGAGGGCGGAGGCGCAGCAGACGATGACGTGGGTGCGGATGCCGGCCTCTTTGAGCCGCTTGGCCCGTTCGATGCCGATGGCCGCTCCGCAGAAGCAGGAGACAATGAGGCGGAGGATGAAGTCCAGATACTGGACGACCGTAAAATGGCTGTTCAGGTACTGAGCGAAGGTCATGACACGGCTCCTTTCTGAAGATACGCGCGGAGGACGGCGCACAGCCCGGGAAGGGGCGGACTCCGGCGCAGGCCGCGTCGGAGGGGACGCCGTATCCGCACTTTTTTCCATTATATCACCGGCAGCCGGGCCGGACAAGAGGAAAAACGGATTCCGGGAAAGGGGAGGCGGTGGAAGGCCGGGCACAGGCATGGAGAATGCGGACGGGGAGAAATGGTGCGCAGGTCCAGGAAAAGCGGGATGTGTCCGGAACCGGCGGAAATCAGAGGGATCGGGCTGAATTTGCGACGGGAGACATTGACAGGAGGGGGAAAGAACGCTATAATGCCGGAAGAAGGCAACGGTGCCCCCTGTGGCCGTTGCCTTCTGTCCTTTTTCTGGAATAAAATGGATTTCAGGACGGACAGGAAAAAGGGAGGTTTTGCCCATGGAACAGCTGGTCCGGCACAGCGATCTGATCAACAAGCAGCTCGCCCGGTACGGCGTCAAGTTCGGCATTTACAAGAACGGGACTTTCAACGAGCGGCTTTTCCCGTTTGATGCCATCCCCCGCGTGATCACAGCGCGGGACTTCGAGCGTCTGGAACGGGGTCTGCGGCAGCGGGTAACCGCGCTGAATCTCTATCTGAAGGACGTCTATTCCGGCGCGAAGATTGTCCGGGATGGGGTGATTCCGGCGGATTTTGTGTATTCGTCTTCCGGCTATCTCTCTCCCTGCGAGGGAATCACGCCCTCCAAGGGGATCTACAGCCACATCTCCGGGATCGACCTGGTGGAAGGCAAGGACGACTGGTATATCCTTGAGGACAATCTGCGCATCCCCTCCGGGGCTTCCTATCCGCTGATTGCCCGGGATCTGTGCCGCAAGGCGTCCCCCATTACCTTCCAGTCCAACCATGTGGTGGACAACCGCAACTACGGCGATCTGCTGCGCTCCGTCATGGACTACGTGAACTGCGGCGGCATCAATGTCATTCTCACCCCCGGACGCTATAACGCGGCCTACTTCGAGCACTCCTATCTGGCCGAGCGCACCGACGCTGTGCTGGTGGAGAACCGGGATCTGTTCGTAGAGAACGACGTGCTCTGGTACCAGGGCATCGACCAGGTCTACCGGGTAGGCGCCGTCTACCGCCGCCTGAGCGACGAGTACCTGGATCCCGTCACCTTCCTGCCGGAGTCGCTCATCGGCGTGCCCAACCTGATGGCGGCCTACCGGGCGGGCAACGTGGCCATCATCAACGCCCCCGGCAACGGCGCGGCGGACGACAAGGGTATCTACTACTTTGTGCCGAAGATGATCCGCTACTACCTCAACGAGGAGCCCATCCTCCACAACGCTCCCACCTATCTGCCCTTCTATGAAGAGGATCGGAAGTACGTTCTGGACAACCTTAACAGACTGGTGATCAAGGACGTGGCGGAAGCGGGCGGCTACGGCGTGGTCTTCGGCCGGGATCTGACGAAGGAGAAACTGGCTGCCTTCGCCGAGACCATCAAGGCGGAGCCCAGGCGCTTCATCGCCCAGGAGGTCATCGACTTCCTGGATCTGCCCATCATGGACGAGGGAGAGCGGGTCATGCGCAAGGCGGATCTGCGCGCCTTCGTGCTCTCCGGGGAAGACACCGTTGTCTGGCCCTCCGGCCTCACCCGGTTCTCCCGGAATCCCACCTCATTCATCGTCAATTCTTCGCAGGGAGGAGGCTTCAAGGACACATGGGTTCTAAAATAAGAGTGGAGCATCTCTACTGGCTTGGCCGCTACGCCGAGCGCGTGCTCACCACGTCCCACTATCTGATGGATATGTTCGACCGCATGATCGACGACCAGGAGGTGGACTACGCGGGGTTCTGTGAGAAACTGGGAATCCCCAATATCTACGCCAACTCCTCGGACTTCTGCTGGCGCTACCTCTTCGATCCCAAGGATCCCAACTCCATCCTCTGTAACCTCCACTACGCCTACGACAACGCCATCGTGATCCGGGAGATTCTCTCCACGGAGTGCCTGTCCTACATCCAGATGGCAGTCTACGCCATGGAGAGCGCGCCCATGAGCTACAGCCCGGTGCTCTCCCTCCAGGAGGTCATTGACAACATCCTGGCCTTCCGGGGCAGCTGCGAGGAGTATCTGGACGACACCACCCGTAACATTGTCCGCTGCGGCAACTCGGTGGAGCGCATCGACCTCTATCTCCGCCTGGGCTATCGCTCCGACAAGCTCCGCCAGGAGATGACGAAGCTGGTGAACCGACTCTACAAGACCCGCATGGAGCCCGACCGGGACGCGCTGGACGCCCTCTCCGCGGTGGTAACGGACGAGTCCGCTCCCACGCCGGACAACAGCGTTCTCCTGGAGTGGGTGGAGAAGCTCTTCGACCTGTGATATCAACTGCGCTCCCGGACGCGACGCCGGGAATTCTCCAGACGGAAAGGATGTCGCCCCTTGCTGCAGCTGGAATTCACCTATCGGACTTCCATTGAGTTCGAGTATCCCGCTACGGATCATTACTTTACCCTGCGCTGCCTGCCCAGACCGTCCACTACCCAGCACATGCTGGCTTCCCACCTGTCCCTGATTCCGGAAGGCGCCTGGTCCCTCCAGCGGGACGGGTATGGGAACCTGCTGCAGGTGGGGGTCTGTCGGGCGCCCCACACCACGTTTTCCTTTCAGGCTTCCGGCCGGGCGGCGGTCAATCTGGCCCGCCGCCGGCCGGAGACCTGCCATCCATCCTTCTATTGCCCTTCGCCTCTGACCCGGCCCAGTCCCGCCATGGAGGAGTTCCTGCGGGAGCATCTGCCCTCGACGGGTTCGCCGCTGGACCAGGCGGACGCCCTCATGCGGGCGGTCTACCGCCATGTGACCTATACGCCCGGTTCCACCAGCGTGACTACGACGGCGGCCCAGGCTTTCGATCTGGCCCGGGGCGTCTGCCAGGACGAGGCGCAGATTCTCATCACCCTGTGCCGCATGGCGGGGATTCCCGCCCGCTACGCCTGCGGATTTACCGTAGGGGAGGGGGCTACCCACGCCTGGGTGCAGATCTGGTCTGACGATCGCATGTGGTACGGTCTGGATCCCACCCGCAACCAGCAGGTGGACGAGACCTACCTGACCCTGGCGGTGGGCCGGGACTACCAGGACTGCCCGGTGGACCGTGGCGTGCTCTGCGGAGGCGGAAAACAGGTCCAGTCGGTCTACATGCGGGTGTCCGAACTGTAGCCCGGGATTTCTTCCGGAAAAGCTGAAATTCCCACTTGACAGGTGGGGGTTTGGGCGCTATAATCGTGAAAAATTCCGATGGACTCATGCAGAAATCTGCGTCCTGAGTCTCTTCGGGGAAAGGACCTGCCATCATGACCAACACGTTGTTCTTTGCGGAATACGCTTTACTGGGCTTTTTCGGCTTTGGTTCCGGAAAGGTCTTTGCGTGTTGCGCAGAAGACAGGGCATACGGTCTGTGAGACGGCATCCCGCTTGGGAGAAAGGTCCGTCCGATACGGAACGATGCGGCTGCTGAGGTGCGTACACGCCCCGGCGGCCGCTTTTTTCATGCAGAAGGAGATCAGCGCCATGATTGTCATTTTAAAGAAAAACACCACAAAAGACCAGATCAGCCAGTTCTCGGACCAGATGAAGGAGATCGGCCTGGAGGCCCACACCATCGTCGGCGAGGCCCATACCATCGTCGGTCTGGTGGGAGATACCTCCCAGGTGGATATCGATCACCTGCGGGACATGGAGATCGTGGAGTCCGTCCAGCGGATTCAGGAGCCTTTCAAGAAGGCCAATCGCCGCTTCCGGGAGGAAGACACCGTTATCACCCTGGAAAACGGGCTGAAGATCGGCGGCGGCCACTTCCAGGTGATCGCCGGTCCCTGCTCCATCGAGTCCGAGGAACAGATTGTCAGCGTGGCGAAAGCAGTCAAGGCGGCGGGCGCCACGCTCCTGCGCGGCGGCGCTTTCAAGCCCCGTACCTCCCCGTACGCCTTCCAGGGGCTTCACTCCAGAGGCATGCGCTTCCTGCTGCAGGCCAAAGAGACCACCGGACTGCCGATCGTGACGGAAATCATGGACGCCGCCCATCTGCCCCTGTTCGAAGAGGTGGATATCATCCAGGTGGGCGCCCGCAACATGCAGAACTTTGAACTGCTCAAGCATCTGGGCCAGGTGAAGAAGCCCATTCTCCTCAAGCGCGGCCTGGCCAATACCCTGCAGGAGCTGCTGATGAGCGCGGAGTACATCATGGCCTCCGGCAACGAGCAGGTGATCCTCTGCGAGCGGGGCATCCGCACCTTCGAGACCTACACCCGTAACACCCTGGACCTGTCCGCCATTCCCGTCCTGAAGCGCCTGAGCCATCTGCCGGTGATTGTGGATCCCAGCCACGCCACGGGAGACGCGGACCTGGTGCGGCCCATGGCTCTGGCCGCCACTGCCGCGGGCGCCGACGGCCTTATCATCGAGGTGCACAACGACCCCGCTCACGCCCTGTGCGATGGCGCGCAGTCCCTGACCCCGGACGAATTCGTTACCGTCATGAACATGGTCAACGCCATCCGCCCCTATGCGGAGACCTACAAGAGAGATATGTGAGGAGGCACTCTTCATGAGGACTGTGGAAATCAGAACAGCCCCCGCCTACAACGTACACATCGGCTCCGGACTGCTGGGACAGTGCGGCAGCTTCATTGCCCAGGTTCACGGGCCCTGTCTGGCCGTGCTGGTGACAGACAGCTTTGTGGACATGATCTATTCCTCCTCGGTGGTCCACTCTCTGAAGGAGACGGGTTACCGGGTGGAGAAATTTGTGATTCCCGCCGGCGAGAAGAGCAAGAGCATGGAGACCTACATGAAGCTGCTCTCCTTCCTGGCGGAACTGGGGGTCACCCGCTCGGACCTGATCGTTGCCCTGGGAGGGGGCGTGGTGGGAGACCTGGCCGGGTTCGCCGCCGCCACCTACCTGCGCGGCATGGACTTCATCCAGCTTCCCACGTCCTTCCTGGCCCAGGTGGACTCCTCGGTGGGCGGGAAGACCGCCGTGGACCTGCCACAGGGCAAGAACCTGGTGGGGGCCTTCTGGCAGCCCCGCCTGGTGCTCTGCGACGTCAAATGTCTGGCCACCCTCTCCATGGAAACTCTGGCGGACGGCCTGGGGGAGACCATCAAGTACGGCATGATCGCAGACGCCGAGATCCTGCGGATTCTCCAGGGAGACGGCCTGCGGGACGAGGCGGAGAGCGTCATCTACCGCTGCGTGAAGATCAAGGCGGATGTGGTGGAGGCCGACGAGCGGGACAACGGGCCCCGGCAGCTGCTGAACTTCGGCCACACGGCGGGACACGCCATCGAGAAGCACAGCCGCTTTACCCTGACCCACGGGCGGGCGGTGGCCATCGGCATGGCGGTGGTGACCCGGGCCTGTGTGAAGCGGGGCATGGTGGACCGCAGCGTGCTGGACGTGCTGGAGTCCCTTCTGAAGAAGAACGGCCTGTCGGACCGCTGCACGCTGTCCGCGGCGGAACTGGCCCGGGGCGCCCTGGCGGACAAGAAGCGCCGGGGAGAGAGCATCACCCTGGTGGTGCCCGCCAGCCTGGGCAAGTGCGTCCTTTTCCCCGTTTCTACCGCCGATCTGGAGGCATTTTTCCAGGACGGCCTGTGATTTTTACCCGGAACCCTCTTGCAATTTACGGGAGGGGTCTGTATAATGAGCATTTGGTATCGTTTGAGACTTCGCCGGGTTCGGCCGAAATACAGGAGTGTATAAGATGAAGTACGATTTTGCCGCCATTGAGAAGAAGTGGCAGGACCGCTGGGAAAAGGAAAAGCCCTACGCCTGCAGGACGGGAGATACCTCCCGGCCGAAGTTCTATGGTCTGATCGAGTTCCCCTATCCCTCGGCGGCCGGCCTTCACGTAGGCCACCCCCGTCCCTTTACCGCCATGGACATCGTGACCCGCAAGAAGCGGATGGACGGGTATAACGTGCTGTTCCCCATCGGGTTTGACGCCTTCGGCCTGCCCACGGAGAACTACGCGATCAAAAACCACATTCACCCCGCCATCGTCACGAAGCAGAACATCGAGAACTTCACCCGCCAGCTGAAGATGCTGGGCTTCGGGTTTGACTGGGACCGGGTTGTGGACACAACGGATCCCAGCTATTATAAGTGGACGCAGTGGATCTTCCTGCAGCTGTATAAGAAGGGACTGGCCTATAAGGCAACCATGCCCGTGAACTGGTGCACTTCCTGCAAGTGCGTGCTGGCCAACGAGGAGGTTGTGGAAGGCGTCTGCGAGCGCTGCGGCGCTCCGGTCATCCGCAAGGAGAAGTCTCAGTGGATGCTGAAGATCACCGCCTATGCCCAGCGTCTCATCGACGATCTGGACGATCTGGACTATATCGAGAGAGTCAAGATCCAGCAGAAGAACTGGATCGGCCGCTCCACCGGCGCCGAGGTTACCTTCAAGGCCACCACCGGCGATGATATCGTGGTTTACACCACCCGTCCGGACACCCTCTTCGGCGCCACCTATATGGTTCTCTCTCCGGAGCATGCCTTCCTGAAGAAGTGGGAGCCGGTGCTGAAGAACATGGACGAGATCCGGGCCTACCAGCGCGCCGCCGCCTCCAAGTCGGATCTGGAGCGCACGGAGCTGAACAAGGAGAAGACCGGCGTCTGCCTCGACGGCGTGTCGGCCATCAATCCGGTCAACGGCCGGGAGATCCCCATCTTCATTTCGGACTACGTTCTGGCCACCTACGGAACCGGCGCCATCATGGCGGTGCCCGCCCACGACGACCGCGACTGGGAATTCGCCCGCAAGTTCGGCTGCGAAGTCATCGAAGTGGTGAAGGGCGGAGACGTGGAGAAGGAAGCCTTTACCCTGAAGGACGACACCGGTATCATGGTGAACTCCGGCTTCCTGGACGGCATGACGGTCCGCCAGGCCATCCCCGCCATTACGAAGTGGCTGGAGGAGAAGGGGATCGGTCACTCCCAGGTGAACTACAAGCTGCGCGACTGGGTCTTCTCCCGGCAGCGCTACTGGGGCGAACCCATCCCCATGGTCTGGTGTGAGAAGTGCGGCTGGCAGCCGCTCCCCGAAGATCAGCTGCCGCTGCTGCTGCCCGAGGTGGAGAGCTACGAACCCACCGACGACGGCGAGAGCCCCCTGTCCAAGATGACCGACTGGGTCAACACCACCTGCCCCTGCTGCGGCGGTCCCGCCCGCCGGGAGACGGATACCATGCCTCAGTGGGCCGGCTCCAGCTGGTACTTCCTGCGCTACATGGATCCCCACAACGATCAGGAACTGGCGTCGAAGGAAGCTCTGGAATACTGGTCCCCCGTGGACTGGTACAACGGCGGCATGGAGCACACCACGCTGCACCTGCTGTACAGCCGCTTCTGGCATAAGTTCCTCTACGACATCGGCGTCGTGCCCACGAAGGAGCCCTATGCCAAGCGCACCTCCCACGGCATGATCCTGGGACAGAACCCCCGCTGTTTCTCCAACCTGAGCCAGGAAGAGCAGAAGAAACTGGTGGAGGAGTTCGGCAGCGAGGAGGCCGCCCGGGCCCACCTGGTGGAACTCCACGGGGAGATGGCGGAGCACCCCATCGTCAAGATGTCCAAATCTCTGGGCAACGTGGTGAATCCGGACGATATCGTGAAAGCCTACGGCGCGGATACCCTGCGTCTGTATATCATGTTTATCGGGGACTTTGAGAAGGCCGCCGCCTGGAGCGACAACGCCGTGAAGGGCTGCAAGCGCTTCCTGGACCGGGTGTGGAACCTGGCCTCCGAGAAGCGGGAGGGCGGAGACGAGTACTCGTCCGCCAACGAGGCCGCGGTCCACAAGGCCATCAAAAAGGTCTCGGAGGACATCGAGTCCATGAAGTTCAATACCGCCATCGCCGCTCTGATGTCGCTGGTGAACGATTTCTACGCCAAAGGCGCCAGTCGGGGCGATGTGAAGGCCCTTCTGCTGATGCTGTGCCCCTTCGCTCCCCACATGTGCGAGGAGCTGTGGGAGATGAACGGCTACGGCGGACAGGTCTGCCAGCAGTCCTGGCCGAAGTACGACGCCAGCAAGACGGTCTCCGCCACCATGCGCATGGCCGTCCAGATCAGCGGCAAGGTACGGGCCAACATCATCGTGCCCGCGGAGAGCACCAACGACGAGATCGTGGCCGCCGCTCTGGCAGAACCCAAAATCGCCCGTCTGGCGGAGGGCAAGACCCTGGTGAAGTCCATCGTCGTTCCGGGCAAACTGATCAGTCTCATTCTCAAACCCAGGGTCTGAGCGGGGATTTCGTTCCCGTAATGGTCCGCCATCAGTCAGGAAAGGTTTACAGGTCGTTCACAAATACCCTCTTGACAGTGGGATGGGAATAGCGTATACTGAACAGGCTAAAGCCATGAGGATGGCCCTTACGCGGCCGTTGAAGAAGTCGGCCGCGCCGGAGGGAGGGAAATATAGATGTCGGAAGTACGAGTGAGAGAGAACGAGTCTCTTGAGAGCGCCCTGAAGCGTTTTAAGCGCAGCTGTGCCAAGTCTGGTGTCCTGGCTGAGGTCCGTAAGCGCGAGCACTACGAGAGCCCCAGCGTCAAGCGCCGCAAGAAGTCCGAGGCTGCCCGCAAGAACCGTAAGAAGTTCTACTGAGAATTCAAAGCCGCTGCGACCTGGTCGCAGCGGCTTTTTCGACGCCTGACGCCGTGCTTGGAGCTGTTCGGGCCTGGGAGAGAGGGGCATCGGCCTTCCGGAGACGGCGTGAGGGCCGGCTATCCCGGAGCGGGAGGCGAACGGATGAAAAAACGGACTCCGCCCTTGGGCGGGGTCCGTTGTGCTGCTACAGATCCAGAGGTTCCAGGCGCTTGAAGTAGGGCGCCACAGCCGCCTCGTCGGGGCGGGAGAAGACGGACTCGAAGGTGTCGGCGTCCATGGTCTCGTGGTCCAGAAGGTAGAGGGCGGTGACCTCCAGCTGCCGGCGGCAGCGGCGGAGAATCTCGTCGCAGCGGCGGTGGGCTCTGTCCACAATGACCTTGACCTCTTCGTCGATGACGCCGGCCACCTCTTCCGAGTAGCCCCGGGAGTGGCCCATGGAGCGGCCGATGAAGACCTCGTCGTCGTCGTTGCCGAAGGCGATGGTGCCCAGTTTGTCGCTCATGCCATAGCGGGTGACCATGGAGCGTGCTATTTGAGAGGCTTTCTGAATGTCGTTGGAGGCGCCGGTGGAGATGTCTCCCAGTACCAGCTGCTCCGCGCAGCGTCCGCCCAGACAGACGGCGATGCGCTCTTCCAGTTCTCTGCGGGAGAGATAGCTGCGATCCTCGGTGGGCAGCGAGACGGTCATACCGCCGGCGGGTCCCCGGGGGATGATGGTGATCTGGTGGACCGGATCCTGGGTGGGCAGTTCGTGGATGACCACGGCGTGTCCGGCCTCGTGGTAGGCGGTGAGCTTTTTCGCCGGTTCCGTCACCACCCGGCTTCGTTTTTCCGGGCCGGCGATGACCTTCATCATGGCCTCCTGGAGGTTTGGCTGGGTGATGAAGCGGGATTTTTCCCGGGCGGCCAGCAGAGCGGCCTCGTTGAGGAGGTTTTCCAGATCCGCGCCGGTAAAGCCGGCGGTGGCCCGGGCCACCTCGTTCAGGGAGACGTCTTCCGCCAGAGGTTTGTTGCGGGCGTGCACCCGCAGAATGGCTTCCCGGCCTTTGATGTCCGGCAGGCCCACGTAGATCTGGCGGTCGAAGCGGCCGGGCCGCAGAAGGGCCGGATCCAGAATGTCCCGCCGGTTGGTGGCCGCCATGACAATCACGCCTTCGTTGGCGGAGAAGCCGTCCATCTCCACCAGCAGCTGGTTCAGAGTCTGTTCCCGTTCGTCGTGTCCGCCGCCCAGTCCGGTGCCGCGCTGACGGCCGACCGCGTCGATCTCGTCGATGAAGACGATGGCGGGGGAGGCTTTCTTCGCCTGCTCGAAGAGATCCCGGACCCGGCTGGCGCCGATGCCCACGTAGAGCTCCACGAAATCCGAGCCGGAGATGGAGAGAAACTGCACGCCGGCTTCTCCGGCCACCGCCCGGGCCAGCAGCGTCTTGCCGGTTCCCGGAGGTCCTACCAGCAGAATTCCCTTGGGGATCCGGGCGCCCAGGCGGATGAATTTCTGGGGATCCTGGAGGAAGTCCACAACTTCTTTCAGTTCCTCTTTCTCCTCTTCCGCGCCGGCCACATCCTGGAAGGTGACCTGCTTATCCTTGTCGGAGTAAACCCGGGCCCGGGCGTGGCCGAACCGGTTCTGATTCGCGCCCGGCCCCCCTCCGCCGTTGACGTTCATCCGCTGACGCATGAGCACGGCGAAGAACAGGCCCAGCATGAGCAGCGCCACCAGATAGGGGAGAAGATTGTACCACCAGGAGGCTTCAATGCCCGGCGGATAGTCGTAGCCGGTCAGGATTCCCTTTTCCAGCTGCCGGTCGATCAGTTCGTGCATGTCCTCGTAGAACCGGGAGGCATCGGCCAGCCGGCAGGTGAGGGTGGCAGTCTGGTCTCCGCTGAGTCGGAGGGTGAGGGTCAGGTCGTTGCCCCGGAGGGAGAAGTAGGTGACCCGCTCCTGCTCGAAGTAGTTTCGGATCGTGCTGTAGTCCGGACCGTTGTCCTGATCCAGCGACTGCAGCGACGAGACGGCGAAGATCAGAGTAAAGATCACCAGCAGGTAGAGGGTCAGATCCCGGGGAGTGATTCGTCGCATGGCAAGACATCCCTTCAGAAGCGGCTGAGCCCGGTGTCAGGCGGGCAGCAGCCGGGGAAATGGACCGCCGCCAATGGGGCGGCGGCAGGACGCGGCCCTTACTGGCCGCCGTAGACGTAGGGCTTCAGAATGCCGATGTAGGGCAGGTTGCGGTAGCGCTCGGCGTAGTCCAGACCATAGCCCACCACGAAGGCGTCGGGAATGGTGAAGCCGGAATAGTGGACCTCCACAGGGACCTTGCGGCGGCTGGGTTTGTCCAGCAGGGTGCACAGGCGGATGGAGGCGGGGTTGCGGTGTTCGAGCAGGTTCAGCAGGTAGTGGAGGGTGTTGCCGGAGTCCAGAATGTCCTCCACGACGATGATGTGCCGTCCGGTGATGTCTTCGGTCAGATCCTTGGTGATCTGCACCTGGCCGCTGGAGGTGGTGCCGTTTTTGTAGGAGGAAACCGCCATGAAGTCCACCATGCAGTTGAGGTGGATGGCCCGGCACAGGTCGGCCATGAAGACGAAGGAGCCCCGGAGGACGCTGATCAGCATGATCTCCTGGCCGGCGTAGTCCTCGTCGATCTGCCGGGCGATTTCCTGTACCCGCTGTTTGAGCTGTTCTTCGGAAAACAGCACTTCCTGAATATCATTCTCCATCATATACTGTTTACTTCCTTTCTCTTTCTTTCTAAAAGTCTCCTGCGGAAGGAGAAGCAGGACAGATGGTGATATGCCAGCAGTTCCCGCCGGAAGGGGGGAGAAAACCGGCATCCGGGCCCAGACCGGCTGCCGCCACCAGGGCGTCGCCACAGCAGAGCATGGGCAGGGCGCCGCGCAGGGATCTGGGTATCTTCAGGTCGATCATCAGTTTTTTGACCGTGCGGGAGGGTCGTCCGGGCCGTCGCAGCATATCCCCGGTTTTCCGGGATCGGACCTGCAGGCCGGAGAGGGTTCCGTCCAGCCAGAATTCCCAGGGGGTCTGGGGCTGCCCCCGGTAGACGGCCGGTTCCGCCCGCAGACGGAAAGGCCCCAGAGGCAGGGTTCCCGGCAGCGGCAGGGGCAGGGAAGGACAGTCCGGAGGATCCGGGTCCGGGGTCAGAATCAGGTCTCCGTATTCCCGGCGGGCCACCAGTCCGTAGGGCAGGTGGACGCGGGCGGAGGGATCCCCGCTGCGGCAGAGGGCGACCACGGATTCCAGATGGACGGCCGCGCAGTCCTGATCTCCGCCGTTCAGGCGGCCGATGAGGGCGCGGACCACGCGCACGGCCAGGGGATCCGGCGCCCGGGCGAGGACGGAGGCCTCCAGCCTCAGGCCGGATCCGAAAGGAACTGCCCGGTCGGCCTGCTCCGCCGCCTGGCGGATGAGCAGATCTTCGTCGGCGCGCAGGCGGGCGATGACGTCCACGCTGCGGCGGGTGAAGCCGGGAGCGAGCTGTTCCAGCAGGGGAACCGCCTGGTGGCGCAGGCGGTTGCGCAGACAGTTGTCCTCCTGGTTGGTGCTGTCCTCCACATGGGGGAGGGAGTACAGGCGAAGCCAGTCCTCAATTTCGCTTCGGGGAATGGAGAGCATGGGCCGGATCAGATTTCCCCGCCGGGGCGGGATGCCGCCCAGTCCCCGCAGACCGGTGCCCCGCAGCAGGTGGAGCAGCAGGGTCTCCGCATTGTCATCCGCATTGTGGGCGGTGGCGATGAAGCCCGCGCCCAGGCGGCGGGCAGTCTCCTGGAGAAAGGCATAGCGCATTTCCCGGGCGGCCTCCTCCGTTCCCAGTCTGCGGCGCCGGGCCTCGGCGGCCACGTTGCCGGACCCGACCACCAGTTCCACCGGAGGAAGGCGCCGTTGTGGAGTTCCGTCTGCGGACACGATGGTCTCTTCCCCACAGTACCTGCGGACAAAGTCCCGGACGAACTGTTCGTCCCGGTCCGATTCCGCTCCCCGCAGGCGGTGGTTGTAGTGGGCGGCCACCAGGGTGAAGGGGCGTATGGCGCGCAGGCCGTTGAGCCGGTGGAGCAGATACACGGAGTCCGCGCCGCCGGAGACGGCGCAGAGAATGACGCAGTCGGGGGGAAGCCCGTCCGTCAGACGGATCAGGGTGTCCAGCATGGGCCTTACTCCTTATGCTGCCACTCCAGATTGCTGAAGGTCGTGTATTCGGGCAGCCACTGCAGTTCGATGGTGCGGGTCTCGCCGTGCCGGTTCTTGGCGATGATGCATTCCGCCGTGTTGGGGTTCTGGCTGTCCTTGTTGTAATAGCCGTCCCGATAGAGGAACATGACGATATCCGCATCCTGTTCGATGGCGCCGGATTCCCGCAGGTCCGAGAGCTGTGGGCGCTTGTCCTGGCGGCTCTCGTTGGCCCGGGAGAGCTGGCTGAGGCAGAGAACGGGAATGTCGAGATCCTTGGCCAGCAGCTTCAGGGAGCGGGAGATGTCCGAGACGATCTGCTGGCGGTTGTCCCCCGGGCGCACCTTGCCGCCGGCGGACTGCATCAGCTGCAGATAGTCGATGATGACCAGTCCCAGATTATCCATCCGCCGGCATTTGGCGGAGATGTCCGCCACCGTGACGGTGGAGTCGTCGTCGAGGAAGATGGAGGCCTGGTTCAGGGATTCCGCTGCCGCCAGGACCCGATCCCAGTCCTCCTGGGAGAGCTTGCCGGTGATCAGTTTCTTGTTGTCGATGAAGCATTCGTTGGAAATGAGGCGCATGGCCAGCTGTTCCCGGTTCATCTCCAGGGAGAAGAAGGCCACGTTCTTCCCCGACGTCTTGCCCGCGTGGAGCAGAATGTTCAGGGCCATGGAGGTCTTGCCCATGCCCGGGCGGGCCGCCAGCAGGATGAGATCCGAGCGGTTGAGGCCCGCGATGGCCCGGTCCAGTTCGGTGAGGCCGGTGGAGAGCCCTGGCTGAGGCGCGTCGCTTTTCGCCAGTTCGGCCAGCCGATCGTAGACATCCAGCAGGACCGTACCCAGAGAAACCAGCCCCCGGTTCTGCCGCTGCCGGCGCAGGTCGTAGATGGACTTTTCCGCCATTTCCAGCAGATCCCTGCCGGTGTTTCCGGTGTCATGGGCATTGGTCAGAAGGGTTTCGGCGGTGACAGCGATGCGGCGCATCAGGGACCTGTCCAGCAGGATATCGATGTATTCGGAGACATTGGCCGCTGTGGGAGTGAAATCCATGAGCGAGGCCAGGTAGTTCCGGGTGGTATCTCCGTGGAAGACCCCATCCAGCTCAAGCCGGTTGATGAGGGTGATGAGATCCATCGGGCTGCCCTCGCTGAACAGGGTATAGATGGAGCCGTAGATCTCCCGATTGATAGGCACGTAGAAATCATCCACGCGGACATTCTCGACGACTTCGGGAAGGCAGTTAAAGTCAACGAGAATGGAGCCGAGGACGCCCTTCTCCGCATCCGCGGAATGGGGGAGCGACCGCTCCGGCGTTTCGGTTGCGTCGTTTGCCATTCGGGACCTCCTTTACAGAATGCTGGGCGGGCGGGATCCGGCCTTCGGGGACCAGGAATCCGCCCGTCCGGGCGAAGCGGGATGCTGTTATCTGGCCTCGACGACCAGGACGTTGAGGGTGCCGGTGATCTCGTAGCCCAGTCTGGCCTTGAGCGTATAGCTGCCGCAGGACTTGATGGGGTCGTCCAGCACCAGGCGGGTCTTGGGGATTTCGATGCCGTGCTGGGCCGCGAGGGCCTCGGAGATCTCCTTGGCGGTGACGGCGCCGAAGAGACGGCCGCCTTCGCCGGCCCGGGCGGCGACCTTGACCAGGATGCCCTCCAGCTTCTTCGCGGTTTCCTCTGCGTTGGCCTTTTCCGCGGCCTGCTGGGCCTTGCGGGCCTTCTCCTGCTGCTTCATGGTATTGAGGTTCTGGGCGGTTGCGATGACGGCCAGTTTCCGGGGGAGGAGGTAGTTGCGGGCGTAGCCGTCGGAGACATCCACCATCTGGCCCTTTTTGCCCTGACCTTTGACGTCCTGTTGCAGGATAACTTTCATGATGTATCTGTCCTTTCTGTGGAGGGCGCGCTTCCGTGCGCCCGGAGATGAGAGAAATCAGCGGTCCCGGCCTCTCAGGTATCCAGGTAGCGGTCGATGGCCCGCACCAGTTCCTGATACACTTCCTGGACCGGTTTGCCGGTGACCTGGCCGCCTGCGGCGGCGGCGTTTCCGCCTCCTCCGAGGGCCTCCAGAATCACCTGGACATTGACGCTTCCCTGGGAGCGTCCGGACATGTTGACCCGGTCGCCGTCCGTGGAGATGACGAAGGACGTGTCAATGCCGATGATATTCAGAAGCTCGTCGCAGGCCTGGGCGGCCGTGACCCGATCCGTGACCTGGTCGCTGACCGCAATGGCGATGCCGTTGCGGTAGAGCTTCGCGGTCTGAATGAGGGAGTACTTGGCGATCGTGCCGGCCAGATCGTTCTGGTAGAGCTTCTTTACCTCGCCGGTGTCGGCGCCGGACCGGCGCAGGAAGGCGGCGGCCTCGAACGTGCGGCTGCCGGTGCGCATGGTGAAGTTCTTGGTGTCCAGCATGATGCCGGCCAGAAGGGCCTCGGCCTCCGCCCGCAGCAGCTGATTGGCCTCCATGGTATACTGGAGCAGTTCCGTCACGAGTTCGGAGGCGGAGGAGGCGTAGGGCTCGTGGTAGTTGAGGGCGGCGCCCTCAATGTAGGTGGCGGCCCGCCGGTGGTGGTCGATTACGGCGATGCGGTTGCAGGACTGGAGCAGTTCCTGGGCCTGCACCTGCTCGGGCCGGTTGGTGTCCACCACTACGCAGAGAGAGCGGGAGTCCGCGATCAGCAGAGCCTCCTGGGCGGTGAGGAAGGAATCCTCGTACTCCGGAACCTTCGCGAGCTTCTCGTAGAGCGCTTTGGCGGGGGTGACGGTGTTCTCGCGGATGATGTGCGCCGGAGTGCCGTTCTTGCGGCAGAGGGCGCAGATGCCGGAGGCGGCGCCAACGGCGTCGTTGTCCGGCGCCCGGTGTCCCATGATGAACACGTGAGAGGAATCGGAGACCAGAGAGGAGAGGGCGTTGGCCATCACGCGGCTTTTGACCTTGGTGCGCTTTTCCGTCTCTTTGGAGCGGCCGCCGTAGAATTCAAAGGTGAAGCGGTTGCGGATGACCGCCTGATCGCCGCCCCGGGAGAGCGCCATGTCCACGCTGAGCTCGGCGAAACTCAGCAGTTCCTGGAAGGAGCTCCCGTCCTTGCCGATGCCGATGGAGATGGTGGCCTCGATGCCGCTGGGATTGCGGACTTCCCGGATGCTGTTGAGGATGCTGAACTTCTCCTCCACGAACCGGGACAGATACTGCTCCTCGAAGAAGTAGAAGTAGCGCTCGCGCTCATAGCGGCGCAGGATGCCTCCGGTGTCCTGGACCCAGGCGTCCAGGCGGGAGTCGATTTCCGAGAGCAGCTGGGAGCGGGTGTTCTCCGTCAGATTCTTCATCAGATCCTCGTAGTTGTCCAGCAGCAGGACAGCGCAGACCGGTTTGGAGGCTTCCCAGGTCTCTTTTATGTGGCTGAGCTCCGTCACATCCACCCAGTAGGTGGCGGCCAGGAAGCTGCCGCTGCGGCCCTTTTCGCCGGTGCGGACCAGGTGGCCGAAGACCAGAAAGCGGCGGTCGGCGTACTCCACCTCGTCCGGACAGATCTCTTTTCCCTCTTTGAGCCAGCGGATGTCAAAGCCGGGAATCAGAGAGGAGAGCGTGGCGTCATAGAGATGCTCCCGCTGATGGGTAAGCTGCAGGAAGCGGTCGTTGGTCCAGATGATCTCGCCGCTTTCGGGGCGGAAAATGATCATGGGAAGGGGAGTGTTCGCGGCGCTGTCCTGAGAGGCGGCGTCCGCGGAGCCGGCCATGCTGTCCAGATAGCGGGACAGTTCCCGCTTCTGGCGGCGGGAGACGGTCCGGTTATAGGCGATCAGAACCACGACAACAGCCAGTTCGATCCCGGCCAGAGGCAGCGAAAAGAAGGCGGAGACCAGAGCGAAGAGGATCAGACAGACAAAGTAGAGCTGTACGCTTGGCTGAAGCAGACGGGAAAGCTTTCGGTTCAACCGGAACGTCTCCTTTCTTTCTGTACGGGGAAGTGAATCCGGACGGAGGCCGGCTGAAATCAGGCGCGGGCCGGCAGAAGCGCGGTGCGAAGCTGTCTCCGGGTATTATAGCAGATGGTTTCCGTGAAAACAAGAGGCCGGGGCGCTGAAGTGGGGCGGGAACCCCTGGAAAACCGGATCTCCGGGCCGGCCAGAAGGCCGGTCCGGAGTTCGAAGAAAGGGACGGAAAACGGAAATGGGATCAGGTTTCTTCCCAGTTGAGGCTGCGGTCCACGGCCTTGTGCCAGCCCCGCAGGAGACCGTTCCGGGTTTCCGGAGCCATGTCGGGTTCGTAGCGCATGCCCTGAGCGTGGAGAACGGCCAGTTCTTCCTCGCTTTTCCACACGCCGGTCTGCAGACCCGCCAGGAAGGCGGCGCCGAGGGCGGTGGTCTCCAGCATGACGGGACGGACGACGGGTTTATGAAGAATATCCGCCTGGAACTTCATCAGGAAGTCGTTCTGGCTGGCGCCGCCATCGGCGTTCAGGGCCTCCAGGGGCAGGCCGGTGTCTTTCTCCATGGCGTCTACCAGGTCGGAGACCTGATAGGCGATGGACTCCAGGGCCGCCCGGACGATGTGCTCCCGGGTCGTGCCGCGGGTCAGACCCACCAGAGCGCCCCGGGCGTACATGTCCCACCAGGGAGCGCCGAGACCGGTAAAGGCGGGGACCAGATACACGCCTCCGGTGGTGGGGACGGATTCCGCCAGAGCCTGGGAGTCCTTCGCGCTGGAGATGAACTTCAGACCGTCCCGGATCCACTGAATGACGGCGCCGCCCACAAAGACGGAGCCCTCCAGTACGTACTGGGCCTTCTCCGTGCGGCCGGCGGCGATGGAGGTGACCAGACCGTTGCGGCTCCGGATGATATGGTCGCCGGTGTTCATGAGCAGGAAGCAGCCGGTGCCGTAGGTGTTTTTCGCCTGACCGGCGTGGAAGCAGGTCTGGCCGTAGAGAGCGGACTGCTGGTCGCCGGCGATGCCGGCGATGGGGATCTCCAGACCCTGGAGAATGGTGGTGCCGTAGTGCCAGCTGGAGGGGTGGACCTCGGGCAGCATGGACATGGGAATGCCCAGGGCCTCGCAGATGCGTTTATCCCAGCAGAGGTTATGGATGTCGAAGAGCATCGTGCGGCAGGCGTTGGTGTAATCGGTGGCGTGGACCTTTCCGCCGGTGAGCTTCCAGAGAATCCAGGTGTCCACGGTGCCGAACAGCAGGTCGCCGGCCTCCGCCCGCTCCCTGGCCCCTTCCACGTTGTCCAGGATCCACTTGATCTTGGTGCCGGAGAAGTAGGCGTCAATCAGCAGACCGGTCCGGTCCTGAATGAAGGAGACCAGTTCGGCGTCCTTCTTCAGCTCCTCGCAGAGGGCGGCGGTGCGGCGGCACTGCCAGACGATGGCGTTGTAGACCGGCTGGCCGGTCTTCCGATCCCAGACGATGGTGGTTTCCCGCTGGTTGGTGATGCCGATGGCGGCGATCTCCTCCACGGCGTTGCCCGTCTTGGCCAGGACCTCCGCCAGAACGGAGGACAGGGTGGCCCAGATTTCCAGGGGATCGTGTTCCACCCAGCCGGGTTTCGGATAGATCTGGGTGAATTCCCTCTGGCTGACCCCGCACATTTCGCCCTTGCGGTTGAAGAGGATGCAGCGGTTGGAAGTGGTTCCGGCGTCCAGCGCCACGATGTATTGCTTCATTGTCCCTTCTCCTTCCTGCCCCGCCGGGCCCCGGGCCCGGGCAGGGATGTGGTATGATTCCCGGCCGCCGTGCGTCCGGCTGTCCTCCCTGGGGAGGGGCGCGCTCTGACCGGGCGGAGTCTTTGCCCTCATTGTAGCACAGGGAGGACTGCCATGCAAGAATTGATTCAGAGTATAAATTAATTTGAGCCGAAACCCGGCGTCCGAAACGGACGCCGGGTTCCCTCCGGTCTCAGAAGGACCGGACGTCCCGGGTTCAGGAGCGGAGCTCGTGGATGGCCTTCGCCAGATCGTCGGCAATCTTTGCCCAGGCACGTTTCAGAGCAGGTACCTTCGGAATGCGGCAGATCGAAATCCTGCAGGCCGGCTCCAGGCTGCATTCAGAATAAAGTGTGGAGCTTCCACCTGCGGACGGCATTCAGGTCCCGGGGCCGGAGCGCAAGGAGGCCTTTGGCTGTCGGAAAACCGAAGAAAGGCTGCGGAGAGGTACGAAGTCCCCGGCACGGGGGTACGCTCCTTTGCTGATGAAGACTCATGGAGGCTTCAGGCATCTGATTCTGATCGGAAACCTGGACTCCTGCTGGATCTGACCGCATTCATCGGTTTGTTCATGTCTTCGGCGGTCAGCGGAACAGCCCCGCGCAGGTCTGACGCGCTGATGGTGAACCTGATAAGCAGACTTTGTCTGCAGACAGCGCTCCACCTGCAGGCATTGGACAAACCCTGTTTCATGTGGTATACTGTTGCTGCCTTCGTTTTCTTCGGCGAGGTGATGGCTGTCGGGAACCACCCGGTACATCGGCATGGCCGCAGTCATCGCCGGGGCACCCTGGATCCGGACAACGTCAGGCCCTTTTTTGTCACAGCGCCGCGATTGCTCCCCGGTTTGCCGGCAGCGGGTTCTCCAAGGGTGTTCTGATCTGCGGTACCGGTACCGGCGCCGGCATGGTGATCATGGCAACGGGTACAGGGTGTCTGCGCCTTGCCCTGCTCCGACTTCTGTGACACCCGCATGTGCCGCGCCATCAACGACGCCGGCATCATGACCATGGGCGGCTGGAGGATCGCTTCCGAACTCGGCATGGAGATGGTGGATACCTTCCTGTCCACCGGTTTCACCTGGAGCCCTGGCGCCAGGAGTTCCTGAAGGACGCCGGAGAGAAGGTTGCCGACCTGGAGAAGGAAATCTACGGCTTAGAACCGGAAAGGAAATGAAAAGAGCCATGAATGTAAAAGAAGTCAGGCTTTTCGCGAACGACATCCGTCGGGAGACCATCAAGTGCATCGGCCATCTCGGCGTAGGTCACATCGGCGGCGCTCTGTCCATTGTGGACGTACTGGCCGTTCTCTACAGCGGTACCATGAACATCGACCCCAGGGATCCCAAAAAGGACGATCGTGACTTCCTGGTCTGTTCCAAGGGACACGCGGGCCCGGCCGTGTATGCCACCCTCGCTCTGAAGGGATATTTCCCCATGGAGATGCTGCTCACGCTGAACCAGCTGGGCACCAACCTCCCCAGCCACTGCGACATGAACCGTACCCCCGGCATCGACATGACCACCGGCTCCCTGGGCCAGGGCGCCAGCACCGCCATGGGAATCGCCTGCGGCAACCGTCTCAAGGGCTATGATAACTACACCTATCTGATCCTGGGCGACGGCGAGATCAACGAAGGCCAGGTCTGGGAGGCCGCTCTCTTTGCCAACGCCAGGAAGCTGAGCCATGTGATCGCCTTCGTGGACCGCAACAGGCTGCAGCTGGACGGTCCCACGGATGATATCTGCCCCCTGCTGGACATCGCCGCCAAGTTCGAGAGCTTCGGCTGGTACGGCCAGAGCGTGGACGGCCACGACGTGGAAGCCATCGCCAGGGCCATCAACAACGCCAAGGCGCAGGATAAGCCCTCCGTTATTGTGCTGAATACGATCAAGGGTAAGGGCTACAGAAAAATCGAGGACCAGCCCAGCAACCACAACGCGACTATCTCCGCTGCGCAGATGGAGGAGGCCCTGGCCGATATCGCCGCCGAGCGGGCTGCCATCGAGGCCGAGTGAGATTAAGATAAGGAGGAGAATACCATGAGTGTGAAAGTTGCTGCCGGCTATCATAACTGCGGGATCGAGCCGAGAAAGGCATACTGCAATACCCTGATCGATATGGCCAAAGAGGACAGCCGCGTCTGCGTGCTGGACGCCGACCTTATGAGCGCGTCCGGAACCAAGCCCTTCATGGCCGCCTTTCCCGAGCGCACGTTTGACTGCGGCGTACAGGAGGCCAACATGATCGGCGTGGCCGGAGGTCTGTCCTCCCGGGGCTTCATTCCCTTCTGCCACACCTTCGGCACTTTCGCCACCCGCCGGGTCTGCGACCAGGTCTTCCTGGCCGGCACCTATGCCCGTCAGAATATCAAGATTGTGGGTTCCGACCCCGGTATCACCGCCGCCCTCAACGGCGGGACCCACATGCCCCTCGAGGATCTGGGCATCATGACCTCCCTGGCCGGCATTACTGTCGTGGAGCCCTGCGACTCCGTGTCCGTCGCCAAGGTGACGCGTCTGGCCAAGGAGACCTACGGCACCTGGTATATGCGGCTCGTGCGCAAGACGGCCGTACAGGTCTACGAGGAAGATACGGATGACTTCGTGCTGGGCAAGGCCAATCTGCTGCGGGATGGCAACGACGTCACCATCATCGCCATGGGTTACATGGTGTCCGAGTCCCTGAAGGCCGCCGACATGCTGGCGGAGGAAGGCGTCTCCGCCCGCGTGCTGGACATGTGGACCCTGAAGCCCCTGGATGAGGAGGCTGTGATCGCCGCTGCCCGGGAGACCGGCGCCATTGTTACCGCCGAGAACCACAACGTGTGGAACGGCCTGGGCTCCGCGGTCGCTTCCTGCCTGGCTCTGCACTGTCCCACCCCCATGGAGATGGTGGGCGTTCAGAACGAGTTCGGCGAGGTTGCCAAAACCCCCGCTCTGGCTCAGCGCTTCCACCTGACCGCCGAAGAGGTTGTGGCCAAGGCCCACCGCGTCATGCTCCGCAACCGGAACGATGCGGCGGATGCCATCCACTGAGCTGCGTTCTTCCACCAGGGACGTCTGAAGCTTCCGGGGAAACGGAATACGCTTTGGGAATCCATGCGCTGCGCGACCTCTGGAGATAACAGAAGGCCGGCGTCTGAGGAACAGCCTCAGATGCCGGCCTTTACGCGTTTTACCCGCTGATTCCGGAGAGGAAGAGCCGATTCACCACGACGGCCAGCGGCCCGATGAAGTCGATGCTCTGCTCCAGTTCGGAGCGGACGATGTAATCGCTGTTGTAGCGGCTGTCGTATTTCTGACAGGCGGACAGGAAGCGCGCGCGCAGTTCGGGTTCGTCGAAAAGTTTCCCGTAGATGATCACGTTGTCCGGAACCAGTATGGTGATCATGTCGCACACGGAGCGGGCCAGCATCTCCACGTCGTACTGGACAATGTCCCACATGGCGGGATCCTGCCCCCGGAGCACTTCGGAGAAGCGGCGGGCGGCGATCCGGGTCGGGTCTCCCTCCACATTCCGATACAGATCCGGCATGGTTTCCCTGGAGAACCGGTCCCGGATCTGATCCGCTATGGCGTGAGTGCCCACATAGGTTTCCAGGCATCCCTTCCGTCCGCAGCGGCAGACCGGACCATGGGGATCTATGACGACATGCCCGATCTCCGCATTCCTGGAGCGGTGGCTGTCGTAGATCTGCTTGTGGATGACGATGGTGGAGCCAACGCCCGGGCCCCACCTGATGAAGAGCATGTTGTCCAGTTCCCTGCCGTTGCCGAAGATCAGCTCGGCTTCTGCGAAGGCCCGCGCGTTGTTTTCCACGATGACAGGCATGTGGAGCGCTTCCTGGAGGAGGGGGCCGACGCGGACCGGCTGATCCCAGATGCGGCAGGCGTTGAGGCTGACCCCTTCCGTCCGGTTTACAATGCCGGGAACGGAGACCCCGGCGCCAAGCAGGGTGGAGCGGGAGATTTCCTCTTCCTCCAGCATCCGCAGGGCGTGGTGGGCCACCTGGTGAAGAAACTGCAGGGGAGGGATGGAGGAATTGGTGGCCATGCGACGGGAGGTGGCCTTCCCGCCCCGCAGATTGCTGACCGTAAGGCAGGTTTCCGCGCTCTCGATGGAGATGGAGAGCACCCGGAATCGGTCGTAGTTAATGCCAAGCAGGATCTTTCGCCGTCCGGCCCGTTTGCTCTCCCGGTCCTCGCCGAGAACGGTGAGGACCTGGTCGACCAGGAGGTCCGAGCAGAGGACGGTAACCGTAGCGGGTGTCAGACCGAGGGCGTTGGCGATGTCCTTGCGGGACATGGCGGTGTGGTCGTTCAGCAGCCGGAGAATGGCGTTGCGGTTGTTTATTTTCACATTGCCCAGGTTGATGCCCGTATAGCTCACGAGGACGCTCCCTTCCCGGCAGAAAAGCGGCAGCTGCCCGGGAGAAGAAAGTCCGGGGCAACTGCCGGAGGATTCTGAAAACCGATCGTTGACTTTCTGAGGCGTTCAGTATATCAGATTGCGAAACGAGATTCAAGATATGGAAACCGGCAGCGGCCTTTGCGTTACGATTTCACCCTTGGGGCGCCAAAGACATGCTCCAACTGGTGGGACCCCCGAAAGCGGTGATGGCGTTGGCGGCAGAGCGGGCGTCGTGGGGAATTCAGGCGCAGACAGTCGCCGTTGATGCCTGTCTCTGCGGGGGCGGATATGCGCGGGACCAGGGCGCCAGCGCAGAAGAGAGCTCTTCTCTTTCCTGGAACGGTTTTTCCTGCCCTCCCGCAGATCCGGAAACCGGAGCGGTTGCAGAAAAGTCAGGCCATCTCCGCAGGCGAAGGGGCAGAAAAAGCCGGGGGACGGACGCTTGGATGTCCGTCCCCCGGCGGAAGCGGGGTCAGAAGAACAGAGATCCCAGCTGGAAAACCAGCATGGAGACCACGTAGGCGCAGCCGATCTGCCAGGCGATGGAGAAGAAGGCCCAGCGGGGACTGTTCATCTCCTTGAAGATGGTGGAAACGGCGGCGATGCAGGGAACGTAGAGCAGAACGAAGACCAGCAGAGAGAAGGCGGAGAGCGGGGTAAAGCCCGACATGGCCGCCGCCACCGCGTCGCTGCCGGCGGTAAGGGGGAAGGCGTAGAACATGGACAGGGAGGTGACCACCATCTCCTTGGCGATGAAGCCGGTGAGCAGAGCGACCGCCGCCTGCCACTGGCCGAAGCCGCAGGGCTCGAAGACAGGGGCAATGAAACTGCCCAGGGCGCCCAGCATGCTGTCCGCCGGGTCCTCCACCATCACAAAGGAGGGGCTGAAGGTCTGCAGAAGCCAGAGGAGAACGGACATCAGCAGAATCAGGGTGCCGGCCTTGATCAGGAAGCCCCGCACCTTCTGCCACACGTGGGTGAGCATGTTGCCCAGGGAGGGCAGACGGTAGGGCGGCAGTTCCAGCACGAAGGGAGCGGGCTCTCCGGAAAAGAGGGTGTGCTTGAAGAGAAGGCCGGAGAGAATGCCACAGGCCATGCCGATCAGGTAGAGCCCGAAGACCACCAGTCCGGCCCAGGGGCCGAAGAAGGCGGAGGAGATGAGGCCGTAGACCGGCAGTTTGGCGGAGCAGGACATGAAGGGGACCAGCAGGATGGTCATCCGGCGGTCCTTTTCGTTCTCCATGGTGCGGGCGCCCATGATGGCGGGCACCGAGCAGCCGAAGCCCATGAGCATGGGGATGAAGGCCTTGCCGCTGAGACCGAAACGCCGCAGAAGCCGGTCCATGATGAAGGCGGCCCGGGACATGTACCCCGAGTCCTCCAGGAAGGACAGGAACAGGAAGAGAAGGGCGATCTGGGGGAGGAAGGTGAGCACCCCGCCCACGCCGGCGATGATGCCATCGCAGAGCAGGGAGACCAGCACCCGGGAGGTGCCGGCGGCCAGCAGGAATCCCTCCAGCGTGATGGAGAGGGTATCGATAGCCGCGCCCACCAGATCCGAGAGCCAGGAGCCGAAGGGTCCGAAGGTGACCACAAACATCACCAGCATGGCGCAGAGGAAGAGGGGCAGGGCCAGAATCCGATGGGTGACCACCCGGTCGATCTTCTCCGTCAGGGTGGCGGTTCCCGGCCGCTTTCCCCGGACCACGGCCTCGGAGACCAGGTGTTCGATGTACTGGTAGCGGCTGTCCGCGATCAGGGTTTCCCGGTCGCCCAGGGCGCTGGAGTTCTCGTATTCCCGGACAATGGCGTCCAGTTCCTTCTGTACCTGGGAGGGCACATTCAGGGCCTTCGCGACGATTTCGTCGCCCTCCAGCAGTTTGATGGAGGCCCAGTGGGCGGGAAGGTGGGCGGCATAGGCGTAGTCGTGGAGCAGTTCGCCCATCCTGTGGTGCACATCGTGGGTATAGTCGTCGTAGAGGTCGTCCGGTTCTGCCGTAAACCCCAGGTGCATCTCCCGGTGGGCGGTGTGAAGCAGTTCCTCCAGACCGTCTCCCGTGCGGGCGGTGATGGGGACCACGGGAACCCCCAGCCTCCGGGACAGAGCGCCGATGTTAATGGTGTCTCCCCGCTGGGAGACCTCGTCCATGAAGTTGAGGGCCACTACCATGGGACGTTCCAGTTCCAGCAGCTGCACGGTCAGGTACAGGTTGCGCTCCAGGTTAGTGGCGTCCACGATGTCGATGACGCAGTCCGGGGCCTCCTGGATGATGAAGTCCCGGGAGACGATCTCCTCCATGGAATAGGGGGAGAGAGAGTAGATGCCGGGCAGATCCACCACGGTGATGGGCTTGTCCTCCAGATGGGCGGTGCCCTCCTTCTTCTCCACCGTGACCCCTGGCCAGTTGCCCACGTACTGATTGGAGCCGGTCAGGGCGTTGAAGACGGTGGTCTTGCCGCAGTTGGGATTGCCGGCCAGCGCGACCCGCATGGTGCGGGTATCGTGGGCGGAGTGGTCGTAGTTCTGTCCGTGGGCCAGCAGTTCGTGTTCGTGGTCCCGCAGACGGCGGCGGATGGCCTCCGGAGAGCGGGCCCGGCGGGCGGCTTCCACCCGGGCGGGATCCGGCGGCATGCCGGGTGGCCCTACCCGGATCTGATCGGCGTCCGCCCGGCGCAGGGACAGTTCATAGCCCCGCAGGGAGACCTCCAGGGGATCTCCCAGAGGCGCGATTTTGGTCAGAGTGATCTGGGTCCCGGGTGTGAGGCCCATATCGACCAGCCGGCGCTTGACCGCGCCGGAGGCGTTGCCCACGGACAGAATTGTCCCGCTCTGACCGGGCGAGAGCGATTCCAGGGTCTGTCCGCTGTGTTCCATAGAGATTCTCCTTCCGGGAACAGGGGTGTGTGCTCAGGACTCTTCGGATTCCTCCGGAGCGTCTGTCTTTTTCCGCCGGCGCTTCCGGCGGGAACGGGAACCGGTATGGAGCGCCGTGCACTGCCAGGTGGAGCCGGCCATTGCCATTTCCAGGAGAGCCTGGTTGGCGGAGGTGGTACGGCCCACTTCCGGGAAGATCCACAGCCGCTTGCGCTTGTCCAACGCGGTTTCCAGCCGAAGGATGTAAGGACCGTGGGTGGGGCAGCTCAGAGGAGCGTAGAAAATCTGCCCGTCGTCGGAATACCAGACGGAGGTTCGCACCGGGCGGGAGCAGGCAGGGCACTCGCCCCGGCGGGAGGAGCGGCTGTTGAGCGCCGCCTCCGTGGATTCGAAGGGACCGAGCCAGACTCCGTTTTTCTTTATGGGAAGGCCCAGACGGGTGACCACCTTTTCCTTTCGGGCGGGCTCCCCGGGGACCCGGCGCACAGCGGCTACTTCCTCTGCCTTCAGGCAGGATCCGACCAGAGCGGTGTAGAGAGAGTCGTAGAGGGCGTTGTGGAAATCAAAGGTTTCCGGAATGCCGCAGTAGTCCACGGCCGGTTCCAGGGCCGGGGAATTGGCGGAACTGGCCGCGATGGCGAAGGCGGCCTGCAGGTCGTAGAAGTGATCCGGCAGGCAGTTGGTCAGGGACCAGTAGCGCAGGTTTTCCGCCAGCACCATCAGGTCCGCCGTGCCCCAGATGGCGAATTCCCGATCTTCGCCCCACCAGAGCCGGAACTGTTCCATGGCTTCGGGGAAGGAGAGCGGAGATTTCTGGGCCAGCGCCAGCTCCGGCAGGGCGGCGGCGGCGGGGCTGAGGGTTTTATGTACTCTTGGGCGGATGTAGGCGCAGAAGGTATCCAGGACCCGTCCGCCCAGGTGGTCCATTTTGACTGCGCCGATCTGGAGGATTTCGTTCAGCCGGCCGCCATAGCGGCCGCTGTTCCACTCCAGATCCATGACTATCATGGGGGGCACCCCCTTCCTGTATCAGATCAGACATTTGAATAAAGGATTATACGCCCGCCCGCCGGGAAATGCAACAGAAAAAGCACCGGCTCTGCCTGCCGGTGCAAAGTTTTTCATGTGGCCGGTGTGGGGCGCCTCCTGGCCGCAACGAAGCGGAAGCGGGAATCCCCGGAACAGTACGGAGCGAAACGGAGTCCGGGATACCGCAGGCCAGGGGCGCTTCCGCTCCCGAAAAAGGGGCGCTGAGAACAAAGCCACAGGAAATCCGGGAACGGCTCTGGACTCCGGGCAGGTCGTTTCCATCCCCGCGGAGAAGGAAAAGAGCGGGAGCCGGTCGGGAAGAGGAGGAAGGCAGACGGGAAGCCAGGCTGAAGGGCGGACGAAAGCGCGCAACAGCGGAACCGCCGGCCCTTCGAGGATGAATCCGGACGCCGCCGGCCGGCACAGGGCCGGTGCGGACTGCCGTTGGAAAGACGGGCAGAATCCGGTACGGGCGCCCCGGGAGAACAGCCTGCCAGGACGCAGGAGAGCGGCGGACAGAGAACCCGTCCGCAGCGCCAGGCGGGGCGTGGAAATCCGTTAAGGAAATTGTAACACAGGCGGGGCAGCCTGTCCAGTGAATTTCAGGAAGAAATCTGCGGGGCAGGAGGACGAAGTCCCCTACCAGAGAAGCCCCACCCGGGCGCCGGTATAGTACCAGGTGAGAATGTCCTCGAAGGTCTTTCCCTGGCCCGCCAGGGCGTTGGCGCCATACTGGCTCATTCCCACGCCATGGCCATAGCCGGTCACAGAGAAGACAAACTGCTCTCCGGTCCAGTTGACGGTAAATGAGGCGGACCGCAGCTGAAAGAGGGAGCGGACCTGCCCGCCGGTGAGAGAGACGCCCCCCAGTTTCAGGGAGGCCACGGAGGAACCGCTTCCCGGAACGATGTCCTGAAACCAGGAAGCGGGGTCTCCGGAGAGATCCGCCGCGGGGTACGCAGCCAGGGTGGCGCTTCGGACCTCTTCCGCAGTCAGGGTGACCTGAGAGTGCCAGTTTGGGACCTCTTCTCCCTCCGGAGAATCCACGCTTTTCAGATAGTCGATCCCGTTGCCCCAGACCTGAGCCGCGTCTACGGTTTTCCCGGCGGCGGAGGAAAAAAATACGGCCTGGATGGGACTGTCTTCATAGAGGATTCCCAGCCCGTCTGTGGCGGAGACCGCTTCCTCGATGCGCGCGGCGTATTCCCCGGCCTCAAGGCCCCAGCGCAGTTCCGCGTCGGAGCGCTCCGTCCAGGCCTGACAGCAGGTGCTGTCCCCGCAGATATCCGCCTGGGGATGCTTCGGGGAGGAGGCGTTCTGCTGTCGGACGGTGTAGGTGCGGGCGGCGCAGGCCTGGGCCTTCAGGGCCTCCGGTTCAAACGTCGCCGGCATTTCGGCGGCCACCACGCCCCACAGATACTCGTCCATGGTCAGCTCCACGGTTTCTCCGGTTTTCTTCAGCAGGCGGACGGCCCTTCCCCGGTCCCGGGCTTCCGCGGGGGCCGTCGAGGCGCCGGAGGAGTCCAGACGGTCGGCCTCGCCGGCGGGCGGGTCCGGGTTTCCCTTCCAGAGGGGATCCCCCCGCAGCAGCGCCGCGGGCAGCAGAGTCAGAAACAGGGCCAGTACCGTTCCGGCGGCGGCCGCCTGCCGGGTCCGAAGCGTTCCGAAAAACAGGAGTCTCTTCCTGGTTTCCATTGCGCCACCTCCTTGGGTCCCATTCTATGGGACAGCCCCCCGGAATATGCCGGGCGGCGGGTTCCGGCCGCCATCCGGAGCGGGGAGGAGAACGGGGAAAAAGTCGGCGAATATGGCCTTTTTGTATTGCCCGAGGGGCGGTCCGGTGCTATAATGGCATGGACTGCGATAAAATCGGTTGTGGACCGCCCAGGCGGAAGCGAGGAGGAGACACATGGATCTGATGGAGCGCCGGATCGACGGCGAGACCCTCTACGAAGGGAAGATTGTGAAGCTGGTTGTGGATCACGCCCGGCTGCCGGACGGCACTGTGGCCATCCGCGAGGTGGTTTATCATCCGGGCGGCGTAGGCGTGCTGGCCCTGGACGACAACGGGAACGTTCCTCTGGTGAAGCAGTTCCGCTATCCCCTGCAGAAGCTGCTGCTGGAGATCCCGGCGGGCAAACTGGAGCCCGGGGAGGACCACGCGCTGGCGGCCCGGCGGGAGCTGAGCGAGGAGACGGGGTTCGAGGCGGACGAAATGACCTATCTGGGCTATACGCTGGCCTCTCCCGGATTCTGCGACGAGGCGCTCCACATGTATCTGGCCCGGGGGCTGCGGCGCACGGGGCAGCATCTGGACGAGGACGAGTTCCTGGACGTGGTGAGCGTTCCCTTTGACGAACTGGTGCGGCAGGTGATGGACGGGACCATCACGGACGCCAAGACCGTCGCCATTACCCTGAAGACAAAGGTACTGCTGGGCCTGTGAGCCCGAATAAAGGAGGAACGACTTTGGCTAAGACCATCCTGATCGTAGAGGACGAGCAGAACATTGTGGATATTCTCTCCTTCAATCTCAGACGGGAAGGCTATGAGACGATGGAGGCCTACGATGGCCCCACCGGGCTGGAGCTGGCGCTGACAAAGAACCCGGACCTGATCCTTCTGGACCTGATGCTTCCCGGCATGAACGGGTTTCAGGTCTGCAAGCAGATCCGGGCCAGCGGTTCCTCGATTCCCATCCTGATGCTGACCGCCCGGGAGGAGGAATCGGACAAGGTGCTTGGACTGGAGCTGGGGGGCGACGACTACATTACGAAGCCTTTCTCCATGCGGGAGCTGATGGCCCGGGTGAAGGCCAACATCCGCCGGGTGGAGATGCAGCCCGCCCCCGTGAAGGAGAAACCGGATCTGAGTCCCATCCGCCTGGGCCGGGTGACCATCGACCGGGAGCGGTGCGTCGTCACCAAGGACGATATTGTCCTGGAGCTGACCCAGCGGGAATACGATCTCATCTGTTTCCTGGCGTCCCAGCCGGGCCGGGCCTTCTCCCGGGAGACGCTGATGGAAAAGGTCTGGAACTACGAAGGGTACGTGGGCGACGTGCGGGCCGTGGACGTGGCGGTGCGGCGCCTGCGGGAGAAACTGGAGGACAACCCCGCCTCTCCCCGCTTCATTCTGACCCGGCGGGGGCTGGGGTATCTGTTCGCGGGCTGAGAAAGCCGCAGAAGGGAACGGAACCGGGCGCGCCCGGTTCCGTTTCGCACACGGCGGGCCGCTCCGGCGGCCTTCCCGGTTCAATCTCCGGAAAGGATGGTGAGTTCTCGTGCGCAGTCTGCACGCCAAACTGGTCATGATCATGGTGCTGCTGATCCTGTCGCTGATGCTGGTGGTGGGCGCCTTCCTGATCAACTCCGTGACGGCGTTCTACCTGGAGGACTTCTATACTCAGGTGGCGGAGGTGTTCCGGGATCCGGGGCTGGCCCATGACCTGACGACGGTCAGCAGCGGAGACGAGGACGCC
The DNA here is from genome assembly GCA_947629775.1 of uncultured Oscillospiraceae bacterium. Lineage (GTDB taxonomy): Bacteria > Bacillota > Clostridia > Oscillospirales > Oscillospiraceae > Lawsonibacter. Next base: position 89,185 of record CANRFA010000004.1, read on the forward strand.
GCCCAGATGCTCTCCGACGTGCTGCGGGCCTATTACGGCGAGCTGGGCGTGGACAGCCGCAACCGCCGTCTCTATATTCTGGACAGCAACGGCACCTGCCTGGTCCGCCCGGATGGGGAGACCGGGCCTCTGGAGTATACCCCCAATCTGACCTTCGCCCTCTCCACCGGCCTGGAGACCGGGGAATCCGGAGACGAGAGCAGTCTTTCCGCGGACTACATGGATGTGGCGATCCCCATTCAACGGGGAGACGCCTCTTACATTATATATATCTACGACAACCGCAACATGGCATCGAGTCTGACCGACCAGATGTTCATGCTGATCATGGAGTCTCTGATCTTCGGGCTGGTGATCTCCATTCTGCTCTCCTTCCTGCTCTCCAAGACCATGGTGACGCCCATTCAGCGTCTGACGGAGGGCGCCATGCGGGTGGCGGAAGGGGACTTTTCCCACCGGATTGTGGTGGAATCCCGGGACGAGATCGGGGTGCTTACGGATACCTTCAACGACATGGCCGGGCAGCTGCAGACCACGCTGCGGCAGGTGGACAACGAGCGAAGCAAGCTGGATACCCTCTTTCTGCGGATGACGGACGGCGTGGTGGCCTTCAATACCCGGGGCATGGTGATCCACAACAACCCGGCGGCCGCCCGCATGCTGCGCAGGTCCATCGGACCGGAGACCACTTACGACGAGCTGTTCTCCCAGGCGGCCCCCCTGGCCCAGGTGCTGGCGGCGCCGGACCACCTGGAGTCCGAGATGAAGGTGCGGGACAGCTTCCTGCAGCTGCTGATGGCTCCCTTTGACCGGGGCCGGGAAGGCGGCGGCGCTCTGGTGGTGATTCACGACATCACGGAGCAGCGCAAGAACGAGAAGAACCAGCGGGATTTTGTGGCCAACGTCTCCCACGAGCTGCGCACCCCGCTGACCAATATCCGCTCCTATGCGGAGACCCTGCAGGACAGCGCGGGCGAACTGCCTCTGGAGATGGAAAAGAAGTTCCTGGGGGTCATTCTCAACGAGAGCGACCGCATGACCAACATCGTTCAGGACCTGCTTACCCTCTCCCGGCTGGACTCCGGCCAGGACGACATCAAGCTGGCCAGCTTTTCCTTCTCCCAGGCGGTGCTGGATCAGTACAACGCGGTCTACATGGAGGCGCAGCGCCATCGGCACATCCTCAGCCTGGAACTGGAACCCGGGCTGCCCGATGTGATCGGCGACCGGGCCCGTATCATGCAGGTGATGATGAACATCGTTTCCAACGCCATCAAATATACTCCGGACGGGGGACACATCACAATCGCGGCGGGCCGGCTTGGCGGCCGGGTGTGGATGGAAGTGGACGACAACGGCATCGGGGTGCCCGAAGAGGACCGGCCCCACATCTTCGACCGCTTCTACCGGGTGGATAAGGCCCGCTCCCGCCAGTCCGGCGGTACCGGTCTGGGCCTGTCCATCGCCCGGGAGATCGTGGAGCGGCACCAGGGCGAACTGACCCTGGTGGACAAGCCAGGCCCCGGCCTGCGGGTGCGGCTGGAACTGAAGATCGGAGGTCCCAGCCATGACTGAGCGCCGTCGTCTGATTGAACTGGGCAAGGACATCCTGATCGTTCTGCTCACCATTTCCGCTCTGTGGCTGGCGGGACGCAACCAGATGCTGGGCCCCCTGACCCGTCTGATAAACGGGGAGGAGACCCAGCTGCCTGTCGCCGGCCAGACCGCGGGGAAGGACCTCTGGGAGGGGATACGCCCTTTGCGTATTGCCGCCCGTCTGCCCGGGGAGGAGGAAAGCGCCATCTGCGGCATCCTCTATGAGGAAGCTGCCTGCGACACGCTCTTCGGTCAGGTGGCCGGGGTGCTGGCGGAGACTCTGACGGGAGCCGTGACGCCGGAGGCTGTGACCCGGGAGGACTGGGAGAATACACTGAGACAGAGACCGGGGCTGATGCTGGACTTTCAGGGGCAGATCCCCCTCTCCGTACTCAGCGGCTGGCTGACCGGCACCCCCATTCTGCTGAACAGCCCGGTGCGACGGGTGCTGCTGGCGGCGGAGGCGGACGGCGTCAGCCTTACATACCGGGATGAGGAGACAGGCTGGTATCAGCGCATCCGTTCCCGGGAGGCAAGCCCGGACCGGCTGCTGGAAGCTCTGAGCCCGCTGACGGAAAACGGAGCGTTCTATGCGTTCCAGTCCGACACATATTCTGACCTGGACCCGGATACTCTGCTGCCGGCCAATCCCCCCGTGCTGCCGGTCTGCGCCGCGTCCAATGCGGCCGGCGGGGGAAGGAGCTCACTGGAAGAGCTGATGGAGAATCTGGAACTGCCCGTCAACGCCAACGGAATCTACCGGGGCGCGGACAGCGAGTGGGTGGCCCGCTCCGGCAGCGGAACCCTGCGCCTCTCGGACTGGGGAGTGGCGGTTTACGAAGCCGGCGAGGGCGCCGAGGACCGGTTCAGCCTGGGCAGCGACCCCTCCCTCTACGAACAGGTGGATACCTGCCGGCGCCTGACCTTTTCCGCCCTCAGCGGGCGGGTGGGCCAGGGGCGGCTGGGTCTGATCTCCGTCCGCGAGATGGACCAGGGACTGGAGGTGCGCTTCGGGGTGTCCCTCAACGCCGTGCCTGTGGTTTCCTCCGAGGCCAGCGCGGCCCGTTTTCTGATCCGGGATGGGCGCATCGAGCGCTTTGAGCTGGTGCTGCGCAGCTACACCGCCACGGAAGAGGTCACCATGGTGCTGCCGCCCCGGCAGGCGCTGGCCGCTCTGGAGGCGGAGCAGCTTTCGGGGGCGGAACTCCAGCTGATCTACCGCGATACCGGCGCGGACCGGGTGGAGGTCAGCTGGGCGGCGGCCGGTGCGGGTACAGGAGAGGGGTGAGAGGATGGAAACGTCCAGACTGAAAAACATCGTACTCCTTATTCTGGTCTTCACGAACCTGTTCCTGCTCTTTTTTGCCGTCCAGCGGCAGTACCAGGAGACGAATCTCCAGGGGAGAGCCATGGAGGACGCCATCCGCGTTCTGGCGGCCAAGGGTATTGCGGTGGAACGCAGCGAGGTTCCCGACGCCTCCGCTCTGCTTCCTCTGACCACCACGCGGGATCCGGAGCAGGAGAAAGCGCTGGCGGAACAGCTGCTGGGTGAGGGGATGGAGACCCGGACCACCCAGGCGGAGGTCAGCCGCTACTCCAGCGACCGGGGCACCGTACAGTTTCACAGCAACGGGGCCTTCTACGGGGAATTTACCGGAGAAATCTTTCCGGCCGGGAATCCGCAGGAGGATGGCCTCGCCATGCTGGAGGAGCTGGGCATACAGGCGGAGTTCCTGGCCCGGGAAGGGGATGTATACCTCTTCCGCCAGCTCTGGCAGGAGGTTCCCCTCTTCAGCCAGCAGCTTTCTCTTACCGGAGAGGGGGGCAGCTTTGTGGCGCTGACCGCCCGGCAGCAGCTGCCGGGAGAGCCCCTGCCGGATCCCACCCGGAAGACCATCTCCACCACTACGGCTCTGATGCAGTTCCTGAACGGGATTACCACCCTGGGGGATGTGTGCAGCCGGGTGGACCGGGTGCAGCCGGGCTATGTGGGAACCGCGTCTCTCTCCGGCCCCATGGTCCTGACCCCTGTCTGGTCCGTGACCACCGATACCGGCGCCTACCAGCTGGATCTGGTGACGGGGGAGCTGACCCGCACCTCCCTCAACGGAGCGGAGGGAACGTAAGCAACCTCAGCAGAAAAGAGGGAACAGTGTTTTATGACTGATCCGAATCGCCCCCTGGGCGTCCTGGATTCGGGCATCGGCGGCTTCAGCGTTGTCCGCCAGGTCCGCCAGCTGATGCCCGGGGAGGACGTGATCTACTTTGGAGACGGGGCCAATGTGCCCTACGGCAATCATACGCAGGCGGAAATCGTCTCCATGGCGCGCTACATGTTCTCCTTTATGGAGGAGCGGAACGTGAAGGCTCTGCTTGTGGCATGCAATACCATCTCCTGCGTGCTGGACCTGTGCCGGGACGCGGTTTCCTGTCCGGTGTTCAGCGCCGTGCAGGCGGGGGCGGACGCGGCGGTGGCTTCGGGCGCGGGGCGCATCGGCGTGATCTCCACCGTTTTCACCCACAATGCCCGCTGCTATCCCCGGCAGATTCTCCGCCAGAGCCCCCGGGCCGTGGTGGTGCTCAGCTGCGGCTGTCCGGATCTGGCCCGGCTGGTGGAACACAGCCTGGGGGACCCGGCCGGCATGGCGAAGGTGGAGGCGGACCTGCAGCTGGAACTGGACGATCTGGTGTACCGGGACCGGGTGGACTGCTGTGTCCTGGGCTGCACCCATTATCCCCTGGTGGAGGACAGCATCCGCCGGCTCTATCCCGGGCTGGACCTCATCGACCCCGCCCGGGAGATGGCGCGCGCGGCGAAGGCGGACCTGGAACGCCGGACCCTGCTGCGGGAGGGATCCCGTCCGGGCCGGCTGGACATTTTCACCACCGGCGACCGGGACGAGTACGCCCTCCGGGCCCGGCAGGTGGGACTGGAGGCCTCTTCGGTCTCCTGGTATCCGCCGCTGGGCTCCTGAAGAGGGAGGAACGGACGCCAGCCCTCGGATTAATATGTGACAGGGCGCAGAAGAGTCCCTTTCCCACCCGGGCCGGGCCTTCTGCGCCCTTCCCCGCCTGACAGATCAGAGAAAAGGAGGAGACCTTCGTGGAGACCATCTTTTATACCGTGGAGTCCATCAATGGAGACTACGCCCTGCTGCGCGCCGACGACGGCCGGGAGCACAGCATCACCATGTTCCTGCTGCCGGAGGGCACGGACGTGGGGAGCCGACTGAAGCTGGAAAACTTCGTCTGGAGTCTGGAGGGCTGACTCTCTCCGGCTCTCCGGAGGTCGGTTTTAGCACTCGCCCAGGCTAATTGTGAACAGAAAGTAAACTTTCAAAAAGATTCCGGGAAAAATCGGAATTGGGGCTTGATTTTTTTCCGGAGCAGGCGTATTATCATACTCGCGATTGGCACTCGGCGTTTTTGAGTGCTAAAGCCCTGAATCTGTTAATCCTGGAGATCCATATATATTAAGGAGGAACCTGTTATGAAGCTCAAACCCCTGGCTGACCGTGTTGTCGTGAAACTGGTTGAGGCCGAGGAGACCACCAAGGGCGGCATCATCCTCACCGGCGCTGCCAAGGAGAAGCCCGAAGTGGCCGAAGTCATCGCGGTTGGCCCCGGCGGCATGGTGGAGGGCAAGGAAGTCGTCATGACCGTCAAGGTCGGCGACAAGGTCATCACCAGCAAGTACGCCGGCACTCAGGTGAAGGTGGACGGCGAAGAGGTTACCATCGTCCGCCAGAGCGACATTCTGGCCATCGTCGAGTAAGAAATCCGGGCGGATACCCGTCCCTGACATTTTATGGAGGTAATGCGTTATGCCTAAAATCATCTGCTACGGAGAAGAGGCCCGCAAGGCCCTGGAGCGGGGCGTCAATCAGCTGGCCGATACCGTAAAGATCACCCTGGGTCCCAAGGGCCGCAACGCCGTTCTGGACAAGAAGTTCGGCTCCCCCCTGATCACCAACGACGGGGTTACCATCGCCAAGGAGATCGAGCTGGAGGATCCCTTTGAGAACATGGGCGCTCAGCTGGTGAAGGAAGTCGCCACCAAGACCAACGACGTGGCCGGCGATGGCACCACCACCGCTACCCTGCTGGCTCAGGCCATCATCCGCGAGGGTCTGAAGAACCTGGCCGCCGGCGCCAACCCCATGATCATGAAGAAGGGCATCGCGAAGGCCACCGCCGCCGCCGTGGAAGCCATCAAGGGCAACAGCCAGAAGATCAGCGGCAGCGAGGACATCACCCGCGTCGGCACCGTCTCCTCCGGCGACGAGACCATCGGCAAGCTGATCGCCGAGGCCATGGAGAAGGTCGGCAGCGACGGCGTCATCACCATCGAGGAGTCCAAGACCGCCGAGACCTACAGCGAGGTCGTCGAGGGCATGCAGTTCGACCGGGGCTACATCACCCCCTATATGGTCACCGATACCGAGAAGATGGAAGCCATCCTGGATGACGCCCTGATTCTCATCACCGACAAGAAGATCTCCTCCATCCAGGAGCTGCTGCCTCTGCTGGAGCAGGTTGTCCAGTCCGGCAAGAAGCTGCTCATCATCGCGGAGGACGTGGAGGGCGACGCTCTGTCCACCCTGATCGTCAACCGTCTGCGCGGCACCCTGAACGTGGTCTGCGTCAAGGCCCCCGGCTTCGGCGACCGCCGCAAGGAGATGCTGCAGGATATCGCCATCCTCACCGGCGGCCAGGTCATCTCCTCCGACGTGGGCATGGAGCTGAAGGAGACCCAGATGTTCCAGCTGGGCCGCGCCAGCCAGGTGAAGGTCACCAAGGAGAACACCACCATCGTCAACGGCGCCGGCAGCAGCGACGAGATCCGGGCCCGCGTCGGCCAGATCCGCAGCCAGATCGAGGTCACCACTTCCGACTATGACCGCGAGAAGCTGCAGGAGCGGCTGGCCAAGCTGGCCGGCGGCGTAGCCGTCATCAAGGTCGGCGCTGCCACCGAGACCGAGATGAAGGAGAAGAAGCTGCGCATCGAGGACGCGCTCAACGCCACCCGCGCCGCTGTGGAAGAGGGCATCGTGGCCGGCGGCGGCACCGCCTATATCAACGCCGTTCCCGCTGTGGAAGCTCTGCTGGCCGAGGCCGAAGGCGACGAGAAGACCGGCATCAGCATCGTGGCCCGCGCTCTGGTGGAGCCCGTGAAGCAGATCGCCGCCAACGCCGGCATCGACGGCTCCGTGGTGCTGGAGAAGATCCGCATGGCCGGCAAGGACGGCTACGGCTTCGACGCCTACAACGAGACCTACGTGGACATGATCCCCTCCGGCATCGTGGATCCCACCAAGGTGACCCGTTCCGCTCTGGAGAACGCCGCTTCCATCGCGGCCGTGCTGCTGACCACCGAGTCCCTGGTGGCCGACAAGCCCCAGCCCCCGGCGCCCCCGGCGGCTCCCGCTCCCGACATGGGCGGCATGTACTGAGATCAGGCTCTGTCCCCGTCTCATCCCCGAACGCAACAAAGGCCGGTGCCCGCAAGGGCACCGGCCTTTTTCGGACGGTTCAGATGATGTACTCCACGGTGGCGTGTTCGGTCAGGCGGCTGCGTTCGTTGAACAGCAGGACAGCCTCCCGGGTCTCCACCGGTCCGAAGGAGTAGAGATCCAGTTCGGCGCGGTCGAAATACCGGCGGGGGACGGCCCGGTTGCAGCGGCAGGGCTGATCCCGGATGATGCGTACATCCGGCCCCTGGGGGAAGGGAAATTCCCGGTAATAAGGGTCAAAGAGCAGAATGGCGTCCTCTTCCATGCCGGTCATGAGGACGTAGTGCCATTCATCGAAGAAGACGCGGGCCACTACGGCGCCGCGGCGGCGCAGGGCGTCTTCCACCGGACTGCAGGGGCCCAGAAAGACCTGGTGCCCGGACAGGTAGCGGCTGGAGATGCTCAGACGGCCCACCTCCCCGAAGCCCTGCAGCCAGTTGCTGAGAAACATCATGGCGGTGCAGGAGGTGCCCCGTTTGCCGCTGATGCCATCCGGTCCGTAGCAGTCGAGGCAGTAGAGCATGATGTTGCGGATCAGCTCCGGCGGAATTTCCTCCCGCTCGAAGAGGAAGCTGATGGCGTTGAGCATGGCGGTGGGGCCGCAGTCGTATTCGGACATCTGGAAGCGCAGGGGGACCTTCATGGCTGATCCTCCCCGTTCAGATCGCCCAGCCAGCTGAGAACAGCGGCGGCGTGGAGCCAGACCCCGATGGGCAGGGCGTCCTCGTCCAGATCGAAGCGGGCGTTGTGGATGGGGTGCTGCGTCTCCGGACGGTTCGGATTGGCGGTTCCCAGATAGGCGTAGGCGCCGGGAACCGCAGTCTCGAACTCGCTGAAGTTGTCTCCTCCCAGCGAAAGGGGACGGTCCGGGCAGACGGTCAGATCCGGGCGCAGGTTCCGGACCAGCCGGGCCACTTCCTCCGTGGCGCCGGGATCGTTGATGACAGCGGAGGCGATGTCGTCCCAGACGACCCGGGCGCTGCCCCCATAGAGGGCGGCCGTGGCGGCGACGGTGGCCTCGATCTGCCGGCGGCACCGCTGCCGGGCCTCCGGAGAGACAGTACGCGTGGTGCCTTCCAGAATGGCGGACTCCGCAACAATATTGTAGGCGGTGCCGCTGCGAAGGGTGCCGATGCCCAGCAGAACCGGTTCGGTGGGGGAGGTGCAGCGGGTGACCTGGGCCTGGAGGGCCACGACGGTCATGCAGGCGATGTAGAGGGCGTCCGCTCCCAGCTGGGGCGTGGAGACGTGGGCGGCCTTGCCCTGAATCTCCACACGGAAGCCGTCTACCGCCGCGTTGTTCAGACCGGGCTTGAGACCTACGGTGCCAAGGGGCAGGTCCGGGGCTACATGGAGTCCGAAGACCCGCTCTGCGCCCTCCAGGAGGCCGGCGCGGAGAAAGTCCATGGCGCCCCGGCCCGTTTCCTCGGCCGGCTGGAAGAAGAAGCGTACCTCGCCGTGGAAGCGGTCCCGGTGCTGCGCCAGCAGACGGGCGCCTCCCAGCAGAATGGCGGTGTGGGCGTCGTGTCCGCAGGCGTGCATGGTTCCCTCCCGGACGCTGCGGTACGGGGCGTCCGTCTGCTCCGAAATGGGGAGGGCGTCGATATCGGCCCGGAGGGCCACAGCTCCCGCGCCGGGGGCGGTTCCCCGCAGGAAACCGGCTACGCCGGTCTCTCCCACCATCCGGCAGGGGATCTGAAGGCGTTCCAGTTCCCGGCGGATGAAGGCGGACGTTTCGTACTCCTGCAGGGCAGTTTCCGGACAGCGGTGCAGGTCCCGCCGGAGGGCGGACAGATGGGAGGCCATGGCCTCCGCGGCGGACTGGATCCAGTGCATGGTGAGTTCCTCTCTTTCCGGCACCGGGGAAGGGGAGAACCGGTGCCTTCCGCCCATTATAGTCCGGGGTTCCCGGGGACGCAAGGGGGAAATGGGACTGCCCGCAGGGAAAGAAGGACGGAAATCGAAAGAAGGGTTGCAATCCCGGGCGTCAGCTGGTATCATAGACAGCAGATAATCTGAGGAAAGGAAGTGCACGCATGGAGAAACTGGCGTTCCTTTTGACCATGGCCGGGTTTAAGATCGACGATGCGGTGCCTGTCAGCCGGCAGGAGACGGTGCGCTGGAGAGATGCCTTTTTAACCTCGCCCTACGATACGCTCTACTCCCTGGGATTTCAGGGGCTGCCGGACTGTTTTGACGCCTGCGGCCGGTTCCTGTGCCAGCTGGCCGAGCAGTTTACGGAGGATCTGTCCCGCACCCCGGGCCTGGAGCTGACCCGCCAGGAGACGGAGGTGGTCCTGGGGGAGGACTCCCTGGAACTGCTGCTGGACTCTGTCCCCTTTGTGCTGGGATCCGAGTTTGTGACGGAGGAGTGGCTGTACAACCAGTACCAGGAGCTGCTGAAGGTGTTCCGGCGGGAGATCGCCGCCAGCGAGGACCGGGTGGAGGTCTATCTGGCGGACCGGAGCCAGAAACTTCACGTGCCGGAACGGATCTTCTTCCATCTGGTGGAGAACCGGGAGGGAGAGGACAGCGAAAACTTCCCCTTTGCGTTTCTGGCCACCTACGCCACCCGCACGGAGAACAACCGGGTGCGCCATACCCCCCTGCAGTATGCCCTGATTGAATTCAAGGGCGAACAGAAGAAGCTGCTGGAGCTGCTGGCCTGCCTGGACCGGGCGGCGGAGGTCTCCCCTCTGATCAACGGCTTCATGTGTTCCGGGGAGCTGTTCCACCCGCTGAGGCTGACAGCGGCGGAGGCCTATCAGTTCCTGAAGGACGTTCCCAGGCTGGAGGCCACGGGAATCCTCTGCCGGATTCCCAACTGGTGGAAGAAGCGCTACAGCTCCGTGCAGGCCATGATGAAGGTCGGGGAGGAAAAACCGTCTCTGTTCGGCATGAACGCCCTGCTGTCCCTGGTCCCCGCTATGTCCGTGGGCGGCGTGCCCCTGACAGAGGAGGACGTGCGGCTCCTGCTGGCCCAGACGGAGGGCCTGTTCTTCCTCAAGGGCCGCTGGGTGGAAGTGGACCACGACCGGCTGCGCAGCCTGCTGGAGATGATGGAGGGGAAGCAGGGTCAGGAGATCACGCTTCTGGACGCCCTGCGCATGACCATTCGCAGCGAGGACGAGGAGAGTCCGGACGCGGATATGGGGGTCATTCTCACCAACGGAAAGTGGCTCAGCGACCTGCTGCAGAGCCTGCGCAACCCGGGGAAACTGGAGATGATCGACCCGCCGCCCGGCTTCCACGGCACCCTGCGGCCCTATCAGCGCACCGGCTTCAACTGGCTGCGGGTCATGAGCCAGCTGGGCTTTGGCGCCTGTCTGGCGGACGACATGGGCCTTGGCAAGACGGTGCAGATCCTGGCTTACCTGGAGCAGCTGCGCGCGGAAAAGCCGGATGCCCGGGTGCTGCTGGCGGTGCCGGCCTCCCTCCTGGGCAACTGGGAGAGCGAGACCCGGAAATTTGCCCCGGAGCTGAGCCTGGAAGTGCTGCACGGAGCTTCCTCCCGGGTGCTGAAGGACAGGCTGGCCAGCTCCAATGCCTTCCTTACCATTACCACCTACCAGCGCATCCGGACCATCGAGGGGCTGATGGACCAGAGCTGGGACTGCGTGATTCTGGACGAGGCCCAGGCCATCAAGAATCCGAAAGCCAAGTCCACCCAGGCGGTGAAGCAGCTGAAGTGCGGCATGCGCATCGCCATGACCGGCACCCCCATCGAAAACGACCTCTCCAATCTGTGGTCCCTCTTCGATTTCCTGGACAAGGGCCTGCTGGGCAGTTCCGGGGAGTTCGCCGGGTTCTGCAACGGTCTGGAGCAGCGGCCGGAGGGCTACGCCCGCCTGAAGAATATGATTTCCCCCTTCCTCCTGCGCCGGGTGAAGACGGACCGGCGGATCATCAGCGATCTCCCGGACAAGCTGGAGCGGGTGGACCACGTGGAGATGTCCAAGAAGCAGATCGTGCTCTACCGGGATCTGCTGAAGAAGACGGAGAACAAACTGCTCAGCAGCGAGGGCATGGAGCGCCGGGGCCTGGTGCTGAGCCTGATCCTCCATCTGAAGCAGATCTGCAACCACCCGGACCAGTTCCTGGGGCAGCAGGAGTACAGCCCCGCCCAGAGCGGAAAGTTCCTGATGCTGAAGGACCTGGCGGAGACCGTCTTCGAAAAGCGGGAGCGGATGCTGGTGTTCACCCAGTTCCGGGAGATCACAAAGTATCTGGACGACTTCCTGTACGATGTCTTTGGCATCCGGGGCGGCGTGATTCACGGCCAGGTGCCGGTGGCCGAGCGCACGAAGCTGGTGGAGCAGTTCCAGAGCGATACCTACGTGCCCTACATGATCCTGTCCGTCAAGGCGGGAGGCACCGGCCTCAACCTGACCCGGGCCAACCATGTGGTGCACTTTGACCGCTGGTGGAATCCGGCTGTGGAGAACCAGGCCACGGACCGGGCGTTCCGCATCGGACAGCAGAAGAACGTCTACGTGCACAAGTTCGTGTGCCAGGGCAGCGTGGAGGAAAAAATTGACACCCTCATCAACTCCAAGAAGGAGCTGGCGGAGAATGTCATCGGATCCGGAGGCGAGAAGTGGATTACGGAGCTTGGCAACGACGAGCTGATGTCGCTGCTGCGGCTGGACTGAGAGGAGGAACGGGTCATGGCACAGCGGTACTGGGATGAGGTTCACTATTCCCAGCCTACGACGGAAGAGCTGAAGAGCAAGGCGGACCGGAGCAATCAGCAGGCCCGGAAGAAGGGGCAGCAGTACGACCCGGTGATTCTGGAGGGCAGGGTCATTGCCCGCAGCTGGTGGGGCAAGGCCTGGTGCGCGAATCTGGAGCAGTACGCGGATTACGGCTCCCGGCTTCCCCGGGGGCAGCACTATGTGCGCAGCGGCGCCGTGCTGGATCTGCAGATCCGGAAGGGAAAGATTCAGGCCAGGGTGCAGGGGCGGCGGGCCACCCCCTACAAGGTGGAAATCCGCATCAGCCCCCTCTCCGAGGAGCGCTGCCAGGAGATCATTCAGCGCTGCAGCCGGCGCATCGAATCCCTGGAGGCCCTGGTGGCGGGCAAATTCCCGGAGGAGCTGAAGGATGTCTTTACCGGAGAGGGAGGCCTGTTCCCCACGCCCCGGGAGATCTCCTTCAGCTGCAGCTGCCCGGACTGGGCCGTGATGTGCAAGCATGTGGCGGGAGCCCTCTACGGCGTAGGGGCCCGCCTGGACCGGGATCCCATGCTGTTTTTCACCCTGCGGGGCATTGACGCGGAAAAATTCACCGGCGTGGCCATCTCCAACCGGGTGAGCAGCATGCTGGCCAACGCCGACCGGCCCAGCAGCCGCATCATCACGACCGCGGGCTGGGAGGAGCTGTTCGGGGTGCTGTGAGGCCGGCCTTCCGGTCCTCCCGCTCCAGACGGAGGAACATGACGAGAAACATCAGAATCTGAACCAGGCTGGACATGGGGGTCGCCAGTCCGATGCGGAAGAGGGTGACCCCCTCCGTGCGGCTCATCAGCCAGGCCACGGGGGTGCGGACCAGAAGGGCCCCCACCAGCCCCTGGACCATGACGAAGAAGGTGTGCTCTCTGCCGTTGAAGTAGCCGATCATGCAGAAGAGAACGGCGGTCAGCAGGCAGTCGATGCCGTAGGCCTTCAGATAGCTCTGAGCCTGGGCGATGACGGCCGCGTCCCGGATGAAGATTCCCGCCAGCAGGTCTCCGTGGAAGAAACTGAGCCAGAACATGCCGGCGCCGATGCACAGCGAGAGGGCCACGCCGCAGCCCAGGGCCCGCCTGGCCCGGGCGGGATTGCCGGCGCCCATGTTCTGGGCCACGAAGGCGGACATGGACTGGCCGAAGGCGGACGGGACCAGCATGAGGAAGGCGCAGACCTTTTCCCCTACCCCGATGGCGGCGGAGGATACCACCCCGAAGCCGTTGACGATGGTCTGGATCAGCAGGAAGGAGAACCCGACCAGCAGTTCCTGCAGAGCGATGGGCCACCCCAGTTTCAGTTCCTTGCCCACGATGGCCGGATCCCAGCGGATGAAGCGCCAGGAGAAGGTGAAGGGCAGGGAGCGGCGGCGGATCAGGAGCAGAGAGATCACCACGCTGACCGCCTGGGCCAGCACGGTAGCCAGGGCGGCCCCAGCGGCTCCCAGGCCGAAGCCAGCCACGAAGAGCAGATCGCCGGCGATATTGATGCAGCAGGCGATAGCCACCGTCAGCAGAGGCGTCCGGGAGTCCCCGATGCCCCGGAAGGTGCTGCCCAGCGTGTTGTAGGCCACGATGAAGACGGCGCCCCCGCCGCAGATGCGGATGTAGGTGGAGGCCTGGCGGAAGGCTTCCGCCGGCGCCTTCATCAGAGTCGCCAGCGGGCCTGCGAAGACCACCAGCAGAACGGTGAGCAGGGCGGCGAGAACCGCGGAGAGGAAGATGCCTCCTCCGATGGCCTGACCCGCCCGCTGAGGGCGGCCTTCTCCGATGGATTCTCCCACCAGGATGGTGATGCCCATGGCGAGGCCGGTCACCACCATGGTGGCGGTGGACATCAGCATGCTGCCGGTGGCGACGCCGGAGGCGTCCTCCGTGAGGGCGAAGCGCCCCACAACCAGCAGATCCACGGCCCCGTAAAGGGCCTGCAGGATCAGCGCCAGCAGGACGGGAAGCGCGAAGCGGACCAGGGTGCTGAGAATGCTTCCCCGAGTCAGATCAAGCGGTTTTGCCATGATGGACCTCCAGAACGGGCGGACGCGCCCGGATATCGGGAGGGATTCTACCCGCCCGAGGGGCGAATGTCAACCGGGAAACCCGGAATTCCGGGCCGCGGGGGAGGATGAACCATGCGGATTATCGCAGCGCCGGCGAAGAAGATGAACATGGACCTGGACGGATTCGCTCCGGAGGGGCTGCCCCGGTTTCTGGAGAAGACCCGGGTACTGCTGGCGGCTCTGCGGGAGATGACTCCGGAGCAGCTGCAGAAGCTCTGGAAGTGCAGCGACGCCCTGGCGGCGCTCAACGTGGAGCGGCTGGCGGACATGGATCTGGAGCGGCGGCTGACGCCGGCGGTGATGGCCTACGAGGGGCTTCAGTACCGGTATCTGGCGCCCGGGGTGCTGGAGACGGAGCAGCTGGACTACCTGCGCTGCCACCTGCGGATTCTCTCCGGATTTTATGGTCTGCTGTCCCCCTTCGATGGAGTGACCCCCTACCGGCTGGAGATGCAGGCGAAGCTGCGGGTGGAGGGCTGCCGGGATCTCTACGGATTCTGGGGGTCCGACCTGGCCCGGGCGCTGGCGGAGGAGACCGACCTCGTCATCAACCTGGCCTCCCGGGAGTACAGCCGGGCGGTGGAGCCCTTTCTGCCCGCCTCCGTGCGCTTTGTCACCTGTACCTTCGGCGAGGAAAAGGACGGGAAGGTGGTGGAGAAGGGAGGGGCCTGCAAGATGGCCCGCGGACAGATGACCCGCTGGATGGCGCAGGAGGGGATTACCCGGGCGGAAGATCTGAAGGAATTCCGCGATCTGGATTACCGCTTTGCCCCCGCCCGCTCCGGGGAAAACCACCTTGTTTTCCTGAAAGAGCCGGCGCAGCGGAAGCCGCGCGGCTGAACTGAGAGAAAGAAGGAGGCAGAGAACGATGCCCTTTACCATCATACGGGGCGACATTACCCGTCAGAAGACGGATGCCATTGTCAACAGCGCCAACCCGAAACCCATCGTCGGCTATGGAGTGGATCAGGGAATTCACGACAGGGCGGGACCGGACCTGCTGGAGGCCCGGCGGCGGATCGGAGCGCTGGCCGTGAGCCAGGCCGGCATTACGCTGGGGTACCGGCTCAAGGCCCGTTATGTGATCCATGCGGTGGGACCCGTCTGGAAGGACGGCACCCAGGGAGAGGAGGAACAGCTCCGGCTCTGCTATGCGAACGCTCTCCGGGTGGCGGAGGAAAACAACTGCCGCTCCATCTCCTTTCCCCTGATCTCCGCCGGAAACTGCGGGTTCCCCCGGCAGCGGGCTCTGGAGATCGCGCTTGACGCCTTCCGGGACTTCCTGGAAGAGCACGAGATGGACATTGTTCTGACCGTTTTCGGTAAGGAGACCTTCCGTCTCTCCGGCGAAATGGCCCAGGCGGTGGAGAGCTACATCGACGACAACTATGTCCGCAGCGCCCTCAGCATGGAGTACCGGATGGAAGAGGGCGAGGTGCCGGAGGAAGAGGATTTCTACCGCCGGATGCGGGAGCGGCGGGAGGAGAATCTCCGCCAGCGCATGGAAGACTACGGCATGCCGCTGGAAGCGCCGTCCTCCCCTCAGGCACCCCTGCGGGATCTGGAGGCCGACCTTGCGTCCCGTCCTTTCAGATCGGAGAAAAAGGCGCCGCGGAAGGTGGAGGCCCCCAGGGTGTCCGGCGTGTCGAAGGATCTGGAGGAAAAAATGAGCATGCTGGACGCCAGTTTCTCCGAGACCCTGCTGACGCTGATCGATCAGAAGGGACTGAAGGATCCGGAGGTCTACAAGAAGGCCAATCTGGACCGGAAGCTGTTCTCCAAGATCCGCAGCAACCCCAGGTACCGTCCCAGCAAGCCGGTGGCGGTGGCCCTCGCTGTTGCCCTGGAACTGAATATGGACGGGATCCGGGATCTGGTCGGCCGGGCGGGCTACTCGATGACCCACAGCAGCAAGTTTGATACCATTGTGGAGTGCTGTGTGGAGCACGGGGTCTATAACATCTTCGAAATGAACGAATATCTGTTCCACTGGGATCAGCCCCTGCTGGGAAGTCTTCGCCAGTAAAAGAAGCGGCGGGGATTCCACGACCCCGGACCGCCTGTCCGGCAGAAAGAGAAACCAGAAGCCCCCGCGTCCGCCGTTTCTTCGGCAGGCGCGGGGGCTTTGTTCTGTCCGGTTGAGGGAAGCTGTCAGGGAGTTCCGGGGTGGAAGTCTTCCTTCAGTCCCCGGATCCGCTGGGGATCGGAGAAGATGCGGGCGATCTGGCAGGCGATGAGGGCGGCGCCGTCCGCCAGGGCCCGGTGGGCCCGTTCCGTCTTCATGGCGGAGGCGAAGGCCCGGGTGTGAATGGCGACGCCCCGGTCCACTACCTGCAGGCAGGGATGGAAGGTGGGACAGACGAAGCTGACGTTGCCCACGTCCGAGGAGCCGAAGATGATGGAGGGATCCCCGTTCAGGGGCAGTCCCAGGTCCCGGAAGACCTCCTCCAGGCTCTCCAGACCGGTCCGGTTGGGGACCAGATTGTCATAGGGCTCCGCGGTGGCGGATTTCTCCCAGGTGGTCTGGGTGGCGATGGCGGCCCCCCGGGCGCAGTCGTCCACCATGCGGATCACATCGTTGAGGTAGACCCGATCCAGCGCCCGCACATAGACCTCTGCCGTGGCCTCCTCCGGCACGATATTGGGAGCCTCGCCGCCGTTGCGGATCACGCTGTGCATGCGCACATCCGGTTTTACGTGCTGGCGGAGCATGTCCATGGCGTGGAGCATGAGCATGGCGCCGTTGAGGGCGTTGCGCCCCTCCCAGGGGGCGTTGGAGGCATGGGCAGGGCGGCCGTGGAAGGTGTAGAGGAAGGAGTCCATGGCCAGAAGCTTCGGGGCCAGCAGATTCTGATCGTACAGGTGAACCATCATCGCCATGTCGTAGGGGGCGAAGATCCCCTGCTTCACCATCAGGGCCTTGCCTCCGATGTCCTCCTCCATGGGAGTGCCCACCAGGTGGATGTCCGCGTCCAGCCGGTCCTGAAGAGGGCCGAGGACCAGAGCGGCCAGCAGGCTGATGGAGCCGCTGAGGCAGTGCCCGCAGGCGTGGCCCAGTTCCGGCAGGGCGTCGTATTCCGTGAGGATGGCGATTTTGTGGCTGTGGGTGTCCGGCCCCAGAACCGCGCGGAAGGCGGTGGGAAGACCGGCAAAGGGAGTCTCTACCCGGTAGCCGCGCTCCCGGAGCAGGCCGGTCAGGGTACGGCAGGTTTCCGTCTCCTGACCGGAGATCTCGGGATGATCTGCCAGGTGGTCGTTGAGGGCACACAGGGCGGGCAGATCCGTCTGAATGGACGCCAGCAGAACGGCTTTCAGATCGTTGTAGGAAACCATCGGCTGCCTCCCGGACTCAGAAGGGACCAAGGCCGCTGACGTGGGCCGCGATCACGAAGATGGCGCCGATCAGGTACTCCAGTCCGATGAGAGGCAGAATCCACTTTGCCCACTTGGCCCAGGGAATCTTGGCCAGGGCCAGGCCAGCCATGAAGTAGCCGGAGGTGGGGGAGAAGATGTTGGAGATGCCGTCGCCCAGCTGGAAGGCGATGCAGGCGGTCTGGCGGGTGACTCCTACCAGGTCGCCAAGGGGCGCCATGATGGGGATGGAGACCGCCGCCTGGCCGGAGCCGGAGGGAACGATAAAGTTGAGCAGGCACTGGAAGACGTACATGCCAACCGCGGAGACGATGGCGGGCAGCATGCCGAGACCGGCGGCGGCCGCATAGAGGATGGTATGCAGGATGCTGCCCTCCGTGAGGATGACCAGCACGGCCCGGGCAAAGCCCACCACCAGGGCGCCGGAGGCGATTTCTCCCATGCCCTTGGCGAAGACCCCGGCCCAGTTGTTGAAGCCCATGCGGGCCACGATCCCGACCACCATGGACATGCCGAGGAAGAGACCGGCGATTTCGTTCATGTACCATCCCCATTGGATGACCCCGTAGATCAGAAGCACGATGGAGGCCAGGAAGACCAGAAGAATGATTTTCTCTGTGGTCCCGAAGGGCTGCAGGTTGTTCAGGTCGATGGCGTCCGTACGGGCCTGGTCGAAGGCGTGCATGGGAGAGCGGGTGGGATCCTGACGGACCTTCATGGCGTAGCGGAGCACGAAGGTGACCGCCACGAAGACCATGACAATGTACATGACCACGCGGAAGGGCATCCCGGAGAGCAGAGGCAGGCCGGCGATTCCCTGGGCGACCTGGAGCGTGAAGGGGTTCATGAAGGCTCCGGCGAAGCCGGCGCCGGCCCCGCAGAAGACGATGGCGGTGCCCACGATGGAGTCGTAGCCCATGGCGATGCACAGCGAGACAAAGATGGGAATGAAGGGGATGGTCTCCTCGGACATGCCGAAGATGGCGCCGCCCAGAGAGAAGAGAACCATGAGGATGGGGATGATGATGATGGTGGCGCCCTTCATCACCTCGATCAGCTTGCCCACGCCGGCCTCAATGGCCCGGGTTTCCTGCAGGACGGCGAAGGCGCCGCCGATGATGAAGATAAAGAAGATGATCTGAGCCGACTCCAGCATGCCGCGGGGAACCGCGGTGAGGAAGCTCATGAGGGTTGCGGGGGACTGCGGGACGCTGTGGAAGGTGGTGGCGTCCACCACTTCCCGGCCGGCCACCTCCGTCATGTCATACTGGCCGGCGGGCACGATGTAGGTCAGCACGCAGCTGATGAGAATCAGGGCCAGCAGCAGGATGTAGACGTGGGGAACGGCGAACTTTTTCTTTTCTTTCGTCTGCAAGGGCGATCCCTCCCGAATGTTTTATGGAAGTATTTTACCATTCCGACTGGCCCTGCCAATCCAATAAATGGGATAAAGTCTGGATTATCGCCGGATTTCGGTCAAAACAGACCGAAAAAAAGAGCCGCGGGGCGGCTCAGGGATTCAGCGTAAAGGGTTTTGTCTTCCGTTTCGGGGCGGCTTCCCGGGAGCGGTCTTCGTCAATGACGCCCAGAGCGCAGAAGATGGGGTAGAGGTAGCTGGCGCCGAAGGTGCCGAGGACTTTGGGCCCGGTCACCACGCCGTCCAGCTCCAGCGCTCTGTGGAAGGCCCGGTTGACGGAGGAGCGGGTGATGGATTTTTCCTTTCGATCTACAAAGAGCTCGTTTCCCTGGACGTGGCACGAAAAGGCCAGTCCTTTGGCCGTGTGAAAGACACGGCCCCTGCAGGCGCGGAGACGATCCCAGAGGGCGTTTTCCTCGGGACTGCAGGCGGTGGTATCCGCGTAACGCGGCATGGCGGTCACCTTCCTGTCAGGTTGGATTCGGAAGCGGCGCGGCGGCGCTTCCGGCGGTGGAAAAGGGCGGCGGCTGCGACCACCAGCAGATAGCCGCAGAGGGCGCCGCAGGCGTTCAGGGCGGATTCGTCCCACTGCAGATGGCGGCCTGGGATCCAGATTTTAGGAACATCGGCGAAGAGGGCCATCAGCCCCAGAAGGAGCGCGCAGAGGGGGCGGAAGAAGCGGCGGGCGGGCACCAGCTGCCACAGAGATTCCGTGGCGCCGCCGAAGAAAAATCCGGCCAGGAAAAAGACACCGAAGTGGGCCGAGGTGCGCAGGAACATATGAAAGGCTGCGGGATCCGGGTGGAATCCCACAAGGCCAAGGAGTTTCAGCAGAAAAGCGGAGAGGGCCAGGCTGAACGAACCGGTGTCTTCTCCTGTCTGCCAGGAGAGAAAGAAACACAGACCCGTCCATCCGATGGCCAGTCCCCACCATACCGCCAGGGGGATCAGCTGTTTTCTCATCAGGCAAGCGTCCTAACTGTCAGGATTGGGCCGGCCGGGGCCGGCGGGGAGAAAAAAGACCGTTGACAATCCCTCAAAAGGGCAGTCAGCGGTCCGACATCCCAGGCGATCCGACCGGACCGCCGCAGATGGAGGGCGGGAATTCCTCTCAGCCGTCTGCAGAGACGACCTCGACGGGGAGCGTCTCCAGGAACCATGCGGGGCACTGGCCGTTCGCGCACTCCGCCAGCAGAGTGAGGATGGCCTCCAGGATTTCGTCAGCCCGGTCCATCGACATGCCGATCCGTCTGGCAAATTCCGCAGTAAACTCTTCCTGCCGCATGATGGACTGTGTGGGATTGCTGCTCATAGGGTATGGCCTCCTTCCGGAATTCCGCCGCCTGGCGGCACAGGCGCGGGCAGCGGTCTGAAAACCTGCACTCCCATCGGAAGCATTATACACGAGATGGGGTACAGTGCGTGTTTGGATTCTGTTAAGATCCGGTAAGATCACCTCCGTAAAGGGTGCTTTGGGGCCCGAAAAAGCGCAGGATCTGTAACCGGATTGTAACTTGACAGAGATCTGCGACAGGTGTAGTATGATGCTATCAACTACAAATGTAGCAGAAAGGATGAGCGCTGTGAATCGGAAACCCGTGCCGCCCGGGCAGCTGAAACGCCTTCCGGACGCGGAACTGGAGGTCATGAAGGCCGTCTGGGGCTGCGGACCGGGCGCCTCCCGCGGTCAGCTGGGAGAACGGCTGGAGCACTTTCACTGGAGTCCCACCACCATCAACACCTATCTGGCCAGACTGGAGGAGAAGGAGTTCCTGGAGGTGGCGCATTCCGGCCGGGGCAACCGCTATACCGCGCGGATCAGCCGGGAGGACTACCTGAGCTTTGACAGCCGGGCAGTGGTTTCCCGCCTCTACGGCTCGCCCCGGAATTTTGTGGCCGCTCTGGCCCGGGACGGGCTGAAGGAGGGGGAACTGGAGGATCTGCGCAGGCTGCTGGACGACCTGAAGGACGGCGCCGCAGGTGAATGAGGTTCTGACCACGCTGATTTCCCACACCCTGGGCGGAACCATTGCCATCGGGGCCATGGCCCTTCTGACCTGGCTGAGCCGGAAGCGGACCGGCGCCCGGTGGCGCAGTCTGGCCTGGCTGGTGCTCTGCCTGCGTCTGGCGCTCCCGCTTCCGTTGGCGCCGGAGGGGTGGATCCGTTCCCCGATCCGCATTCCGGTGCCGGACTCTTTTGTTCTCTCCGAACCGTCCGCTTCCGGCGGGGGACCGGCGAAGGAGTCCCAAGATGCCGGGAATGCCGGGAATGCCGGGAATGTCGGGAATGCCGGCGGCGGGGATGGATCTCCCGGGATCCAGGGCGGCCATTCCGCTTCCGTCTTTGAAGGCGGCACAGTTGGGTCGGAGGACGCCGGAAGCGGGCCAGCGCAGGGGGAGACTCCTTCTCCCGCAGGGTCCGGGTTCTCCTGGCAGCAGGCGCTTTGGATCCTCTGGCTGGCGGGCGTCGGGGTGGAAGTGGCGCGGCTGGCCTTCGCCCATCTGCGGTTTCTGGCATGGCTGCGCCGCTGGGGAAAGCCGGCGGAAGAGACGGCTCTGCTTCGCTCCTGCGAAGAAGCGGAGCGGGAACTGAAGATTACCCGGCGGGTGCGGGTTCTGCTGTGTTCCGGGCTGCCATCCCCCATGCTGGCGGGAATCGTCCGTCCGGTTCTGCTGCTGCCGGAGGAGACCGCGCCGGGAAGCGCGCTGCGCTACACGCTGCTCCACGAGCTGACCCATCTGCGGCGGCGGGATCTCCTGCGCAAGGCTCTGGCTCTATGGGTCCGGGCGCTGCACTGGTTCAACCCGGCGTTCCGGTGCATGGTGCGGATGGTGGAGCGGGACACGGAGTTGGCCTGCGACGAAGCTGTGCTCGCCCGGCTGCCCCGGGAGGAGTACCGGGCCTATGGTCTGACCATCCTGGAGGCGGCGGAACAGAATGCACAACTTTCCACTTGATTAAGACGACACCTGGAACGGGTTTGTTCCGGAAAAACAGAAAATGGTTCGCTCCCTCTCTCCGGTCCATTCGGGTCGAACGGGGATGCGGACGGGGAGGAATGCGATTTGAAGACCCGATTCCGGCCAGGACATGGTCCGGTTGGGGCGTTTCTGGTCCTGCTGGGAATCCTGGCTGTCCTTGGAACCGGCTGCGATGGAGGAGCTTCGCCGGTGGCCTCCACGGTGGCGCCTCCGGAAGGCCTGCAGGTGCGGGATACTTCGGGGGAGACGGTTCCCGTGACCATCCTGGCGAGGGAAGAAGACCTGCTGGCGGAGCCCATGGCCCAGCTGTCCCGCAGCCAGCGGGATCTGCTCGCCGATCTGCCGGTGGAGGACCTGCCCCGGGAGCTCCCGGAACGGGACGGAGAACATGAGATCCTGGAGCGTGTGACCGAGGAGGATCTGTGGCGGGGAACCCTGCTGCCCCTGGCGGGAGATGAGAAGGCGGATGTGATGCTCTATGGCGTAACAGCCGGCCTTCTGGAGTACAACACGCCGCTGACGGATGGCGTGGTGCTCCGCTGTGGGGACCGGGCCGCCTATTACCCCTTTTCCTGGGGCCAGAACGCCTGGTATGAAAAGGACCCGTGGCTGGCGGTGGCGGACCACGACGGCGACGGAGAGGACGAAGTGGCCATCTGCCTCAACCTGGGAGGGGGCGCCGGGATGAACGCCATGCAGCTGTATCTGGTGGAGCCGGAGACCATGGCATATACCGTGCCGGATCTGAAGTCTCTGAATCTGCAGGGCCGCTGGAACGGAGAGGAGGACACCGTGACCCTGGTGTCCGAGGGAGAAGAGTCCCTGACGGTGGAGCTTCCCGAGGATGTTGCCCCGGCAGACGGACTGAAAGGAGAATGGATCAGTGTCTATTCCTGGGACGGGGGACAGCTGTGGTTTGAAACCGCCCTGGCCTGCGGAGACAGCACCTTCTATCTGGTGCAGGTGAAGGCGCCTGTGGTCTGGAAAGAGGGCGGATACCGTCTGGGACCTGCCGTGCTGAAGCTGTATGCGTGAGACGGAAGAGAGGAGAGAACGACGATGAAACAGAACATGCCCGTGACCCCGTTTTCCACCTGGATGACCGGCGGGGCTTCCTTGCTGCGGGAGCGGATCCGGGGGATCTGTACCCCGGGCCGGCGCCCGACAGGACGGATCGCGCTGCTCGCCATGCTGGCGGTCTGTCTGGCCAGTGTGAATCTCGTGGCCTGCCAGAGCCGGTTGGCGCCCCTGGACCGGTACCGGAGTCAGGTGAAATCGGCCTCCAGCATCCGGGTGGACATGCCGGTGTATTCCGATCTGGCGTTTCCGGAGCCCATTTCGGAGGAGGATCTGCTGGATCGGGCCAGAAGCATGCTGGAGCAGGCGGAGCCGGCCGGGGATCTCTCCGGGGAGGATTTTTCGCAGGCTGCGCTCCTCTCCATGCGTCTGGCTCTGGGGGAAAGCGGCACCTGGCGGCTCAGCCAGGGAGAGAATGTCTGCTGGCTGGCGGAGGGCGGGGAGAATCTGCTGGATCCCTTTGAACCCATCGGAGTCCTGCCGGAAGAGGCCATGGAGACCATGAAACAGCTGGCGGCCACCCAGCTGTCCCGGCGGCAGGGGGAGACTGTTTCGGAGAACGTCGCTCCCTCTTCGGAGGATCCGGGAGAAGAGGATCCCGCGTTCCGGCAGCTGCTGCTGGAGTACTACCGGGATATTCTTGAGAACCGGGATGTCGTCTGGAATGACAGGCAGCTCCTGTCTGTCCCGGAAGGAACCATGGCGCTGGGGCCGGCGGAGTATCTAGGCAGCATGAATCTGAACGATGGGGAGACTGAGTGCCTCTACCGTCTGAAAATGTGCGAGGTGCAGGCTGATGGATCCACTGTGGCATGGGAGGACAATCTGGTGGCCCTGGCCCGGGATCCGGAGGGCGGCTTCCTGCGTGCTGACGGGAATAAGCTTCCGGATCTGGTGGAGGAGCCCCTGGAGGATACCATCCGCCGCACGGTCTGGGGAATCTCCAGCCTGGACATGGCCCTTTTCCAGGACGGCAGTCCGGAGGTTCTGGGCTGCGGGAAGGGGGTCACCGGGTTCGAGGAGCAGACGGTGCCTCTGGAGGAGTCCGGGCCGGTTTACGCCGAGGGAGACGCCTGGGTGCGGCAGACAAGGCCGGGCCTGGAGATCACGGGATATTACGCGGCGGCTACCGGGAAGCTGGTTCCTTACATCATGGATGTTACCGGAACGGAGTTTGCCACCTGGCGGGGGATCCGGGTGGGAGACAGCCGGGAGACGGTGAAACAGGTCTACCCGGAGGCTCAGGGCCTGGACGGCCCCACCGGCCGGCCGGATTTCTGGGGAATCCCGGCAGGAGACTTGGAGGACGCGGATACGCTGCGCGTAAACGTAAGCGGTACGGAGATGGCGCCGGAGAATCTGCTGTTCCTGTTTGAGGGCGATACGCTCTCCCGCATGATTGTCCACTTCACGATGGACTGAGGGGCGGAAAGGAAGACAGAGATGAGAGAAATCAGAAAGGAACCGCTGCAGAGCCCCTTTGCTCTGCCCCTTCGCGGGCATCTGGAGGAGCGGATATGGCAGATCGCAGGAGAGAGGCGGCCTCCGGCCTGGCTGCTGCTTCTTCTCATGCTGGCCGTCTGCCTGACCGGTCCCGGCCTGGTGGCCTGCGGGAATTCCCCGTCCGGCGCCGGGATCACCGGGCCATCTGCGTCCCTGCAGGTCAGCTCCGCCTCGCCGGGGGCGTTGGTGGCGCCTGTGCTCTTTGAGCCGGGCGAGGCCCTGGAGGAGTGCCCTTCCCTGGAGACGGAGGACTGGATCTTCCGGGTGGAGCGGGTGCCGGAAAGTGACCGCGGCGCCTTTCCCCAGGGATTTTCCGCCCATCTGAAGGTTCGCTCCCGGACCGATGGGGAGGAGCGGGACCTGCTTGGCTCCCTGGCGGTGCAGGGTCCCTGCAGTCTGACCCCTTTTGAGGGGATCCTGGGCTGCAACGGAGTGGCCTTCGGCTATGCGGCCGGCGCCGCTTCTGCACCCCTCGTCTTCCTGCGGGCGGACCTCTCCGGAGTGGAGGTTCTGGCCCGGTGCGAAGGAACGGTGTATACAGCAGACCTGGAGGAGGACGGAAACCGGATCCTGGTGGACGTTTCCACCGGGGCCTTCCCTCTGGTTTCAGTCCATGCTCTGGATTCGGAGGGAAAACCGAAGGCCGTTTCTCTGGAGAAGGAAGCGGGGGCCACTCTGGCCAGCCTGACGGATACCACCGGCTATCGCGAGGAACTGCCTCTGAGCCTGGAACTCCGGGCAGGGGATGTCTGGATGGAGGCCCGCTGGCCCCGGGACGGAGAGAACTGGACGGACTGCGGGATCCGGAAGATGGAGTTTGAAACCGTCTGCAGGAGCGCGCTGCGTCAGGCTTTGTGAACGATCCCCCGAAATGGCTCCGAAGTTACCGGTTTTCCGCTTGCATTCTGGTAAAAGATCGGGTATACTGTGGGGCAAGAGCGGGGCCGGTTCGCCGGCCAATCCCGCCAGATGGGTCTGGCACTATCCTGAATCAGTATCGGAGGAATCCAACGTATGAAAGTAGCGATCTTCGGCGCCGGCACCATGGGCAGCGGCATTGCCCAGATCTTCGCCGCCAAGGGCCACACCGCCCTGCTGTACGCCAGCAGCACGGCTTCCGCCCAGCGTCACAAGGACAACCTGTCCAAGTCCCTCCAGAAGCGGGTCGACCGCGGCAGGATGAAGCAGGAAGACAAGGACGCCATCATGGAGCGCATCCTGGTGGAGGAGTTCGACGCGGCTGCGGACGCCGATCTTGTGATCGAGTGTGTCAAGGAAGACATGGCCACCAAGAAGGAACTGCTTGGGAAGCTGGACGCCATCTGCAAGGAAGGCTGTGTGTTCGCCTCCAACACCTCTTCTCTGCCCATCACCGATCTGGACGCCGGCCTGAAGCATCACCAGGTCATCGGCATGCACTTCTTCAACCCCGTGCCCAGCATGAAGCTGGTGGAAATCATCCGCGGCATCAACACCTCCGACGAGACCTTCCACTTCGCCTATAACCTGGCGAAGGAGCTGGGTAAGGATCCTGTCGAGGTCAAGGAGTCCCCGGGATTCGTGGTCAACAAGCTGCTGATCCCCATGATCAACGACGCCATCGGCCTCGTGGAGATGGGCGCCGCTTCCGTAGAGGACATCGACAAGTCCATGATGCTGGGCGCGAATCACCCCATGGGGCCCCTGGCTCTGGGCGATTTCATCGGCCTGGACGTTGTGCTGGCCATCATGGAGACCCTGTACTCCGAGTTTGGCGACTCCAAGTACCGTCCCACCTATCTGCTCAAGAAGATGGTCCGGGGGGGACTGCTGGGTCGCAAGAGCGGCAAGGGCTTCTACGACTACACCAGAAAGTAATCCGGAAGGATCTTTTCCCGTGTCCCGGCGGTTTTCCGCCGGGACACGTTCCGTACAGGCAGGACAATATTGGCAAACTTTCCGGCAACAGGGCTTTGATTCTCTGTTATGCACAAAAACAGGCCTGAAAAACTGTGCAGTTTGCCAGAGATGCGGTTCTTGCAATGGTTCCGAAAAAGGTCTATAATCAGCCTGTATCAATCCTGCCGGCTGGACCTGGCATGATTTCCGCAACCGGGGCATCCCGAGTTGCGGTTTTTCCGGAAAGACATTGTTAAATTTATAACAATCTTCGCCAGGCCAGCCCACCGTTCCCACCCGCTCCATCCGCCCGGCTCCACGCCCTTCCGTCCCGGTCAGGCGGTCGGAAGCGGGGCCGCAGCGATTCCCCCAAGTAAATCATACAGGAGGACTGAAAAAATGGATTTTCATCTGACTAAAGAGCAAGAGATGGTCCGCAAGATGTACCGCGAGTTCGCCGAGAACGAGGTAAAGCCCCTGGCGCAGGAAATCGATGAGGAAGAGCGCTTCCCCCAGGAGACCGTCGAGAAGATGGCGAAACTGGGCATGATGGGCATCTACTTCCCCAAGGAGTACGGCGGAGCGGGCGGCGACGTTCTGTCCTATGTCATGTGCGTGGAAGAACTGGCCAAGGTCTGCGGTACGACTGCTGTCATCGTCTCCGCTCACACTTCTCTGTGCTGCGCGCCCATCTTTGAGCACGGCACCGAGGAGCAGAAGAAAAAGTATCTGCCCGACCTGCTCTCCGGCCGCAAGATCGGCGCGTTCGGTCTGACCGAGCCCGGCGCCGGCACCGATGCCTCCGGACAGCAGACCATGGCCGTGAAGAACGAGAACGGCGACTACGTGCTCAACGGCACCAAGTGCTTTATCACCAACGGCACTGTGGCAGACACCTTCGTGATCTTCGCCATGACCGACAAGTCCCAGGGCAACCACGGCATCTCCGCCTTCATCGTGGAGCGCAGCTTCCCTGGCTTCTCCGTCGGCAAGCACGAGAAGAAGATGGGCATCCGCGGTTCCTCCACCTGCGATCTGATCTTCGAAGACTGCGTTGTTCCCAAGGAGAACCTGCTGGGCAAGGAAGGCAAGGGCTTCAAGATTGCCATGATGACGCTGGATGGCGGCCGTATCGGCATCGCCGCGCAGGCTCTCGGCCTGGGCGAGGGCGCCATTATCGAGGCCATCAAGTACACCAAGGAGCGCGTGCAGTTCAAGCGCCGCCTGTCCCAGTTCCAGAACACCCAGTTCCAGCTGGCCGATATGCACACCCGCATGCAGGCTGCCCAGTACCTGGTGTACGCCGCTGCCATGAAGAAGCAGAACCACGAGCCCTACTCCATGGACGCCGCCATGGCCAAGCTGTTCGCCGCTGAGTCTGCCTCCGATGTGACCCGTCGCGCGGTTCAGCTGTTCGGCGGCTATGGCTATACCCGTGAGTATCCCGTGGAGCGCATGATGCGCGACGCCAAGATCACCGAGATCTACGAGGGCACTTCCGAGGTTCAGCGCATGGTCATCTCCAGCAACCTGGGCGTGAAATAAGATAGGAGGCAGATCGTAATGAAAATCATCGTTTGTGTCAAGCAGGTCCCCGATACTTCCGGCAAGGTCGCCGTCAACCCCGACGGCACCCTGAACCGGGCCTCCATGGCCACCATCACCAATCCCGATGACCTGAACGCCGTCGAGGCCGCCCTCACCCTGAAGGAGCAGACCGGCGCCGAAGTCATCGTTGTCTCCATGGGTCCCCCGCCCGCCGAGGGCATGCTCCGCGAGCTGCTGGCCCGAGGCTGCGACCGCGCCGTGCTGGTTTCCGGCCGCGAGTTCGGCGGCTCCGATACCTACGCCACCTCCCAGATCCTGGCTGCCGCCATCAACCAGATCGGCGTCGAGAAGGAAGACGTGGTCTTCTGCGGCCGGCAGGCCATCGACGGCGACACCGCTCAGGTCGGTCCCCAGATCGCCGAGAAGCTGGGTCTGCCCCAGGTCTCCTACGCCGCCGAGATCGTCAAGGATGGCGACACCCTGACCATCAAGCGGATGCTGGAGGACGGCTACATGACCATCAAGGTCAAGACCCCCTGCCTCATCACCTGCATCAAGGAGCTGAATACCCCCCGCTACATGAGCGTCGGCGGCGTGTTCGAAGCCTACTCCAAGCCCTACACGGTCCTGGACTACAACGCCCTCAAGGACGATCCCCTCATCGATAAGACCACCATCGGTCTGAGCGGCTCTCCCACGAACATCCTGACCTCCTTCACTCCCCCGCTGAAGGGCGCCGGCATGATGCTGGAGGGTGCCGACCGCGCCACCTGCGAGAAGCTGGCCGGCATCATGGCCGCCAAGCATATGATCTGATAGAAGGGAGACAGGAAGAATATGTCTAACTACGATAGTTCCGCCATCCAGGAGTTCAAGGGCGGCGTATGGGTATTCTGCGAGCAGCGTCAGGGCGTCATGATGTCCACCTCCTATGAGCTGATTTCCGAGGGCCGCCGCCTGGCCAACGAGCTGGGCACGAAGCTGTACGGCCTGCTGCTGGGCTCCAATATCGAGGGCATCGCGAAGGATCTGGGCGGCTACGGCGCCGACGGCGTCTATGTCTGCGACCATCCCCTGCTGGAGACCTACACCACCGACGGCTACACCAAGGTCATCTGCGATGTGATCCGGACGTACAAGCCCGAGGTCATGCTCATCGGCGCCACCAACATCGGCCGTGACCTGGGTCCCCGCTGCGCGGCCCGCCTGCACACCGGTCTGTGCGCGGACTGCACCCACCTGGATATCGACATGGGGATCTACAAGGACTTCCTGCACACCGCCTCCACCCTGCCCGATGCCCGCATCGAGGCCACCGACCACGCCATGGTCATGGGCGAGAAGCACGATGTGTCCCGCGACCTGAAGATGACCCGTCCCGCTTTCGGCGGCCACCTGATGGCCTCCATCATCTGCCCCCGCTTCCGTCCCGCCATGGCTACCGTCCGTCCGGGCGTCATGAAGAAGGCTCCCTTCGATCAGGCCAAGGCCGACGCCTGCGAGATCATTAAGCCCGAGTTCTCCCTCACCGCCGACGACATGCAGACCGAGGTTGTCGAGGTCGTCAAGGCTGCGAAGAAGCTGGTCGACCTGATCGGCGCTGACGTTGTCGTCTCCGTGGGCCGCGGCATCAGCAAGGACGTGGAAGGCGGCATCAAGCTCGCCGAAGAGCTGGCCGAGGTTCTCGGCGGCGTAGTCGGCGGCTCCCGCGCCACCATCGACGCGGGCTGGCTGTCCGCGGATCACCAGGTCGGTCAGACCGGCAAGACCGTGCACCCCAAGATCTACGTGGCCCTGGGCATCTCCGGCGCTATCCAGCACAAGGCCGGCATGCAGGACTCCGAGTGCATCATTGCCGTCAACAAGAACGACACCGCTCCCATCTTCGAGATCGCCGACTACGGCATCTGCGGCGACCTGTTCAAGGTCACCCCGCTGCTGATCGAGGCCATCAAGGCTGCCAAGGCCGCGAAGTAAGAGTTTCCCGTTTCGGGTTTTCTGCCCCGCTTCCGAGAAATCGGAAGCGGGGCTTTTCGCGCTCCGGGGCGGAGAGGCACCAGCGTTCCGGGAGAAGCATAGGCTGAGACAGCACGGAACCTGGAGGGATCGCGATGAAACGGGAAATGAACATCTGGCTCGCCGGAGGGGATCTGCGCCAGGCCAGGCTGGCCCGGCTGCTGGCGGAGGACGGACACACGGTACACGGATTTGCGCTGGAAGGGGCCGAGGAACCCCTGCTGCTGCAGGAGACGGACATGAAACGCGCCGGCCTGGCGGACTGCGTGATCCTGCCTCTGCCGGTCTCGGACGGGGCGGGGATGCTGAACGCGCCCCTGTCTTCCGGCGAACATCCCCTGACCGAAGTGCTGGACTGCCTGAAACCGGGGCAGTTTCTGTGCGGTGGGCGGCCCGGGGAGGACGCCCTTCGCCTGGCCCGGGAGCGGGGCCTTACGCTGCGGGACTACTTTGCCCGGGAGGAACTGGCCATCGCCAATGCGGTTCCTACCGCGGAGGGGGCGGTGCAGCTGGCCATGGAGCATCTGCCCATCACCATTCATGGGGCCCGGGTCCTGATTTGCGGCTTCGGCCGGGTGGGCCGGGCCACCGCCCAGCGCTTCGGGGCCCTGGGGGCGAAAGTCAGCGTGGCGGCCCGCAGTTACGGGCAGCTGGCCTGGGCCCAGGCCATGGGGTTCGGGGCGGAGGAACTGAGCCGCATGTCCGGCTGGCTGTGCGGCTATGACCTGATTGTCAATACGATCCCCGCTCGTGTTCTGGGCAGAGCGGAGCTGGAGGACCTGAAGGAGGACTGCCTGATCCTGGACCTGGCCTCGAAGCCCGGCGGCGTCGACCTGGCGGCGGCGGGGGATCTGGGGCGGACAGTCATCTGGGCGCTGTCCCTGCCGGGCAAGGTGGCTCCGGTGACGGCGGGCGCCGCCATCCGCAGTACCATCTGCAATATGCTCCGCGAACTGGGCGATTAGCCCGGGAAAGGGAGGTTTCTTTTGGAAAACGCAACGATCGGATTCGCGGTCTGCGGATCGTTCTGTACCCACGCCCGCGCCATGGAGGCCCTGGAACGGGTGCGGGCCCGGTGGCGCAATGTGGTACCCATCGTCTCCGAGACGGTGGCCTCCACGGATACCCGTTTCGGCCATGCCCACGACCTGATGCGGGAAATGGAACGCATCTGTGACCATCGGGTGATCGCCTCCATCAAGGAGGCGGAGCCCATCGGGCCGAAGAAGCTGCTGGATCTGCTGATTGTCTGCCCCTGTACGGGCAATACCCTGGGTAAGCTGGCCGGGGGCATCACGGATACCTGCGTCACCATGGCCGCCAAGGCCCATCTGCGCAATGGCAGACCGCTGCTGCTCGCTCCTTCCACGAACGACGGACTGGCTGCCTCCGCCGCCAGCATCGGAGCGCTGCTGTCCCGAAAGTACATCTACTTTGTGCCCTTCGGGCAGGACGATCCGGAACGGAAGCCGGCCTCGCTGGTGGCGGATTTCCACCTGGTGCCCGAGGCGGCCCAGGCCGCTCTGGAGGGCAGACAGCTGCAGCCTCTGCTGCTGCACTGAACGAAAAGGGGACCGCCTGAGGGCGGTCCCCTTCTGTGTCCTGAACAGTTAGAGGTTTATTTCAAATCGGGCGAAGTTATCCACAGAGTTTTCCACATTGTGCACAAAGTTTTCCACAGCCTGTGGAAAGCTGGACAGAATGCCAGATGGGAAGCGGATGATTCTGTCAGCCGAGGGAAATGTCCCGGGTGGCGAAGGCGTTGAGATCCGTGCCCGCTCTGCGCCCGGCCAGATACTCGTAATAGCCCTGGCTGCCGATCATGGCGGCGTTGTCGCCGCACCAGGTCAGCTCCGGCAGGAAGAGCCGGTCCCCGCTGGCCTGGCAGGCTTTCACCAGGTCGGCCCGGATGCGCCGGTTGGCGGCTACGCCTCCCGCGACGGCTACCTTGCCATAGCCCATCTGACGGGCGGCCTCCATGGTGCGGGGGACCAGGGTGTCGCTGACGGCCCGGCCGAAGCTGGCGGCGAAGGAGGGGAGATCCAGCTGCTCTCCCTTCTGCTGCGCGTTGTGGATCAGGTTGAGGCAGGCGGTCTTGAGGCCGGAGAAGGACATGTCCAGGTCCGCGCCGTGGACGTGGGCCCGGGGCAGCTCGTAGCGGGTGTCGTCTCCCCCCTCGCTCAGCCGGTCCATGGGTCCGCCTCCCGGGTACCCGATGCCCAGTACCCGGGCCACCTTGTCAAAGCACTCTCCGGCGGCGTCGTCCCGGGTGCCGCCCAGGATGGACATCTCCGTATAGGAGCGCACGTCCACGATGGCGCTGGTGCCCCCCGAGACACACAGACAGACGAAGGGCGGCTCCAGGTCCGGATGGGTGATGTAGTTGGCGGCGATGTGGCCCCGAACGTGGTGAACGGGGATCAGGGGCAGGTCCAGGGCCAGGGCGGCCCCCTTGGCGAAGTTGACCCCCACCAGCACCGCTCCGATGAGTCCCGGAGCGTAGGTGACGGCGATGGCTTCCAGGTCCTTCTTTGCCAGACCGGAGCGCTCCAGCGCCAGGTCCGCCAGGCCGGAGACCGCTTCCACATGCTTGCGGGAGGCGATTTCCGGAACCACGCCTCCGTAGATGGTATGCATTTCAATCTGCGAGGATACGCAGCTGGACAGAACGGTGCGTCCGTCCCGGACCACGGCGGCGGCGGTATCGTCACAGGAGGATTCAATGGCCAGTATGTTCATGGGTTTCCCTCCAGAAAGCGCAGGTGATGCTCCACAAAGGACCTTCCGGGGCCTCCCAGGTAGAGATTCCGGTAGGCGGTCCTGAGATCCGGTCCGCTCCCCAGAGCGAGAATCCGGTAATGGACGGTATACAGAATGACGTTGAAGCCCGCGTCCGCAAAGCCCACACGGTGGTAGAAGGCCAGACGCCTCTCCTGCAGACGGCGCTCGGCCGGATCGCCGGACCCGGGGGCCTCCGCCTCCACCAGAATGGGAATGTCCGGCAGGTAGGAAGGAGCCAGTTCCCGGAGCAGGCAGGCGCCCAGTCCCTCTCCCCGCCGGTCTTCCCGGGTGACCAGATAGTCCAGAAGGGCGCAGGAACGGTCCGGACTGCGCCAGATCAGGGCCCAGCTCAGGTCCTCGTCGCATTCCGAGAGGGCCAGGACATCGTAGACCCCCTGTTTCAGGAGGGCGTCCATGGCGAGGAAGGGCTTGAGCTCCGTGGGCGGGAAGGCATGGCGGAGCACCGTCCGGTGGAGCTGCTTCAGTTCAGCCCGGGTCAGCTGTCTCAGATGCATGGCGAAACTCCCTTGTGAGGATCAGAGCGTCCTCCTTCGGACGCTCGTAGTAATTTTTCCGCAGGCCGGCCCGCTGGAACCCGAACTTTTCGTAGAGGGCGATGGCGGGGGCGTTGGAGGAGCGCACTTCCAGCGAGAGAAAGGCCAGATGGACCTCCGCGAAGCGGCAGAAGACGTCCAGCAGCGCAGAGGCCACCCCGTGCCGCCGGGCATCCCGGGTTACGGCGATGTTGTCGATATACCCCTCGTCCAGAATCGCATGGAGGCCGGCGTAGCCGAGAAGGTTGCCTTCTCCATCGTCCGCCACGATGAAGGAGGCCTGGGGATCAAAGAGGGCGTCCTCCAGCAGCCGCTCGGACCAGGGCATGGAGAAGCACTCCCGCTCCAGGGCGGCGATCTGGGGAATGTGCCCCCGGTCCATGGGGACGATCTCGTAATACATGGAATCCCTCCCGGAAGAGTTTCCTGTATCATACACGAAAAACCCCGCCCTGTAAAGCGGGGCGGGGGGACGATGAGCGATTCCTTCGGACGGGAGATCCCTGGAAGAGCGCTGTTCCGGCACTGACGGAGCGAAATCCGGGTCAGATAACGCGTCTGGAACTCTCCGGAGATTCAGAGCGTTCCCAATACCGCCCGCCGGGCCAGGCGGCCGAAGTGCCGGGTGGTGCCCCAGACGCACTGCCGGCAGGTGAGCGGCATCGGATAGAGATCTTCTTCCCAGTCTCCCTGGGGACGGGCGGGTCCTTCCTGGAGAACGAAGGAACTCAAGGCCTGTTCCAGAGCAGAAACCGCAGGGCGCAGGGGCAGAGCGATACCCGGCAGAGCGAGTTTCTCCAGAATCTCCAGGGCGAAAGAGGCGCAGGTGTGAGTCCGGGGCATGCGGGGACGATACCCGGCCAGGGAGGCCAGAGCGGCCGGGGTGTGGTAGAGCCAGTCCTCCCGCTCCGACCAGTACCGGTTCAGGGTTTCATCCAGGCTCCGGGCGGCCTCCTCGGACAGGGGGAGGCGGCAGATCTTCCAGCGGGCGCCCTGATAGCGCAGAGAGGACTCCCGCACCAGGCCGCCCCAGAGGGGCGCACAGCGGTGGTGGCGGGCGAAGGACCACAGGGTTTCCAGGTTTGGGTCCAGCGAGAGGGAGACGTGATTCCAGGGATGACCGGTGGCCAGGCGGATGAGGCGGCCCATGCCGGTGGGAGTGGCGGAGAAGACGACGTAGAGAAAGCGGTTCATGGATCCTCCCGGAGAGCATGTTCAGGTGCCGGAAGCCCGTCCACGCCAGAGCAGGACAAGTCCGGCCCCGAGGATGGTGAGAGCGGCCAGATCCAGAGGTTCCAGATGCCAGACCGGGACGCCGCCCAGAACCTTCAGACCCAGATAGACGGCAAGCATCAGTCCTGTCCCGATGGCCCCCAGAACACGGGGACGGAGTGCGGGAACCGTCATCCAGCCCAAGGCGCAGCCGGCGGCCGGGGCGATGCACAGGCAGAGCAGCAGGCCGCCCCCTATCGAGGCCCAGCCGCTGCCCAGGAGCAGAATCCCAGTGCCCAGAGCGGCCAGAGCGAACAGCAGGGCCAGAGGCAGCCAGCGCAGCCACCGGAAGCGGGTCAGGCCGCAGAGCAGAGCCTGGGCGCAGAAGACGGGCAGGGCCGGCAGGCAGAAGATCAGGGAAATCCGCCAGTGTACGAGGGACAGGGGAGCATCCCAGAGGAGAATCAGGGAAAACAGAGCGATGGAGAGCGCAAAGGTCAGCAGAAGACCGCGCCGACTGAGCCGTAACATGAAACTTCCCCCTTCCGGTTCGGTTTTGTGAGCCAAGGATACCGAAAACAGGAGGGGGAAGTCAAGGGAATCCGGACAGTCGGTCCGTCCGGGGATATGATCGGTCAGTGGGCGTCGGCCCAGGTGTGTCCGCTGTGGGTCTCCGCGATGAGGGGAACCTGCAGGGTTACGGCGGACTCCATTTCCTCCTTGAGAAGCCGGGAGACCGTTTCCGCCTCCGCCTCCGGACACTCCACAATCAGTTCGTCGTGGACCTGGAGGATGAGGCGCCCCTGAAGCCCCTCGGCCTGGAGACGGTTGCGGACCCGCAGCATGGCGATCTTCATGATGTCCGCCGCCGTGCCCTGGATGGGGGCGTTGAGGGCCACCCGTTCTCCGAAGGAGCGGGTGTTATAGTTGGTGGAGCGCAGTTCCGGCAGCCAGCGGCGGCGGCCGTAGAGGGTGGATACGTAGCCGTCCGCCTTGGCCCGTACCACGATGTCGTTCATATAGGAGCGAACGCCGGCGTAGTGCTGGAAGTATTTCTCCATGTACTCCTTCGCCTGGTTCACGGTTACCCCGATGTCCTGGGAGAGGGAGAAGGGGGAGATGCCGTAGACGATGCCGAAGTTTACCGCCTTGGCCGAGCGGCGCATCTCCGGAGTCACGTCTGCAAAGGGCACCCCGAAGACCTGGGAGGCGGTGATGGCGTGGACGTCCTCGCCGCTGTTGAAGCCGTCGATCATG
Source organism: uncultured Oscillospiraceae bacterium (assembly GCA_947629775.1). Lineage (GTDB taxonomy): Bacteria > Bacillota > Clostridia > Oscillospirales > Oscillospiraceae > Lawsonibacter. The sequence goes on from CANRFA010000004.1 coordinate 124,671, forward strand.
CTCTGGTCGCCGGCGATGCAGGCCAGCAGCCGCAGCTCGATCTGGGAGTAGTCCGCGTCCACCAGCACCTTGCCGGCGGGCGCCACAAACATGCGGCGCATCTCCGCGCCCAGGGGCGTGCGGACGGGGATGTTCTGCAGGTTGGGATCCGTAGAGCTGAGACGCCCGGTGGCGGTTACGGTGTTCTGGAAGGTGGTGTGGATGCGCCCGTTGGGAAGGATCAGCCTGGTGAGCCCATCCACATAGGTGCTCTTGAGCTTGGTCAGCTGGCGGTACTCCAGAATGGCCTCGATGATGGGGTGTTTGCCCCGCAGCTTTTCCAGTACGTCCGCGTTGGTGGACCAGCCCCGGGCGGTCTTCCGCTCGGGAGGCAGCTTCAGCTTCTCGAAGAGGATGCGGCCCAGCTGCTGGGTGGAGTTGATGTTGAACTGCTCGTCCCCCGCCAGATCGAAGACCTTTGCCTGGACGGTGTCGATGTTCTCCGAGAGCATCTCGCCAAAGGCGGCGAGGGCGTCCCGGTCAATGAGGAAGCCCTCCATCTCCATCTCCGCCAGAACGGAGCACAGGGGGAGTTCCACCTTTTCGAAGAGGTCCCACATGCCCAGTTTCTGCAGCTGCTCCGTGAGGGTGTCCCGCAGGGCGAGAATCAGGGAGGTGTGAGAGAGCAGGGCCGCCATGGGGGCGGGCAGCTCCCCGCTTTCTTCCGTTACGTCCGGATTTCCGCCCAGGGAGATGCCAAACATGGAGTCAAAAACGCCGGGGTCCAGATATTCCCGGGACTTGGGGAACTCCCGGTTGTACCAGACCATTCCCAGCTTCTCCAGCTCGTAGCTGCCGTCCGTAGGGGCCAGCAGGTAGGCGGCCACCTCGGTATCGAAGACAAAGTCCCCGGGTGTGATGCCTTCCTCCAGCAGACGGCGGGACAGGGTTTTGACGCCGTGCGTGATCTTGCGGATGCCGGGGGAGAAGAGTTCAGACAGAACCGCGTTGTAGTTCTCCAGCTGGTCCGCGAAGAGCAGAGCGCCGGAAGAGCCGCTCTCTCCGGGGCGGACCACGCAGATTGCGTCCAGAGAGGGAAGGGCCAGTACGCTGACGTACGCTGCCTGCCGCCAGAGCGCCAGCAGGTCCCGGGCCCGCTCCGGCGAGGTGACCACTTCGCCCGGGACGGGGCCGCCGGTGAACTCCTGTGTTTCCCGGACGTCTTCCGTGGCGGGCGTCAGATGGTATTTATCGATCAGCTTGGCGAATTCCAGGCTGAGGAACAGGCGGTAGAGCTCCGTCTGGTTGGGCTCCTTACAAAGATTGTCCTGAGGCCGGAAGGAGATGGGGGCGTCTGTGTGGATGGTGGCCAGATCTTTGGAGAGGAAGGCGTCCTCTTTGCCGGCCTCCAGCTTTGCGAGCAGGGATTTTGTGGCCTTCGTTTTGGAGTCCGGTCTGGGGAGGATATCCGGCATGTGCTCGTAGAGAGTTTCCACCGTCTGATAGACCTGAATGAGACCCTTGGCGGTCTTTTCCCCTACGCCCCGGATGCCGGGGATGCAGTCCGAGGTGTCTCCCATCAGGCCCTTGAGGTCGATGAGGTGGATGGGATCGAAGCCGTACTCCTCCCGGAAGACATCCGGGGTGTAGACGGTGGTCTCGGTGCGGCCCTTGGCGGTCTTCACCAGGTTGACCCGGGAGCGGTCCGAGACCAGCTGCAGGGAGTCCCGGTCGCCGGTGACGATGACGGTATCCCAGCCGGCCTCCGTATCGATGCGGGCGATGGTGCCCAGCAGGTCGTCCGCCTCCCAGCCGTCCAGCTCGTAGGTGGGGATGTTCATGGCGGAGAGAATCTGCTTGAGGATGGGCATCTGGCTGGCCAGCTCGTCCGGCATGCCCTTGCGGTTGGACTTGTACTCCTTGTACTTCAGGTGGCGGAAGGTGGGGGCGGGGCGGTCGAAGGTGACGCACAGGGCATCCGGGCGCTCGTCGTCCGTCAGCTTATTGAGAATATTGAGAAAACCGAAGATGGCGTTGGTGGGCTGGCCGGAGCGGGTGATCAGATTCTGGCTGACCCCGTAGAAAGCGCGGTTGACGATGGAGTTTCCATCCAGGACCATCAGCTTCATGCGGTGGATACCTCCTTAACGGAATGGGATGGCCGGACCGGAGGGTCCGGCGGGAAATGACGATCGGGCAGGGAATTGTGGAAGCGGAGAGAGGGAGACTGTTGGCGGATCGGCGCGGACAGAGCCCTGTATCGGTCTGCGGACCGCTGCCATACCGTCCTCTTCAGGAAGAGCGGAAGATATGATTCAGCCGCTCGATAAGAAACTGCGCGCACAGGCCGGTGAAGATCCCGGTCAGGATCCCGGAGATCAGCAGCCAGGGCAGGTAGGCGAAGACCGCCCAGGTTTTCATGACCGCGGCGGCGGCCAGCAGCTGCCCGATGTTGTGGCAGACAGCCGCCACGGGGCTGGAGAGCCAGAGCTGCTTTTCCGTCAGAAAAAAGCGCAGCAGGGACATGGCGCACCAGGCCAGGAGACCCCCGGAGAGGCTGAAGAAGAGGGTCATCATCTGTCCGGAGAAGACGGCCCCCAGGAAGACCCGGCAGAGGAGGATCATCATGGCGTCGGCGGGCCCCAGGGCGAACACCGCGTAGACGGTGACGATGTTGGCCAGCCCCAGCTTGACACCCTGGATGGGCACCAGGGGAGGCAGCTGGGCCTCCGCCATGAAGATGGTGAGGGCGATGGCGGTGAGCAGGGCGAGACGGGCGATCCGTCCGGCCCCCTTAGCCGGCGGCCGCGTCAAGGCTGGTTCCTCCTCCCGTCAGTTCAATCATCAGGTGGTTGGGCAGACAGACGATGGGGATCAGGTCGTCGGAGACCCAGCCCTGCTGGACGCAGATCTGGTCCGGGCAGCCGGCGCTCTCCACACAGATGCGGCCGTGTTCCACCCGGATGGTGTTGGAGAAGCCGGCGTAGCCGGTCACCGACAGGGTATAGGGTTCCCGGACCTGACTGAGATCAATCTCCTGAATCACTTTGTTGTCTACGGTGATGCGGGCGATGAGAGCCTCTTCCCGGGGATGGAGGAGCAGGAAGGCCGCGGAGGCCAGGGCAATGACAAGCAGTCCGGCGAGGACGATCTTCGCGTTTCGTGTCATGGAAGGACGGTCACCTCCCGGTCTGTATACCCGTCGGCAAGGGTGAAATACGGCTTTACGCCCGCTGTGATGGTGATGGCGCCGGTGTCCTCAATGAAAATCGCGTCCAGTCCCAGTTCCGGGTGCGCGGACAGGAAGGCAGCGCCCCGGTCCAGCCCCATGACAAAGAGGGCGGTGGACATCCCGTCGCAGATCAGGCCCGAGGGGCCCAGCACCGTGACGGAGGCCAGGCCGGAGCGGGCGGGGGCGGCGGTAGCGGGGTCCAGGATGTGCCAGTAGGTCTGCCCGTCTTTTTCAAAGTACCGCTGGTAGCCTCCGGAGGTGCTCATGTGGCCCTGGAGTTCCACCACGGCCAGGTAGGTCTCCCCGGCCGGATCCTGAATGCCCACCCGCCAGCGGCCGCCTCCGGGGCGTTCGCCGGGGGCGAAGAGGGTGCTCTGGCCCAGGTTCAGCATGGCGGAGGGAATGCCTTCTTCCTCCAGAAGTTCCGCCAGCCGGTCCGCGGCCCAGCCCTTGGCGACGCCACCCAGGTCCAGCTCCATGCCGGCGGGCAGGGTGCAGGCGCCGTCGGAGAGCTCCACGGCGCTCCAGTCGATCCGGTCGGCCAGTTCCCGCAGTTCCGCCTGCTCCGGCACCCGGTATTCCCCGCTGGGGAAGCCCCAGGCCTTCATGGCGGGGTAGGCGGTGAGGTCCAGGGTTCCCTCCGTGATCCGGCAGAGGTCCAGGGCCTTCGTGAGAAGGGCGAAGGTATCCTCGGAGAGAGCGACCGGCGCGCCAGCGCCCTGGTTGAGGGCGTACAGCTCGCTGCTCTCTTCGTTCACATCCAGATTCCGGTCCAGCGTGTTGAGAAGCTGCACGGCCTGGTCCAGCGCATCCTGACAGCCTTCTTCACTGGGACCGTAGAGGGCCAGATCCATGAGGGTATCCATGGCGAACAGGGTGGTGCTGGCGGAGGCCGGCTCCCGGCTGCAGCTCCCCAGAGCGAGGAGCAGGGCCAGAGCGGTCAGCAGGGCCGGGAGGCGGCGGAGAGAGGAGTGAGACACGGGCGGTCAGCCTTTCACAGAGGATTGCGCGGGGGAGGGGGATCCGTTCCGGGCCGCCGGAACCGGGCGGTGCCGGAGAGGGCCGGCGCCCCTGTAAGGTCAAGGCCGGGTTTCAGGGGACGTGGGCCAGGGCAGGACGGGTTGGAGGGTGAACCGTGGGCCTGGTGCGTTCTTCCGGAAGAGAGCAGCGGGCCGGAGCGGGAGACCTCAGTTCAGATCCTGCTTCAGTTCCGCCAGGAAGTTCAGGGCCTGGATGGGGGTCAGCAGGTTGACATCCGTCATGCGCAGCTTTTTCAGGACGGTCTCGCTGCCCAGATCGGCGAGGGAGACCTGCTGATCCGGTTCCTCCTCGGGGGTGGGATCGCCGGCGGCGGCCTGAGCGGCGGCCGCGGCGCTCTCCAGCTCCCGGAGAATCTCCCGGGCCCGGCGGACCACCCGCTCCGGAATGCCGGCCAGCTTCGCCACTTCCACCCCGTAGCTGCGGTCCGCGCCGCCGGGGACGATCTTGCGCAGGAAGATCACGTCGCCGCCCCGCTTGCGGGCGGCAATGTTGTAGTTGCGCACGCCCTTCAGCTGTCCCTCCAGGGCGGTGAGCTCGTGGTAGTGGGTGGCGAAGAGGGTCTTGGCTCCCAGACGGCGGGGATCCGCGCACTGCTCCAGCACGGCCCGGGCAATGGCCATGCCGTCGTAGGTGGAGGTGCCCCGCCCGATTTCGTCCAGAATCAGGAGGGAACGGCGGGTGGCGTTCTTCAGCAGCGCCGCCACCTCGGTCATTTCCACCATGAAGGTGGACTGGCCGCCGGCGAGGTCGTCGCTGGCCCCGATGCGGGTGAAGACCCGGTCCACGATGCCGATGCGCGCGGATTTGGCGGGGACAAAGGAGCCCATCTGGGCCATGAGGACGATGAGGGCCACCTGGCGCATGTAGGTGGATTTACCCGCCATATTGGGGCCGGTGATGATGGCGCACAGATTGTCCCCGGCATCCATATGGGTGTCGTTGGGGACGAAGGGCGTGTCCCGCAGCATCTTCTCCACCACCGGGTGGCGGCCCTCCACGATCGTGATGGAGGAGGAGGTATCCACCTGGGGCATGCAGTAGCCGTTGTCCGCGGCCACCGCGGCGAAGGAGCGCAGGACGTCGATCTGGGCCACCGCGGCGGCGGATGTCTGGATCCGGGCCAGCTGGGCGCAGACCAGGTCCTTCAGTTCGGTGAACAGCTGGTACTCCAGCGCTGTCACCTGGTCCTTTGCGGAGAGGATGTCGTGTTCCAGCTCCTTCAGTTCCTGGGAGATATAGCGTTCGGAATTGACGGTGGTCTGCTTGCGGGTCCAGTCCGCCGGCACGAGATCCGTCTGGGAGCGGGCCACTTCGATGTAATACCCGAAGATCTTATTGGACTTGACCCGCATGTTTTTGATGCCGGTCTGTTCCCGTGTTTTCGCTTCCAGAGCGGCCAGGGCCTCAGCGGAGTGGTCCAGCAGCCCCCGCAGGCGGTCCACTTCGGCGTTGTAGCCCTCCCGGATGAACCCGCCTTCCCGGACGGAGAAGGGAGGATCCTCCACAAGGGCCTTTTCCAGGACCTCCCGCACCTCCGGGATATCGTCCAGATCCCGGCAGAGGGACTGGAGCAGGGCGGAGGAGCAGTCCTGCAGCAGTTCCCGGACCCGGGGCAGCTTTCCGAGACCGGTGGCCAGCGCCACCAGGTCCCGTCCGCCGGCGGAGCCGTAAACCACCCGCCCGATGAGGCGTTCCAGGTCCGTGACCTCCCGCAGAGTGACCGCCAGTTCTTCCCGGACGATGGAGTGCTCCACCAGATCCGCCACCGCCTGCTGCCTGCGTCCGATCTGCACCGGGGAGAGCAGGGGACGTTCCAGCCAGTCTCGGATGAGGCGGCCACCCATGGCGGTGCGGGTCCGGTCCAGAACCCACAGCAGGGAACCCTTCTTGTCTTTGGAGCGGATGGTGGCGGTCAGCTCCAGGGTCTGACGGGCGGTGAGGTCCAGCTCCATGTACTGCCCCGTGGTATAGAAAGTGATGGCGGCGATGTGGGAGAGATCCGTCTTCTGGGTTTCGTAGAGATAGCTCAGAAGGCCTCCGGTAGCCCGGATGGCGCCGGTATCCCCCTCCGGAAAGGTGTTCAGGCCGGTGCGGAACTGCTTTTCCGCCGCGGCGCGGGCGGTATCCAGGGCAAATCGCCCTTCGCCCCCGTTTTCACAGGCGCAGTTCAGGCGCTGGCGGAGGAAGGCGACCAGTTCGTCCATGTGGAAGGCGCTCTCCGAGAGCACCGCCTCGGCCGGGTGGAAGCGGCCCAGTTCGTTTTCCAGATGCTCCATGGCCCCCGCGCCGGCGGGGAAGGAGGTAGCGTGGACTTCGCCGGTGGAGATGTCGCACAGGCAAAGCCCGAAGACGGTGGCGTCGGTAAAGATGGCGCAGATGTAGTTGTTGCGGCCCTCTTCCAGCATGGAAGTGGAGATGACCGTGCCGGGGGTGATGACGCGGATGATGTCCCGCTCCACCAGGCCCTTGGCCAGCGCCGGATCCTCCATCTGCTCGCAGATGGCGATCTTGTATCCCTTGGCCACCAGGCGGGCGATGTAGCCGTCGCAGGAGTGGTAGGGCACGCCGCACATGGGGACCCGGTCCTCCTCCGGCTTGTTGCGGTCCCGGGAGGTGAGAGTGAGGTCCAGCTCCTGGGAGACCAGCCGGGCGTCGTCGTGGAACATCTCGTAGAAGTCGCCCAGCCGGAAGAAGAGGATGCAGTCCGGGTGCAGGGCCTTCATCTCAAAATACTGCTTCATCATGGGGGTGATTTCCGCCATGCCAGTCACCGTCTTTCCGGGTTCAGAGTCCATTCGGAAGCTATTATAGCACAGAACCTCCGGGCGGGCACGGAGAAATTTTCGGGCGGCTGTGGCTGGAGAAGCTTCCATTTCTTGCAGCGTATGCCGGTTTGCGGTATAATCAGGGAAAAAGAACCAGGAGGGATGCGACCATGGCAGAGACACTGGAAATGCGGGTGATCGCCCGTCTGCGGGGCGACCTGCCGGAGAAGTTCGGGGTGCCCCGGCAGGCGGGGCTTGTGGACGACCTGGAGGCGCGGATCGTCTTTGAACCGGAATACCGCAACGAAACCGCCCTGCGGGGCCTGGAGGGGTTCTCCCATCTGTGGCTGATCTGGGAGTTCTCCCAGGCCCGACGGGAGACCTGGTCGCCCACGGTCCGTCCGCCCCGGCTGGGCGGCAATACCCGGCTGGGCGTGTTCGCCACCCGCTCGCCCTTCCGGCCCAATCCCATCGGCCTGAGCTGCGTACGGCTGGTGAAGGTGGAACTGCGGACCCCGGAGGGGCCGGTGCTCCATGTGGCGGGGGCAGACCTGGTGGATGGCACTCCCATTCTGGATATCAAGCCCTACGTTCCTTACGCGGACAGCCGGCCGGAGGCGTTGGGCGGTTTCGCTCCGGCGGCGGACGGCACTCTGCAGGTGGTGTTCCCTCCGGAGCTGTTGTCCCTGGTGCCGGAGGGCAAGCGGGCCGCCCTCACCGGGGTCCTGGCGCAGGATCCCAGGCCCCGTTACCAGAACGATCCGGAGCGGGTGTATGGTCTGTCCTTTGGCGGCATGGAGATCCGCTTCCGGGTGGCGGACGGCGTGCTGGTGGTCTGTCAGGTGGAACGGAGCGCTTCGAAGGAGGGAAACTGATCATGAAGCTGGTGATCGCAATCATTCGGGACCGGGATGCGGGCAGCGCCGTGGACGGTCTGGTGGAGCGGGGAATCGGGGTGACCCGGCTGGCCAGCACCGGCGGGTTCCTCAAGGACGGCAACACCACCCTGCTGGTGGGAGCCCGGGAGGAGCAGGTGGAGGAGGTCATGGACATCCTCCGGGAGCGCTGCTCCAGGCGCACCGAGGTGGATATCGTGGCGCCCCACTCCACGGGCGGTGTCCCGGTCTGGCATCTGGGGTATACGCCCATCCACGCGGAGGTGGGCGGCGCCACGGTGTTTGTGGTGGACGTGGATCAGTTCCGAAAGCTGTAGGAGGACCCGGATACCCGGGGCGGAGGTCCGGCGCGGAGCGCGGAAGGGGCAGAAACGGGCGGATTTTCAGACCTTCCAGTGGGTGGAACCTTATTTTTCTGCAGAAAAAGTTCAAAAAGGGGGTTGACCTTCCCGTTGGTGGAAGGGGTATCCTGAGGGCGAAGGGAGGCGGCCGGAGTGAAAATCAACGAGGTGGAGGCCCTGGTGGGCATCACGAAAAAGAACATCCGCTTCTACGAGGAGCAGGGCCTGCTGTCGCCCCGACGGAACAGCCAGAACGGCTACCGGGAGTACGGCGAGGAAGAGGTGGAGATTCTCCAGCGGATCAAGCTCATGCGCAAGCTGGGCGTGCCGCTGGAGGAGATCCGGAAGATGCAGGCGGGACCGGGGACCGTGGCGGACGGCATGCGCCGCCACCTGGTGACCCTGGAGCGCCAGCGGAAGAATCTGGAGCAGGCCACCGCGCTGTGCCGTTCTCTCCAGGACCGGGAAGTCCGTCTGGACGCGCTGGATGCCCGGACCCTGCTGGAGGAGATGGAGCGGATGGAGCGGGAAGGGACCACCTTTCAGAACCGGCAGCAGCGGGATGTGCGTCCTGCCCGCTATGTGCCGCCGGTGGTGGCCGCTGTGCTGATGACGCTCATCCTGCTGGCCGCCATGGCGGTTCTGTTCTGGTCCTGGCATCTGGAGACCGACCCATCCGGTCCGCTTCCCCTCGTGATCCTGATGATGGGAGTTCTCCTCCTCGTCATGGTCGGGGTCTGGCTGGCTTTACTCCAGCGGATCCGGGAAATTCAGAAAGGAGAGATGGACGATGCGAAAGGATACTGAGCGCGGCCGCCACGGCCTCGTGGGCGGTACGGTATCCGCCCTGCTGATGCTCACCGTCTGCATTCTGGGCGGCTGGAGTATCTTCAGCCTGTATTGCGTTCTGGGCGGCGGGGGCGGTTTCTTCCTGGTGCAGGGGCTGCTGCTGGCGGCGCTGGCGGTGGGCGTCCTGATCGCCCTGGTCCAGCGCTGGCGCGAGGTGGCGGACGGCGAGGAAGAAGAGGCGAAAAAGTACTGAGTCCTGCGAAGACGGCTGCAGGGAAAGGAGTGGGGTTCCATGGAAGAGGAGCCGAAGAAGAAACAGGGACTGTCTGGCGGTACGGGGTCTGCGCCGCTGGCCATCGTGGTTTTTGGCATCTTTGCGGTGGCGGTTCTGGGGATAGTCAGCCTGGTGCCGATCGTCGCGATCTGTATCGCCCTGGCCCAGCGCTGCCGCGAGGTGGCGGGCGGCGAGGAAGAAGAGGCGAAAAAGTACTGAGTCCGGCAAAGACGGCTGCAGGGAAAGGAGTGGGGTTCCATGAAAGAGCCAAAAAAGCGGCATGGGCTGTTTGGCGGCACGGTATCCGCGCTGCTGGCCATCGTATTCCTTGGTATCTATGCGGTGTCGGCCCTCTGGATGGCGGAGCCCTTCGGGGAAGAAGGCATGCTTCTCCTGCTCTGCGCGCTGTTCGCCCTGGCGGCGATCATCGGGGTCTGCATCGCCCTGGCGCAGCGCTGGCGGGAGGTCCGGCGAGGAGAAGAGGATGAAGCCCGAAAGTACTGAGGAGATCATGGAGGGCCTGAAGAAGGACGCCCGGCGGGGCGCTATGTTCGGCGGAATCTGGTCGGCGGCGAAGGTGCTCCTGTTTGCCTTTGTCGCGTTCCGGACGGGATGGCCGGTCATTCTGCGGGGGCCCGCCCTGGTTCTGCTGGCGCTCAGCGTGATTCAGATCCCGCTTTCCGTTTCCGCCCATCGCAGGCGCATGGAGGAGATTGAAGCGGGGGAGGAGATCGAGGCCCGAAAATACTGAACCCCGCAGAGACAGCGGAGCAGTGGCTTCGGAAGGGGCGGGCTCTGCCCGCCCTGCCCGGACCGCTGTGCGGGATCCGTTATTCAAAGCGAGAGATTCCTCTGCGGACCCGTCGGGATCCGGCCTGCAATCCGGGTTCCGGCTGTCCTGCAGGCAGAGAGAAACGAACCATGAAGGAGGCAAATGCCATGCTGCTGGTAAACATTGATCACATTCCCGGGAAGGAAATCGAGGCTCTGGGGCTCGTGAAGGGGGCCGTCGTGCAGTCGAAGCACTTCGGCAAGGACTTCATGGCCGGGATGAAGACCCTGGTGGGCGGCGAGATCGTGGGCTATACGGAGATGATCACGGAGGCCCGCCAGATCGCCACGAAGCGGATGGTGGACGAGGCGAAGAATCTGGGGGCGGACGCCGTGGTGAATGTCCGCTACGGCTCCTCCTCCGTCATGCAGGGCGCGGCGGAAGTGGTGGCCTACGGCACCGCCGTGCGCTACCTGTAAGAAGGCCTGTTTTTCCCCGGACGGGGAGCGGGAGCACATAAGGCTCTTCGCGGGACCGGGTAAGTCCGGGAGGTTCATAAGAACCTGACCTCTGGAAAGGACAGGGAGGACGTTCCGGTTTCCCCCGAAACAGATACACAGATCATTCCCCTCTTCGCGGTTTTGCGCGGAGAGGGGAATGTTTGTCCCTTGGGTCCGGAGCCGCCGGGGCTGAGGCGGGACGGAAAACCGGGGACGGCGGTTTCCGCCGTCCCCGGAGAGGGAACAGGGTATGAGAGAAGGTTATCTGCGGCCAAATCCGCCGCCCCGGGATCCGCCGCCGGAAAAGCCTCCGCCTCGGGAGCCACCGGAGAATCCTCCTCCGCGGGACCCGCCTGAGAAGCCACCGCCTCGGGATCCGCCCGAGAAGCCTCCGCCGCTGGGGCGGCTGAAGCCACCTCCGCGGGAACCGCTTGAGAACCCACCTCCGCCGGGTCGGCTGAAGCCGCCACCCCGCGGACCGCTGGAAAAGCCTCCGCCGCTGGGACGTCGGCCGGAGCCGCCCCGGGGACCGTTGAAGCCGGTGAACCCGCCTCCCGGCCGGTTGCTGTTGGGCCGGTTGGGGTTTGGACCCGGATGAGGGGGCGGAGGCGGCGGGGGCGGAGTCCAGCGCCTGCGGTACCAGTTGGAGAAGGGGCCGTGCCAGAAGAGAATGGGCCGGAAGACAACAGGGGGATTCGGTACCCCGTAGTAGCGCCGGTGGTAGGTATTGTAGCGGGAGCGGTCAATGAGCGAGCAGATCGCGATGATCACCACAAGGAGGAGTACGAGCAGTACGATGGCGGCCATGGCGTCTCCCGAGCCGGAGCCGGAAGGCCGGACGCCGCTCTGGTTGTCGAGAAAGCCCAGACCATAGTTGTCCACATACCAGGAGTTGACGTTGCCGAAGAGCGTAAGGACTCCTTCTCCATAGGATCCGCTCTGGACCGGGGCGTAGAGGCTGACGTCCAGCTGTGTTGTGATTTCCTGGTCGGTCATGGGATAATCCGGCCCGACGGCCAGGTAGGTGTCCTGTTCGCCGGTGGAGATGACCAGAATGCCGTCCGCCGCGCCCAGTTCGATTTCTTCGCCCAGGTCATAGGCGTAGTTGTCGATGGCTTTCCCGTCTGTGGAGCGCACCACCGCCACGGCGATGAGCGAGTCGTAGCGTTCCACCCAGTTGGCGTTGTACAGGCAGATCTGCCGTTCCTGCTGATCGCTCAGGACGCCGGCCTCGTCCCAGATCCAGTCGTCGTACCCGGAGATGGACAGGGTGGTGTCCAGCCCGGCGTCGGGGGCCGGCGCGGTGACCGAACCGGTTCCGGCGGGGCGTTTCGCCTGCCCGATGGCGATGGCGGCCAGGATCATGACGAGGGCGACGCCGATGGCTACGGGGCGTCTCTGTAAAAAACGCATAGTTCAGTACCTCGCAACGCAGGGGGCCCGGAGGCCCCGGTTTGGAACGGACGGAAACGGATCAGTGGCGCAGTTCCAGCAGCTTCTGCTTCAGTTCGCCCTCGATGCGGCCCAGTTCCGCCTCGGCGTCCCGGCGCTTCTGGGCGCCTTCCGTCTGGATGCGCATGACTTCGTCCAGGGTCTCGATCAGCTGCTGGTTCGTGTGCTGGAGAGTTTCGATGGAGACGATGGAGCGCTCGGCCTCCCGGGCGGTGGCGATGGTTCCCATCTTCAGCATGTCCGCGTTCTTCTTCAGCAGGGAGTTGGTCATGTCGGTGACGGCGCTCTGAGCGGCGGTGGCCTGCCGGCCGTGCTCCAGGCCCAGGGCGAGGACCATCTGGCTCTTCCACAGAGGGATGGTGTTGACCAGAGAGGACTGGATCTTCTCCAGCATCTGGGTGTCGTTGTTCTGCAGCAGACGGGTCTGGGGTCCCATCTGGATGGAGATCATGCGGGTGAGCTCCAGGTCGTGGAGCTTCTTCTCAAAGCGGGCGCAGAGATTGACGTAGTCGTTGTAGGCCTGGGCGTCCTCCTGGGCGCCGCTGGCTTCGGCCTTGCGGCGCAGGTCCGCCAGTTCGTGAGTGCGCAGGTACTCCAGGCGCTTCTTGCCGGCGATGATGTACATCGTGAGCTCCTTGTAGTACTTGGTGTTGAGCTCGTACATCTGATCGAACATGGCGATGTCCTTCATGAGAACCACCTGGTGGCCCTCCAGGATGCGGACGATCTTATTGACGTTGGTCTCCGCCTTGGAGTAGCTGGCCTTCATGGCGTCCAGGTCCTTTTTCTTCTTCTGGAAGAAGCCGAAGATCCCCTTTTTCTCTTCCTCTTCGTCGTCCAGACTCTTCAGCTCCACCACCAGGCTGGAGAGGGCGTCGCCTACTTCGCCCAGGTCCTTGGTACGGACGCTGTTGAGGGCGCTCTCGGAGAAGGCGGCCACGTTCTTCTGCGCGGCGGAGCCGTACTGGAGAACCAGAGTGGCGTTTGTGACATCGATTTTCTTCGCGAAGTCGTCCACGATCCGCTTCTCCGCCTCGGTCAGCATGGAGTCGTCGATTTTGACGGCGTTGGCGTCCCGGGTGGCCTGGTCCGCCTGGACCGCGGGGGGTTCCTCCGGGGTGAGGGTCAGAGTGGGGGCCGCCGCGAAGGCGGACGGAGCGGCGGGTTCCGGCTTGGGGTCCAAGGTGAGATCGGGGGTCAGAGTCAGTTCGTCCATGGTTCGGTTTCCTCCTTATATTCTGTATAGTCTGGATGTCTGTATGCGAAGGGCAGACAGGGAATGGTTCCGGTTACAGTTCGAGGTGAATGCCGCCATCGCCGGAAGCGGACGGATTCGTGCCGCCCAGGCCCTCCTGGGCCAGCAGATTCTCCATAACTGTGATGTCCGTGGAGATATCGAGGGCCTCTTCGCCGAAGAGGGCGTCCAGCTGCCGGTCATAGGCCACGACAATGGTATCCATCATCTTCTCCACCTTCTCTTTGGTGGTGTCGATGTTGCTGCCGCTGATACCGGTGGAGCCCATGCGGTCGTAGGCGTTGAGAATTTTCAGCGTGGTGGGCAGATAGTAGTCCATAAAGCGGCGGATCTGAGGCAGTTTCCGGGGTTCCTGGGCCACGAGGTCGATGATCCTGGCGGTGACGGCCTCCAGATGGTCAATCTGGCTGGAGATCTTCGGATCTTCGATGGCGTCGTTCAGACGGCGCATTTCTCCAAGAGCCCGCTCCCGCTCCTTCAGCAGGGCCTGCACCTCCGGGCTGACGGCGGGGGCGGACGGCTGGGCGGCGGGTTTTGCTTCCTCCTTCGGTTTTGCGGACGCCTGCTGTCCGGAAGTGTGGGTCTGCTCCTCCGCAGCCGGCCTGTCCGGGAACAGGGCCTTGCCCAGGAGAAAGGCCCCGAAGGAGAGCAGAGCGCAGAGGACATACTGAAGCGGGCTGTAGAGCGGAAGCAGCAGGGAGTAGAGAAGCCAGACGGCTCCCACCATATAGATGGGCGCAACCGATTGTTTTACCTGCTTTGCCATAGGAAGTTCCTCCTCCCGGGGGTGTTCAGGGGCAGATAACCTGCCATTCTCATTCTACATCCGGATCCGGTATGTGTCAAGGAAATCCGAAGAGACGAAGCGGAGCGGCTGGGGGGAATCGGGTTGAAATCCCGCCTGGAATGCGTTAAAATGAAAGTGGGAACGGGACATGACGAGGAGTGGGACAGTATGGGGAAAGGCCGGATTCCGGGCAGAAGCCGGGCGGCAGGGATCGCGCTCTGGCTCACGGTCCCGCTGTTTCCCCTGATATGCCTGCTGGGCATGGACGGGATGGGGAATGGCGGACAGTGGAAGGGACCCGTCGCGCTCTGCGTGGAGCGTCCCGGGCCTCTGTGCCTGGAAGTTCTGCTTGTGCTGCTGCTCTTCGGCTTTCTCCTGCTGCTCCTTCGCCGGGTATGGTGCGCCGCCGCACTCCTCGGAGCCGCATCCGGGATTCTGGGCTACGCGGACTATATGAAGATGGCGCTCAACGGAGACCCGCTGCTGCCCCAGGACGTGCTGATGGCTGCCCATGCGAAGCACCTTCTCTCCTTTGTCAGCGGAAAGGCGCCGGGCTGGTTTTGGCTCTTTGTGGCGGGCCTTGTTTTGTGGGCAGCACTTTTCTTCTGGCAGGGGCTGGCCCTGCCACGGAGGAGACTGCCGTTGCGTATGGCGGGAGCGCTGGCCCTGGTCCTCGGAGTGACCTGCGTGTCCAGAATGGAAGTCCTGTACAGCTCCATACTGCGCGCGGCCGGCATGTCTCTGACCGAAATGCAGGATCCCGTCAGCTGTTATCGCCGGAATGGCTTTGTGGGAGGGAGCGCCCTGTTCCTGCTGGGGATGGAGACCTGGGTCCCCGAAGGGTACAGCGATGGGGCGGTGGAGGAGATTCTCTCGCCTTACCGGCTGGTTTCCGCCTCGGCCGCCGAACCCTTCGACGTGATTGTGGTGCTCAGCGAAAGCTTCTCGGATGTACGGGAGCTGCCCGGCGTCTCCTTTTCCGAAAACCCTCTGGCAGGGTATGACGCCCTGCGGGAGCGGGAGAACTGCCGCAGCGGGGACCTCTACGTGACCGCCATGAGCGGCGGAACGGTGCGGACGGAATTTTCCGTTCTCACCGGGCTTTCCATGGACTTTCTGGGGGGCATGAGCACCCCGTGGCGCTACGTCAGCCGTCCGCTGGAGAGTTATGTCTCCCTCTACCGGGAATCCGGGTATCATACCATGGCGCTCCACCCTTACGACGGAACCTTTTATAACCGCAATCAGGCCTTTCCCTGGCTTGGTTTTGATGTCTTCCTTACGCAGCCGGATGTGGAGCGGATGGGAGAGGTGGAGTACCGGGGCGGACACGTATCGGACCGTTCCCTCACGGAAGCGGCCCTTTCCCTCATGGAAGATCAGGTCCGGGAGGAGCCTGGGACGCCGCTGCTGCTCTACATTGCCACCATGGAGGGCCATCAGCCCTATCCGGCGCTGCAGCCGGAGGAGATTGCCATTGAAGTGGAGGCGCCCGGCATCTCGGAGGAGGCCCGCAGCCTTCTGACCGCCTATGTTCAGCGGCTGGCGGACGCGGATCGGATGCTGACCGTTCTGGCGGAGTGGATGGATGCCCGAGAGAGGCCCACGCTGCTGGTCTTCTTTGGAGACCATCGCCCCAATCTGGGGGCGGACCGTCTGACCTACTGTGAGACCGGACTCTACAACAGCCGGGACGGCTTTACCCCGGAGGAGTACCGGACCGTTTTCCATACGCCCTTCCTGGTATACAGCAACCGCTCCCTGGAGTGGGACATGCTGCCCCGGCACACCGGAAACGCCATTTCGGATTACAGCCTGCTGACGGCTGCGGCCCGTGCCTCCGGTGGGGCCCGCTCGTCCTGGATGGAACTGCTGGCGGACCGCTTCCGGCAGGTTCCGTACTGGAACGTCCGCCTGCAGATGGAGCCCACCCCTGCCTCGGAGGAACTGGCCCGGGACCTGCAGATGATCACTTATGACCGGCTTCTGGGGCACAGCCGGTCCTCCGACGAGGGGAAGGATCCGGAAGGAATTGCTCTTGACGCCGACGGGTAAACGTGTGTATGATAGGAGCACCTTATTTTTGAGTGTCAAGAAGGAGCGTTTTCATGCTTACCCTGGAAGAATTCAAGCAGGCCAGACAGGTCCTGAAGGGCGTTCTCGCCCCTACGCATCTGATCCATTCCCCCTACCTGTCGAGAATCTCCGGTAATAACGTCTATCTGAAGCCGGAAAACATGCAGGTGACCGGCGCCTATAAGATCCGGGGCGCCTATTTCAAGATCAGCACCCTCTCCGAGGAGGAGAAGGCCCGGGGACTGGTGACCGCTTCCGCGGGCAACCACGCCCAGGGCGTGGCCTACGCCGCCCAGCAGGCCGGCGTGCCGGCCACCATTGTCATGCCCACCACCACCCCTCTTGTAAAGGTGAACAACACGAAGGACTATGGCGCGAAGGTGATCCTCCACGGCGGGGTCTTTGACGACGCCGCGGAAGAGGCGGCCCGCCTGGCGGAGGAGCAGGGCCTGACCTATGTGCACCCGTTCAACGACGAGACCCTCGCTACCGGCCAGGGTACCATTGCCTACGAGATCTTTCAGGATCTGCCCGATGTGGACATGATCCTGGTGCCGGTGGGAGGCGGCGGACTCATTACCGGCGTCTCCACGCTGGCCAAACTGCTCAATCCCAGCGTGAAGGTCATTGGGGTGGAGCCCACCGGAGCGGCTTCCATGAAGGCCAGCCTGGAGGCGGGCCACGTGGTGACCCTGCCGCAGGCCACCACCATCGCCGACGGCGTGGCGGTAAAGACCCCCGGCGACCGGATCTTCCCCTACGTACAGAAGAATGTGGACGAAATGATCGCTCTGGACGACAACGAGCTGGTAGAGGCGTTCCTGGACCTGATGGAACGGCATAAGATGGTGGTGGAGAACGCCGGCCTGCTGCCGGTGGCCGCCCTGCGCCATCTGGACTGCAAGGGACAGAATGTGGTGTGCGTGCTCTCCGGCGGAAACATGGACGTGATCACCATGTCCTCTCTGGTCCAGCACGGGCTCATCAACCGGGGCAGAATCTTCACCTTCTCCGTCATTCTGCCGGACCGCCCGGGCGAACTGCTGCGGGTGGCGGGCATTCTGGCCGCCAACAGCGGCAACATCATCAAGCTGGAGCACAACCAGTTTGTCAACATCAACCGGCAGGCCGGCGTGGAACTGCGGGTCACCCTGGAGGCCTTCGGCCACGACCACAAGAAGCAGATCCTGGACGCTCTGCGCAAGGCGGATCTGCAGGTGAAAGAGACGGATACCGGCGAGATGTACTGAGCGGCCCCGCCGCCCGCCGGGGGAAGTCCCCCGGCAGGCGGCTATCTGAAAAGCGGTCGGCCCCCGGTAGCCGGCAGGAAGGGGGCTGGGGCCGTGGGCCCGGCCTGGAGCAGGTTCCGCCGCTCCGGAAGCGTTCGGGGAACGTCGGCTCCGTTCCCGTCTCCGCTGCTGCATTCTATGCCGGGCCGGGAAATCTGGCCCCTGTCCGTCATCGGAGGGGGCGTCCCGGAATACTGAAAGGAAAGGGAGGACTGTTCTGTGGATTTTCTTCCGTCCGCTCTGGAGACTCTGGTCGAGCACTTCGCCAGACTTCCGGGTGTGGGAAAGAAGTCGGCCCAGCGGCTGGCGTTTTATGTGCTGTCCCTTACGGACGAGGAGGCGGACTCCTTCGCCGATGCGATCCGGACAGCCAAGCGCAATGTGCGCCGCTGTCCGATCTGTCAGAATCTGACCCAGGGGAACGACCCCTGTTCCATCTGCTCCAGCACGAAGCGGAAGAAGGACATCATCTGCGTGGTGGCGGATCCCAAGGATGTGATCGCCATCGAGCGCGCCCACGAGTATGAAGGGACCTATCACGTGCTTCATGGGGTGCTCTCTCCCATCAACCATGTGGGGCCGGACGACCTTCAGATCCGTTCTCTGGTGGACCGGGTGTCCACCGGCTCCATCTCCGAGGTGATCATGGCGACCAACCCGGATACGGAGGGGGAGACCACCGCCCGCTATATCTCCCGCCTGCTGAAGCCGTTCGGGGTAAAGGTTACCCGGCTGGCCTACGGCATTCCCATGGGAAGCCAGCTGGAGTACGCGGATCAGGCGACCCTGGCGCAGGCTCTGGAGGGCAGGTGCGAATTCTGATCGAAGGGGAATCCCGGAGCACAAGGAGGTGCCGGAAATGTCCAAGCGGCCCGTTTCCATTCGGCTGTCTGCCGTAACGCGGCGGTACCTTGCGGATTTCTGCTTCCGTCTGGCCGTGACGGCGGGCGTTGCGGTAA
Organism: uncultured Oscillospiraceae bacterium; assembly: GCA_947629775.1. Classification (GTDB taxonomy): domain Bacteria; phylum Bacillota; class Clostridia; order Oscillospirales; family Oscillospiraceae; genus Lawsonibacter. The sequence continues at coordinate 143,078 of CANRFA010000004.1, forward strand.
CCTGGTGGCGGCGCCGCGCCTGGCTGGACTTCACCGGAAAGGGAGCCCACGTTCTGATTCTGGGCCTCCTCTGGGTTTCCGTCCTGCTCTCCATGGTTTCTCAGCTGACGCCCGGCACGCTCCTCACGGTGGGGTGCCACAAGCAGTATCCGGAGCGCTACGAGGAGATTTCCGGGTACAGCCGGGAGGCGCTGCGGCAGGCGGTGAAGGAACGGGATAAAGGTGCCGCGAAGGTGGCCGTATTCTGGCTGGGGGTTAACGTCGGCTTTGGAATCCTCCACCATCTGGGGGTGCTGGGTGTTCCGGAGCTGGTGCTGTTCTGCGCCCTCAGTTTCCTGGGGGACCTTGTCTGCGTGCTCTTCTTCTGTCCATTTCAGACGTTCCTCATGAAAAACCGCTGCTGTGTGAACTGCCGGATCTTCGCCTGGGGATCCTGGATGATGGCGGCTCCCCTGATGAGCGTGGGGCACTGGTACGCCCAGAGCCTCTTCTGGACCGGCGTGGTGGTGCTGCTCTTCTGGGAGATCCGCTACCGCCGTCATCCGGAGCGCTTCTGGGAGGGGTCCAATCGGAGCCTCTCCTGCGCTTCCTGCCCGGAGCAGCTGTGCCGGTACAAGGTTCCCCGCTCGCCCCGGTTCCGGAAGAGCGGAAAAAGCTGAAGAAAGACAACAGAGCGCCCGCCGGGAGGTATCCTGGCGGGCGCTCTGCCGATAGAAAAGAGGAGGAACTGTATATATGAACGTTCCGGATAATCCGGAGCGGGGTTATCAGTCGTCCTGGAGGGCGTCGAAGTCCTGCTCTCCGGTACGGACCTTGACCACGTTCTCCACATTGTAGAGGAAGATCTTGCCATCGCCCTGGGCTCCGGTGCGGAGAACCTTCTGCGCGGCGGCGATCACGAGGGCGGGATCCACCTTGGAGACGATGATGTCCACCTGGATCTTGGGAAGCAGGTTGATGCTCATCCTGACGCCGCGGTACTGTCCGACCTTGCCCAGCTGCGTGCCGCAGCCCATGACGTTGGAGACGGTCATACCGGTGACTCCTACGGCGGCCATGGCGTTCTTGAGGGCCGTGAACTGTTCCGCTCTGCAGACGATGGTGACCTTGGTCATCTTGGGAGCCTCAGTGTTCAGGACGGTGCGGGGCTTCAGATCCACCGGCACCAGACTGGAGACATCCACGGGCTCGTAGTGATCCTCGCCGCCGATGAAGCCGGGGGCGGAGGGGATGAAGTCCGCGTAGGCGGAGGCCAGGTTGTGTTCGGTGATGTCCAGGCCCATGATCTCTTCCTCGGCACTGACCCGCAGGCCCACGGTGGCGTCGATGATCTTGAAGACGATGAACATGACGATCAGGGTGTAGCCGCCTACAGCGATCACGCCCAGCAGCTGGACGCCCAGGTGGGCGAAGCCGCCTCCGTAGAAGAGGCCGGACTCCGTGTTGAAGAGACCTTCCGCGATGGTGCCCCAGATGCCGTTGCCACAGTGGACCGCTACGGCGCCCACGGGATCATCCACATGGAGCTTGAAGTCCACGAACTCCACAATGAGAACCACAATGATGCCGGCTACCAGGCCGATGATGATGGCGCCCAGGGCATCTACCGTGGCGCAGGGGGCGGTGATGGCTACCAGGCCGGCCAGAGAGGCGTTGAGGCACATGGAGACATCCGGCTTGCCGCTGCGGATCCAGGTGAAGATCATGCAGGAGCAGGTGGCGACGGCGGGAGCGATGGTGGTGTTGCCCAGGATCCAGGCCATTTCGGAGACGTCCGCGGCGGCGGCGCCGTTGAAGCCGTACCAGGCAAACCAGAGGATGAAGCAGCCCAGAGCGCCAAGGGTCAGGGAGTGGCCGGGGATGGCGTGCACTTCGATGGTGCCGTCCTTATGCTTCGTATACTTCCCGATGCGGGGCCCCAGCAGGGCGGCGCCCAGGAAGGCGGTGAGGCCGCCCACCATGTGGATGACGCAGGAGCCGGCGAAGTCCACAAAACCCAGATTGACCAGCCAGCCCTGAGGATTCCAGACCCAGCCGGCCTCGATGGGGTAGACGATGGCGCTGATCACGCCGGAGTAGACGCAGTAGGCCAGGAATTTGGTCCGTTCCGCCATGGCGCCGGAGACGATGGTGGCGGCGGTGGCGCAGAAGACCAGCTGGAAGAAGAAGTTAGACCAGTCGAAACCGTAGAAATCGGTGAACAGCTGGTATTCCGGACGGCCGATGAGGCCGAAGAGATAGTTCTCGCTGTTCATGATGCCGTAGCCCAGCAGGACGAAGACCACAGTGCCGATGCAGAAGTCCATCAGGTTCTTCATGATGATGTTGCCGGCGTTTTTGGCGCGGGTGAAGCCGGTCTCCACCATGGCGAAGCCGCACTGCATGAAGAATACCAGCATTGCTCCGACCAGATACCATACTGACATATCCATATGACTCACTCTCCCAAAAAAATGCGGCGCCTGCCCCCTCTCCCCGGGGACACGCGCCTTTGCGTGATTGCTTGCAGGGTTCTCTTTCGATGCATCCGAAAAAAGAGAAGGGCCGCTGCTCTGTCCTTGAGCTGCGGCCCCATTGCCTGATGGCACTATACGCCTGACGGCCTGCGCTGTCAAGAGCCATTTTGCAAGTTCGTAGGGTTCAATAATTCATTTTGAGAATCGGGTTCGTCTTTTTGTACATTTTTGAAGGTTCCAATTTGTGTAAATTGCCCAGGAAAACCGGGGATTTCGCAGAAATCCGCCTCAGAGCATGACGGAAAGGGGCCTGCAAGCCTTCAAAATGCCCGGTTCCACGGCGCATTCCACCGCCAGGATCTCCACCCCGGCGTCCCGGGCCTGACGCAGGGCGGCTCCGAAGGCCGGGTGGGTGGCGTCGTTGGGAGTAACGAAGCGCATGGGGGACATCTGCACGATAAAGCAGACGGCGGCCTCGTATCCCGCCTGGCGGGCGCGGATCAGTTCCTGCAGGTGCTTTACACCCCGCTCCGTGGGAGCGTCCGGGAAGGAGGCCACCCCGTCTGTTTCCAGGGTCACCCCTTTGACCTCCACGAAGCCGCGGCGGTCCGGAGCTTCCCAGTAGAAGTCGAAGCGGGAGGATCCCCAGACGGTCTCGGGGCGCAGGAGCGTCAGGTCCGGGCGGAAGTGTCCGTCCACGGCCCACTCCCGGAAGACCCTGTTGGGAGCCTGGGAGTCCATGTTGATCAGCAGAGGGCCGAAGGGAGTCTGCTTTTCCACGGCCACAAGGTCATACCGGGTCCTGCGGGCGGGGTTGTCGCTCTCGGTCAGCCAGACCGGGACGCCGGGCAGCAGCAGTTCCCGGCAGCGGCCGGTGTTCTTCACGTGGCAGACCGTGTCCTGGCCCCGGATGTCTACGTGGGCGATGAAGCGGTTGGGCCGGGAGCGGAAAACCCCCTCTGTGATATTCGGATAGCGCACTTGCATTCTCCCCTTCTCTCTGCTATAGTACCCGGAGTATACTGCAGAACAGGGAGGGACCGCAAGTGGAAAGGCGGGCCTGTCTGAAAATCATTGCGGCGGCCGCCATGTGGGGCTGCATCGGGATCTTCGTCCGGCTTCTGACGGCGGCCGGGCTGACGTCCATGGAGAACGTGGCGCTGCGGGGGACCCTTTCCGCGGCCCTGTACGGCATCTTCCTGGCGCTGACCAACCGCCAGGCCCTTCGCATCAGTCCCCGGCACTGGTATTACTTCTTCGGCTCCGGGGTCTGCTCGCTGGTCTTCTTCAACTGGTGCTACTTCACCTGCATTAACCTCAGCTCCATGTCCGTGGCGGCGGTGCTGCTCTATACTTCGCCGGTTTTCGTTACGCTGCTCTCCGCGGTCCTGTTCCGGGAGCGGATCACCCCGGTGAAGATCGTGGCGCTCCTGGTGACCTTCGCCGGCTGCGCTCTGGTGACAGGACTGTTCCCCCTGGGGCAGGAGCGGGTCTCCGGGTTTACCATTCTGGTGGGACTGGGCTCCGCCTTCGGGTATGCCCTCTACTCCATTTTCGGCAAGCTGGCGCTGAAGCACTACCAGTCTCCTACGATCACCTTCTACACCATGCTCTTTGCGGGCGTCTTCGCCGTGCCGATCTCCGGCCTCTGGCGGCATCTGGATCTGCTTCTGAACTGGCGGGCCGTCGTGGGCGGGCTTGGCATCAGCGTGGGATGTACCATCTTCGCCTACCTGCTCTACACGGACGGCCTTAAGGATGCGGAGGCGGGAAAGGCCGCCATTCTGGCCACAGTGGAGCCCTTTGTGGCGGCGGTGCTGGGGATTGTGATCTTCCACGAGGGGATTACGGTCTGTGAATTACCCCCCCGGGGTGTCGCAAGCTCCACCCCAGAAGGGGCGGGGCTTCCGGCAGTCCCGGTAAGAGGTCAAACTATTCATCGATGTCTATCCTATAAGGATTACCTTTGATTGGTTATGTCGGATTGTCCGGCATTCTTCTTCCGGCGCCTGCGCTTCAGAGTCCTGCGACCTATGTGTCTGGTCTTCCCCTTGTCATCGGTCCAGGTCAAAGGATGAGTGGCATCGAATTTCTCCTTCTGCCGCTTGCGGTTTTCGAGGAAGGAAGCGTAAAATAATAACTTGGTGGATTTTCCAGTTCGCTTCCAATTTCACTTTTTGAACGGAAATGAGCGAAA